>NZ_VISU01000001.1:0-798356 GCF_007827625.1 Micromonospora sp. CNZ297 | reverse complement strand
TCATCGGGGTACTTCTTCGGTGCTGCCACGGACAACTTCCTCCCCACGGCCATCAGACCATGATCAAGAAGCTCCATGAAAGCGGGGGTAGCTCACCGGCGCCGTCGCCACGTTCGGCCGCGGTCTGGTGAGGGCGATGCCGGTAGTCCTCACCGTGCTGACGGTGGTCGGCACCGCGGCGATGCTGTGGGTGGGCGGGCACATCCTGCTGCTGGGCACGAACGAGCTGAACCTGCACTTCCTGTACGAGGCCGTGCACCACGTGGAGGTGGCCGCCCACGACGCCACGGGTGTTCTCGGCGGGCTCGTCGGCTGGCTCGTCAACACGGTGGCCAGCGCGATCCTCGGGCTGATCGTCGGAGCGCTGGTCGTGCTGGTCATGACTCTCACGCTCCACCGCCGCAAATCCAAGCCTGCGACTGCGACTGCGGCGGCCGCGACTCGTACTGACGGCATCATCCCCGCTCCGCCGAGCCGTGCAGCTCAGCGTCGCGACGCTCCTGTGGACCGAGCGCCGCGCGGGTGACCGCAAAATCATCGCAATTCGACCAGGGGGTCAGGCGTTCTGGTGCTGAACCGCTCAGTACTCCAGCCGCACCTGGTGGAGCCAGAGTCTTCACTGGTAGTGGGCCGTTCTGACGCGGTATTGGTGTCGTCGTCGCCATCGTGACCTACCGACACAAAGACCGCGCCCTTGGCCGCGTCCCCGCAGCCACCAAGACCAACGGCTAACTGACTCCACGCGCGCCTACTGCCCGCATCCCGAGCGATGCAAGACCAGGCCAGGGCGCTACCAACATCGGGTTCGGCCCGGGCGGTTCTCGGGCCGGACGGGATTGGCGGGGCAGCCATCGGGGAGGGGAGCGGCCGTTTCGGGCAGGATAGCGGGGTGGCGGTGGGCTTGGACTGGGCGAGCTTCGAGCGCGTGCTGGTAGACGCCCTGGTGCAAGCCGTCCGGTCGACCATCGCCGAACATCCTGACGAGCGGTTCTACGCCGCGGCGTTGGACCGGATCTACCGCGAGACCGATGGCCAGATCACCCTGCCCAGCCTCGCGATGAACAGTGTCGAAGCGTTGGCGCAGCTTCCCGCCGAGGAGCAGACGGATGTGCGGTGGAACGCCGCCGACTGGGACCACTACGACGACGAGTGGCTCGCCGAGGGCCTGACCCGGGATCGGGAACGGCAGCTGGCCGCGGAGGCCTGCCGAGGGACGACCCGGCAGTGGGAGGCGACGTTCCGCCGGTACCTGTCGATGCTCGTGCGCGTGTGTAAGCGAGCCAGGGTCGCACTTCGCACCAGCGGCGTCACCGACCGGGACTTCGTGGTGCTGCTGCTCGACGACGAGTACCACGAGACGCTGATCAAACGCGTCCTCACCGAACGTGAGGTGAGCCGGCACATCCCTGAGTACGACCAGCGGGCGGTCGTGATGGCCCGGGTCGCCGCACTACCGGAGGCCGGACGCGCCGCGTACCACGTCGCCCGGCTGGACGCGTTTGACGGCCCGATCAGCGGCGAGGACGCCCAGGTGGCGCTGCGTGATCTCGGGCTGGCCGCGTTTCCCGCCTTGATCCCCCTGCTCTCTGCCAAGGACCGGGCGTGGCGGGCCGCCAAGCTGCTAGCCGACATCGGCCAACCCGACGGCGGCGTCCTGCGGGCACTGCACGAGGCGCTGACCGAGCGGGAAGGACCGGACCAGTCGTGGGCGGGCCGTGCGCTGGCGCGGCTGGGCCGCCTCGATCTCGTGCTCGACCAGATCCACCGTCTTCCGCAGGAGGTTGTGATCACCGCCGTCGCCGCCCCGTACACCAGCTTCCGCAACCAGGCGGTCATCGCACGGCGGTTGGACTACCGGCCCTTGCAGGACGTCATCGAGCGCCGGCCGGCGTATGTGCCGGCGCTGGCCGAGGAGCTCAAGCCAGGGCGGGGGTACTGCGACATCACCGTCGGCGAGGTCGACGAAGCGATCCGCGGACTGGCCTCGCCGTACGTCGTCATCCGCCGGCACGCGGTGTGCGTGCTCGGCGAACGGCGTCTCGGTGCCGCCGTCGCGAGGCGGGTCCTTCCGCTACTCGGACAGACGGTCAGCCAGGACCCGGACGCCACCGTGCGACGGCTGGCGATCCTTTCCCTGCGTGGCTGGCGCAAGGAGTCTTACCGGCACGCGAACGTGATCAGCGAGGCGCTCAACGACCCAAACGAAGACGTCCGCGAAACCGCCGCCTACTGGCTACGGGAACAGAACGGGCGACCCGCGTGACCGCGTATGTGCTCACGTGGGGTGGGCAGCCGTTGGCGCGCCCATGCCTGGGCTGCCGCGGCCAACTCGTGAGAGCTGCTGAATCGCGACCTGGCCCTCGCGGACGTCGGATAAGCAATGACCCCCACCATGGGGTGGAGCCGGGTTGAGCTGCCGGACCGTGAAGGAGCGTTAATTAGTGGACGAACGGACCCGCGGACTTCTCGACGCCGCGGTGCGCGAACAGCTTGACACTCACAGCCGGGTTCTACCGCCATGGCGAGCGCACCCGGAGATCGAGCGGTACAGCATCGGCTGGCGCATGGGCTACGGCGAATGGCACCTGATGCTCTGGTGGCACTGGTGGGAGTCCGCCCCCATGGACCAGGCGGCGCGGATCGCGTACTTCCAGGCCGACGAGCCGCCGCACCAGTGGCTGGACTGGGCCGCGGACCAGATCTGGCCGGATGAGGATTTCGGTGAGGCGAGCGTACGCCGCCTCGCCGCACACGGGATCGGTACGCGTCCGCTGTTGTTCCTGGACGTGGACGGAACACTCCTGCCGTTCGCCGGCGCCGCGCGGCAGATGGACGACGAACCCAACCCGTTGCTGGCCGGACTCAGCCCTGAACACGGCCGTCGCCTGGCCGCGTTGCCGTGCGACCTGGTCTGGGCCACGACCTGGATGGCCGAAGCGAACGAGGTACTCGCGCCGCGGCTCGGCCTGCCTCAGCTGCCCATCGTCGACTGGCCGGACGAAGATGACGACGACGGTCGGCTGCACTGGAAGACCCGCCACCTCGTCGAATGGGCCGCGGGACGCCGGTTCGTCTGGGTCGACGACGAGATCACCGACGCCGACCGGTCCTGGGTGGCCGCGAACCACAGCTCTCCCGCGCTCCTGCATCGTGTCAACCCACGCCATGGCCTCACCGATGCGGACTACAACACCATCGCAGGATGGCTGATGAAAGACGGCTCCACATGCATGAACGAGGAGACCACGCCCTAGGACGCTCTAGAGGGTGTGCCAGCGACCTCAGGCTCCAGTCGGTTGTCGTGTCGCTGAGTAACCGCGGTGGCCCGCCCCATGATCGCCGCCGATGCGTCCGGCGACTCGGCCCGCACCATCGCCCGGCAGTAGCGGGCCACCGTCCGCCGAGATGTTCCGGCACCTCGACCGCATCGATCCCTGGCTGAAGCGCATGGACCCTGCCGGGCCGCACGAACGCCCCCAGGAGCGCAGCACGCTGAGCCGCGACAACAAGGAGATGCATCCGTACCAGCTCAGCCAGGCTGCCTGGCACGCCCTCTCGCACGCCGTCGACCACCTGCACTGCCTGCGCACCGTCCTGAAAGACGCGCACGTCATGCACATGTACGCCCCGTACTCGCTGGCCCGAGCCGCCTTGGAGAACGCAAGCGCGGCGGTATGGCTGCTCGCGCCGGACGACCGGGCCGAGCGAGTCCGCCGGCGGTTGCGCTTCGCTGCTCTGGACATCAAGGGCGGCGAGGCGGTCAGGGAACTGCTCGGTGCGCCGGAGGGACGCAAACCCGCGGAGGCCCGCACAGAGCAACTGCGCGAAATCGCGCGGCGGAGAGGTGTCGATCCGAAGACCGCCGTGCGCCGGCTGACGTACGGGGAAATCGTCGAAGCAGCTGGCGACACCATGCCGGGTGGCAGAGTGCCGTTCGTGCTCACGTGGAAGATGTGCAGCGCTATCGCCCACGGCGACTCTTGGGCCACGATCAACGTGGTCAGCCAGGAGGAGATCCCGGGCGCACCCTCTGGCCTCGCCCACCTGAAGATCACCGCGGACCCGAAGACGCTGTTCTTCGCCGTCTCGATGACCGCCGCCGGCTGGCGCCTGTACGACGATCGGTCGCGCCGCATTCGCACTCAGCGCGACGTCACCCTGAGTGTGGGAACCGTACAGACGCAGAGGACGGCGAGGGGTTCGCGTTCGCCTCCGCCCCGGCCGACTGCCCGCGGGTGGTCTGCGGTCAGGTCGGTGGCCTCGTGTGCTGGTCGACGCCAGCCGGGGCACCAGTTGCCGTGCTTTGGCCTTGTGCTGGGCCACGGTCTGGGCTCGGCGTGCATCCTCGCCGGGTAGGCGGGGTCGTCGGGCCCGCTTGGCTTGCAGGGTGGCGGCCGCGGGAAGCCTGACAGGTAGGGCAGCGGCTGTCGGATTCGGGCAGGGGCGTTCGTAGTCAGTGTGAGGGACAGCCTACGAGGGTGCTGTCGCGGTCACAGGAGGTGATGGGTGATGCACCCGTGCGCCAAGGTCCGCTGCATGTTCGATCTCGTCGGCCCATTGCCACCGTGATCTTCTCCGAGGTGCCGAACGAGGCGTTCCTGGCCCTCGGTATGTGCGATTACTGGGACGGCTACTTCGCGGGCCGGGCCGCGCTGCTGGGGCTGGTAACGGCGCAGGTGATGCACGCGGTCTTCGACAACGTGCGGGTGGCCGATCGACCTTGCCACCTGGGCTGCGGTCAGCGCGCCGACCGCGGGCCGGGCTCTGTATGCCGGCTCCGGGCGCTCGCTGTGCCGGAGGAGCCGGTGGCCCGGCTCCAGGCGTTCACCACGCTGGACGCCACGCTGATGAGTGTCCAGGCTGTTGCGGTTGATCATCGAGAGGTAGGGGCATGGCAAAGCTGATTTACGTGAATAACGTGTCGCTTGACGGCTACATGGAGGACGAACGCGGCGCGTTCGCCTGGTTGCCGATGGACGACGAACTATTCGTTCTCTACACCGATCTCCTGCGGTCCGTGGGCACGTTCCTCTACGGGCGGCGGCTATACGAGGCGATGGCCGTCTGGGAGACCGACGCCGCTCTGGCCGCCCAGTCCGACCTCATGGCCGACTTCGCAAGCGCCTGGCAGGCAGCGAGAAAGGTCGTGTACTCCACGACCCTCGCCGCGGTGTCAACCGCCGACACCCGACTCGAACGCCGCTTCGACCCCGAGGCGGTACACGAACTGAAGGCCACGGCCAGCAGCGATCTCACCGTTGGAGGTGCAAACCTCGCGGCGCAGGCTCTTGAGGCCGGGCTGGTCGACGAGTGCCAGCTGTTCGTCTGGCCCGTGGTCGTCGGCGGGGGTAAGCCGGGCCTGCCGACCGGCATGCGCGTCGACCTTGAACTCCTCGATGAGCGCCGATTCCGAAACGGCGTCGTACACCTCCGCTACCGCCCTCTCGGGCAGTGAACGACGATCGCCAGCGCTTGCATGACGGCGGAGCGCTGACGGCTGATCCGACCGGAGACCTCCCAGGGAGACCGAAGTGGTCAGCGTTGGTTTCCGCAAGTCGAGCCTGCGGGCGCCGATCAGGTGCCGACGCGGCGTGTCTCGAAGGCCCACATCACGATCTCGACGCGGTTGCGGGCGTTGAGCTTGCGCATCAGGGCGGCGATGTGGGTCTTGACGGTGCTGAGGCTGATGGACAGCTCATCGCCGATCTCGCTGTTGGTCCGCCCGCGAGCGGCAGCCAGCAGGACCTGTTCCTCGCGAGCGGTCAGCGGCTCGACAGGTTCAGGTGGTACCGAGCGCGGGCGGCTGTTCGCGAAGGAGGACAGGAGCTTCGCGGTGATGTTCGGTGCGATCAGGGCGTCGCCGCGGGCGGCGGCATGGATGGCCTGGGTGAGCATCTCGGCGCCGGCGTCCTTGAGGAAGCCTCGGGCGCCTGCCTTGAGCGCGCCGTAGACGTACTCGTCGAGGTCGAAGGTGGTGATGACGACGACGGCCAGAGGATCGGCGACGTCGGCCCCGGCGAGCTGGCGGGTGGCTTCGATCCCGTCGACCTCGGGCATGCGGATGTCCAGCAGGCATACATCGGGACGCGGCGTCGCCGACGACGGCGATGCCCGGTTGGGCGTTCAGGATCATGCAGAGCCCTGCTCTGACGATGTCCTGGTCGTCAGCGACCAGCACGCGGATGGTCATGACGCGCGTGCTGTCCGAGGAAGCGTGGCAGCTTTCCGCCGTTGTGTTCAGGCCGCGGCGTCCTTGAGGTCCTGCGCGCGATCGGTGTTCTCCCACAGCAGATCGGGCAGTTCCCGGCCGAAGTGGCCATAGACGGCGGTCTGCCGGTAGATCGGGCGGAGCAGGCGCAGGTCGCGGATGATCGCGGCCGGCCGCAGGTCGAACACCTCGTCGATCGCGCGCTCGATCCGGTGCGTCGGGACGTTCTCGGTACCGAACGTGTCCACGAGGAAGCTCACCGGGCGCGCCTTGCCGATCGCGTATGCGACCTGCGTCTCGCAACGCTCGGCCAGGCCGGCCGCCACCACGTTCTTGGCGACCCAGCGCATCGCGTACGCCCCCGAGCGGTCCACCTTGGAGGGGTCCTTGCCGGAGAACGCGCCACCGCCGTGGCGAGCGTATCCGCCGTAGGTGTCGACGATGATCTTGCGGCCGGTCAGGCCTGCGTCGCCCATCGGCCCGCCGATCTCGAATCTACCCGTCGGGTTCACCAGCAGCCGGTAGTCCTCGACGTCCACGCCCAGGCCGGTCAGCTCCGGCTCGATCACGTGTTCGCGCACGTCCGGGGCCAGCAGTGAATCGAGTGAGATGTCCGCGGCGTGCTGGGACGACACCACCACCGTGTGCAGGCGGGCCGGGCGCGAGCCGTCGTACTCGATGGTGACCTGGGTCTTGCCGTCGGGTCGCAGGTAGGGGATCGTCCGATCCTTGCGCGCGGCGGCGAGCCGGCGGGCCAGCCGGTGCGCCAGCGCGATCGGCAGCGGCATCAGCTCGGGTGTCTCCGAGCAGGCGTAGCCGAACATCATCCCCTGGTCGCCGGCGCCCTGGGTGTCGAGGGCGTGCACCGAGCCGCCGGCCACCCGCTCGATCGCCCGGTCCACGCCGCGCGCGATGTCGGGCGACTGCGCGCCGATGGAGAGGTTCACGCCGCAGGACAGACCGTCGAAGCCCTTCCGCGACGAGTCGTACCCTATGTTCAGGATGGTGTCCCGGACGATCTGGGGGATGTCCGCGTAGGCCCGCGTGGTCACCTCACCGGCGACGTGGACCTGACCTGTCGTGATCAGCGTCTCCACCGCCACGCGGCTTTGGGGATCCTGCGCGAGCAGGGCGTCGAGGACGGCGTCGCTGATCTGGTCGGCGATCTTGTCCGGGTGGCCTTCGGTCACCGACTCGGAGGTGAAGAGGCGACGTGTCACGGTGCTCCTCGGGGGTGGCGGACTCGGTCGCCGAAGCCTGGCGGCACCGGCTCAAGGAAGGCTCAAGAGCGGGCGGACGATGCGTCCATCGGCGTTCCAGTGATGTCGCGGCCGGGATCGTTAGCGTGCCCGTATGACGACCATGCTGATCACCGGCGGAGCGGGCTTCATCGGCGCGAACTTCGCGCACCACGTCCGTCGATGTCATCCCGGATACCGGATCATCTTGCTGGACGCGCTCACCTACGCAGGGAACCGCAGCTCCCTCCGGCCGATCCTCGATCACATCGAGTTCGTGCACGGCGACGTCCGTGACGCCGAAGTGCTGGATCGGCTGGTCGCGGCCAGCGACACCGTCGTGCACTTCGCGGCCGAATCCCACGTAGACAATTCGCTGCTGGATCCGGCGCCGTTCGTGCAGACGAATCTGGTTGGCACGTTCAACCTGCTCGAGGCGGTACGCCGCTACGATCGGCGGCTACACCACATCTCCACCGACGAGGTCTTCGGTGATCTCCCGCTGGACTCCGACGAGCGGTTCACCGAGTTGAGCCGCTACGACCCCTCCAGCCCCTACGCGGCCACGAAGGCCGGCTCCGACATGCTCGTGCGCGCCTGGGTGCGCTCCTACGGGGTGCGAGCCACCATCTCGAACTGCGCGAACAACTACGGTCCCTACCAGCACGTCGAGAAGTTCATCCCCCGGCAGATCACCAACGTCCTCGCCGGTGACCGGCCGAAGGTCTACGGGCGGGGCGGCAACGTCCGGGAATGGACCCACGTCGACGACCACAACACGGCGATAGACGCGATCCTGCGGTCCGGCCGGATGGGTGAGACCTACCTCGTCGGCTCCGGGCAGGAATGCGACAACCGACAGATCGTGCGTCTGATCCTCGAGTTGATGGGCCGGCCCGCGGACGACTTCGACTTGGTCACGGACCGCCCCGGGCACGATGCGCGCTATGCCAACGACAGCGACAAGCTGCGGACCGAGCTGGGCTGGAAGCCGCGGTACGCCGATCTTTCCGCCGGCCTGGCCGGCACGATCGACTGGTACCGCCGCAACGGGTGGTGGTGGAAGCCGCAGAAGGACGCGACGGAGGAGCGCTACCGGCGACTGGGTCGCTGACCGGCTCCGTCCTGACGCCTGGCGGAGCCGGCCCGGGAACGGGCCGGCTCAGGCGTGCTCAGGCCAGCTCACCCGCGATGTCCATCACGTAACGGCCGTAGCTCGAACCAGCCATCGCCTCGCCCAGCCGGTGGCAGGCGGCGGCGTCGATCAACCCCATCCGCAGCGCCACCTCCTCGATGCAGGCGATCCGCACGCCCTGCCGGGCCTCCAGCGTGCCGACGTAGAGGCTCGCCTGGAGCAGCGACTCCGGCGTACCGGTGTCCAGCCAGGCGAAGCCCCGGCCGAGGTCGACCAGCCGGGCCCGCCCGCGTTCGAGGTAGACCTGGTTGACGCCCGAGATCTCCAACTCGCCGCGCGGCGACGGTCCGATGTTCTTGGCAATGTTGACGACGTCGTTGTCGTAGAAGTAGAGCCCGGTGACGGCCCGGTTGGAGCGTGGCTTCGCCGGCTTCTCCGCGATGGACACGAGTCGGCCGTCCCCGTCGGTCTCGGCCACGCCGTAGCGCTCCGGATCGTGTACTGGGTAGCCGAAGAGGACGCAGCCGTCCACCTCGCGCGCAGTCTCCAGCAACAGGTCGGAGAAGCGCAGCCCGTGGAAGATGTTGTCGCCCAACACGAGGGCGACCTCGTCGTCACCGATGTGGTCGGCGCCGATCAGGAACGCCTCGGCGATGCCGCCCGGGTGCGGCTGCTCGGCGTAGCTCAAGCGGAGCCCGAGATGCGCGCCGTCACCCAGCAGCCGCCGGAACTGCACGAGGTCGGCGGGGGTCGAGATGAGCAGGATCTCGGTGATGCCTGCGAGCATGAGCACCGACAGCGGGTAGTAGATCATCGGCTTGTCACCGACCGGCAGCAACTGCTTCGACACGGCCAGCGTCAGCGGTCGCAGCCGGGTTCCGGAGCCGCCGGCAAGGATGATGCCCTTCACTGGTCCACCTCGGTCCTCAGTCGTCGATCAACGCGACGGCGCGCGTCCAGCCGGCACCGGCGCCGGCGATGCGGATGGGGAAGCACGCGACCCGGAAGCCGTACGGCGTGGGTAGCTCGCCCAGGTTGGCCAGGCGCTCGATCTGGCAGTACTCGCGCTCGCGCCCGACCATGTGCGCCGGCCACAGCACCGACCGGTCACCGGTCCTGCGGTAGCGGTCGATGATGTCGCCGAACGGCGCGTCCAGGCTGAACGCGTCGGTGCCGATGACGCGCACCCCCATGTCGAGCAGCAGCCGGGTGGCGGGCCCGTCGAGGCCCGCGAACCGGGTGAAGTATTCCGGGGTACCCGCCCGGGCGTCGGCACCGGTGTGCAGCAGCACGATGTCCATCGGGTCGGGACGCCGGCCGATGCGCGCGAACTCCTTCTCGATGCGGGCCGCGTCGATCACGCCCGTCCCGGCGTCGGTGAGGTCGAGGACCATGCCGGGCCGGAAGAACCAGTCCAGCGGCATGCTGTCGATGTGCCTCGGCGTCCCGTCGCCGTACGTGGTACGGGAGCCGTAGTGCGACGGCGCATCGACGTGTGTGCCGGTGTGACTGGTCAGCGAGAGGCGGTCGAGGGACAGGAACTCGCCGTCGGGCAGCTCGTGCGGGTCGAAGTCGACACCGAAGTGCTTGCGCATCTCGGCGCACATGTGTTCGGCGCCCTCGCGCGGGGTGAGCACTTTGTGCACCACCGGGTCGGGCTCGGCAGACGATGCGTCGATCGCTGAGGATAGGTCGATCAGCCGCACACAGCACCTCCGCGGTCGCGTCAGTCGGATGGCCTCGATGCTGCGCGCGGCGGCCGGAACGGCGGTCGAGCGTCGCTTGCGGCCGGAACCAGGGAAGTTCGATGTGTACCGGGCACCGTCGAGCGGAAGCCGAGAAAGCCGATGGAGGACTCCATGCCGCTGGACACCGATCAGACCGCGGGTGCGACCCACACGTACGCCCGGGTCCAAGACTTCTACGCCCGGCACATGCACCTGCTCGATGCCGGCGAGGCGGCCGAGTGGGCCGCCATGTTCACTCCGGACGGCGTGTTCGTCCCGCCGTCGGCGCCCGAGCCGATCCGTGGCCGCCAAGCGCTGGAGGCGGGCGTGCGCAGCGCCGCCGCGGCGCTCGCGGACAAGGGTGAACAGGTCAGGCACCTGCTGACGATGGCGGCGGTTGAGCCGCGCGCCGACGGTGTGCTCTTCGTGCGCAGCTACACGCAGGTCGTGGTGACGCCGCAGGGCGGTCAGCCGCGGTTGGACATCATGTGCGTGTGCGAGGACGAACTCGTTGCCGCGGGCGACGAGTTGCTGGTGCGGCACCGTCGGGTCACCCGCGACGACCTCCCCTGAGGGCCGTGGCCGTCGTCGTCGAGCGCGGTGCGAGCGCGGCACCGGCCGCGTGTGGCAGGGTCGTCATGTGACACGACATGAGGGACGCGTCTGGCTCGTCACGGGCGCATCGCGCGGGTTGGGCCGGGCGGTGACCGAGGAGGCTCTCGAAGCCGGTGACCGGGTAGCCGGCCTGGCTCGCGACGTGACCTCCTTGGCCGCGCTCGACCGGAAGTATCCGGGCCGGCTGCTCGCCCTGCCGACCGACGTGTCCGACCGAGCGGCGGTGTTCGGCGCGGTGGATCGCGCGGTCGCCCAGCTCGGCGGCCTCGATGTCGTGTTCAACAACGCCGGCGAGCTGCTCGCCGGAATGGTCGAGGAGTACACCGAGGAGCAGGTGCATGATCACCTCGCCGTGAATTTCCTCGGCGCGCTGTGGGTGTCGCAGGCGGTGCTGCCGCGGCTGCGCGCCCGTGGCGCCGGTCACCTGTTCCAGGTGACATCGAAGGGAGCCGGTGAAGGGCGGGGCGGCTACGGTCTCTACGGCGCCGGCAAGGCCGCCCTGAAGGCCCTCAGCGAGGCCCTGGCCGACGAGAGCCGCGACTTCGGGGTCCGGGTCACGATGCTGGAACCCGGCCCGCACGCGACGACTCTCGGCAACGCCATGAAGTCGACGCCGCGCCTGGACGTGTACGACCGGACGCGGCGCCGCCTGGCAGCCGAGGCCCCGCCGCTGGGACCGGTCGCCAGCACCAGGAAGTCGGCGGCCCGGATCCTGGAGATCGCGGGACTCTCCGATCCGCCGATCCGGGAGCCCCTGGAGGCCTGACCGGCTCCAGCGTCGCTCAGCGTCACGTCGAGCGTGCGGCCGCATGGTGCGCGCATGCGAGTGCTGTTCACGCCGTTTCCGTCCAGTTCCCACGTCAACAATCAGGTGCCGCTCGCCTGGGCGCTGCGTGCCGCAGGGCACGAGGTCTGCATGGCGACCCAACCCGACGCGACCGAGGACATCCTCGGTGCAGGGCTGACCGCCGTGCCGGTTGGCGACATGCTCGACGTCGCGCAGCACGTTCGCGACGCGGAGGCCCGCGAGGAGGAACGCCCACCCGCCGACGGCGAGGCCGGGTCGTGGCTCGACACCTTCGACATCAGCGAAACCCGCACCGAGTCGCTGACCTACGACTATCTCCACGGCACCCTGACCGCCTGGACGAACGTCGTCCTGCAGAACACCATGCCGCGCCGGGCGCTCGACGAACTCGTCGCCTTCACCGCGCACTGGCACCCCGACCTGGTGATCTGGGACCCGATGTACTTCGCCGGCGCGATCGCCGCAAAGTCGTGCGGTGCCGCGCACGCCCGCTTCCTGTTCGGCCTCGACGTCCTCGGCAACCTGCGCCGGCACTACCTCGCGGCTCTCGCGGCCCGTCCCGCGATCCTGCGCGAGGACCCTCTCGCCGAGTGGCTCGGCCGGTTCGGATCCGGGTTCACCGAGGACCTTGTGGTCGGTCAGTGGACCCTCGACCCGGTTCCGTCCTCGCTCGCGCTGGATACCGGGCTGCCGCGCGTCGGTGTGCGGTACGTGCCCTACAACGGGGCCTCCGTCGTGCCGGACTGGATCAGCGAACTGGAGGCCGGCACCGCACGCGTGTGCATCACGCTGGGCATGGCGCATCGCGAGGTGTGGGGCACCGATCGGCTCTCCGTCGGCCGGATCCTCCAGGGTGTCGCGGACCTCGGCGTCGAGGTGATCGCCACCCTCGACGACGTCGAGGCCGACGGGGTGCGGATCGTGGACTTCGTGCCGCTGGACGTGTTGCTGCCGCTGTGCTCGGCGGTCGTGTCGCACGGTGGGGCGGGATCCTTCCAGACCGCGCTGGTGCACGGCGTTCCGCAGGTCGTCGTGCCGGACATGCTGTGGGACACCGGTCTGAAGGCACGCCGTCTCGCCGGGTCCGGTGCCGGCCTGTACGCCAACGACCTGACCGGCCTGCGGGACCTGGTCGGCCGGGCGCTTCACGATCGGGGGATCGCGGCGGCGGCCCGACGCCTGCGATCGGAGGCGCTCGCCATGCCCGCGCCGAGCGAGGTCGTAGCTCTCCTCGAACGACTCACGGCAGCGAACCGGCCAACGGCAGCGGGCTGAGAGAGACACCCGCTCCAGACACGCTCGACCTCGGCTCGAGCCCGCGACTCCATCGTCGATCGTAGGAGACCGGCACCAATGAGCAGGTCCGCAAGAGCGGGGGAGTCTGCGTGAGTCAACGTCGGGTCGTCATCACCGGGATCGGCGTCGTCGCGCCCGGCGGGTTGGGAGCGAAGGCCTTCTGGGAACGCATCGTGGCGGGCACCCCGATGACCCGCCTGATCACCGCCTTCGACTCCACCGGCTTCCGGTCGCGGATCGCTGCCGAGTGTGACTTCGATCCGTTCCAGTACGGCTTCAGCGAGCACGACATCGGGCGCTTGGACCGGGCCGCCCTGTTCGCGCTCACCGCCACGCGGGAGGCGATGAGCGACAGCGGCCTCGTCGTCGACCGCGACGACGCGCACCGGGTCGGGGTGAGTCTCGGTACCGCCGTTGGCGCCACGCTGCGGTTGGAGGAGCGCTACCGCGCGGTCAGCCACGAAGGGCGCGACTGGCTCGTCGACCACCGGCTCGCCGGCCCCGACCTGTACGACTACTTCGTGCCCAGCTCGATGGCGGCCGAGGTGGCCTGGGCCGCCGGCGCGGAAGGACCCAACGCCGTCGTGTCGGCCGGGTGCACCTCCGGCATCGACGCGGTGGGACACGCCTGGGACCTCATCCGCGACGGATCGGTCGACATGATGATCGCCGGCGCCACCGACGCGCCGATCGCGCCGATCACGGTTGCCTGCTTCGACGCCATCAAGGCCACGTCCAACACCAACGACGATCCAGGCACCGCCGCGCGGCCGTTCGACCGTACGCGTAACGGGTTCGTGCTCGGCGAGGGCTCGGCGGTCCTGGTCTTGGAGGAACTGCAGAGCGCGCGCCGCCGCGACGCGCACATCTACGCCGAGATCCGCGGGTACGCCTCCCGTGGCAACGCCTTCCACATGACCGGCCTGCGGCCCGACGGGCAGGAGATGGCCGCGGCGATCCGCGCCGCCCTCGACACCGCCCGCATCCCGGCCACCGCCGTCGACTACGTCAATGCGCACGGCACCGCGACCAGACAGAACGACCGCCACGAGACCCAGGCGCTCAAGCGGGGCCTCGGCATGCACGCCTACGACGTGCCGATCAGCTCCATCAAGCCGGTCATCGGACACTCGCTCGGCGCCGTCGGAGCGATCGAGGTCGCCGCCAGCGCGATGGCGATCGAGTTCGACGTCGTGCCACCGACGGCCAACCTCCACCACCCCGACGCGGAGCTGGACCTGGACTACGTGCCACGCGAGGCCAGGCAGCGCAAGCTCTCCACAGTGCTGACCGTGGGCAGCGGCTTCGGCGGATTCCAAAGCGCGATGGTGCTCTCCGCGCCCGAGGCGGTGGCAGCATGAGCACCGCCGTGGTGACAGGGCTCGGCGTCGTCGCGCCCAACGGCGTCGGTGCCGGGGACTACTGGGCGGCGACCCTGCGGGGCCGCAGCGCGATCGGGAGAATCGACCTGTTCGACGTCGAGGACTACCCGAGCCGCCTCGGCGGCGTGGTCACCGGCTTCGACGCCGGGAACCACCTGCCCAGCCGGCTGCTGCCGCAGACCGATCGCATGACCAGGTTCGCCCTGGCCGCCGCGGACTGGGCGGTCGCCGACGCCGACATCGACCGGTCGGCGCTGGCCGCGACCGACCTCGGCGTGTCGACCGCGAGCGCGTCGGGCGGATTCGCGTTCGGACAGAAAGAGCTCGAGCACCTGTGCGCCGACGGACCGAGCCACGTCAGCGTCTACCAGTCGTTTGCCTGGTTCTACGCCGTCAACTCCGGCCAGATCTCGATCCGGCACGACATGCGCGGCCCGATCGGTGTACTCGTCGCCGACCAGGCCGGTGGTCTCGACGCCATCGCGCACGCCCGCCGTTCCGTCCGAAAGGGCGCGCCGCTCGTGCTCACCGGCGGGATGGACTCCGCGCTGTCCCCGTACGGGCTGGCCGCGCTGATCTCCAGCGGCATGCTGTCCACCGCCGACGACCCGCGCCATGCCTACCTTCCCTTCGACCGCAAGGCGAACGGCCACGTGCCCGGCGAGGGCGGCGCCATCCTCACCGTCGAGGACGGCGACTGTGCCCGCGAGCGTGGTGCCCACGTCTACGGCGAGATCGCCGGGTACGCCGCCACGTTCGATCCCTCACCGCGCTCGGGTCGTCCGGGCAACCTCGGGCGTGCCGTGCGGGCGGCCCTCGCCGACGCCGGGGTCGGCCCGGACGAGGTCGGCGTGGTCTTCGCCGACGCAGCCGGCGACGCGGACGCCGACCGGGCGGAGGCCGAGGTGATCGTCGACCTCTTCGGCCCGCGTGGCGTCCCGGTCACCGCGCCCAAGACGATGACCGGTCGCCTGTACTCCGGCGCCGGCCCGCTCGACGTGGCGACCGCGCTGCTCTCGCTGCGCGACAAGGTCATCCCGCCGACCGTGAACGTCGTCGCGGACTACGCCCTCGACCTGGTCGAGGCCCCCCGGCAGCTGACGGCGTCGGTTGCCCTGGTGCTGGCCCGCGGCCGGCAGGGCTTCAACAGCGCACTGGTTGTTCGCGCCCCATGAAAGGAAAACTGATGAGTCAATCCGTCCGATTGAGCATTCCCGATCTGATGACCATCCTGGCCACCTGCGCCGGCGCAGCGGAGCCCGTCGACGCGGCCGCCGAAGACCTCGGCGAGGTCCCGCTGGCCGACCTGGGCTACGACTCCCTCGCGTTGCTCGAAGCGTCGAGCGCCGTCGAACGGCGGTTCGGTATCTCGCTGCCCGAGGAGGAGGTGGCCGAGGTGCGGACGCTGAATCAGCTAGGCGACCTGGTCAATGACCGCCTCGCCCAGGTCCGGTGACCGGTGCCGACCCGATGCGTCTGATCGGCAGCGGTTTCCTCGCCCGGCATCTGCGGCCGCTTGCGGACGCGTACCCCGGCGTCACCGTGCTCGCTGCCGGGGTACCGAGGCACCCGCTGCCGGACGCCGAGCACGAGCGTGAGGCTCGGCTGGTGGCCGACACACTCCGGGACTGTGTGCGCGACGGCCGGCAGTTGGTGTTCTTCTCGACCGTCAGCATGTACGGCGGGCCGGGTTGCCAGGGACGCGAAGACGACCCCGTCGAGCCGGCCCTCCCGTACGGACGGCACAAGCTGGATCTGGAAGGGATGATCCGCGACTGCGGCGTTCCGTACCTGATCCTGCGCCTCGGGTACGTGCTCGGTCCCGGAGAACCGGAGTTCCGGCTCGTGCCCGCCATCATCCGGCAGCTTCGCGCCGGACGCGTCACGGTCCAACCAGGCGCCCGGCGCGACATCGTCCACGTCGAGGACTGGATGACGGTCGTCGACCGGCTGCTCGCCACCGGCGTCACCGACGAGGTCGTCAACGTGGCGTCGGGCGACTGCGCTGAGATCGCGGCCGTGATCGACGTGCTGGAGCGGCATCTCGGCGTGACGGCCGAGCGGGTGCTCCTCGACTCGACAGTGTCGCACTGCCCGTCGATCGCCAAGCTGCGCACGCTCGTACCGGAGGTGACGGCGTTGGGTTTCGGGCCGGGCTACCATCGCGTAGCCCTGGCCCGCTACCTCTCCTCCCTCCGCGCTACAGGGTGATGAGCGGGAATCCCTCGTCGTCCAGCGGCTGGCCGGGCTCGAATCCCGCCATGTGCCCGTCCTGGACGCCGGGGCGGTAGGTGGCGTCAGCATTGACGTACACGATGCCGTGGCCCATCCGACGTGCGTCGGACGTGTTGCTACCGGCCAGATGCACGGTACGGCAGTGGTGAAACGTCACGTCACCGGCGCGCAGTGGCACGGTCACCCGCGGCTGCCACGGGAACTCCGGCCAGATGTCGGTGATGTCGGCGAACTCCTCGAAACTCGTCATGTGCTCCTGCCGGTGCTCCGGCGGTCGCAGGTGCGAACGGGGCACGTACGACAGGCAGCCGCGCTCGACCGGGACGTCGGACAGCGCCACCCAGGCGGTCAAGGCCCGCGACAACGACGACAACGGCAGCCCGGTCTCGTCGTCGTGTACGAGCGTCGGCGCCGCCTTGTGCGGCTCCTTCGCGAGCACCTCGCTGGTGTACAGCCGCATCGGGCCATCGGCGAGCTGCAGCGCGATCGAACCGATCGCCGGGTGAAGGGCCAGTTCCCGGATCGTGTCGCTCTTGCGCCAGGCCTGCGCGACGTAGTTGACCTCGACACCGTTGACGCCGTCCCAGATCTCCATGTGGCTGTCGAGGAGCTGGGCGGCCGCCTCGGCATACCGGGCCACCTCGTCGGCGTCGAGCACGCCCGGCACGTGGACGAAGCCCTGTTCCCGGTAGCGGCGGATGGTCTCGTCAGAAATCGGATCGATCATGCTTCGCGCGCCTGTGTCTCCCATGGACTACGTCCTCCCGTCACGGTGACTGCCGCCCACAGGGTGCGGCGCGCCGCTCGAGTCCTTCGCGTCAGCCGGTAGACCCGCACCGGCCCGGCGTGCTCGCTGCCCGAGTCCGTTTCGAGCGCAGCCTGGGATCGTCCGGAGTTCCAGCCCTACGACCGGGAAGAGAGTCGGGTTCTGATGACGACACCGAACCGGGGCAGCGGCGAGCTCAACGCCCTGCTGGACCAGTTACGTGAGTACGTGACGCCGCAGCCGCCGTGGATCAGCCTGCCGCCACGAGCGTTCACCTCGCCCGAGCTGTATGAGCTGGAACTGGACCGGATCTTCCGCCGCTCGTGGATCATGGTGGCCCGGGCGGACCAGCTCGCCGGGCCCGGCGACTACCTCGCGCTGACGATCGCGGGGGAGCCGTTGCTGCTGACCCGCGACCGCACCGGCGCACTCAACGCGATGTCGCCGATCTGCCGGCACCGGATGATGCCGGTCGTCGCGGCCGGTACCGGGCGGGCCGAGCACTTCACCTGCCCGTACCACCTGTGGCGCTACGGCCTGGACGGCCAGCTGATCGCTGCGACGCACATGCGGGGGAACCCCGCCTTCGACCCCGGCACCTGCCGGCTTCCCGGGTTCGCCGTCGAACAGTGGCAGGGTTTCGTCTTCGTCAACCTCGACAGCGGCGCACCGCCGCTGCGCACCCACCTGAGCCGCATCGGCGAGGACCTGGGCAATTACGAGCTGGGCGCCATGACGCAGGTGGGTTCGTTCGTCGAGGACTGGCACTGCAACTGGAAGGTCGCCGTCGAGAACGTCCACGAGAACTATCACGTCATGGGCTTCCACCCGGAGACGATCCAGCCGTCGACGCCGGGCGGCTCCGACACCGACGTGCGCGACGATTCACCCCTGGTGCTGCGGTTCACGGTGCCGTTCAAGGAGCCGCAGGAGGTGGAGTTCCTCCGGCTGACCGAACAGGAGCGACGCCAGGTCTACAACGTCTCGGTCTTTCCCTGCACGAGTTTCGCCGCGGCCGGCGAGACGGTGATCTGGCTCAGCTTCATCCCGACCGCGATCGACCGGACCGAGGTGCGCGGCGGGATCCTGGCGCCGAGTCAGACCGTCGAGGGCACCGACGCCGAGCAGCTTCAGCAGATCCGCGAGGGGAACGAGGCCTACGCCGCGGTGATCAACGGCGAGGACCAGCGTGGCCTCGAAGAGGTGCAGCGGGCCGTCGGATCCCGTTTTGCCGGACGCGGTCACCTCAGTCCGAAGGAGCCGGCGGTGCCGGTGTTCTACCGCAAGCTCGCCGCCGCGCTGCTTGCCGAGGAGTACCGGGAACCGGCGGAGGCCGGCCCGCTAGCCGCCGTCCAGTCGTCGTTGAGCTGACGACCAGCGCCTTGGCCGACGGTAACCGGATCGACAGCAGCCGCACGAGAATGGGGTACCGGTCATGTTGAGTTGTCGGACGTGCGGTGGAGAACTGCGCGAGTTCTGTGACTTCGGCCCGCAGCCGCTGTCCAGCGGCTTTCTGGAGCCGGACTACGTCGGCGACGAGTTCTTCTTCCGCCTGGCCGTCGGGGTGTGCGGGCAGTGCTCGATGGTGCAGCTGATCGAGGAGGTTCCGCGGCACCTGATGTTCAACGGGCACTACCCGTACCTGTCGTCGGGCTCGGCCACCATGCGCAAGCACTTCGAGCAGACCGCCAAGCACTTCATCGACACCGAGCTGACCGGCGACGACGCGTTTCTGGTCGAGTTGGGCTGCAACGACGGCGTCATGCTGAAGGTCATCGCCGACGCCGGGATCCGGCACCTGGGCGTCGAGCCCTCGCAGAGCGTCGCCGCGGTCGCCCGCGCCTACGGCGTACAGGTGACCACCGAATTCTTCCAGGAGTCCTCCGCACAGCAGATCCGGGCCGCATCCGGGCCGGCGCAGGTGATCTACGCCGCGAACACCATCTGCCACATCCCGTACCTCGACTCGATCTTCCGCGGCGTCGACGAGTTGCTGGCACCCGACGGCATCTTCGTGTTCGAGGACCCGTACCTCGCCGAGATCGTCGACCGCACCTCGTTCGACCAGATCTACGACGAGCACTTCTACTTCTTCTCGGCCGTGTCGGTGCAGGCGATGGCGGCACGGTTCGGGTTCGAACTGGTCGACGTCGAGCGGCTGCCAGTGCACGGCGGCGAAGTGCGGTACACGATCGCGCGGCGCGGCGCCCGTCCAGCCTCCGCGCGGGTCGCCGCGCTGGTGGCCGAGGAGCACGGCCGTGACCTCGCCGGGCAAGATACGCTGAAGCAGTTCGTCGGCCGGGTGGAGCAGGCCAGGGAGGAACTGACCACGCTGCTGCGGCAGTTGAAGGCCAACGGCCAGACGGTGGT
This sequence comes from Micromonospora sp. CNZ297, assembly GCF_007827625.1. NCBI lineage: Bacteria > Bacillati > Actinomycetota > Actinomycetes > Micromonosporales > Micromonosporaceae > Micromonospora > Micromonospora sp. CNZ297. Next base: position 778,576 of record NZ_VISU01000001.1, on the reverse strand, counting down.
CGGCTACGGCGCGACCGCGAAGAGCGCGACGGTGACGAACTACTGCGGCATCGGACCCGACCTGATCTCCTTCATCTCCGACACGACGCCGAACAAGCAGGGCCGGCTGACCCCCGGTTCGCACATCCCGGTGCGGTCGCGGGATGCGTTCGCCGCCCCGTACCCCGACTATGCGCTGTTGTTCGCCTGGAACCACGCCGACGAGATCATCGCCAAGGAGCAGGAGTTCCGGAAGGCCGGCGGCAAGTGGATCCTGTATGTGCCGGAAGTCCGGGTGGTCTGAGCCCGGCCGTGAACCGGCCGCCGCCGACAGGGAGGCGGCCGGTTCAGGTGGGCGCGGGTTCAGGTCTGCGCGAGCCGCCGCAGCACCGGTACCAGCTCCGCCGGCGTCGAAGCGGCGAGCATCTCGTGGCGCAGGTCGCCGGCGCAGGCCCGGAACGACGGCTCGTCGAGGACGCGTCGGATCAACGTCCGCACCTCGCTCGCCGCGGACCGTCCCGCGACCCCGCACACCGCCACCCCGGCGCGCTCCATGCGTTCGGCCCGCGGGCCGTTGCACCACAGCTTGTACGGCACGATGACCTGGGGTACGCCGTGGATGAGTGCGGTCTGGGAGGTGCCTGATCCGCCGTGGTGGATGATGGCGGCGCAGGTGGGCAGGAGCACGTCGAGGTTGACGAACTCGACGGTGCGGACGTTGTCCGGTATGGGGTGGCCGGGCGGGATCTGGCTGTTGCTCAGGGTGGCGACGACGTCGACGTCGAGGGTGGCGACGGCGTCGAGGAGTTCGGTGACCGCGGTCCGGTCCCCGCCGAGGGTTTCGCGGAACGAGCGGCCCAGGGTGAGACAGACCCGGGGCCGGGTCGGTGGCTCGCGTAGCCAGTCGGGGACGGTCGCGGGCCCGTTGTAGGGGGTGTAGCGCATCGGCAGGTAGTGGTGGTCGACCGGCAGCCGGAGGGAGGCCGGGACGGGGTCGATGGTGAACTGTCCGAGGACGGCCTGCTCGGTGAACGGGTGGCCGTGTCGGGCCAGGACGTCGCCGAGCCACTCCTGCAGCGGGTCGTCGCGCAGGGCCGGCACCCGCCCTCGTAGCAGCTCCAGGTGCCGCTGCCGGACATGGCCGACCAGATCCAGGCCGAACAGCAGCCGCCCGTGCGCCGCCCCACTCGCGATCGCCGCGACCGCACCGGCGAAGGTCACCGAGTCCCACACGACGAGATCCGGACGCCAGTCCCGCGCGAACGCGACGAGATCGTCGATCATCCGATCCGGGCACAGCGTCCGGAAGCCGAACATCGTCACAGCCGTCAGCTGCCTCTGCACGTACTCGTAGGTGAGGATCTCGTCGCGCAGCTCGCTGATGTCGGTCAACTCGATGTAGTCCGCCGGCGCCGGCTCGTCGTCGGGCGCCTCCTCGACCTCGCGCCGGTGCTGCTCGTCCAACTCCCGCACCTGCTCCTGCTGGTTCAGCGGCTCGCCGACCGCGACAGCGGTGAGCCCGGCGCCGGTGATCGCCTCCGTGAGATCCGGCTGGCTCGCCACCCGCACGTCGTGGCCGGCCGCACGCAACGCCCACGCCAGGGGCACCTGCGCGTGCAGGTGCGTCGGCTGGGCGAAGGTTGTGAAGAGCACCCGCATCGTCAGCCCCGGCGGGCCTGCTCCGCGTACGCCTTCGCGTGCCGCATCGTGGTGCCGCTGTTGCGCCCGAGCGCGGCGCGGATGTACGAGCGAGCGTCGGCGACCGTGGCATCCTCACCGAGAACGCCGGCGATCGCCGACTCGTTGATCACGACGGTGTGTCCGGCCACCATCTCGGTGTCGCCGTCGTGCTCGCGGAACGACCAGAACCCGGTATGCGCGCTCATCAGCTTCGGCGTCTGCAGCTGCTTGTACACGATGCGGTCCGGCGGCAGGCAGATGCGGATCGACACGGTCGTGTGCACCGATCCGTCCGCGGTGCGGGTGTCCATGGCGAGGCTCTGGACACCGCGTACGCGCTCGTCGAGGACGACCCGGGCGACGTGCGGCAACCGCTGCGGCCACAGCCCGGCCTCGTCGATGACGGTGTACGCGTCCGCGGCCCTTCCGTTGATCGACACCGCGTCCTCGAAGGACAGCAGCAGCTCGTCGTCGCGCCCCGCCGCAGCGGCCAGCGCGCTCAGTTCGGCCTCGCTGTTGCGGTCGACGGCGCGCCGAATCCAGTCGAGGTGACCTGGATCGTCGTCGACCGCCCGGTAGGTGTGCAGCAGCCGCACGACCGTCTTGTCGGGTCCGGCCGGTTCGAACCGCCACTCGCCGCTCATGGCCGCCACCGGATGAGCTGGCCGGTCCTGCCGGAACGTGATCGAGCGTGCCGCCCGGTCCAGGATCCGCCGCGAGGTCCAGTTCTTGACCTCGTCGTTCGCGGTGGCCCAGATCCGGATCCGCTCCCCGTCGCCGCTGCGCTCGATCTGTTCGGCGTGCACGGTCGGTGGGAACACCACCGGCCAGCAGCTCACGTCGGCGACGAGGTCGTAGATCACCGCTACGGGTGCGGCCACGGTCACCCGGTGATCGGTGTGCTGTTCCGACATGTCGTCGTTCCCCTCGGGTCAGTAGTTGCCGAGTCCGCCGCAGACGTTGAGCGCCTGCGCGGTGATCGGGGCGGCAGTGTCGGTGACGAGGTAGCCGACGAGGCCGGCGACCTCTTGCGGAGTGCTGTAGCGGCCGAGCGGGATCTTCGCCTGGAACCTGGCGAGCACCTCGTCCTCGGTGCTGTCCCAGACCTCGGCGTACCCCCGTCGGACCCGCTCGGCCATCGGCGTCTCCACGTACCCGGGGCAGACGGCGTTGACCGTCACGCCGGTCTTGGCCAGCTCCAACCCGAGGGCCTTGGTGAAGCCGACGACGCCGTGCTTCGACGCCGAGTACGGCGCTCCGAGCACGACACCCTGCTTGCCGCCGGTCGACGCGATGTTGATGACACGTCCCCACCCGCGCTCCAGCATGCCGCCGGTGGTGAGCACCTCGCGGGTCATCCGGAACACGCTGGTGAGGTTGGTCTCCAGCACGTCGAGCCACAGTTCGTCGGTGATCTGGGCGGTCACCCCGCCGCCGTTGCGGCCGGCGTTGTTGACGAGTACGCCGACTGGTCCGAACCGTTCGACGGCCGCGGTGACGAACGCCCGCACCTGGCCGGCGTCGCGGACGTCGCACGCCTGGCCGTCAACGTCGTGACCCTTCGCGCGCAGCTCCTTGACGGTCAGGTCGACGGCGTGGCCGTCGCGGGCGCAGATGTAGACCGTCGACCCGCGTTCGGCGAGCAACGTCGCGACCGCGTGTCCGATGCCGCTCGTCGCGCCGGTAACGACAGCGAGGCTGTCCTGCGTCAATGTTCTCTCCCGTCCTTCGTGCCGAGCCACATCGTGGCGATCGCCGCTGTCGGGGCGGTCGACGATCGGTGGACCGGCGCTGAACCCGCTGCTCCATCGGGGCTCAGGGCCGGCACGAGCCGCGACGTCCAAGGTGTCCGGCATGCGGGTGCTCTTCACGACCATCGCCGCGCCGACGCACCTGCACGCGCAGGTGCCCCTGGCGTGGGCGTTGCGGGCGGCCGGCCACGACGTGCGGGTGGCGAGCCAGCCGGATCTCACGGAGGCGATCACCGGCGCCGGGCTCACAGCCGTCGCGGTCGGGCCGCCGCTCGGCGCGGACCGGTGGTCACAGGACGTCGTGGAAGAGGTGGCCGAGCGGTGGGAGTTCACCGGCGACGAGCTGTGGGGCCCGGGCGGCCGGATGCGCTGGGAGCTGTTCGACCTGTGCGAGCTGCGCCGGCAGCGGCTCACGTACGACTACGTCCAGTCCGTGCTGACCGCCTGGACGTCGCTGGACCACCAACTGTCCTGCTCCGCTGGGATGATCGATGATCTGGTCGCGTTCACCCAGGACTGGCGTCCGGATCTCGTCGTCCGCGACCCGGTGACCTTCGCCGGTTCGGTCGCGGCGATCGCCAGCGGCGCCGCCCATGCGCGGCTGCTGTTCGGTCTCGACGTCTTCGGGCACATGCGGTCGACCTACCTCGAACTGCTGCGAGGGCGGGTGCCGGCCCTGCGCGACGACCCGCTGCAGGAGTGGCTCGGCGACGTCCTGGCCCGACACGGCCACCCGTTCACCGAGCAGGCCGTCCTCGGACAGTTCACCATCGACCCCGTCCCGGCCTCACTCCGGCTGCCGGTCGACCACCACTACCTGCCGATGCGCTACACCCCCTACAACGGGCCCGCGACCGTCCCCGACTGGCTACGCGAGCCACCGACCCGGCCCCGGGTCTGTCTCACCCTGGGCCGCTCGTTCCGCGAAACCCTCGGCGGGGACCGGACCGCGGTCACCGAACTCCTCGACGCCGTCGCCACCCTCGACGTCGACGTCGTCGCCACCCTGAGCAGCAGCCAGATCCCGCCCGGCCACCCCATACCGGACAACGTCCGCACCGTCGAGTTCGTCAACCTCGACGTGCTCCTGCCCACCTGCGCCGCCATCATCCACCACGGCGGATCAGGCACCTCCCAGACCGCACTCATCCACGGCGTACCCCAGGTCATCGTGCCGGCGGTGTTGCTCGACAACCACCTGAAGTCGTGGCGGGTGGCGGAGGCGGGAGCGGCACTGTGCGGCAGCGCCGAGAAGTGCACGGCGCGGGAGCTGCGCGCACTGCTGTCGAGAGTGCTCGAGGAGTCGTCGTTCGCGGCCGCGGCCGCCCGGCTGCGGGTCGAGATGCTCGCCGCGCCGGCACCGGCCGAACTGGTGCCGGCGCTGCGGCGCCTCACCCGCGCTCTGCGGTGAGCTTCTCCAGCATTGGAACCACGTCGTTCGGCGAGGGCATCGCACTCATGGCCTCGCGCAGCTGTCCGGCCCGGTGCCGAAACGAGCCCTCGTCGAGGATTCGGGCCAGGAGGCCGCGCAGCCTCGCCGGGGTGAGGTCGGAGGAGTGCAGGGCCAGTCCCGCACCGAGCGCCTCGGTGCGCTGGGCCCGGTAGACCGCGTCCCACATGTATCCGAGCGACAACTGCGGTACGCCCAGCGCTGCAGCAGTCGCCCAGGTGCCCAGGCCCCCGTGGTGCAGGACGGCGGCGCACGTCGGCAGCAGAACGTCGAGCGGCACGTGTTCGACCAGCCGGACGTTGTCCGGCACGTCCGGCACGAGGGCCTGCTCCTCGGCGGAGAGCGTGGCGACCACCTCGACGTTGAGCTCCGCGACGACCTCGAAGAGGTCCTCGATGGCGATCATGTTCGACCAGTTGCTGGTACGGGCGGTCATGCCGAGCGTCACGCACAGACGCGGCCTGCCGGGCGGCTCGCGCAACCAGTCCGGCACGATCGACGGCACCTGGCCGTTGTAGGGGATGTAGCGTATCGGCACGGTCGGCTGCCGGGTGTCGATCCGAATGCCCTCGGGCATCGGGTCGATGGACCACTGCCCGGTGACGATCTCCTCGTCGAAGCCGTGACCGTAGCGCGCAAGGGTCGAGTCGAGCCAGGACGCGAGCACGTCGTCGCGCCGCCCGGCCGGTAGCCGGTCGAGCATGGACAGGTGTCGCTCACGGGTGCTGAGAAACATGTCCGGCATCGTCAACAGCCGGGCGTGCGCCGCGCCGGTGACCCGGGCGGCGACCGCACCCGCGAACGTGAACGGCTCCCACAGCACCAGGTCCGGCTGCCAGCCGTAGGCCAGGTCTACGACGTCGTCGATCATCGAGTCGCTGTTCACCTTGGAGTAGAACAGCGCAGTCATCACGGTCTCGTGGCCCCTGAGGAACTCCAGGCCCAGCCTGTCGTGGCGCTTTTCCAGGTAGTCGCGGTCGTCGTGCAGTGCGAGGATGTCAGCGCCGACCTTGGCGAGCATCTGGTCGTGGGCGTGGTCGACGCCGACCGGCGCCGCGGTGAGTCCGGCACGCACGACGGCCTCGACGAGCGCCGGCTGTCCGGCGACGAGAACCTGGTGCCCGGCGGTGCGCAGGGCCCAGGCGAGGGGCACGCATCCGCTGAAGTGGCTGTCGACGGCAAAGCAGGTGATGAGTACTCGCATGTCCGCGCCTCCTTTCGCTCACGCAACGACGGGCCGCGACAGCGGGCTGCCGGTCACGGGGGACCGCAGCCGCCGGTAGCCCTCGCCGGCGGCGCGCAACGTGGGCAGGTGTGCCGCGAGGGCGGACACGGCGACGGTGGCGTGCCGGCGTACCGTCTCGGCGACGACGCCGGCCGGCATCGCAGGGTGCGCCCAGAGGATCTCGGCAGCCGGCTCGCGTCCCGGATCGAAGTGGTCCGGGTCGGCGAACGCGGCGGGGTCGCGATTGGCAGCTTCGAGCAGGACCACGACCTCGCTGCCCGCCGTGATCGCGGTGCCGTCCAGATCGAGGTCGGTGCGGGCGACGAGGCGTTGCAGCCGGACGGGCGGCGCGAAGCGCAGGGTTTCGCGTACCGCGGCGGCAGCGAGACCCGGATCCGTCGCCACGGCTGTCCACCGCCCGGGCTCGGCGAGCAGCGCGCTCATGGTGTTGGCGATCAGCGTCGCCGTAAGGTCGGCGCCGACGGCACAGTGGAGCAGCGCCACCGGCAGGACGCTGTCCGGCTCGGTGCGCGTCAGCTCGCCGAGCAGGTCGTCACCGGCGCCGGTCGGCAGCGAGACGAGCAGTTCCCGCAGCCCGGCGATCGAGTCGAGCAGCAGCCGGGCGGTGTCCAACCGCGGCGGGCACAGCGTGGCGTCGAGGGCGGTCGCGGCGCCCGCACACAGCCGCGCGAACTCCTCCTGGTGCGCTGCCGGCACGCCGAGCAGGACAGAGGTGGCCATGGTGGCGACGGGCACCGCGTAGTCCGAGGTCAGGTCGAACGTGCCGTTGAGGCCGGCGGCCAGCCGGTCGATCCGGACGGTGATCTCCGTGTGTGCCTTTCTCAGGCGTGGTGCGGCGAGTGCGGCCGTGACGCTTCGCCCGAAGCGTTCGCAGTCCGTCCGGTCGAGTTGGAGGCCCACGTCGTCGAGGGGCAGCACGTCGTCGAGGGTCGGCATGGCCCACGACGGTGCGCTGTCGGTGGGCGGCGGTTTGCGCAGCCCGAGCCGCTCGTCGCGGAGGAGCCGGACGGCCAAGGCGTGCGTCGCGGTGACCCAGGCCTCGGCACTGCTCCAGGTCAGCGCACCGTTCGCGCGTACGCGCCGGCCGAGTTCGTGGGGGTCGTCGCTCTCTGCCCGGAGCAGGAGGGCGTAGGGGTCCTGCCGGGCCCCGTACACCCACTGGAAGCCGCGCAGTGTCATGAGGGTCGAGCCGAGGGCGTCGTCTGTGCTGGTCGCCGTCATGCGGACAAGCTAGGAACGCGCGCTCGTGGTGCCCTCAAGCTTCGCTGTACCGCCTTGCCGCGTCGTGCCACATGTCGCGCAGCGACGCGTCGAGCGCGGTCCGCGGCTGCCAGCCGAGCAGCCGCGCCGCCCGGCGGTTGTCCGCCCGGGTCCAGTCTCCGCCCTTGCTCTGCACCGCGGCGCCCTGCTCGTCGATCGTGTCGGGCGGCAGTCCGGCCGCGGCCAGGAGCCAGTCGACGAGCTGCCGCATGGCGACCGCCTCGCCGCGGCCGACGTTGATGACCTGACCCACCGTGCTCTCGGGCGCGCGGGCCGCCCGGACGACCGCGTCGGTGAGGTCCCGCACGTCGAGGTAGTCGCGGCGCGCGTCGGCAATCGTCATCGGCACGCGGTCGCCCGGCCGGACGTCGCGGATCCGGTCGAGGACCGCGCCGAGGAAGCTGGCGGAAGTCGTGCCCGGCCCGCACACGTTGACCGCGCGCAGGACCACGCCCCGTGCGGTGCCGGCGGCGGTCGCGTTCAGAAGCGCCTGTGAACCGGCCAGCTTCGTCCGGGCGTATCCGGTCTGCGGCTCCGGCGTGCGGCTCTCGTCGATCAGTGTCCCGGCCGGCACCGGGCCGTACTCGTGGATGGTGCCGATGTGGACGATGCGCGGCGGATCGGGCATGAGTGTGCTGGCGGCGACCAGCCGTTCGACGATCTGGACGTGGGCGAGGTGCATCGCTTCGGCGCTGAGGACCCAGCCCCCCGTCGCGTTCACCACGATCTCGGTGCGGTGTGCGGTCAACGCTGCGGCGAGCTGCGCCGGCGCAGCCTCGGCGAGGTCGAGGCGGAGGGCGGAGCCCGCCGCGGATGTGCGCCGGGCGATGCCGAGCACGTGGTCACCGGAGGCACGGAACGCCGAGCACACGTGCTGCCCGACGCCACCGGTGGCCCCGAGTACCGCGACCGCGGTGCTCACTCGCGGCCCCGGGGCGCGGCGAACAGGTCGCTCTCCAGCTTCTGGCACTGTGCGTAGTCCGGTAGCAGGCCCAGTCTGCGGGCCTCCTCGATCGTGGGCGCGGACCTGTCCCGATCGGAGAGCACCCGCTCGACGCCGGTCGGCAGCGGCAGGTTCAGCGCCGGGTCCAGCACGTTGACCGCCTTCTCGTGCGCCTCGACGTAGCCGTCGGAGAGCATGTACGACACGACGGTGTCGTCCTCGAGCGCGGCGAAGGCGTGGGCCACGCCAACCGGCAGGTAGACCGCCCGGAACGCCTCTTGGTCGAGCAGGACCTGATCGAACTGCCCGAAGGTCGGGGAACCGACTCGGATGTCCACGACGAAATCGATCGTCTTGCCCCGCGCGCAGTACACGTACTTGGCGATTCCGGGCGGGGTGAGGGTGAAGTGCGCGCCCCGGACCACGCCCTTGCGTGAGCGGCTGTGGTTGGTCTGGGCCACCGGAAAGAGTGGGTGGCCGAGCGCCTCGACGAAGGCGGTCTCCTGGAAGGGTGAGACGAAGATCCCGCGGTCGTCGGGGAAGACCCGTGGGGTGAATTCGACGGCGCCTTCGACCTTCAGTGCGCGGGCCTGCATGGTGGATGACATTCGGTGCTCCCGAATCGGTTGGGCGATGGACGATCAGTTCGGACCGGCGGTGACCGGCCGACGATGCTGCTCGGTGAGCAGTTCGAGGGCGGGAACGATGTCGGCCGGTGTCGGGGCGCCGAGCACCTCGCGTCGCAGCCGCGCCGCCGCCTCGCGGTACGACGGATCGATCAAGACACGGCGGACGGCCGCGGCCAGGGCCGGCGCGGGGAAGTCCGGGTCCCGGATCCACACCCCGGCACCCGCACGTTCGATCAGCTCGGCCTTGTATTCGGTGTCCCACATCAGGTCGGGCACGACGACCTGCGGTACGCCGTGCAGCAGCGCGGTCTGCATCGAGCCGGAGCCGCCGTGGTTGATGATCGCCGAGCAGGTTGGCAGCAGCACGTCAAGGGCCATGAAATCGACGACCCGGACGTTCGACGGCACCGGGCCGAGGCCGGCGAGTTGCCGCGCGTCGAGCGTAGCGACGATCTCGGCGTCGATCTCGGCCGCGGCGGCGAGCAGTTCGGCGCTCGCGGCGCGGTCGCGGCCGAGCACGTCGCGTCCGCTCTGACCGAGCGTCAGGCACACGCGTGGCCGGTGCGCCGGGGCGCACGTCATCTCCGTCGCCGTGGCCGCGCCGTTGTAGGGCACGTACCGGACCGGCACGCGAAGCTGGTCGGTGGCGAGCCCGACCGAGGGTGGCACGGGATCGATGGTCCACTGCCCGACCACGGCTTCCTCGGCGAACGCGACGCCGTACTTGTCGAGCGCGCTGCCGAGCCAGTCGCGGAACGGGTCGTCGGGTGCGTCGTGACGCCGGTACTCCATCCGTGCGCGGGCGATCAGGTCGAGTCCGAACAGCAGCCGCGCGTGCGCGGCGCCGCCGGCCATCGCGGCGACGGCGCCGCCGAACGTCATCGTGTCCCAGACGACGAGGTCGGGCCTCCAGTCGAAGACGAGGTCGACGAGCTGTGCGATCATCGGCTCCGGGTTCAGTGCTCGGTAGACGTCGGTGGATATCGCCAGGGCGGTGCGCAGGTATTCGCGCGTGCGCCGGTCGGACCGCCGGCAGCTCAGGTCGGCCAGTGCCGTGAAGTCGACGGAGCCGTCGTCGGGCCGGTCGATCTGTTCGGACAGGGCGAGCGGCTCGCCGACGGGCACGAACAGATGGCCGGTCCGCGCGACGGCGTCGGCGAGATCCGGCTGGCCCGCGATCCGGACGTCGTGCCCGGCTGCGCGCAGCGCCCACGCGATCGGCACCTGGATCTGCAGGTGCGAGGGGGCAGCGAACGTCGTGAACAGGACCCGCATGAAGGTCTCCTCGAATGCGGACGGCGGCTGCCTCAGGCCCAGAGATTCGCACCGGGCGCTTGCGATCCGCTCGAGTCGGACTCGATGACCCCGTCTCCGCTTTCGAGCCGGAGAAGTGGGATCAGGATGTGCCAATCGTGGAGTACGATCTCCAAATTAGTTGCACTCATGTTCCGCTCTGGGCCACTATCCTGCTAGGCTGGGTCAATGGTCACGGAGGTGCCGGAGTCCGGAACGCGCAACCGAACCCGGCGCGCGATTCTCAACGCTGCGGCGTCGGTCTTCGCGCACAATCGTTCGGCCACCCTGGCCGACGTCGCGGTGGCGGCCGACGTGGGTCGTAGCACACTGCACCGCTACTTCCCCGACCGCGACGAGCTGATCAACTCGGTGGTCGCCGACTGCTACACGGCGATCGAGCAAGCCGTCGTCGACGCGCACGTCGAGCAAGGCAAGCCGCTCGACGCCATGCGCCGCCTGGTGGCGGCCATGGTGGAGCTCGGCGACCGTCTGCTGTTCCTGTTCGGCGACCCACGGCTGGCGGAGGAGTTCGCCAATCGTAAGCCCGAGAAGCCGCCGATCGTGCAGCCGGTCATCCTGCTGATCGAGCGAGGTCAGCAGGAGGGGGTCTTCGATCACGCCGTTGATGCGCGGTGGATCCAGCACGTCCTGTGGTCGCTGGTCTATACCGGCTGCGAAATGTCCGGCCAGGGCATGATGTCGCGGCACGAGGTCACCTCGACGGTCATCCGCACGCTCGAGCGTGGTGTCGTCCGCGACGCGTGAACGCGACCGGACACCACCCCTACAAGCCAATGGGAGCAACGATGAGGATCCTTGTGACCGGTGCGACGGGTTACGTTGGCCGCAACGTCCTGCCGCAGTTGGTGTCCGCCGGCGTCGACGTCCGCGCGCTGACCCGCGACCCGGCCAGAGCAGAGGTGCCGGCCGGCGTGGACCTGGTCCGCGGCGACCTGAGCCGGCCGGACTCGTTGAGCGAGGCGCTTGAAGGCGTCGAGCGGATGTACCTCTTCCCGGCACCGGAGACCGCGCGTGAGGTAGTCGCCCGCGCCGTGAAGGCCGGCGTGCGGCGCATCGTCGTGCTGTCGTCGGGGGCGGTGACCACGGGTTACGACACCGACTTCCACCTGCCGGTCGAGCGGGCAGTCGAGGAGTCCGGCCTGGAGTGGACCCATGTCCGGCCCGGCGAGTTCGCGACCAACACTCTGCACATGTGGGCGCCGTCGATCCGTGCCGAGAACGCAGTGTACGACCCGCATCCGGACGCCGTCGGCGTGCCGACGCACGAGCGTGACGTCGCCGACATCGCTGCTCTCGCGCTACTCGAAGACGGGCACACAGGTAAGGCCTACACCATCGTCGGGCCGCAGCCGCTCACCCACGCCGAGCAGCTGGAGGCGATCGCCGCGGCGGTCGGACGGGAACTGTCCTTCAAGGACGTCACCGCGCAGGAGGCCTTGGCGTACTACCAGGCGCTCGGTGGCTGGGCAGCAGCGAACGCACCGTTCCTGCTAGGTCTCGTCACGTACTCCAACGAGGAGACGACGCCGGAGGCCGAGCACCAGTACGACAAGGACACGGTGGAGGAGCACCCCACGGCCGAGAGTGTGACCAACCGGCCCGGGCGCACGTTCGCGCAGTGGGCTCAGGACCACGCCGACGACTTTCGCTGACGGGCTGCCCAGCGCGCTTCGAGCCGGCCACCACGGCCGGCTCCTAGCTTCGCGGTATGCGGGTACTCCTGACGACCTTCGCGGTCCGGTCCCATATCTACAGCCTCGTGCCGATCGCGTGGGCGCTACGTGCGGCCGGCCACGACGTGTGCGTCGCGACCCACCCCGAGGGGGAGGAGCACGTCGTCAGCGCCGGCCTGCCGTTCGCAGGGGTCGGCGAGCCGATCCCGAGCGTCGGTGAACAGGACACCGGCGGGGACGTCGAGAGCGGGGCCGCGCAAGACGGCGGCGGGACCTTCGGTTGGGCGGACTGGCCGGAGCTGCTCGACCTCGCCGAGACCGACCCGACGACGCTCACCTACGACTACCTTCTCGGCGTCTTCGCGGCGTACACGCCGATGGTCTTTCGGTACTACACCGACGGCATGGTCGACGGCCTGGTGGAGTTCGCCCGCAGGTGGAAGCCCGATCTGGTGCTGTGGGACACGATGTCGTTCGCCGGCCCGGTGGCGGCGGCGGCGTGCGGCGCCGCCCATGCGCGGGTGCTGTTCGGACTGGACATCCTCGGCCACGCCCGCGGCGCGTTCCTGCGCGCGGCCGCACGACGCCCCGCGTCCGCGTGCGACGATCCGCTGCGCGAGTGGCTCGACGGCGTGCTGCGCAGGCACGGCCGCACGTTCAGCGAGGAGGTGGTGGTCGGGCAGTGGACCGTGGATCCGGTGGTGTCCTCGTTGAGCCTGGGCACCGCATCGCCCCGCATCGGCATGCGATACGTGCCGTACAACGGGCCCTCGGTCGTTCCGGCGTGGCTGGCCGAACTCGATCCGGAGGTGCCCCGGGTATGCGTCACGATGGGAATCTCACACCGGGAGATCTGGGGCGCGGACCGCGTACCCGTCGCCCGGTTGCTGGACGGGATCGCCGACCTGGGCGTCGAGGTGGTGGCGACATTGTCGGGCGGTCAGCGCGACGGCGTCGACACCGAGCGCGTACGGGTGGTGGACTTCGCGCCGCTGGACGCGCTGCTGCCGCTCTGCTCCGCCGTGGTGAGCCACGGCGGAGCCGGTTCGTTCCAGACCGCGCTCGTGCACGGGGTGCCGCAGGTGCTGGTGCCGGACATGCTGTGGGACACCGGGTTGAAGGCGAGCCGCCTCGAGCGGCTTGGCGCGGGTCTGCGCGTGCGGGAGGTGCCCGCGACGTCCGCGCTGGTGGAGCGGGCCCTGACTGACAGACGGCTTCGCGACCGGGCGACGCGGCTGCGGCGCGAGGCCCTCGGGATGCCGGCCCCCCGCGAGGTGGTACCAGTCCTCGAACGGCTGACGGCACGTCACGGCGTCAGGTGAGGGACAGGCCCCCGTCGATCGGGATCACTACGCCGGTCAGGTAACCGGCGTCCGGCTCGACGAGCTTGCGCACCCAAGTGGCGATCTCCTCCGGCGTGCCGACCCGTCCCGCCGGCGCACGGTCGGCCATCCACTTGAGGAAGTCGGCGTACTGCTCCTCCGTCATGCCGCTGCGGACCCCGATACCCGTATCGGCGACACCGGGCGCGATCCCCACGACCCGGATCCCGCGCGGAGCCATCTCGACGGCCCAGGTGCGGGTCAGGAAGTCCAGCGCCACCTTACTCGCGCCGTACGCCCCGTTGGCGGGCCACGTCCGCTGGCCGAGCGCGCCCGCCGTGCTGATGTTGACCACCACGCCCCGGCTGGCCGCGAGGGGTTCGAGAGCACACCGCGTCAGGTGGATCGGTGCCATGACATTCGTCGCGAACTGCGACTGGATCTCGTCCTCCGTGGTGTCGGCGAGGAGCTTCGCGACCGACGTGGCGGCGTTATTGACCAGGACGTCGATCCGCCCGTACGCCTGCTGAGCCGCGTCGACGACGGCCTGCGGTGCGCCGGGAGCGGTGATGTCGGCGACAGACGTCCGGATGCCCGGGTAACCCTCGGCGGTGTCCCTCAGGCTCGCCGCAGTACGGCCGACGATCAGGACGTCATCGCCCTGCTCGGCGAACCCGCGGGCCACGGCGCGGCCGATGCCGGTGCCGACGCCGGTGATGACGATGCTGCGCCTCAGCGCGGACTTGTTCCCATTACCCATGGCCGGATTCTGCGCTCCGCACCTCGAGCGGGTCTGTCTGGAGACCGGACCGTCGGGTACGTGTGGGCGAGCGCCGTTCGAGCCGGGTTCGAACCGGTGACGATCGGCTGCTGCCAGGGTCGGGCAACCGCCCCGACCATCGGTAGGAGCACCGCATGAGCAGTCAGACCGACGCCGTACGGCGCGTGATCAACGCGTTCAACACCGGCAAGACCGACGACGTCGACGAGTACATCCACGACGAGTACCTCAACCCGGCGACGCTCGAACACGGCATCTCGCAGGGTCCGAAGGCCTTCGCGATGGTCGTCGCCTGGGTACGCCGGACGTTCTCCGAGGAGGCGCACCTCGAAGAGATCAACGTTACCGAGAACGGCGAATGGGTCCGCGCCCACCTTGTGCTGTACGGCCGTCACGTCGGCAACCTCGTCGGGATCCCGCCGACCGGCCGGCGCTTCGCCGGCGAGCAGATCCACCTCTTCCGGATCGTCGACGGCAAGATCCGCGACCACCGCGACTGGCCCGACTTCCAGGGCACCCTGCGCCAGCTCGGTGACCCGTGGCCGGAGAACGGCGGGTGGCGGCCGTGACGACGCTCAAGGCCTCGGACTACAAGACCGAGGTGGCCGCTGCTTTCGACCGGGTCGCCGGGACCTACGACCGGCTCGGGGTCGAGTTCTTCGGACCGATGGGGCGACGGCTGGTCGAGCGTGTCGCGCCCGCACCCGGCCACCGGGTCCTCGACGTCGGCTGCGGCTCCGGCGCCTGCCTGTTCCCGGCTGCGGCCCGGGTCGGTCCGGCCGGCCGCGTCGTCGGCATCGACATCGCGGCGGGCATGGTCGAAACAGCCCGTGCCGAAGCCGCCCGGCGCGGCGTCGGCAACGTCGAGGCACGCGTCATGGACGGCGAACGGGTCGACTTCCCGGCGGCCTCGTTCGACGTCGTGATCGGCAGTTACAGCCTCATCTTCCTGCCCGACGTGCGCAGCGCGTTGCGCCGCTACGCGCAGGTGTTGGTGCCGGGCGGCCGGATTGGCTTCACCAGCCCCCAGTTCCGCACCGGCACCTTTCCCTTCCTCCCGCCGGTCTTCACCGAGCTGATTCCGAACGATCTGTTGCGCAGCCTGCCCGAGCAATGGCGGCCGGAGGCGCTGCAGCGGCGCTTCAACAGCTGGCTGGAGGGCCCGGCCGACCTGCGCGCGACAATGGAGGCGGCGGGATTCGTCGATGTCGACGTGCATGACGAGGCGGTACCGCTCGTCGCGGCCACCGGAGAGGTTTGGGTCGACTGGTCACACACGCACGGCATGCGGCTGATGTGGGACCACCTGACCGCCGACGACGCCGCCGCGCTGCGGGCCCGGCTCATCAAGGCCCTCGATGAGATGCGCGACGGCGCGGGACCGCTCGTCATCGACACCCCGGTCCGGTTCGTCACCGCGCAGACGCCTCCGGTGCGATAACGGGTCGCTGTGTTCGTCGGTCAGGTGACCGACGAACACAGCGACCCGGTCTTCTCTCGGGAGTCCGGTCAGAAGTCCGCGACGTGGTCGGCGGCCCATTCGGCGAGCGTGCGGGTCGGGCGGCCGATCACCCGTTCGGCATCGGGAGAGACCTGCGGTGGATGTTCGACCCACCGCTCCTCGAAGGCGAGGAGGTAGTCGGCGATCTGCTCCGGGAAGCCGAGGCCGATCAGGTCCGCGCGTGCCTCCGCCGGGCTCACCTCGATGAACGTGAGCGGACGGCCGATGCCGGTCGCGATCGCGGCCACCTGCTCACCCGGCGTCAGCTGCTGCGGACCGGTCACGCGGTACGCGGCGCCCACGTGGTCGTTGCTCGTGAGCGCCGCCGCCGCGACGGCCGCGATGTCGGCCTCGTGCACCGGTACGCCGCGCGCCGCCGGGTAGGCCGCACGCACCACGCCCTTCTCGCGGATCGAGCGACCCCAGGTGTCCAGCTTGTTGAGCGCGAACTCGCCGGGCCGCACGTGGGTCCACTCGAGGCCGGACTTCTCAATCGCGCGCTCCACCGGCAGGTGGTAGACGGTGTCGGTGCCGTCGGTGACCGCGTCCGAGGAGAGCACGACGGCGCGGCGGATCCCGGCGGCGCGGGCGCGCTCGGCCACCGCCCCGGCGGTTTCCGCGACCGGGAAGAGGAACATCCGGTCGACGCCGTCGAAGGCGGGACCGAGGGTGTCCGGTGCCGCGAGGTCGCCCCGGACGATCTCGACGCCCGCGGGTAACCCGGCGACGGCTGGTTCCTGGCGGGTCAGCGCGCGTACCTCGACGCGCAGGGCGAGGAGATGCGCGATGAGGTGCCGGCCCACGTTGCCGGTCGCACCGGTGATCAGAATCCTCATCGTCTACTCCCAGGCCCGAACGGATAGCCCGTGGTGGAACACGTCGAGCGGGTCGTATGTCCGCTTGACCCGCTGCAGCCGTGGATAGTTGTCGCGGTAGTAGAACGCATGCCAGGGCACCCCTGACCGGTTCCACGCGGGATCGGCGATGTCGACGTCCGGGTAGTTGATGTAGGTACCGCTGTAGGCCTCACCCGGCACCGGTACGCCGCCGGTGGAGGCGTACACATCGCGGTAGCACTCGCGGGCCCAGGTGAGGAGCTTGGTCTCCTGCTCGGGCGTGAACCACACCGACTGGATCACCGAGGCGAAGCGCGCGTCGCGGTGCGCCATCGCCGTGGACGCTGCATCGACGGTGTTCACCTTCCCGCCGAAGTACCCGATGAAGGCATTGCTGCCGTAGAACTCGTAGCTGCCCTCGGACAGATAGCGGTACAGGGTGGACAGTTGTTCGCCGGTCCAGCCCGTACGCAGGAACGCGTCCTTGGCCTTGAACGAGTAGTCGCCGGCAGGCGGCATCGACAGGGTGGCCTTCAGCCACGGAGTCACCGACCGTTCCTCGGTGTTGGTGATGCCGAGTCCGTCGGACAGCGCGGCCAGGTATCCGGTGAGCAGCGCGTCGGCATCCGGGCGGGTGCCGTCGACGTTCACCCCGAGCTGGATCTGACCGTTGATCTTATGGTAGAGGAAGATTCCCGCGTCGATTCCGGTGTCGGTCGTCCCGTCGCCGCCGTGCTCCTCGTGCCACCGGCAGAAGTTGTGGACGAGGCGGAGGAAGATCTGCTCGTTGATGTCGCTCCAGTTCCAGTTGACCGCGGCGTGCAGCAGCGTGGCGGGCGGCCGGGGCAGCAGGGCGGCTGCGCTGGCGCCCGTCGCGCCGGGGGAGCGCAGCAGGTAGCGGGTGACGACGCCGAAGTTCCCGCCGCCGCCGCCGGTGTGCGCCCACCAGAGGTCGCGGTTCGGGTCGTTCGGCGCCCGGGTCGCGACGACCGTGCGCACCCGTCCTGACGCATCGACGACGACGACCTCGACGCCGTAGAGATGGTCGGCCGCGAGCCCGTGCCGTAGCGCCAGCGTGCCGTAGCCACCACCGGCGAGGTGCCCGCCGATTCCGACACTGGGGCAGACGCCGGCCGGCAGAGTGACACCCCACGCGAGGTACAGCGTCCGGTACAGCTGGCCCAGCGTTGCTCCCGACTGCACGGAGATGGCCCGGTGCACCGGGTCGTAGGAGATGCCGCGCATCTCGGAGACGTCGATGACCAGGCGAACCTCGGGGCTGTCGACGAAGTCCTCGAAGCAGTGCCCGCCGCTGCGCACCGCGAGCCGGGCTCCGGTGCGCCGGGCGTCCCGGACCGCCTCGACGACCTGGGCGGGGGTATTCACCAGCCGTACCGAGTCGGGTGTGCCGGTGAAGCGGCGGTTCGCGCCCCGGATCGTGAGCTCCTGGTAGCGCGGGTCGTCGCGCCCGACGCTCACCGCGCCGAACTCGGGTGCGCAGCCGGCGGCCGCGGCGCCGCCGGGCGCGCCGATACCGCCGACGAGTGCGGAGCCGCCCGCGACGATCGATCCGCCGAGCAACCGGCGGCGGGTCAACGGGGTCATCGCTGCTCTCCGGCGACTTCCCGGTACAGGTTCGGTTCGCTGCTGCTCAGGGCTCGCAGGGCGCGGGCGTGCGGGGTGAATCCGGGTTGTGCCAGCGCGTTGTGGAATCGTTCGGCGTCGCGCCACACCGCGATGTTGACGTAGCTCTGCTCGTCGGTCGTGTGTCGCAGCAACGTGTTGCCGAGGTAGCCGTCCTGCGCGGCCATGAACGCGGTGGTCGCGGCGAACGTCCGTTCGAACTCCTCCGCGGACGCGTGCACCGTGAAGCGGTTGATGAATGTGACCGGTGCTACCGGTCCGGTCGGTTCGTTACCTGCCACCTGATCGCCCTTCGCTACGGTGCGGCGTCGGGCCTACCGGGCCCGGCGCCGGTCAGGCTGGCAGGGACGCCTCGCGCGGGGATCGACGATCGCTGGTCGGCCGGCGCGTCACCGGCTCAGGTTGCGCCACCGGCGCACGGCCAGCGGGAGGAAGACCGCGGTGATCACCAGCGGCCAGACGATGGCCAGAAGGGTGGCGTGGTCCGCGGCCCAGGAACCACCGGTGCGCCCGGGATTGCCGAACAGTTCGGCGCTGGCACCGATGGTCGCCGAGAGTGGGTTCCATTCGGACATGACCCGTAGCCACGTCGGCATCTGCTCCGGCGACACGAACGTGTTGGCCAGCAGCGAGACCGGAAACAGCACCACGAACGACGACCCGGCGGCCTCCGGGGAGAGCCGGAGTCCGATGTAGATGCCCACCCAGATCAGCGAGTATCGCAGCAACAGCAGTAGCAGCACCGCCAGAACGGCGCTCTCCCAGCCGTTGTGCCAGCGCCAGCCGATGGCCAGGCCGCACAGGATCAGGCTGACCAGTTCGAGGAAGGAGTGGAACATTCCGGTGAAGCAGTGCCCGAGCACGACCGACGAACGCGAGATCGGCATCGAGCGGAGGCGGTCGGTCACCCCCTTGGAGCTGTCGTTGGCGACCGTCATCAGGGTGGTGACGATGCCGAAGAGCATGGTCTGGCCGAACAGGCCCGGCATGAGGTATTCGCGGTAGTTGTCGACCCCGTCGACGGCCATCGCGCCGCCGAACACGAAGCCGAACAGCACGACCATCTCAACCGGCCAGAACAGGCTGTATGCCATCTGAATCGGCACGCGAACCCAGCTGATCAGGTTGCGATGCCACATGACGAAGCTCTCGGTCAACGTCCAGCGCAGGTGTCCGGTGAGGCGGTCCGGCGACGATACGACCGTCGGGTTCATCCGACCGGCTCCTTGGTCTGATCGATGGGTATGCCCTCCTGCGCCGGGTCTGCGGTCAGCCGCAGGAACACCTCGTCGAGGGTCGGCCTGCGCAGCGCGATGTCAGCGACGTCGATGCCGGCCTCAGCGAGCCGGCGCGTCACCTCGACGAGCGTGCCGACCCGGTCTTTGACCGGAGCATTGATGCGGCGGGTGTCTGGCTCGCTGTGCGCACTCTGCGTCGTGACGCGTTCCACCAGGGCGGTAGCCGCGGCCAGCTCAGCGGCGTCGCGCACGACGATGTCGAGCTGGTCGCCGCCGAGGGTCGACTTGAGCTGCTCCGGGGTGTCGTCGGCGATCACGCGGCCGTGGGCCATCACGGCGATCTGATCGGCGAGCTGGTCGGCCTCGTCGAGGTACTGCGTCGTCAGCAGAACGGTGGTACCGCCGTGGGTCAACATGCGCACGGCGTTCCAGACCTCGTTGCGGCTCCGAGGGTCGAGGCCGGTGGTCGGCTCGTCGAGAAAGAGCAACCGTGGGGCGAGGATGAACGCGATGGCAAGATCGAGCCGGCGGCGCATGCCGCCGGAGTAGTGCCGAACCTGCTTGTCGGCTGCGTCGGTGAGCCTGAACTGTTCCAGCAGCTCGTCGGCGCGGATCCGCGCCGCCCGGGCCGGAAGATGGTACAGGCGGCCCCACATGCGCAGGTTCTCGCGGCCTGTCAGCATCTCGTCGACGGTCGGCTGCTGCCCGGTGAGTCCGATCTGGAAGCGCACCCGGGCGGGCTCGCGTACCACGTCGAACCCGGCGACGGTCGCGCTGCCGCTGTCGGGCAGAAGCAGGGTTGTCAGGATGCGCACCGCGGTGGTCTTGCCCGCGCCGTTCGGGCCGAGAAGGCCACACACGGTGCCCTCCATGACCGTGAGGTCGAAGCCGTCCAACGCCTTCGTCTTGCCTAGCTTCTTGCACAGGTCACGGGCGATGAGCGCAGGTCTGGTCGGCATGCTGCGCCTCCTCTCGGCGCCCTGAATCTAGCACACGAAACTCCAGTAATGGAACACTGATGTTCCATTGAGATTCGATCTCTTGGCAGAATGGGCTTCGCTGGTACTCTTTCGTAAGGCATCGACGTACTCTTTTCACTCACAGGGGCATGTTTCCGGCGGGGGCTGGCGGGTGCTCACCGACTCGCTGAGGTGTTGATGAAGATCGATTCACGATCGGAGCCCGACTCGACGTCACCGGCGATGGGGTCGCCTGTTGGTCACGTCCGCCCGACGACATTGATGATCGTGGATGGCCACGACCTCATCCGGCACGGGGTGCGCCAGATCCTCGAGACCGAGCAGGATCTGTCGGTCGTCGCCGAGGCCGGTGACAGCGTCACCGCAGTGACCGTCTCGACGGCGGTCCGGCCCGATGTCGTCGTGCTGGACATCGAGATCCCGGGTGGCGACCCCGTCGGCACGGTGCGCCGGATCAGGGAGGGGTCACCCGACACGGCCGTCATCATCCTGAGCATGCTCGATGGCCCGGAGCTGGTGCGCGATCTGCTCGAGGTCGGCGTGCGGGGCTATCTGCACAAGAGCGTGGCGCGGCACGACCTGGTGAGCGCGGTCCGAGCCGTCTCGCGCGATCGGGCCCGGGTCGTGCTCGGAGTCTCGCGCAGCAGCCTCGACCATGTCTACGGCCGGCGCGACGAAGTGCTGTCGCCGCGCGAACTCGAAGTGCTCGCTGCTACCGCCGAGGGCCTCAGCAACGCACAGATCGCGACCCGTCTGTCTCTCGCGGAGACAACCGTGAAGCGGCACCTGCGCAACATCTTCGCCAAGCTCAGCGCGGTCTCGCGAATCGATGCCGTCAACAAGGCGGTGGCCGCCTCGATCATTCAACCTCCGGGCGCCCGCAATTCCTCCCGGCCGGGCCTCGTCGCAGGGGCGGTGCGGCCCTTTCGTAGTCGCACCAAGAATTGACAGGGGCCTTAAGGCCGGTCAATCTCTCGACTGTCCAGCATTCCCAAGATGGCTGCAAAATATGTTTACATGCATGCAACAAATTGGGCGCCCAACTCGTCGCCAACGCCACCTCTGAAATGCCCATATCGACGCTCTACTACTTTCGATACCACTCTCTGCTTCCTTTGTGCACTGCGGTCCCGAGTCTTTGGCCTGCGGTGTAAAGGTCGTTTACGCTCGACCTCGTCTACACCGAACGTCGAGTTTGGGGGACTCAATGGACTTTCGAGTGCTCGGGCCTCTGGAAATGTACGCCAACGGACGGGAGGTCGTTCCTACCGCACCCAAGCCGCGCCAGGTCATTTCGCTTCTCCTGCTGCGTCGAAACGCTCTCGTGCAGACCGGCGAGCTCATCGACGAGCTGTGGGAGCAGGACCCTCCGGCAAGCGCGATGACGACCCTGCAGACCTACGTGTACAAGCTGCGCCGGGCCCTGGTCGGGTGCGGGTCGGAGCCGATCCTGTCCACCAAACCGGGTGGCTACCTGCTCAACGTCCCGGACGAGGCGGTCGACCTGTACCGGTTCGAGACCGACGCCGCCGAGGGACGCGCGCTACTGGAGGCCGATGACGCCGAGCGGGCCGCGACGACGCTGCGCCGTGCCCTCGCCCTGTGGCGCGGGGCCGCGTTGGTCGACGTGGTGCCCGGCGCGTTGCTCACCTCGTACGTGACCCGCCTCGAAGAACTCCGGGCCCGCATCCTCGATTTGCGCATTCAGGCCGATCTCACCCTCGGCCGGCACAACGAGCTGGTCAGTGAACTGAAAGCCCTCGTCCTCACCCGCCCGCTCGACGAGCAGCTGCACGCTTCGCTCATGCTGGCACTGCACCGCTCCGGCCGCCGTCAGGAGGCCCTCGAAGTCTTCCGGACCCTGCGCGGCAGAATGATCGAGGACCTTGGGCTCGAACCGGGCCACGCCCTCGGCGCGCTGCACCATTCGCTGCTGTCCGACGCCCCGATGGTGCCGAGCCAGCCCGGGCCGCCGGCACGTGAGCGGATCGTCGCCGGCGGGCAGACGCCCGCCGAGCCGGCTCCGGGTCGCCGGACGGTGTCCGAACAGCCCCGGCCCGTGCCCACCGCCCCGGCGAGTCAGCTGCCGCGGCCCGCCCAGCTGCCGACCGACATCGCGGACTTCACCGGACGGGCCGGCGTACTCGCCGAACTCGGCGCACACCTCGCGATGGACGCGGACGTCGGGTCGCGGACCGCGACCCGCATCGGGTTCATCACCGGCATGCCCGGTGTCGGCAAGACCGCCCTCGCGACGCACCTGGCGCACCGGCTGCGGCGCTCGTACCCCGGGGGTCAGCTGTACGCCGACCTCAACGGCTCCTCAGGCCGGGCCCTGGACCCGGCCGAGGTGTTGCACGGCTTTCTGCGGACGCTGGGTCTGGCGGAGGAGCACATCCCCGACGACCTCACCGAGCGGTGCAAGACGTACCGGTCGGCGACGGCGGGACGACGACTCCTGGTGCTTCTCGACGACGCCGCCTCCGTCGACCAGGTGCGGCTACTGCTGCCGAGCGACCCGCGGTGCGCGGTCGTCGTCACCGGACGTCGCCGCCTGTACGGGCTGGGCGGCCTCTGGAACATCGATCTCGACGTGTTCGACCACGCCGAGAGTCTGGAGCTGCTCGCCCGCATCATCGGCCGGGACCGTGTCGATCGCGAACAGCGGGCCGCCCGCACCCTCGTCGACATGGTGGGCCGGCTGCCGCTCGCGTTGCGGTGCATCGGCGCGCGGCTCGCCGCGGTACCGGCCCGCTCGCTCAGCGGCATGGCCGAGCATCTGCAGAGATCGCGCGAGGTACTCGACGAGCTGTGCCTCGGCGAGCTGGATGTGCGATCGGCATACGACGCGAGCTACGACCTGCTCAACCGGGTGGAGCAGAGCACCTTCCGGCTGCTGAGCATGCTGCCGCACGGGGAGTTCACCGCTGAGGCCGTAGCCGACCTGCTCGGCTGGGAGGTCCCGCCGGCGGAGCGGCTCCTGGAGCGGTTCGCCGACAACCACCTGCTGAAGGTGAGTGTCGTACCCGGCGCCCGAGACCAGCTGCACTACTCGTTCCCGAGGGTGGCGCACCTGTACGCCCGGGAACGGCTCGACTCGGTGCTGTCGACGATGCGTAAGTTGCCGCCGAACCCGATCGAGCGGGTGTCGAGCAGCCGATGAGGCGTGCCCGCCAGGGTCGCCTTGGTTCGCACGTACGCCCGCGCTGAGAGGTGCCCGTTGTCTGGATCCGGTTCTGTGCTTCGGATGGGCGTGCTCGGGTGCGCCGACATCGCCATCCGGCGGTTGATGCCCACGATCGCAGGGCTCGACGGTGTCGAGGTCGTCGCGGTGGCCAGCCGGAGCCGGTCCAAGGCCGAACAGGTCGCCGGCCGGTTCGGCTGCGCGGCGGTGACCGGCTACCGCGATCTGCTCAAGCGCGACGACGTCGAGGCGGTGTACATCCCGCTGCCGCCGCGGCTGCACTACGAGTGGGTGGCGGAGGCGCTGCAGGCCGGCAAACACGTGCTCGCCGAGAAGCCGTTGTGCACCACGCACGTGGAGACGGTCGAACTGATGGCCGTCGCCCGCGAACGCGGACGTGTCCTCGCCGAGAACTTCATGTTCCTGCACCACTCGCAGCACGACGCAGTCCGGGCCATGGTCGCCGCCAACGCCATCGGCCGGCTGCAGGTGTTCTCCAGCTCGTTCGGTGTGCCGCCACTCGATCCGGCCGGGTTCCGCTACCAGCCGGCCCTCGGCGGCGGCGCACTGCTCGACGTGGGGGTGTACCCGCTGCGGGCGGCGCAGCTGTTCCTGCCGGAACTCGAGGTGCTCGCCGCCACGCTGCGGTACGACGAGACCACCGGCGTCGACGTGGCCGGATCCGCCCTGCTGGCCGCGCCGGACGGCGTGGCGGTACAGCTGGCGTTCGGCTTCGACCACTCCTACCGGTGCGAGTACGCGCTGTGGGGCAGCACCGGCCGGATCGCCGTCGACCGGGCGTTCACGCCGCCGGACCAGCTGAAACCGCCGGTCCGGGTGGAACGCCAGGATCAGGCCACCGAGTTGGCGATGCCGGCCGACCCGCAGGTACGCAACGCGGTGCGGGCGTTCGTCCAGGCGGTTCGCTCCGGTGTCGACGGGCCGATCGAGGAGCGGGCCACCCTGCGGCAGGCCCAACTGGTCGAGGCGGTCCGCGACGTGGCACGCGTGACCGGTTCCCCGGCGAGAATGCTGCGTGCGGCCGGATGACGGTGCCGCACGCCCTCACTGTCGGATACCGACGAACAGGCCGCGCCCGGTCGGCGGGCCGGGGAGGAACTCGATCGAGCATCCGGCATCGCGGAAAGCTGATTCGTACTCCTCACGCGTGAACAGCGTCAGGCGGTCGATCTCCACGAACTCGCGGATACCCGACTCGTCGGCGACCAGGAACCGGACCTCCATCCGGGTGGCCCGGCCGTCGAGTGTCGAGTGGGAGATCCGGGCGATCGTGAGGTCCTCACCACGGGCCAGGTCACCCGCCACGTAGCCCTCGATGAACTGTTCAGGGAACCACCAGGGCTCGACGACCAGGACCCCTCCGGGCGCCAGGTGCCGCGCCATGCAACCGATGGCGGTGCGCATCTCCTCGACCGTGTCCACGTACGCGATCGAGCAGAACATGCACGTGATCGCGTCGAAGGTGGTGTGCAGGTCGAAGTCGCGCATGTCGCCGGCCCGGATGTGGACGCCGGGCAGCCGCAGCCTGGCCCGCTCCCGCATCGGTTCGGCCAGTTCGAGGCCCTCGACGTGCGCGAATCGGCGGGACAGCGCTTCGAGATGTGCCCCGGTTCCGCAGGCGACGTCGAGCAGCGTGCGCGCCGCCGGGCGGTGCCGGCGCACGACCTCGTCGACGAGGACGGCTTCGGCGCCCCAGTCCTTGCCCCGGCTCTGATAGATCCGCTCGTACACGTCGGCCAGATCGGCGCTGTACATCGGCGCTCCTGCGAAAAGGGGAGGGTGTCGGCCAAGAACCCTGGCAGAGCCCGCTCGCGGCGTGCTGAACGGCTCACCAAGGTGTATCGAGCCGCGTTGCAGCGGTTCCCGAGCGCGTGCTGCGAACGTCGTGCCGACCTAGCCTGGCGCAGCGAACGGATGAGGGGCCGGCGCATCGATGAGCGACAACGTATGGGACTACCTCGGCGAGTACGAGACCGAGCGGGACGACATCCTCGACGCGGTCGACACCGTGTTCCGGTCCGGTCAACTGGTGCTGGGCCAGAGCGTAAAGGCGTTCGAGGCGGAGTATGCGGCCTGGCACGGGATGGCCCACTGCGTCGGCGTCGACAACGGCACGAACGCGATCAAGCTCGCGCTGCAGGCGGCCGGGGTCCGCCCGGGCGACGAGGTGATCACGGTGTCGAACACTGCAGCGCCGACGATCGTCGCGATCGACTCGGTCGGCGCGGTGCCGGTCTTCGTCGACGTCGACAGTGACACGTACCTGATGGACAACTCAGCGGTGAGCAGCGTGGTCGGCCCGCGGACCACCTGCATCCTGCCGGTTCACCTGTACGGACAGTGCGTGGACCTGACCGAACTGCGCGCGCTCGCCGACGCCCACGATCTGATCCTGCTGGAGGACTGCGCGCAGGCGCACGGCGCGCGCCACCGCGGCCGGCTGGCCGGAACGACCGGTGACGCCAGCGCGTTCTCGTTCTACCCCACCAAGGTGCTCGGCACATACGGCGACGGGGGAGCGGTCGTCACCGGCGACGACGAGACGGCCCGGCGGCTGCGCAGGCTGCGGTACTACGGCATGGAGGAGCGCTACTACGTCGTCGAGACGCCCGGTCACAACAGCCGCCTCGACGAGGTCCACGCGGAGATCCTGCGCCGCAAGCTGCGCCGGCTGGACAGCTACATCGCGGCTCGGCGGGCGGTGGCCGACCGGTATGCCGCCGCGCTGGCCGGGACGGACCTCGCGCTGCCGGTGGTCGCACCCCACAACGAGCACGTCTACTACGTCTACGTGGTGCGCCATCCCCGGCGGGACGAGATCATCGCCGCTCTGCGCGAGTACGACATCAACCTCAACATCAGCTATCCCTGGCCGGTGCACACGATGACCGGCTTCGCGCATCTGGGCTATGCCGAGGGCGCCCTGCCGATCACGGAGAAGCTGGCGGGGGAGATCTTCTCGCTGCCGATGTATCCCGCGCTGGAGCCGGCGAAGCAGGACCGGATCATCGATGCGCTCCAAAAGGTTCTGGCCAAGCTGTGACCGGGCCGGTGCGCGAGCCTGCTCGCGCGCCAGTAGAGCGCGGATCCAGCCATCGTCGGCGGTTACCCGTGACGGGTGCGCGACCGTCGAGACTTCGCACTTGGTAACGACGACGGAGGACTGCCGCATGCCTGTCCTGCCCCCTGCCACGACGTTACGGGTCGATCGTGAGCCGATCCACCTGCGCCTAGCCCGCTCGGCTCTCGTCCGCGACGGCGCCGGCGTTGCGGACGTCCGGGGCTGGTTTGACGAATTCGCCCGGCGCGCGTACACCGACGTACGCCGGATTCCGTTGTCGGCGCTGAAGAGCTGGCACACCGACCCGGCGACCGGCGACATCCGCCACGACCTGAGCAAGTTCTTCGTGGTGCAGGGCATCGACGTGGCGGTTCCCGGCGGGCCGGTCGCCCACTGGCGCCAGCCGATCATCCACCAGCCGGAGATCGGAATTCTCGGCATCATCGCCAAGGAGTTCGACGGGGTACTGCATTTCCTGATGCAGGCGAAGGTGGAACCGGGCAACGGCAACGGCCTGCAGTTGTCGCCGACCGTACAGGCGACCCGAAGCAACTACACGCGGGTACACAACGGCCGTGCCGTGCCGTACCTGGACTACTTCCGCCACCCCGGTATGCACCGGGTGATCGGTGATGTACGCCAGTCCGAGCAGGGGTCCTGGTTCTACCGCAAGCGCAACCGGAACATGGTCGTCGAGGTGACCGGGGACGTCGAGGTGCTGGACGGGTTCCGCTGGCTCACGCTCGGCCAGATCCATGCCTTGCTCAGCGCAGACGATCTGGTGAACATGGACGCTCGCACCGTGTTGTCATGCCTGCCGTTCGCTGGCGCCGGTGTGCACAGGGTGCTGTCCGGCGGCGGCGCGATCCGCGAGTCGCTGATCCGTGCCTGCGACGAGACCGCCGGCAGTCTGCACACCACGGGCGAGGTCCTCAGTTGGATCACCGAGATGCGCTGCGGGCTCGACGTCGAGACCCGGCGGATCCCGCTGAACGAGGTGACCGGCTGGCATCGGACTGAGGACGCGATCGTCCACGAGAGCGGCCGGTTCTTCTCGGTCATCGGAGTCGGCGTCTCGGCGGGCGGGCGTGAGGTCGCCCACTGGACGCAGCCGATGATCGAGCCGGTCGGCACCGGGCTGATCGGACTCCTGGTGCAGGACATCGGCGGCGTGCTGCACGTCCTCGTGCAGGCCAGAGTCGAGCCCGGGTATCTCGACGTCGTCGAACTCGGTCCCACCGTGCAGTGCATCCCCGGCAACCACGAGATGCTGCCACCCGGCGACCGGCCGCGGTTCCTCCCAGACTTTCTCGACGCGCCTGCCGACCAGATCCACTTCGACACCGTGCTGTCCGAGGAGGGCGGTCGATTCTTCCACGCGCTCAACCGGTACATGATCGTCGAGACCAGTCGCGGCGCCGAGCTGGAGCATCGGGCGTTCCGCTGGATCGCCGTGCACCAGCTTGTGGCGCTGCTGCGACACAGCCACTACCTGAGCGTCCAGGCGCGCAGCATGCTCGCCTGCCTGCACAGCCTGATCACCTGAGCACCCGCCGGCCGCCCGGCGGTCAGGCGGGGCGGTCGTCGGTGTCGTTGAGCGGCAACCGCAGCCGTATCCGCAGTGCCGCCAGCCGGTCCGCTCGACACGTGCAGCTTCGATGATCGCCGTCAGGGAGCCGGAGAGCTGTCACGGAGGAGGAAGCAGAGAGTCAGACGCCGATCAGGTCTACGAGATCCGCGGGCGTCGGCCGCTGCTCCATCTCTCCGCGCAGCCGCACGGCCGACCGCCTGTACGACCCGTCGGCGAGCAGTTCGTCGATGGCACGGCGGATCGCGGCGGCGTCGACGAGGTGACCCGGTAGCTGAACCGCAGCGCCGGCGGCGGCCACCCGGGTCGCCGACGCGGCCTGTTCGGAGGCGAACGTCAGCAGCACCTGTGGCACGCCCGCCCAGAGCGAGGTCAGGGTGCTGCCGCCGCCTCCGTGGTGGACAACCGCTGAGCACGTCGGCAGCAGCAGCCGTAACGGAAGCCGCTCGAGTACCCGCACCGTCGGCGGCACCGGGCCGAGCTCGGCCACGTCCTGTGCGGTCGCGGTGAGCACCACCTCGGCGTCCAGGCCTTCGAGCGCACGCACTGCCTCGGGCAGCACGAACGAGCGGGGACCCGACATCGAGCGCAACGCCGTCGACCAGGACAGGCAGACCCGCGGACGGTCGATGGGTTCGAGCAGCCACGTCGGAGCCGGGGCGGTGCCGTTGTAGGGGACGTAGCGCACCGGCAGCCGCTCGGCCGCCAGCGGCGGTTCGACCGATGACGGGCACGGGTCGACGACCGTCTTGATCATGCCGGCGTCGAACGGGCCGAGACCGTAGCGGGCGAAGGAGCCGCTGATGTCATCCGGCACGATCCGCATGTGCTCTGGTTCGGCCGGACCGACCGGACCCCACAGCACCATGGCCGTCTTGACGCCGGTGACGAGGCCGGCGAGCAGGCCCTCCAGGCTCGCCGGGTCGTGCAGCACGAAGTCCGGCCGGAACGCCGTCGTGTACTCGACCGCGGCGTCGAAGCTGGCCGCGGCCCGGGCGGCGACCTCCGGGAGCTGACGCTCGCGAAACCCGGTCAGGTCGAAGTCGTCCAAGCCGTCCAGCTGCGCGCCGGTGATCGGATGCAACGGCGGCCACGGGTACGGCCATACCCCGTCGACCGCCTCCATGAAGTACTGCAGGCGGAGCCGGATCTCGTCCGACGGACTGTCCAGAATCGGCACCGGAGTCAGCCCCGCTGCGCACAGCGGCGCTACCTGCGACGGGGTGCACAAAACGCGCACCTCGTGCCCGCCGGCCTGCAGTGCCCAGCCGATCGGCACCATCACGGCGTAGTGGGTGGGCCAGGACGACACCGTGAACAGGACCTTCACCGCAGCTCCCTCGGTACGGATGCGCACGGCCTGCGCGTCGCCATCCTGGCCACATCCGGTCGAAAGGTGCTCGAGCGGGCGTCGATGCGTCGCCGACCGGAGCCGGGCAGAGTCGCCATGACACGACGTTCAGCACGACAGAAAGAGGTCCGTCGATGCCTGGACCACCCCACCGCAGCAACCATCCGGCTCCCCAGGTCGTACTCATCGGTGGCTCGCTGTGCGCATCGTCGCGCACCGGCCGGCTTGCCGTGTGGTGTGCTGGTAGATGCGCCGAGGAGGGAGCCGTCGTCACGTGCCTGCGCGGCGCCGACCTCGAGTTGCCGTTCTACCGGCCACACCGCGGGGACGGGCCGCAGCGGGTACCACGGATCGTGGCGGCCCTCGCCCGTGCCGACGGGGTCGTGCTCCTCTCACCCACGTATCACGGCACCGTCTCCGGCCTGCTGAAGAACGCTCTCGACTACGCCAACGACCTCGCCGACGCCCGTGAGCCGTTCCTCAGCGACCGGCCGATCGGCTGCGTTGCCATCTCCTCCGGGGAACAGGGCGCGCACTCCACCCTGGCCACCCTGCGGACCATCGCGCACGCGCTGCGCGGCTGGCCGACCCCGCTCGGCCTCGCCCTGTCCGGTGAGCGCGCCGAACTGGACACGACCGGAGCGCCCGCCGACCCCCGTACTCGGGCCGCTCTGGAGATTCTGCTGGATCAGGTACTCGTCGCCGCCCGCCGTCGGGTGCGGCCGACGGTGGCGGGAGCGCGGCGATGACGACATCGGTGCCGGCGGCCGGCATGTACGGCGAGGAACAGGCCGAGGTGTACGAGCTGGTGCACCGTGCCCGAGGCAAGGATTACGACGAGGAGGCCGCGTTCGTCGCCGAGCAGGCGCGGGCGTTGCTGCCCGGCGCTGCGACCCTGCTCGACGTCGCCTGCGGCACCGGTGCGCACCTGCGCGCGTTCGCTCGGCTCTTCGACCGGGTGGAGGGCCTGGAACTGTCCCCTGCGATGGTCGAGGCGGCCCGCACGAACATCCCGGGGGCGGTCGTGCACCACGGCGACATGCGCTCCTTCCATCTCGGCGAGCGGTACGACGTGATCACCTGCATGTTCGGCTCCGTGGGTTACCTCACCGACGTCGAGGAGCTGAACGCGGCCCTGCGGCGCTTCGCGGCGCACCTCTCGCCCGGCGGTGTGGTCGCGATCGACCCTTGGTGGTTCCCGGACACCTACCTCGACGGATACGTGTCGGCCTCCCTCGTCGAGGCCGACGGGACGACCGTCGTACGCGTCTCGCACTCCAAGCGCGACGGCGACGCTTCCCGAATGGAGGTCCACTACATCGTCGCTCGCCCCACCGGCGGCGTCCACCACTTCGTCGAGCAGCATCGCATCACGCTCTTCCCCCGCGACACGTATGAGAAGGCATTCCGGGGCGCGGGATTGAGCGTGCGCTACCTCGAGGGCAGCCAGTCGGGCCGTGGCCTCTTCGTCGGCTGTGCCGGACACCAGGAGGACTGAAGCCCTTTCCGAGCGCCGGGTGCCAGCATCGGCGGCAACCCGGCAGACCCCAGAGCATGAGGAGTTGGCATGTCGCCGCTGGAGAACAAGAATCGCTGCCTGCAGATGGTCGCCGCCTGGAACCGGGCAGACGTGTCGGGGGTGACTGAGCACTGGGCGCCCGACGTCACGCATTACAACCTGGACGGCGAGCCGCACGACACTGAACTCGTCCTGACGGCGATGCGTGGCTCGCTGGTGTCCTTCTCAGACCTGCGACTCGAAGTGAAGAGCATCCTCGCGGAAGGCGACCGGGTGATGCTCCGGTTGACCGCGACCGCCACGCACAGCGGTGAGTTCGCCGGGATACCGGCGACCGGGCGGAAGGTCACCTGGCACTACCTCGAGGAGCTGCGCTTCAACGAGGAGGGCAAGGTCGTCGAGCACTGGGACATATTCGACTTCGCCCCGCTGTTCCGGGAACTCGGCCACCCGGCACCGGCGCTCTGAGCGTCACGCCGGGCAGCGCCGGCAGTGTGAAACGGCCTCGTCCGGTCGCCGCGGGCGAGGCCGTTTCGCGTACCGGCTCACCTGGTGAGCTGCACCAACCGGGGAACGAGGTCGGCTACCGGCGGCATGGTGGCGGCCTCGGAGGCCGCGTCCCGAGCCGCCTCGCGCATCGAGTCGTCCTCGAGGAGCCGCCGGCACTCTGCAGGACCCAACTGGGCCGAACTGGTCGAGAAGCCGATGCCTCGCTTGACCAGCACGTCGCGCCCGATGTTCTGGAAGGAACCCTGCGGGATCACACACTGCGGCACCCCGGCGACGAGCGCGGTCATGATCGTGCCGCTGCCGCCGTGGTGGATGATCCCGGCGCAGGACTCCAGGAGCACACCAAGCGGGAGCCACTCGATGACGCGGACGTTCTGCGGCAACTTGCCGAGCAGCGCCTCATCACCGCCGCCCAGAGTGAGCACGAACTCGGCCTCGACAGAACCGGCGGCCTCGATGAACGGGGCCAGCTGGGCGATCCCACCCCAGCGGGCGTCGATCGTGCCGAGCGTGACCGCGATGCGCGGCCGCGCCGGCGCTTCCACGAGCCACTCCGGCAGGATCGCACCGCCGTTGTAAGGCTGGTACCGCACCGGCCAGGCACCCGGCGTGTGCGGACCGGGCAACAATGACTCGATGCTCGGCGCCATCGGCATGAGCCGGACCCGGGTACCGGGCGAGCCGCCGACAGCGTGCCGCTCGTAGTCGGTGGCCATCGCCGCACGGATCAGCGATGGCAGCTGCTCCTCACCGTCGGCCGGCCCGAGCGGCAGTTCGGCGCAGGGTATCCCGAGCGCAGCGGCGACGAGTGGCCCGGCACCCTGCGTCGGGGTGTACACGACCAGGTCCGGCCGCCACTGCTTCGCGAACGCGAGCGCGCCGTTCACCACGGCCCCCGAGACCCGGGCGAACATGGCTGCGAGATCAGCGACGCCCGCCTCGTCGGAGTGCATCGGGTCGACGCCGTCGGTCTCGTCGGGGATGAACAACTTCGCGTAGTCGGCGCCGGGCGAGGCGTCGACGCCACACAAACCGGCCTCGGCGACGGCATGGATGTCGCCGCCACCCGCGTACCGGACGTGGTGGCCCGCGGCCTGAAGGGCGTGGGCGAGCGGCACGGTGGGCAGGATGTGGCTGAGCCCGGGGGACGGGATGAACAGGACGCGCATGGCTCTCCTAAGGGGACGGCTCGCGCCGGGCTCTGATCGCCCGGGCGCTGACGTAGTCGTTGTCCTGGTCGAAGCAGAGGACTTGGCCGCTGAGGTAGTCGATCGCGTCGACGTAGGTGTACGGCTGCATGTATCGGCCGGCGCGCACGTCGCGGTAGTGGCGGGCGAGCGGGTGCCGGGCCGAGAAGGAGGCGCCACCGACGACCGTCATGCAGCGATCAACAATGTCTGACGCGAGCTGGTTGACCATGAGCTTCGCGCACTGGAACGGGGTCATCATCCGGCGGCCGCGCTCATCGGCGTCGACCGAGAAGTCGAATGCGAGCTCGTCGGCATTGCGTAGCGCGGCGGCGGCCGACGAGCGCAGTGCGAACAATCGCGCCTCGATCTCGGCGAGCAGCGTCCGGACCGCCGCTCCTGGGTCGACCCGGCGCCGGACGGTCCAGTCGACGGCCACGTTGCGCGCCGCCGACGCGATCCCGGCGTAGATGCCGAGCATGGTGACCGAGCTGACCGTCTGCCCAGCGAGCACCGCGTCCTGGCGGGCACCGACGGCGGCCCTGGGGAGGACGTCCTCCGCTGCGATCGGGCAGTTGTCGAAGACGATGTCGACAGTGCCCGAGCCGCGCATGCCGAGGCCGTCCCAGTTGTCGAGGACCGTGAGGCCGGGCGTCTGGCGGGTCAGTACCGGCGCGGCGAGGCGGAGCGGTTCCTCGTCGACGTGCACCTCGGCGTATACCGCGAAGTGTGTGGCGGCGGGCGCGAGGCTTACCAGGGTCTTGCGACCGTTGAGCAACCAACCTCCGCCAGGCGCCGGAGTCAGCCTGGTCGTGGCACGCGGCGCGTCCTTGACCGCGCCGCAGATGATCGCCTCGCGCTCGCCGACCGAACGCATGAGCCGCTCGGCGAGGGACTGCGCCTCCGGCGCGCCGTAACGCCACTCGTATGTGAGGGTGAGCCCACGGCTGAGCTGCATGTGCAGCGCGAGCGCGACGGACGCGTCGAACTCGGCGAGGGTACGTAGCGCGAGCGCCACGTCGTGCATGTGGCTCACCCCGAGACCGCCCAGTTCGGCGGGAACGGTGGCGGCCAACACCCCCGAGGTGCGAAAGCGATCGAACACCTCGAACGGAAATGTGCCGTCCCGGTCGTGCGCTCCGCTTACCTCCCGCACGTACGGAATGTGCACGGCCAGCAGGTCAAGGAACGCCTGCCCCTCCTTGCTGACCGGTGCCAGCAACTCCCCGGCCGCCGGTGCTCGTACAGGCGTGGTGGTCATCCATGCTCCAGTCTGTGACCGTGTGCGTCAGATGCATCCGACTCTGCTCCGGACGATTTGAGCCTCACTTGAGCGGCATCATCGCCGTCAAGGAGGATTCGAGGGACCAACGCGACGGACGTCGGCCGGCCCGCCGTAGCCCTGGATGGCGCCCCCGAAACCCATCCAGAGCGGAACAGGGAGTCTGTTGCCTGGTATCTCGCCGGGTTGGCCGCCGCCGTACGTGGGCCCGATCAAGACGATTCAGTCGTCGAGCGTCTTCAACAGACCAAGCGCGCGTGACTCGATCAGCCGGTAGCCGGCTTCGTTCGCCATGCGCAGCGCGGCCTCGGCGTGCTCGCGAGCGACGTCGGGCTGCTCGGTGGCCAGGCACACCGCCGCCAGCCCCACCAGGGCACTCGCCTCGCACCACACGAACCGGGTCTGCCGGGCCAGGTCGAGCGCCAGGCGGTGTTCCTCGGCTGCCTCTGCCGGCCGTTCAGCGGCCAGCAGCACGCGGCCGTAAGCCTCGCGTGCCCACGCCTCGGTGCCGGCGTCGCCGATCTCCTGGGTCAACGCCACTGCTTGTCGCGCGTCGGCGCAGGCGCGTGGTGCGCGGCCGGTCATCGACCACAACAACGCACGTCCGCTGAGTGCCGTCGCCTCGCCGTACTGATAGCCCAGATCGCGGTTGGCGACCAGCGCCCGGTCGTACAACTCCTCGGCGGCTTCCTGGTCTCCACGGTCGCGGCGGATGCCCGCGAGGTCGACCAGAAGCACCGCTTCGTTGTACCGCGAGCCGCTCCGTTCCGCGCAGGTTAGTGCGTCCCGGATGTGCTGGTCCGCCTGTGACAGCGCGCCGAGCTGCCAGTGTGCGAATCCGAGGTTGGCGAGGGACATGGCCTCGCCGCCGTCGTTGCGGTTTTGCCGGTTGAGCTCCAGGGATTGTTGGGCGCAGTCGATTGCGGCTCGGGGGTTGCCGAGGCGCTGGTGCACCGCGCTGAGATTGTTCAGCAGGGCCGTGCGTCCCTCCGGCCACCGGTCATGGGCGTTGATGCGGAGGCCGTCGAGGAGGTGTTGGCGGGCTTCCTCGTACCGGCCGGCGGTGACGTGGGCGAGGGCGATGCTCAGGTGCATGCTGGCCTGGGCTGTCAGGTCGTTCGCGGCCTGGGCGGCGGCCAACCCTCCGGTGGCCGCGGACAGCCACTCGGCGCGGCGTCCACGCTGGTGGAACCAGGCGCGTAGGGCGTCGGTGAGCTGCCAGACAAAGCGTGCATGCCCGTGGTCGGCGGCGTGGTTGATCGCCGCGATGACATTGGCTGCTTCTGCGTCCAGCCACGCCGATGCCTCGTCGGCATCCGGAAACGATTGTTGCGGGACCGGCCCGGGGAGCCTGAGGAAGTGGGGGATGAGTTGACGTCCGGCGGCGTCGGCCCTGCTGCGATAGTGCTCAAGCAGACGCTGCCGGGCGTCGTGACGGGTGGTGTCGTCGTCCTCCGTGACGAGCCGGTCCACGGCGTACTGGCGGAGCAGGTCGTGAAACCGGTATCTGTCGCCTCCCTGATGCTCGATCAGGTGTGCGGACGCGAGGGCGCGGAGTGTTCTCGTCGCGATGGGGGGCGCGACCCCCTCGAGCGCGGCGGCGACGTGGGGGGTGAAGCTGCCACCGGGGACCAGCCCGATGTGACGGAACATTCGTTGCTGAGCGGTGGGCAGGGCCCGATACGACATCGCGAAGGCCTTCGTGACCGCGCCCTCGTCGGCACCGTCGACGGTCAGGCTGGTGAGAGGGCCGCCCTCGTCGAGTTCCTCGGCCAGTCCGGCGATGTGGGGATGGCCGCTCGTCTGCAGGTTCGCTGCCGCTATCCGCAGTGCCAGTGGCAGGTGCCCGCAGAGGTGGGCGAGGCGGGCCGCGGCGCCGGCCTCGCCCCGGACGGCCTCGTCGCCGAGCATCGCCGCCAGCAGCCGTACGGAGTCCGTCGGGCTGAGCACGCCCAGCAGCAGAGATCGGGCGCCGGCCCGGACGACCAGCTCACCGAGCCGACGACGGCTGGTGATCAGCACGGTGCCGCTGGGCGGGATCAGTGGTATCACCTGGTCAGCGTCACGAGCATTGTCCAGCACCAGCAGAATCCTGCGGCCGGTCATCGTCGAGCGGAACAGCGAGACCCGGCCGTCCTGATCGTCCGGAACGACGCGGGGGTCGACACCAAGCCCACCGAGTA
The DNA here is from genome assembly GCF_007827625.1 of Micromonospora sp. CNZ297. Classification (NCBI taxonomy): domain Bacteria; kingdom Bacillati; phylum Actinomycetota; class Actinomycetes; order Micromonosporales; family Micromonosporaceae; genus Micromonospora; species Micromonospora sp. CNZ297. The sequence continues at coordinate 742,460 of NZ_VISU01000001.1, read as the reverse complement.
GCTGTCCGAGCGCGGCGGACGGTGTGACGGGTGGGCGCTCGACGTCGAAGCCGCGCAGGTCGATGAACATCTGACCGTCGGGGAAGGCGTCACGTACCCGATGCGCCCAGCGCACCGCCAGCGCCGTCTTTCCGACTCCGGGGATTCCGCTGAGAACCCAGACCGTCGTGGCGCTGGATCCGCCCGACAGCTGGTCGAGACGGGTCATCTCGTCAGTTCTACCGATGAAACCTGGCACGTCCTGTGGCAGCTCTTCCGGACGGTGCGGGACGCTCGGCAGTGCGTCGTCGCGTTCCGCCGGCAGCACCGGATCGCCCCTGAGGATGAGCCGGTGCAGGCGGCTGAGCTCGCGTGACGGTTCCAGGCCGAGATCGTCGTGTAGCCGGGTGCGGAGATCGCGGTAGACCTCCGATGCTCGATCGGCCTGGCCCTCGAGATACAGGGCTGTCATGAGCTGACCGACGAGGCGGTGCCGATAGGGCTGTCCGGCCACCTGGTCGGACAGCTCGCGCACCACTCTCCTCGTGCGACCCAGCCGCAGCAGCGCGTCCGCCCGGTCCTCCGCAGCCGTCCAGCGGGCCTCGACGAGACCCGAACAGAGCAGTTGGCGTCCGGAGTCGTCGACGACGTCGAGCAGTGGCTCACCTCGCCACAGGTCCAGCGCCTGGTCCAGCAACTCCACGGTGGTGCGATCGTCGGAAGAGCCTGCGGCCTGCTGGACGAGGGCGGAGAAGCGGTGTGCGTCGACGGTCGCCGGATCGGCGTGCAGCCGGTAGGCGCCGCGCTCGCTCAGCAGCTGCGCGGATGCACCGATCTGCCGGAAGGTGGCCCGTAGGCGCGAGACCATGGCCTGCACCGTCGCTCGTGCGCTGGGTGGGGGCGCCTGAGCCCAGATCAGGTCGATGAGCCGGTCCGCAGGTACCGGTCGATTGGCCTCCAGGACGAGCGCCGCCAGGAGCAACCGGGGCTGTCGTCCTCCGATGGCGACGCGGACACCCTCGGACCAGATCTCCACCGGCCCGAGGACCCGAAACTCCATGTGCACTTCCCTGCCGTCGCTGCGTGTGCGGGCCGGCGCGACTCCTCTGCAAGCATTTTGCAAGATCGCTGCATGCGCCGGCCCTGATTATGGTCGAGCCCGCTGACAGTGAGCGGGCGGTACGAGCGTGCGCTTCGCGGCGCGGCCAGCACGGGGTGGCCGCGAGCGACGAAGGGTGCGCAGAGTCCGGTGCGCTCATCCGGGGGGGGCGATGAGCGACGCAATCGCCGGGGTGCGATGCCTGCTGGCCGAGCACAACGATCCACCGGCCCGACGCGCCGTCCGCCGGACGGCACCGGCCGGTCATCCAACAGAGGGAGTGCGATGAGAGACCCCCTGGCCCTGCTCAGCGCGACAGTTGTGCTGGCAGCGGCCGTGTTGACCAGTGGCGCCGCGCAGGCGGCGCCCGATTCGGCCGCGGCGCCAGCCGCCGTGGGAGCCGTCGCGCCGCCGCACACCGAACCGCGAGTCGCCGCCCCGCCGGTCCCGCAACCGACGCCGTTCAAGGAGGCGCCGCTCAGCACCGCCACCGGCAGGACGGCCGCCCCGCCCGACTTCGGCCCCGGGGAACGCGTGCTCTCGGCGTACCACCGGGGGAAGCTCTCCCGCGACGACGCGGTGCGGTACGGCCTGGGCGCGGTGCGCTCGCCCCGGTCGGTGCCGGCGCACCTTCGACCGACCGGGGCCATCCGCGACCCGCAGCGATATCTGACATACCTGTCGATGTTGGCGGCGAGCGCCGATCCGGAGGCGGCGCGGACGATCGCGCCAGATGTCGCGGTGCCTGCCGGCGCCGCCACGGCCGCCGGCTACGACGACTGCGCCGCCGAACCGTACGACTACCTCGGGGTCACCTATCGCTGCCGGGCGTCGGCCGGCGAGTTCCTCGTCCTCTACAACATCGCCGGTGGAGGCAGGCCGGGCATCCCGGCGGACGCCAACCCGAACGGCCGGGCGAAGGCGGTGCAGCATCTGCTGAACGCGCTCTCGATCGCCGTCGACGAGTATCGCGAGATGGGCTACCCGCTGCCCGTGCGGGACGGCAAGCCCTGGGTGCTGGTCTACGGCGTCGACGAGATTCCGATCGTCGGCGGGGTCGGCCTGCCGATCGACGCGCCGTTCGTCCTGCCGTTCGGCTTGAACCAGCAGGCGACCATGCTGGTGCCCAACGGGCAGGACGACTGGGACTACCTGCCGCGGCATGAGCTGTTCCACGTCATGCAGTACCAGTACTGGGACCGGTCCGACGTCGGCCTGGACTACCTGGCCCTCTTCGTGGGTGGCAAGGAGTTCGGCTCGATGAACTGGTGGATGGAGGCCACCGCGGAGTGGGCGACCCACCAGACCTACGTCCGGGCGCCGTACGTGCCCATCCCCGGCGAGGAGAAGCTGTACGCCCGCAACGTCTACGACGTGCTCAGCAAGCCCGGGGCGGCACTCAACTCCTGGGGCGGGCTGGGCGGCGGTCCGCAGTATGGCGCGTTCCTGCTGCCGACCTACCTCACCGAGCAGGTCGACGCCTCCTTCGTGCGACGCACGTGGGAGAGCATCCGGGACCACGACCATCTGCCGATCGAGGCGATCCGGCACACCGCTGAGGGCTACGGCCTGAACTTCGCGGACATGCTCCTCAACTACCACATCGCCAACTACCGGCTGGCCAAGGCGAACGCCGCGCCCGCCCCGACCGTGGACGCCTGGCGCATCTACGGCTACTCCGACTCCGACGCGAGCCTGTGGCGCAGCAACCTCACCGGCGCGAGCGGGACGAGCGACGACGCCCTCGGGGGCGCCAGACCGGCCCGTAAGAGTCACTCGACGCCCGCCGGCGCCCAGGCGGAGTACCAGGACATCCTGCGTAAGGGCGGTGCTGTCTACCACGACTTCCGCGCGGTCAGGAACTCCGGCGACGCGAGCTGCGGATACTGCTCGACACTGATGGTGGACACCACCAGGGACGCCGACCGCAGATCTGCCGTCGTCGTCTGGTCGCCGACGGGAAGCACCGGCACGCTGGCGAAGTACCCGAGCATCCACACCGTGCGCCATCCCGACGCGGGTGGACTGATCACGGTGCCGGACTTCGCGTACCCCATGGTGGCCACTCTGGTGACCACCTGGACCGAACTGGACATCCACTCCGCCGACGCGGACAGCAGCCCGAAGACGTTCACCACGAATGTGGAGAGCGTGCTGCCACTCACGGCCCGCTCGTGCGCGCTGCGCCCGCTCTCGGTGCACAGCGTCGAGACCACGGTCGAGCCGGAGGGCGCGTTCAACAGATACGCCGCCAGCACGCCGGACGGCTGGACCGGCGGCGACTCCACGTACTCGGTGAAGCTGCCCGACGGCCGGATCGTCTGGTTGTTCTCCGACACCTGGATGGGCCCGCTCAACAGCGACGGCACCCGCCCGGTGAGCGCCCCCCTGGTCAACAACACCTTCGTCGTGCAGAACGGCGGCAGCCTCACCACCTACCAGGGCGGCACCGCCGGGGCGCCTCGGGCGTTGATGCCGCCGTCCGGACCCGGAAAGTGGTACTGGGTCGGTGACGGCCACCTCTCGGGCGGACAACTTCAAGTCGTGTACCAGGAGTACGAGCGGTTCGGCTCCGGCGCCTGGGACTGGCGGTTCAACCGCAACGTCGTCGCCAACTTCGCCCTGTCCAACCTGCGGACCCCGGTCAGCGTCCGGGAGTTGCCCTCTGCCAGCGGGGTCGCCTGGGGCTCGGGGCTGCTGCCGGCCAGCCGCAGCGGCGACGGCTACACCTACGTCTACGGCGTCGACGACTCCCCGATCAACAAGCAGATGCGCATCGCCCGGGTGTACGGCAGCGACCTCGCCAACGGCACCTGGCAGTACCACACGCCGTGGGGCTGGACGCTCCGCGAGCAGAACTCCCGCAACCTGCTGACCGGCATCGCCAACGAGTACAGCGTCACCCCCTGGGGCGGACAGTTCCTCCTCCTCAGCCAGGACAGCACCGAGGCGTTCAGCGGACAGATCAACGCCTGGACGTCCTGCTCACCGTACGGCCCCTTCACCCAGAAGACCCCGGTCTACCGCATGCCGGAACCCGGCCCCTACGGCAGCTACTGGAACCCCAACGTCATCTCCTACAACGCCCACGTGCACCCCGCGCTCAGCTCCGGTGACACCTTCATCGCCTCCTACAACGTCAACAGCATGGACACCCGCGTCTCCCCGGAAGCGGACCACTACCGCGATCCGGGCATCTACCGCCCCCGCTTCTTCCGGTTCGTCCTCGGATAACCACTGCGGTTCCGCCGGGCGTAGGACACGCCCGGCGGAGCCATCGGGCATCACCGGTACCGGTGTGTGCCTCCAAGAGCGCGACCGCGACGTGGGGTCAGCGACTTCGACGACCTGCGGGCCCCACGTCGCGGCGTGCCTGGGGCCGCCGATGCCGGGCGTGCCGGACCCCGGCCACCCGTACCTGCTCATCGCCGGCGACCTGGCGTGCGCCGACACCGCCGGTCTCGAACCAGGCCTGGTCACCGCCGAGGGCGGGCCGACCAGCCACACCGCGATCCCGGCCCGGACCCTCGGCATCCCGGCCGTGGTCGGCTGTGTCACGTGCGGCTGGCGACGCCGAACAGGTAGCGCAGCTCGTCCAGCATGACGACCAGCACGCCGACGGCCAGCGCGGCGGTGCCGGCCAGGACCGCCTCGCCGGGGCGTACGGCACCGGCCGGCGCGAGCGCGCCGGCGACGGCACAGGCGACGAGGAACGCGTTGCGCCACACGTGGTGCCGGCCCAGGGGCGCGGCGGTGCGGCCGAAGCAGCGGCAGGTGCCGCCGCCGCGCCGCAGGTTCGCGACGATGGCGGCGGTGAAGGCGAGCAGCAGGGCGCCCGAGGCGAGGAATCCGGCCAGCGGGAACACCGCCAGCAGGACCACGGCGGTGAACTCGGCGGCGACCACGGCCGCGGCGAGCGGGCCGGCGGGCCGGAAGCCCATGTCGCGCACGGAGCGCGTGAACTCGCGGTAGGCGTCGCGGCCGGAGACCTTCCCGACCGCCGCCGCCAGCAGGACCGTGCCGAGCAGCACCCGGCACCCGATCTCGACGTACATCTGTCATCGCCTCCCTCTGACCACGCCGAGGACCGCCTCGGGTGGCACCGCGCCGAAATGCCGCGAGTCCTGGCTGTGGGTGTTGTCGCCCCGTACCGTCACGGCGCCGTCCGGTTCGACCCGGTGCACCCGCTTGACCATCCACGTCAGGTCGGAGGCGGGGACGACGTCGCGGGCCCGGAAGACGACGAGGTCACCGACGGCGGGCGCCCGGCCGACGCGGACGATGAGCCGGTCGCCGTCCCGCAGCGTCGGCGCCATGCTCTGCCCGCTCACCACCACGAGGCGCCAGCGGCGGCGCAGCCAGCCGGTCATGTCGCCGCCAGCTGGTAGCCGTCCGCCTGGAGGCGGAAGAGCCGGGCGTACTCACCGCCGGCCGCCATCAGCTCGTCGTGCGTGCCCGACTCGACGACGCGCCCGGCGTCCAGCACGACGATGCGCCGAGCGTCGCGCAGGGTGCTGAGCCGGTGGGAGATCAGCAGCCCGGTGCGGCCGTGGCGGATCCGGGTCAGCGAGGCGTGCACGCGGGTCTCGGCGTCCGCGTCGAGCCCGGAGCTGGGCTCGTCCAGGATGAGCAGGTCGGCGTCGGCGCGCATCAGGGACCGGGCGAGCGCGACCCGCTGCCACTGCCCGCCGGAGAGCGTCACGCCGGGCTCGCCGTCCTGGCCGGCGAAGGTGCGGCTGAGCAGCGTGGCGTACCCGTGGGGGAGGGCGCGGAGGCGGTCGTGGATCTCGGCGTGCGCGGCGGCCTCGGCGACCTGCTCGGTCGTGTGCGGCAGCCGGCCGATGCCGACGTTCTCCTCGGCGGTGAGGTCGTAGCACATGAAATCCTGGAACACCGCGCCCATCCGCCGGCGCACCGTCTCGATCCGCAGCTCGCGCAGGTCCACCCCGTCCCACGTGATCCGGCCGCGGTCCGGGTCGTAGAACCGGCAGAGCAGCTTGACCAGGGTGCTCTTGCCGGCCCCGTTGAGTCCGACGAGCCCGACGGCCTGCCCGGCGGTGATCGTGAGGTCGACGCCCCGCAGGACCCAGGGGCCGTCCTCGTCGTAGCGGAACCATACGTCCTCGAACCTGATCGCGGTGCGCAGCGGCGGCGCCGGCAGGGTTCCGTCGACCAGGTCGGTGGGGCTGTCGAGGACGGCGACGTAGTGCCGGAACAGCCGCATGGCGGCACCGGCCTCGCCGAGCTGGGCGGCGATGCCGGCCAGGCCGCTGTGCGCCGCGGTGAACGCGGCCAGCAGGAGGGTGAGGTCGCCGAGGCTGAGCCGGCCACGGACCGTGGCGTTCACCGCGAACACCGTCGCGGTGAGGGTCACCGCGGCGCCGGCCAACGCCCAGCACGCCTGCACCGTCGTGGTGTGCCGGGCGGCGGCCAGCTCGATCCCGGCGGCCGAGCGCACCGCGCCGATGAGCCGGTCGTGGAAGAAACGGCCGAGGTGGTAGAGGCGCACCTCCCGGGCGGCGCGCAGGTCGGTCAGCACGGTCTGGAACAGGAACCGGGCCCGGAACAGGCTGGCGCTCTCCTCCACGGCCCGCGCGGTCCGCCGGGACAGTCGCAGTTGGATGAGGAAGTCGGGCACCGCCACGGCGAGCAGGAGCAGACCGGCCGGCGGCCAGAGGGACGTCAGGATCACGGCGAAGCCGCCGATGGTGACGACGTTCTGGGCCACGTCGACCGCGAACATGACGACCACGTACGGCGCCTGGGTGGCGGCCTGCTGGGCCAGCGCCAGCCGGTCGCGCAGGGCCGGCTGCTCGAACGGGCCCAGCCCGACGAAGGTGTTCAGTTTCCGGTACAGCCGCACGTCGGCGGCGATCGTGATCGCGTTCTGCAGGGCCGTGGTGAAGTATCCGGACACCCGGCTGGCGATCGCCGCCAACGCGCCCAGGACGGCGATCGCCACGGCGTACCAGGTGGCGGTCGACGGGTCGGCCGAGCGGCCCCTGCCGACCTCGTCAAACAGCAGCTTGGTGAACCACGCGACGCCGATCGGGGGCGCCGCGCCGATGACGACGAGGGCGACCGTGGCGGCGAGCGCCCTGCGGTCCGCGCAGCCCAGTCGCAGGGCGGCTCGCAGCGTGGCCACGTCTCAGGCCATGACCGGAAGCTGGTGGCTGGAGTTGACGACGACGCCGTCGACGACCGACAGCACGGCGGGGAAGCCCTTGACCCCGAACTCCTTCTCCGCCTGGTCCTCGTTGATGGTCGCCGTGTCGAAGTCGGCCAGGCGGGGCGCCATCTCCACCGTGTCCTCCGGCATGCCGATCATGAACACGAAGGTGTCGTGGCGGTAGCGCCGGGCGTCGACGGTGAGGGTGTCCAGGATGGTCTGGCACGGTGGACAGGTGGGGGTCAGCATGACCACCGTGCGCCGACCGGCGGTCAGGTCGACGTGCGGGAAGCCGGTGACCTCCAGGCCCGGGGCGGGCAGCACCTCGGGGGCGGCCCCGCCGTCGTGGGCGGTGGCGGTCTGCGTCTCCCGGAGCCGCCGGGCGAGGGCCAGGGTCAGGACGAGGTTGAGCACGGCTACCGCGCCGATCACGGCGATGGCGGCGTAGGCGAAACCCGGCATGGGAACTCCTCAACGAGTCAGCGGGGAGTGGGGGCCGCGCCGACGGCGCGGCCCCCGAGGATGAGCCAGGTCAGCAGACGCCGACCTTCTTCGTGTAGCAGATCGGCGACGACGTCGTGACCGAGCACACGCCGGTGCAGGACAGGGTGCTCCGCCGGTAGTAGCGGAAGTACGAACCGCCCGAGCAGTAGCCGTTGGACACCGCGCAGCACGACTGGCCGTGCTCCGGCACGCAGGCGCCGGCCACCTCGCGGCCGAGCACCTTGCTGAGCATCGCGTCGCCGACGCGGTTGATGAGCTTGGTCATGGCAGACCTCCTTGGTGGGTGACTGCCATCACTGTGCTGGGTGCCGCTGCGCGCGCCCTGCGCTCCTACTGCGCGCCGGCTGCGCTCCGCCAACGCGTCAGCGATTCGCGCAGGTCGTCGACGTACGCGGAGTCGAAGTGCTCGAAGATGTGCAGCGCCTCCTCGCCCAGCGCGACGGCCCGGTCGTGCCTGCCGAGGGTGGCCTGCGCCCGCGCGAGCAGGTGCAGCGAGTTCGCCAGCGGGAACGGCTGCCCGACGCCGCGCAGCATCGCCACCGAACTCTCCAGTTCCACCACCGCCCGGTCCGCGTCGCCCTCCTCGAGGTGCGCCTTGCCGAGCAGCCGCCGGGAGATCGCTTCGCCCCACTCGTGACGCAGCTCGTGGAACGCCAGCACCGTACGCCGCAGCAGCCGCCGTGCCGCCTCGCCGTCGCCGGCCGCGAGGTGCGTCGCGGCCAGCGCCTGCTCGGCCGTGGTCACGCTCATCCGGTCGCCGAGCCGGCGCGCGGCGGCCACCGCCTGCCGAAGCTGCTCCACGGCTGGCGGCCACTGCTCGGCGTGCCGGTGCAGCAGCCCGATGGTCTCCCGCGCGAGCGCCTCGCCCCACACGTCGCCGTCGTCGACGAAGACCCGCAGGGCCGCAGCGCAGGCGTCCAAGGCGAACGGGGAGGTGAGCCGGTACTGCCCGTGCTGCATGCCGAGGGCCAGCAGCACGTGCCCGCCGACGCGGCCGACCGGCCAGTGCGCGGCGCACAGCCGCACCATCACCAGCAGCGCGGCGTCCGCCTCCCGCAACCTGCCGAGGTGGCGGCAGCACAGCGAGTAGCCCTGCAGGGCGACGAGGCGGTGCGCCACCCACCGCCCGCGGCCGGCCCGCTGCGCCGCGCGCAGCAGCGGCACGGCTTCGGCGTGCCGGTTCAGCGACCGGTACGCCGTGCCCAGGTGCAGCCGCAGCGACATCCGGGTCGCCGACGGCAGCTCGGCGTGGCGGTCGAGCACGGCGCGCAGACAGTCGACCAGCTCGGGCAGGTGTTGGCTGCGCATCGTCGCGAAGTTGCCCATCGTGCAGGCCAACCGCCCCGCCAGGTCGACGGCGCCCAGCCGCAGCAGGTCCTGCACCGCCGCGACCAGGTTCTCCCGCTCCGCCTCGAACCAGTCGACGGCCTCCCAGGCGTCGAGCGCCGGCCCCGCGTCGGCCACCGGCAGGGCCCCGCAGGGCAGCGACGCGTCGGCCCGCTCGGCGTACGCGTGCAGCCGTGCGTACCAGGCGACGACCTCGTCGACGGGGACCTCGGTGCGTTCCCGGGCGACGAGCCTGACCAGGTCGTGCATGCGTACCCGGCCGCTGGCGTCGTCGGTCAGCAGGTGGGCCCGGCACAGCTGCTCCAGCAGCGGCTCGGTGGTCTCGTCCCACATGCCGAAGCTGCGCAGCGACGTGCGGCTGAGCACCGCGAGCAGCCGCGCGGCGGGCTGCGGCAACCGCTCGAACCCGACGGTGAAGCTGCTGCGCACGTCGAGCCCGTCGAGGGAGAGTTCGTCGAGGCGCCGTCGCTCGTCGCGCAGCCGCTCGCGTAACCGCGCCACGGTCATCGCCTCCCGCTCGGCCAGCCGCACGCCGGCGATTCGCAACGCCAGCGGCAGGCGACCGCACAGCTCCACGACGTCGGCGGCGGCCCCGGCCTCCCGGTCGATTCGCTCGCCGCCGGCGAGCCCGGCCAGCAGGTCCAGGCCGTCGTCGATCGGCAGCACGTCGACCGGGACGACCTCGGCGCCCGCCAGCCCCGGCAGCGCTCCCGTGCTCGTGACGACAGCGCTGCCGCCGGGCGGCAGCAGCGGACGCACCTGCGCCGCGTCCGCCGCGCTGTCCAACATCACCAGCAAGGTCTGGTCGGCGAGCACGGAGCGGTACAGCGCCGCGCGCTCCTCGGCCGCCGCCGGGATGGCCTCGCCGGCCACGCCGAGGGCGCGCAGGAACGCGCCGAGCACCGTGCCGGGCCGCGCCGGATCCGGGGTGTTGCCGCGCAGGTCCGCGTAGAGGCACCCCCCGGGGAAGCGGTGCCGGCTCTCGTGGGCCGCGCGCAGCGCCAGCGTGGTCTTGCCCGTTCCCGCCAGCCCGGTCACGACGATCACCTGGGCGACCCCGGCGACCGTCGGGGTGCGCCCCAGCAACGACAGCAGCAGCCCCAGCTCCTTGTCCCGCCCGACGAAGTCACCGGTGACTCCGGGAAGCTGGTTGGGGCGCACCCACCCCCGCGGGGACGTCTCCTGCTCGCTGCCGAGGATCTCCCGGTGCAGTTGCCGCAGCTCCGGCCCCGGGTCGATGCCGTGCTCCTCCGCCAGCACCCGGACCCCGGCCCGGTACACGGCGAGCGCCTCCGCCTGTCGGCCGCTGCGGTGCAGGGCCACCATCAGCTGGCCACGCAGCCGCTCCCGCAGGGGTCGGTCGCGGACCAGCGTGGTCAGCTCCGGCACGAGTTCCCGGTGCAGACCGAGCGAGAGCAGTGCCTCGGCGCGCAGCTCTGTCGCGTGCTCGCGCAGCTCACGAAGCCGATCGCGCTCGTACTCGACGAGCCGCGACCCGACGTCGACGAACGCGTCGTCGCGCCAGCGCGCCAGCGCCCGGTCGAGCAGTTCCACGGCGCGGCGGGCATCGGCGGTGGCCGCGGCGGCCGCTACCTCGGCGGCGAACTCCGCCGAGTCGACGACCGCCACGGGGTTCAGCTGGTAGCCGGGCGAGCGGGTGAGGATCAGCTCCGGCTTCGCGCCGCGGCGGACCGAGGCGACGACCGCCTGGACCCGGTTGCGCGCCCCCGTGGGCGGATCGTACGGCCAGAGCCCGTCGATCAGGCGGTCGACGGAGACGATGCGTCCGTGGTGGGCCGCCAGGCTCGCGACGAGTGCCCGCTCCAGCGGGGCGAGCGACACGGCCACACCGTCGATGCTCACCTCGATCCGACCGAGGATGCCGATCCGATACCCACGCACGGCGCAAAACTAGCGCGGTCTGCGCCCTTCGTGACCGCACGTCCGGAACGTTCCCGGCGCGGAAAGCGCTGGTCACGACGATCCGGCCCGAAGATCGTGACCAGAGCCACTGTCTGCCCGGTCGCGGGGTGGCCGGTCCGACGCGGACACCGCGACGCCGGTGGCCTGCCCGAGCCCTGGTGACCTGCGCGTGTCCGACCTTGGCGGGGCCGCCGTCGATTTGCGCGGCACCAGTGAGCTACTACTCCTTGCTAGTAGTTGCCCTATGATGGCGACCGCGTCAGGTCGGAGCGATGGGCGCCGGGTCCATGTCTTCTCGACGGAGGGTTCAGCAGTGCCTTTCTCGCGGCATGCCCAGGTGGCCTGACGGTGTCCGCCGCATCGACGAGGTCTTCCCGGCGCAGGTTGCCGATGCGTGGCGTGGCACGGTGGGTGCTGCTGGTATGGCTGGCGTGGTGTCCAGCCCTGTTCGTGGTGCTCGGGTTCGCCTCGCCGGCCGCCGCGCACTTCAAGCTGGTCAAGGCCGTGCCGGCCGACGGCGCGCGGGTGAGTGGCGCTGTCGGAGAGGTCCGGCTGACGTTCAGCGCGCCCGGCACGCCCACCGGGGCCGGTTTCCGGCTTTCCCGCGACGGCGAGGCCGTTGCGGTGACCAGTCACACCCCGGACGGGGGTCGTACGTGGCTGGTGCACCCGGCCGCCCCGTTGACCGGCGGGGAGTTCGCGCTGCGGTGGAGTGTCGCCGCCCCTGATGCTCACCCGCTGACCGGCGACGTGGCGTTCACTGTGGTTCCGTCGGCTGCGGCACCCGGGGCGACGGCCACGCCCCGGCCCACCGCCGGTCCGCCCGGGCATGCCGGTCACGGTGTGCCAGGACTGCCGTCGGCGTCGCCGTCGGCCCATGCCGGCGGGCACGCGGTGGGTCATACCGCTGACGCCGAACAGGGGGCGGTGCGGTTCGTCGGCGTGGCGGGCCGGTGGCTGTCCTACGGGGCGATCCTGCTCGGTGTCGGTGGTCTGGTCTTCGCGTTGACCACGCTGGTGGGAACGCGCCGCGACATCCAGCTGGTCCAGGTCTGGGTGCGGGCGGCCGGGCTGACGGTGGCAGCCGGCGCGGTGCTCGAACTCGCGGCGCTGGCGGCGGTGTTCAGTGCCGATGGTGGTCTCGCCTCGGCGGCCGGCACACAGGCGTTGACCGCGCTCAGTCGTACACCGGTGGCCGCCGGCCTGGGTCTGCGGCTCGCCGGCGCGGCCGGGTTGCTCGTGGCCGGGTCCTTGGAGCCGGCGCTGATCCGGGGCCGGCACGCGGTCGGTCGGCACGCCGCAGCGACCGTCGCCGGTATCCCGACCGACCCTCAACCCCTGGTCGTGCCCACCGTCGGCGAAGCGCACGACGACGACGCGCACCGGGTCCGGGCGCGCGCGGTCCGGCCTGTGCTTCTGGGTGTCACCGTGGCGCTGCTGGTGGGTTCGTTCCTGCTCGACGGGCACACCGTCACCGCGCGACCGCGGATGATCGTCGTGGCGGCGGACGTCGCGCACACTCTCGCCGCAGCCGTGTGGGTCGGTGGGGTCCTGCTCCTGGCCGCGCTGCTGCTGGGGCGTGCACGTCTCGGTGCGCCGACCGGGGCCGCCGAGATGGCGGTGCGGTTCTCCGTGCCGGCCACGGCGGCGGTGACGTTGACCGGAGTCGCCGGCGTCGCGTTGACCGTGGCGATCCTGGACCGGCCGGGTCACCTGGTGAGCACCAGTTGGGGGCGGGTGCTGCTGGTCAAGGTCGCGTTGGTGGCGGTCGTCGCCGTCATCGGGCTCTACAACAGCAGGCGGGTGGTACCCCGGTTGGACGATCCCGTGCCGGGCGGCACGCGTCGCCTGCGTCGCACGGTGCTGGTCGAGGCGGTGCTGATGGTCGCTGTCCTGCTGGTCACCGCGATCCTGGTCAACGCCGGCACGTAGGCAACGCCCACCGGACGCACGGCCGCGTGTCGCGGACGGGGTCGCGGGGGTTACAGGCAGAACAGGATGCCGGCGGCCACGCCGACGACCAGGGGTGCGGCCAGGGTGGCCGAGGCGAGCGCGGCGCGGGCGAGCACGTTGCGGCGGTCCGGCCGGTACCCCTGAAGGCGTTGGAGTCGGATGGCCACCTCGGCGCCGGCCATCGACAGCGCCGACGGTGGGTGCGGCGCGCCGGCGAAGGTCAGCAGCGCGTCGCGTACGGCGCTCGGGCCGCACTCGCGGACCGCGGCGGCATCGGCGCGCAGTTCGACGAGCAGGCGTACGGCCGAGGGCGCCTGCCGGGTCAGTGGCAGCCACGGTACGGCCGCCGCGAGCCCCTCCACTGCGCCGACGAGGAGGTGGTGGCGCTCGCGCAGGTGGGCGCGTTCGTGGCTGAGCACCGCGGCGAGCTGCTCTGCCGGCAGGTCACCGGCGGCGCTGGCCAGGACCGTGAGTCCGCGGGATCCGCCGATGCTGTACGCCATCGGGGTCGGGTGTGGAATCCACAGCACCGCCTCACCGGACGCAGGCGGCCCGCCGGCGAGCGTGAGCAGGTCGGCGTGGGCGCGACGGGCGCGGTGGGCGCGGTAGGCCCGCTGGGTGCAGGTCATGGTGAAGCGGGCGAGCACGGTCAGCAGGAGCAGGGCCCCTACCGCCCCGACGACCTCGTCGACGGCGGCCGGCCGGCTGGGTTGGGCCCAGTGCCAGCAGACGCGAGCGAGGTCGTGCAGTGCCCACTGCCGGGTGCTGCCCGGGGCGAGGAGCATCACGGTGGCCAGGAGAAAGGTGGCGATCATCGCGACGAGCAGGCCGAGCCAGCCGAGCAGCATCGCGACGGGATCGGCGACATGCCGGAAGCACCACCGCAGCGCGGCGGGACCCCACCAGGCCACGGCCGCGGCGCCGGTGACGAGGGCGAGCGCGAGGCTCACGCCTCGGACTTCCGCTCGTCGAGGACCCGCCGCAGGATGTGCAGCTCGTGGTCGGAGGCGGACCGGGCGAAGTGCATGAGCACCAGGTCGGGATGACTGCTCGTCTCGATGACCCGACGCAGGGTGCGCGCGGTGATCTCCTCGCGGGTGCCGGCGGCGCGATAGCGGTAGGCCTTGCCGTCCTTCTCGCGAACGGCCCAGCCCTTACGGTGCAGATTGTCCAGCACGGTGAGGACGGTCGTGTACGCCAGCGCCCGCTCGGTGGTCACCGCGTCGAGGACGTCGCGCACGAGCACCGGATCAGAGGCACGCCACAGCACGTCCATGACGGCCGATTCGAGTTTGCCCAGTTCCGCCACGTGCCCTCCTTCGTGTCGCTCAGGGTACGCGAGGCGACGCGGCGGAGTCACCGCGCGGCGGTGCGGCCGGTTCCGACGCCAAGGCCGAAACCGGCCGCACCACGCCGGCTACAGGCGGTCGAGGATCTTCTGCAGGGTCTGCACCTCGGCGGCCTGATCCGAGGCGATCTTGGCGGCCAGCGCCTTGGCCTCGGGGTTGCTCCCGTCGGCCTGCTCGGTCCGGGCCATGTCGATGGCGCCCTTGTGGTGGGCGATCATCATCTCGGCGAACATCTTGTCGAACGCGGGGCCCTTCGCCGCGGCGAGGTCCGTCATCTGCTGCTCGGACATCATGCCGGGCATCCCCGCGTCCATCCCCGGCATGCCGTGCCCGGGCGTGGCGCTCATGCCGGGCATGCTGTGGTCGCTGGGCAGGTCCGTGGGCTTGCCCCAGGCCGTGAGCCACCCCTTCATGGTGGCGATCTCCGGATCCTGCGCCGCCTTGATCTTTGCGGCCAGGTCCTTCAGTTCGCTGTCGCTCGCGCGCGTCGGGGCCAGGTCGGCCATGGCGACGGCCTGCTGGTGGTGCGGGATCATCATCTGGGCGAACATCACGTCCGCGTCGTTGGCGGTGGCGGTGGCCGAGGACGAGGCGCTCGGCGTGGCACTGCCGGCGTCGTGCGTCATGCCGCCGGCGTCGTCCGCGCCGCCGCAGGCGGCGACGGTGAGCAGGGCGGACAGGGCGACGCCCGCGAGGGCGGCGCGACGCAGGATGGTTGGCGTCATCTGGTACGTGGTCCTTGTCGTGAGGTGGGTCGGAACAGGGCCGTCGGTTCGGGCGAGGCGCCGGACCGGGGTCTGCTCACGTGCGCAGGACCGTGACGGCTCGCAGTCGCAGCCCGATGGGCCGGCGGGGTGGACCTCGATCCGGGCTGATCACCCGCCGGCGGTGGCCGGTCGGCGTGCGTGCGCCGCGATGGCGGGACCGCAGCAGGGACAGGACGCCGAGGATCAGTGCGCCGCCCAGCACCGCCAGGCACACGGTGAACGCGTGCTCCCCGCCCCGGTGTCCGGGCGAGCCGTCGGGTCCGTGTTCGGCGGCGGGCGCGGCGGCGCTCCGGTGGGCGGTGCTCGCGTGGGCGGCTCCGGGTTCGCCCGGGTGGCCGAGGGTGTGCATGCCGAACACGCCGAGCGTCACGGCGACGAGAAGCGCCAGCCGCAGCGGCGCGCGCGCCGGTGGACGCCCCACCCTCACGTGTCGCATCCCACCCCCAGAGGTCGGCCGCCCCGACATCCTCTTCTACTACAACCGCATAGTAGAAGGATTATCACGGCGGCTCGGCACGGGGCTGGCGTTTACCCGGATTCAGCTTTGTCGTGCCTGGCCCGACCGGTCCGGCGCCGGTCAGGCCGTACCGGGACCGTCAACCGGCGCGGCGGGCCAGGCCTCCCATCTTCACCGCGGTGAACACCGCGGCGGCCAGCGCCACGTCGGAGAGCAGCATCAGCCCGATGGCGTAGGAGCCCTGCGACCCGTACACCCAGCCCATGATCAGCGGCGGCACGAACCCGCCGAGCCCGCCGGCGGCCCCGACCAGCCCGGTGACCGCGCCCACCTGGTCGGCGGGGGCGACCTTGCCGACCAAGGCGAACACCGCGCCGCTGGCCGCGCCGAGCAGCACCGCCATGCCGAGCAGCGCGACCGTGGCCACCGGCATCAGGGCCGGCTGGAAGGCCTGCACGACGGCGAACCCGGCCACCCCGGAGAAGCACCACACCAGCACCGGCACGGGGTGTAGCCGGTCGGAGAGCCAGCCGCCCACCGGGCGGGCCAGCACGGCGAGCACGACGAACCCGGCGGTCCGCAGCGCACCGTCCCCGGCACTGAGCCCGTAGGCGGTGCGCAGGTACGCCGGCAGGTACACGCTGAAGGCCACGAACCCGCCGAACCCGACCGCGTACAGGAAGCACAGCTGCCAGGTGACGGTCAGCCGGGCGACGCCGGCGAGCCGCTGCCAGGCCGACCCGGTGGGCCGGGCCGGGCCCGGCGCGTCGCGCAGCAGCAGGAACGACAGCACCGCGTACGCCGCCAGGATCGCCGCGACCAGCAGGAACGGGGCCCGCTCCCCGTAGGCGTCGGCCAGCCGGACGGTGGTGAAGTTGGCGATCGCGGTGCCACCCATGCCGACACCGAACACGCCGATGGCGAAGCCGCGCCGGGCCGGCGGATACCAGCCGGACACCAGCGGGACGCCGACGGCGAAGGCGGTGCCGCCGATGCCGAGGAAGAAGCCGGTCACGATCAGCGCCGGGTAGGAGGAGACCGTGGTGAGGGTCAGCACCGGCACGATGGTGGCGACGGTGACCAGCGGGAAGACTACCCGGGCCCCGTACCGGTCGGTGAGCGCGCCGACCGGGATGCGGCCCAGCGAGCCCACGATCACCGGCACCGCGACGAGCAGGGACTGCGCGGCGAAGCCGAGCCCCAGCCGTTCCTTGATGCCGGGGCCCAGCGGACCGAGCAGGGCCCATGCCCAGAAGTTCACCAGGAAGCCGAGGGTGGCCAAGGCTAGCTGGAGGGCGGCGCCGGAGGTGGCCTCGGGACGCCCGACCGGGGCGGTGGACCCGGCTTGCCGGTCACGGATGCTGGTCATCGTTCAACTCCGTCGGGATCGTCGTGCTGCTGTCGCGGCGTCAAAGGGGAATGCGGCGGTCCGCTTCACCGGTACGAGCCTCGCTCGAGCCAACCCACCCCGGCAGGGCCGGAAGACCCGGCCCAGGAGGACGTCCCACCTGCCACGGCAGGGTGAGCAGACCGACCGGGGTGCCGGGGCGCCAACCGGGCGGCACCACGGCCAGCGCGTCGGCGTCCGCCGCCGCGCCCAGGTATCCCGGGTGCGCCCCGTCGACCAGCCGCAGGCCCCGCGCGCCGCGCCGGACCGGCACGATCCGGGTGTTCCGCTCGTCGAGGCGCAACGGATCGGTGAGGACGGCGGTGTCCAGATCGGCCGGCGGCCGTCCGGCCAGCCCGGTGAGCAGCGGGTCGATCAGGGTGAGCGCGGCGACCAGCGCCGCGTACGGGTTGCCCGGCAGGCCGGCGATCCAGCGGGCCCCGGCCTGGGCCAGGACCTGTGGGTGCCCGGGCCGGCACCGCACCCCGTCCACGTGCGCCACGGCCCCGAGGTGCCGCAGCGACGCGTGCAGCCCGTCCGCCGGGCCGACGGAGGACGCCCCGCAGACGACCGTCACGTCGGCGTCTCGCGTGCTGTCCGCGATCGCCTCGGCGAACCAGTCGGGCTGGTCGCCGACCATCCGCGGACCGAGGAGGTCCGCTCCCCAGGCGGACAGCAGCGGGGCCAGCATCGGGCCGATCGCGTCCCGGACCCTGCCCCACGGGGGACGGCCGGCGTGGACCACCTCGTCGCCGCTGATCAACAGGCGGGCCCGGGGCCGGGCCCGGACGGTGAGGTGGTCGAGGCCGACGCTCGCGGCCAGCCCCAGCACCGCCGGCGTGACCGGCGAACCCGCGGGCACCAGTTCCTGACCGCGGGCGGCGTACTCGCCCGCGCACCGGATGTGCCGACGGTCGCCCGGCACCGCCCGCAGGACGTCACCGATCCGGTCGGCGATCTCGTAGGGCACGACCCGGTCCGCCCGGCCCGGGACGGGAGCGCCGGTGGCCACCTCTACGGCGGTCCCCTCGACCAGGGGCGCGACGGCGTGGGTGCGACCGGCCAGGATCTGGCCGACCACCCGCCACGGGCCCGGACCACGCACCGCGTATCCGTCCATCGCGGAGTTGTCGAACCCGGGCAGCGGGACCGCCGCGACCAGTGGCGCCGCGAGGGTCCGGCCGGCGGCGGAGGCCAGCGGTACCGACTCCGCGGGCAGGGGAGCGGGGAGCCGGTGGGCCAGCGCCCGCGCCGCGGCCCACTCCGTCGCTGGTCGGGACGAATGGTGACTGCCGGTGTGGTGCGGTGCGGTGGTCACCGGCGTGAGCGGGTCCGACCGCCGCGCGGGGTGGGCAGCCGGGGCGGCCCCTCCCATCCGGGGCGGGTCGGCCGCAGTCCGGGCCGGTCGTCCCGGCTGCGGTAGACGACGTAGGGGCGGGTGGCGTAGCCGACCGGGGCGCTGAACGCATGGACGAGGCGGGTGAACGGCCAGAACGCGAAGAGCGCGAAGGCGGCCAGGATGTGGATCTGAAAGCCCACCGGGACGCCGGCCATGATCTCCGGGTCCGGGCGGAGGTAGAACAGCGACCGGAACCACGGGGAGATGGTCTCCCGGTAGTCGTAGCCGGGGCCGGCGACGTTGGCCCGCACCGTGGCCCAGAGGCCCAGCACGATCACCCCCGCCAGCACCACGTACATCGCCTTGTCGTTGCGGGTGGTGGCGGCGAAGACCGGCCCGGTCAACCGGCGGCGGGCGACCAGGATGCCCAGCCCGATCAGGGTGCAGAAGCCGGCCACCGTGCCGATGAACACGGCCATGAGGTGGTAGGTGTGCTCGGTGACGCCGACCGCCTCGGTCCAGGACTTCGGGACCACCAGGCCACCGATGTGTCCGATCAGGACCATCAGCACTCCGAAGTGGAACAGCGGGCTGCCCCACCGCAGGATGCTGCTCTCGTAGAGCTGGGAGGATCGGGTCGTCCAGCCGAACTTGTCGTAGCGGTGGCGCCAGATCAGGCCGCCGACGAGGATCGCGATCGACAGGTACGGGTACACCACCCACAGCAGGATGTTCATCGGCGTCCTCCAGTCGTGTCGACCAGTCCGAATGGTTCGAGTCCGACCTGCTCCACCGGCGGCCCGGTGCGGGCCAGCCGGGCGGCGGCGGCGATGTCCCCGGGCTGGGCGGGCGGCAGCATCTCCCGGACGGCGGCGACGGCCTGCCGGTACACCGACTTCTCCCGCCCCAGCGCCTCGACCAGCAGGTCGAGGCCGACGCGGTTCTCCCGCAGCAGCCGCCACCCGTCGTCGTCGGCGGCGGCCAGGTCGAGGACGGCGGGCAGGAAGTCGGGCAGCTCGCCGTCGACGACGGTCAGTCCGGCCGCCTTGTACGCGGCGGCGAAGTCGACCAGCGCCTCACCCCGGCGACGGGTGTCGCCGCAGGTGTAGTAGGTCAGGTGCAGGCAGCAGCGGCGCCGGAAGTCGAACACCTCCACGTAGGCGGTCCGCAGGTCGACCGGCGCGGCGGCTTCCCGGTGGGCGACCACCTCGCGCAGCGGCCGGGCGACCTCGGCCGGCAGGCCGTCGAGCGCGGCCCGCACGGTGGGCAGCGCTGCGAGGACCTCCTCTTCGGGATAGCGCAGCAGCAGGGACGCCGCGCGGGCGGCCACCGCCCGCCAGGTCGGCCGGCTCACGGGTTACCTCCGTCGACGGGTGCGGATTCGCGGCTGCGGGGCGGGAAGAGGCCCTTCGGGCTGCCCTTGCCGTCCCAGTTGAGCAGGTTGACCCGGCGGGGTTCGTCGCCCGGGTCGGTGAAGTCCTCCGCGGTCTGCCGGTCGCGCAGCATGTGGAAGGTCTCCACCTGGACCGGCACCGGCGTGCCGGAGGACTCCCCGAAGGGCCCCTGGCCGTACGGGCCGCCGCCGCCCATCCCGGGGCCGCCCTCGTAATCGAGGCTGCACTCGGTGGCGATCTTCTCCAGCCGGTGCGCGTCCTCGGCGTGCGCGGCGGGGATGACGTACCGCTGCTCGTA
Organism: Micromonospora sp. CNZ297; assembly: GCF_007827625.1. NCBI lineage: Bacteria > Bacillati > Actinomycetota > Actinomycetes > Micromonosporales > Micromonosporaceae > Micromonospora > Micromonospora sp. CNZ297. Next base: position 722,495 of record NZ_VISU01000001.1, on the reverse strand, counting down.
CTTGGCGATGGCGAGCAACCGGTACATCTCGTCCATCTCCGCGCCGGTCATGCCGACCGCGGCGGCGATGGACTCGTCGCGCTCCTCGCCCAGGTTGATCCGGCGCTGGTAGGAGCGCATCGCGGCGAGCCGGTTCAGCACCCCGCGCACCGGCTCCGGGTCGCCGGCGGTGAAGAGCTCGGCGAGGTACTCCACCGGGATGCGCAGCGCGTCGATGGCCCCGAAGAGGTTGCCGGCCTCCTCCGCGTCGTGGCCGGTCTCGCGCAGCGCGTCGGCCACCGGCGACAGCGGTGGGATGTACCAGACCATCGGCATGGTCCGGTACTCCGGGTGCAGCGGCAGCGCCACCTCGTAGCGCATGATCAGGTCCCAGATCGGCGAGCGCTGCGCGGCGTCGATCCAGTCGTCCGGGATGCCGGCCTCGCGGGCGGCGGCGACCACGGCCGGGTCGTGCGGGTCGAGGAAGACCGACCGCTGCGCGTCGTACAGGTCGTGTTCGTCGGCGATGGCGGCGGCCTCGGCGACGCGGTCGGCGTCGTAGAGCATCAGCCCGAGGTAGCGCAGCCGCCCCACGCAGGTCTCGGAGCAGATGGTGGGCTGGCCGATCTCGATGCGCGGGAAGCAGAAGGTGCACTTCTCGGCCTTGCCGGTGCGGTGGTTGAAGTAGACCTTCTTGTAGGGGCAGCCGGTCACGCACATCCGCCAGCCCCGGCAGCGGTCCTGGTCGACCAGCACGATGCCGTCCTCGGCCCGCTTGTAGATCGCCCCCGACGGGCAGGAGGCCGCGCAGGACGGGTTGAGGCAGTGCTCGCAGATGCGCGGCAGGAAGAACATGAAGGTCTTCTCGAACTCCTGCTTCACCTGGCCGGAGACCTTCGCCAGCACCGGGTCACCGGCGGCGATCTCGTTGCCGCCGGCGAGCGAGTCGTCCCAGTTGGCGCTCCAGGTGATCTTCGTATCCTGGCCGGTGAGCAGCGACTTCGGCCGGGCCACCGGGGTGTCCTCGCCGGCCGGCGCGTTGATCAGGTGCTCGTAGTCGTACGTCCACGGCTCGTAGTAGTCCTGCATGGACGGCAGCTTCGGGTTGGCGAAGATGCTGAACATCTTCTTCACCCGGCCACCGGAGCGTGGCTTGAGCTTGCCGGAGCGGGTCCGCACCCAGCCGCCCTGCCAGCGCTCCTGGTTCTCGTAGGTGCGCGGGTAGCCCTGCCCGGGGCGGGTCTCCACGTTGTTGAACCAGACGTACTCGACGCCGGAGCGGTTGGTCCACGCCTGCTTGCAGGTGACCGAGCAGGTGTGGCAGCCGATGCACTTGTCGAGGTTCATCACCATCGCCATCTGTGCCATGACCCGCATCAGTACTGCACCTCCTGGGAGCGGCGGCGGATCACGGTGACCTCGTCGCGTTGGTTGCCGGTCGGGCCGAGGTAGTTGAACGCGAAGGACAGCTGCGCGTACCCGCCGATGAGGTGGGTGGGCTTGACCAGCAGCCGGGTCAGCGAGTTGTGGATGCCGCCGCGCCGGCCGTTGGTCTCCGACTTGGGCACGTCGATCACCCGTTCCTGGGCGTGGTACATGTAGACCGTGCCCTCGGGCATCTTGTGCGTCACCACGGCCCGGCAGACCACCACGCCGTTGCGGTTGACCGCCTCGATCCACTCGTTGTCCCGGACGCCGATCTTCGCCGCGTCGGCCTCGCTCATCCACATCGTCGGCCCGCCCCGGGACAGCGTGAGCATGATCAGGTTGTCCTGGTACTCGGAGTGGATGGACCACTTCGAGTGCGGGGTGAGGTAACGGACGGTGATCTCCAGCTCCCCGTTGCGGCCGAGTCTCGGTTCGCCGAAGAGCTTGTGCATGTCCAACGGCGGCCGGAAGATCGGCAGCGCCTCGCCGGCCTCGTGCATCCAGTCGTGGTCGAGGAAGAAGTGCTGCCGGCCGGTGAGCGTGTGCCAGGGCTTGAGCCGCTCGGTGTTGATGGTGAACGGGGAGTAGCGCCGGCCGCCGTGCTCGCTGCCCGACCACTCCGGGCTGGTGATCACCGGCACCGGGCGGGACTGGGTGTCGGCGAAGGTGATCTGCTTGCCCTCGTGCTCGGCCGCCAGGTCCGCCAGGCGTACCCCGGTGCGCTTCTCCACGTCCCGGAAGCCCGCGGTGGCGACCCGCCCGTTGGTGGTGCCCGACAGCGCCAGGATCGCCTCGCAGGCGTGCGTGTCCTTCGCCAGCGACGGCCGCCCGTCCGCGGCGCCGCCGCGCACCTCACCGTTCTTGTGGCGCAGATACTCGACCTCCGGCCGCACGTCGACCGAGAAGCCCTTGCCGGTGGTGCCGAGGGTGTCCATCAGCGGCCCGAGCGCGGCCATCTTGTCGGCGATCGCGCCGTAGTCCCTCTCGACCACCACCAGTTTCGGCATGGTCCGGCCCGGCACCGGGGTCTCCCCGGTCGCCGCCCAGTCGCGGACCCGGCCGTGCGGGGTCGCCATCGCGTCCGGGGTGTCGTGCAGCAGCGGCGCCGCGACCAGGTCCTTGCGTACGCCCAGCCGCGGCCCGGCGAGCGTGGAGAACGCCTTCGCGATGCCGTGGAAGGCGTCGAAGTCGGTCCGGGTCTGCCACGGCGGGTTGATCGCCGGGGTGAAGGCGTGCACGAACGGGTGCATGTCGGTACTGCTCAGGTCGTGCTTCTCGTACCAGGTGGCGGCGGGCAGCACGATGTCGGAGAAGAGCGTCGTGGAGGTCATCCGGAAGTCCAGGCTCAGCAGCAGGTCGAGCTTGCCCTCCGGGGCCTCCTCCCGCCAGGTCACGTCCTTGGGCCGCAACTCCTCCGGCGCCTCCTCGGCGCGCAGGTTCGCGTCGGTGCCGAGCAGGTGCCGCAGGAAGTACTCGTTGCCCTTGGCCGACGAGCCGAGCAGGTTGGCCCGCCAGACGGTCAGCACCCGTGGCCAGTTCTCCGGCGCGTCCGGGTCGGTGCAGGCGAACTTCACGTCGCCCTCGCCGAGCCGCTCGGCCACCCAGCCCGCCGGGTCGTCCGGCCGGGCGGCGAGAGCCTCGTCGGCCAGGTCGAGCGGGCTGCGGTCGAAGGTGGGCATCGACGGCATCCACCCCGAGCGGGCCGACTGGGCCAGCAGGTCCATGGTGTGCTTGCCGGCGAACGCGCCGGTGCCGGTGGGGGAGGAGACCACGTCGGCGGAGTAGGTGTCGTAGCGCCACTGGTCGGTGTGCACGTACCAGAAGGCGGTGCCGATCATCTGCCGGGGCGGGCGGACCCAGTCCAGGCCGAACGCGAGCTGCGCCCAGCCGGTCGCCGGGCGGCACTTCTCCTGCCCCACGTAGTGCGCCCAGCCGCCGCCGTTGACCCCCTGGCAGCCGGTGAGGGTGACCAGCGCCAGGATCGCCCGGTAGGTGGCGTCGGAGTGGAACCAGTGGTTCGTGCCGGCGCCGAGCAGGATCATCGACCGTCCGCCGGAGCGGTCCGCGTTGTCGGCGAACTCCCGCGCGACCCGGGCCACCTGCGCCGCCGGCACTCCGGTGACCGGCTCCTGCCACGCCGGCGTGTACGGCGCCTCGACGTCGTCGTACCCGGTCGGCCACTGGCCCGGCAGGCCGTCGCGGCCCACCCCGTACTGGGCCAGCACCAGGTCGAAGACGCTGGTCACCAACTGGCCCCGCACCGTGCGGGTCGGCACGCCCCGGCGCAGCGCCTGCGGGGTGTCGGTGTCGAACCGAGGCAGCTCCACCTCCACCGCGTCGCCCGCCCCGAGGCAGGTCAGCGCCGGCTCCAGGTCGCCCAGGTCCAGGTTCCACTGGCCCTGCTGCTCGCCCCAACGGTGGCCGAGGCTGCCCCGCGGCACGGCGGGAGCGTCGGTGGCCGAGTCCCAGAGCACCGTCCGGAAGGCCGCCTCCTTGTCGGTCTCGCCCAGGTCGTCGGCGGTGAGGAACTTGCCCGGCCGGTACGCCCCGTCGGCACCCGGCTCCAGGGTGACCAGGAACGGCAGGTCGGTGAACCTGCGGACGTAGTCGACGAAGCGTGGGGTGCGCCGGTCGACGAAGAACTCCTTGAGGATGACGTGCCCCATCGCCATCGCCAGGGCGCCGTCGGTGCCCGGCTGGGCGGGCATCCACTCGTCGGCGAACTTGACGTTGTCGGCGAAGTCGGGGCTGACCACCACGACCTTCTGCCCCCGGTAGCGCGCCTCGGCCATCCAGTGTGCGTCCGGCGTGCGGGTCACCGGGACGTTGGAGCCCCACATGACGAAGTAGGAGGCGTCCCACCAGTCCCCGGACTCGGGCACGTCGGTCTGGTCGCCGAAGACCTGCGGGGAGGCCACCGGCAGGTCGGCGTACCAGTCGTAGAACGACAGCATCGAGCCGCCGAGCAGGGACAGGAACCGGGCGCCGACGGCGTGCGACACCATCGACATGGCCGGGATGGGGGAGAAGCCGGCGACCCGGTCCGGGCCGTACTCGGCGATCGCGTGCACGTGCGCGGCGGCGACCATCTCCTGCGCCTCGTCCCAGGTGATCCGCACCAGGCCGCCCTTGCCGCGGGCCTTCTGGTAGCGGCGGCGTCGTTCCGGGTCGCCCTGGATGTCTGCCCACGCGGCCACCGGATCACCGAGGCGGCCCCTGGCCTCCCGGTACATCTCCACCAGCACGCCCCGCGCGTACGGGTAGCGCACCCGGGTGGGGGAGTAGGTGTACCAGGAGAAGGCGGCACCCCGGGGGCAGCCCCGAGGCTCGTACTCCGGCCGGTCCGGCCCGACGCTCGGGTAGTCGGTCTGCTGCTGCTCCCAGGTGATGATGCCGTCCTTGACGTACACCTTCCAGGAGCACGAGCCGGTGCAGTTCACCCCGTGCGTGGAGCGCACCACCTTGTCGTAGGACCAGCGGTCCCGGTAGAAGGCGTCCGCCTCCCGGCCGCCGATCTGGTGCAATGTCCGGCCGTCGGCGGAGACCTCGGCCCGGCGTACGAGGCCGCCCACGGCCAGCAGCGCCCGCCCCGCACTATCGGTGGCTCGCGACATACGCCTCATTCCTTCGATAGATGGCCGTACTGCCCCACGTTCTCGGCAGATGCGCCGGAGCGCAACCCCGAGCGAGGGCGTCCTGGCCATGGTGCCGACGTACAACCTCGGGAAACCGGGCCGAAAGTCCCGAGATCATCGGCTTTGTACCTGCGGGTCCGTGGCGGGACTTCGGGCCCGGTCGGGCGGTCACCGGCGGGGCACGGAGCGGGGCCCGGCCGTCTCGGTGTCACCCTGCCGGAGATCGCCGGGCAGGTTCGGGACCGGGGGCCACTGTGGAGCGTGCTCTTCCTGGTGCCGGCCGGGTGGGGCCGCGCTGGGCGGCCGCGACGCGGGCAGACCGAGGACGTGCTCGACGCCCTCTACGACCTCGGCGAGACCGTGCCGGTCAAGACCACCGAGGCGCACCGCCGGTAGCCGCGGGGCGGCGTCGGCAGCGGCCGACATCCGGGCCGGCTCACCTGGCCGCCGCCTCCGCCGGGGTGATCCGGTCCCAGGCCGGGATCGGCAGCGCGATCACCGCGGCCGGGAAGAGACCGTGCTCCTCGTTGTCGATGTGCCGGTGGAGCCGGTCCAGGGCGGCCAGCACTGCGGGCCAGTCCGGGTCGGCCCGGTCGACGCCGCCGAGCACGCCGTGGATGTCGTCGTGCTCCGCGCAGAGCTTCGCCACCGCCCCGGCCAGGCTGCCCTCGGCCCGCAGCTCCACGAAGAGGCCGTCCTCCTCAGTGGAGGTGTGCGGCATCAGCAGCGCCAGCAGCGCGTCCAGCGCCACCAGGGCGTCCGGGCCGGAGGCCCGCACCGCGCCGCGCAGCCGGCCGGCCGCGTTCGCGATCGCCTCGTGCTCGGCCGAGAGCCGGCCGATCAGCGGGAACTCCCGACAGCCGCAGTAGTTGCACACTTCGTCTCCTGACCACGAGGGTGGGCGACTCCATCGTGCGCACCGGCAACCTCCGTCAGCAGGGCCGGACGGCCCGGTACGCCGGGACGGCGGGCCCTGATCCCCACCGCCCTGGCACCGACAGACTGCTCAGACCGTCACCGGCCGGCGGGAGAGCCGGATCTGCCACACGTCCGGCCCGTCCTGCAGCCACTCGCTGGTCATGCCGTCGCCGTAGCGGGCTGCGACCTCGGCCAGCAGCGGGCGGGGTGCGTGCGGGGCGACCAGCACCAGCGCTCCACCGGCCGGCAGCGCCTCCAGCGCCGCCAGCACCCGCGCGTGGCGCTGGTCGTGCGGGAGCTGCCGGACGTCCAGCCGGGGATCGATGGTGAGGGTCGGGGCCGGCGCGTCGGCCGGTGCCCGGTCACCACCGCAGCCGCAGCCACCCCCGCCGCCATTCGAGACTTCCGAGGAGCCGAGCAGATCGTGCATCCCCTCCAGCAACTTCGCCAGCGAGACGTCGGCCGCGTCCACCAGCAGCGGGACGACCAGGTCGTTCTCCTTGGCCAGGTGGACGGCGAAGAGCGCGGCGAGGGCGCGCGCGGTGCCGGCGAGGCGTACCGGCCGGTTGCCGGTCTCCAGCTCGGCGACCAGGCCGGTGATCGCCTGGTGCTCGTCGAGCATGCCCCGGACCAGCAGCGCACCCTCGGCCCGCTCACCGGCGGCGGCGTAGAGGGAGTCCTCCTCGGCGTGCGCGTGCGGCAGCAGTTCGTCGCGGAGCCATCGGAGCAGTTCGTCGCGGTGCCGGAGCGCGCCGGCGGCGTCACCCTGGTCGGCCGCGGTCAGCAGGCTTCCGACGTGCCGGTCGAGGTCGGCGGCGAGCTGGGCGTGGTGCCGGACGACGGCCTGCGCGGCCTCGCGGTCGGCCGGGGAGCGTGAGGCGGACATGGAACCCTCCAGGGTTTTGCGGTTGAACGACGTTGTAACGTTATCTAACGTGGAAACCCCGAGAACAGGGCCGGTCGGCGAGACCATCGACCCGCAGCGCCACCGGGCTCTCGGCACCGCCAGCCGGGCCTCGATCCTGGAGCTCGTGCGCGCCGCCGGCGCCGGCATGACGATCGCCGAGGTGGGGGAGCGGACGGGCCTGCACCTGTCCACCGCCCGCGCCCACCTCGACCGCCTGGTCGACGCCGGACTGCTGGTCAAGGCGCGGGCCAGTGGGGGCCAGCCCGGACGGCCGGCGTGGCGCTACCGGGTGGCCGTCGCGGAGGCCCCGGCCCCCGCGCCGTACCGGGCACTCGCCGCCGCCCTGCTCGACCACCTGTCGCGGCGGGGCCACGGAGACGTCCGGGCGGAGGCCACCCGCGCCGGCCAGGACTGGGGACGCCACCTCGCCGCCGCCACCCCGCCCGGCAGGGAGCCGGTCGATACGCTGCTCGACGTCCTGCGCGGGCTGGGCTTCAGTCCCCGCCGACACCGGACGGCCGACGGGGCGACCGAGATCCACCTGCACACCTGTCCCTTCCTGGAGCTGGTCAACCGCAACCCCGACGCGATCTGCGCCCTGCACGTCGGCGTGGTCCGCGGCACGCTCGAACACGCCGGTGCCTCACCGGCCGGCGCCGTGCTCGAACCCTTCGGCGCACCCGACGCCTGCGTGGTGCGGCTGGCCCTGCCGAATATCACCGAAGAGCCGGCATGAACCCACGGCCGATCGCCGTACAGTGGCGGCTCTCCGTCCTCGCTGCGGGCGGCTTCGCCCTGGTGAGCGGTCTCTACGCCGCCCTGCTGCTGCTCGGCCTGCCGGTGCCCGCGCCTCACGTCCCACTGGAGCAGGTGCACGGCCCGCTGATGGTGCTGGGCTTCGTCGGCACCCTGGTGGCGCTGGAACGCGCGGTGGCCCTCGGCACCCGGTGGGCCCTGCTCGCGCCCGCCTGCTCCGGCGCCGGAGCGGTGCTGCTGGTGCTGACCGGGCCGAGCCTGCCCGGCCGGCTGCTGCTCATGCTCGCCTCGGTGCTGCTGCTGCTGATCTACCAGCGGCTGTGGTGGCGGCAGCCCGGCCCGGCGCTGCTGGCCCAGGTCACCGGCGCGCTGAGCTGGTACGCCGCCACCCTCCTCTGGCTCGCCGGCCTCAGCGTGCCGGAGATCGTGCCCTGGCTGGCCACCTTCGTGGTGGCCACCATCGCCGGGGAGCGTCTGGAACTCGCTCACCTCACGCTGCCCCGGCACGGCGTCGGCTGGTTCCTCGCCGCCCTCGGCATGCTGACCGCCGGCGCCACCGCCACCGCGCTCTGGCCGGCCGTCGGGGCGTACCTCTTCGGGGTCGGCCTGCTCGCGACGGTGGCCTGGCTGGTGGTCTGCGACGTCGCCCGCCGCACGGTGCGCGCCGTCGGCCTGCCCCGCTACGTCGCGGTCGGCCTGCTCACCGGGTACGCCTGGCTGGCGCTGGCCGGCCTGCTGTGGGCCGGTGCCGGGCCGGTCACCGGCGGCTCCCGTTACGACGCCACCCTGCACCTGGTCTTCCTGGGCTTCACCATGTCGATGATCTTCGCGCACGCTCCGGTGATCCTGCCGGCGGTGCTTCGCCGCCCACTGCCCTACGGACCGTGGCTGTACGCCCCGCTCGCCCTGCTGCACACCACCCTGACGATCCGGGTCCTGGTCGGCGACGTGCTCGGCGTGCCGGCCGGGTGGCGCTGGGGCGGCGTCGGCAACGTCCTGGCGGTGCTCGGTTTCGTCGGCGGAGTGGTGGCCGCGTTGGTCCGCGCCGCCCGGCGGCGGACCCGGACGGCGGCCGTCCCGCCGGTCGTGCCGGCGGTGCGGTGATGGCCGGCACCCGCGGCGACTCCGCCCCGACCGCGTCCTCGGGCCCGGGGGCCGGGCCGACCGTCTCGGCAGTCGCGTCGGCCGGTCCCGCCGCCCCGGCCCCCGGCCCGGCGACCGCTCCGGCCGTGGCGGCGGGCCTTCGGCGGGCCGGCTGGCACCGCCGGGTCGCTGCGCTGCCGCTGGCCTACCTGGCCGGGCTGGTCGTGCTCGCCTTCGTCCACCCGTTCCTCCCGGCGTGGCGCTGGACGGCCATCCACCTGCTGCTGCTCGGTGCGGTCAGCAACGCCGTCGTGGTGTGGAGCGCCCACTTCGCCGCCGCCGTGCTGCGTGCCCCCGCCCCGGACCGCCGCCGCGCCGAGGCGGCCCGGCTGGCCGCGCTCAACGTGGGCGTGCTGGCGGTCCTGACCGGCGGCACGGCCGACCGCCCCTGGCTGGGCGTGGCGGGCGCTACGCTGGTCTTCGTCGCGGTGACCGCCCACCTCGTCGCGCTCACCCACCGGCTGCGCCGCGCCCTGCCGGCCCGGTTCTCCGTCACGGTCCGCTACTACCTGGCGGCGACCGTGGCCCTGCTCGCCGGCGTGCCGGTCGGCGCCGGGATACTGGTGATCGACGACCCGCTGCGCCCCCGGCTGCTGCTGTTCCACGCGCACGTGAACCTGCTCGGCTGGGTGACGCTGACCGTCCTCGGGACGCTGCTGACGCTCTGGCCCACCGTGCTGCGTACCCGGATGGCCGACGGTGCGGTCCGCGCCGCCACCGTCGCGCTGCCGGTGGCGACGACCGGACTGGTCCTGCTGGGCGTCGGCCTGCTCGCCTGGTGGCGGGTGGTCGCCGCGGCCGGGCTGAGCCTGTTCGCCCTCGGCGCGCTGATCGCCCTGCGCCCCGCGCTGGCCGTCGCGCGCACCCGCCCCCCGTACGCGTTCGCGTCCTGGTCGCTCGCCGCGGCCGGCGGCTGGCTGATGGTCGCTCTCGCCGTGGACGCCGCGACGCTGCTGCCCCCTGCGGACCCGGCCGGCGCGGCCGACCGCTTCGGTGCGGTGCTGCTCCCGCTGCTGGTCGGCTTCGTCGCCCAGGTCCTCGTCGGAGCCCTGACCCACCTGCTGCCCGTGGTGCTCGGCGGCGGACCCGCGCCGGTGCGCCGCCGCGCCGCCCTGCTGGAGCGGCACGGCCCGCAGCGCGTCGCGATGACCAACGCCGCCCTGCTGGTCCTCGTCCTGCCCACCCCGCCGTTCGTCCGCATCACCACCTCACTGCTGGTCCTCGCCGCGCTGGTGCAGTTCCTCGTGCCGGCCGTGCGGGTCCTGCTCACCGCCCGGAGGTAACCCGTGTCCGCGCGCACCGAAGCCCCCGTGCCCCGCCCGCTCGGCGGAGCAGCCGTGGGTCTCGCCCTCGTCCTCGTCGCCGTCCTCGTCGGGGTCGCCGCCCAACGCGTCTCCGGTGACGCACCCGTCCCCGCCGCCGCCACCGCCGTCACCCCGACCGGGCACACCACCACGGTCACAGTGGTCGCAGACGGCATGCGTTTCCACCCCGACCGGATCGACGTGCCCCGGGGCGATCGACTGGTCATCGAGCTGACCAACCGGGACAACCGCCGCCACGACCTCGTCCTGGCCTCCGGGGCGAGGACACCGCTGCTGACGCGGGACGGCGACGCCCGGCTGGACGCCGGCGTGATCGGGGCGAGGGTGGAGGGCTGGTGCTCCCTGCCCGCCCACCGGCAGGCCGGCATGACACTGCGGATCGTCCCGACGGGGGCCACGGTGACCGCTCCGACAGGGACGGCCGTGGCGACGGAGGGAACGAGGCCGCGCCTCGATGCCATGGCCGACCCTGGCGCGGCCTTCGTCGCCCGGGACGCCACCGCGCCGCCCGCGCCGCCCGGCCGGCTGCACCGGCGGGAGCTGCACGTCCGGGAAGTCGTCCGGGAGGTCGCGCCCGGGGTACGGCAGCGGCTGTGGACCTTCGACGGAACCGTGCCCGGCCCGGTGTTGCGCGGCCGGGTCGGCGACACCTTCGAGATCACCCTGGTCAACGACGGCACCCTGGACCACGGCATCGACTTCCACGCCGGTGCCGTCGCCCCGGACGAGGTGATGCGCCCGATCGACCCCGGGCAGCGGCTGACCTACCGGTTCACCGCGACCCGCGCCGGCATCTGGATGTACCACTGCTCGACCATGCCGATGCTGCACCACATCGGCAACGGGATGTACGGTGCGGTCATCGTCGACCCGCCCGACCTGCCCCGCGTCGATCGCGAGTACGTGCTCGTCCAGTCCGAGTTCTACCTCGGCCCGGACGGCGAGCCCGGCGACCTGGCCGCGATGCAGGCGGAGCGCCCCGACGCCGTCGTCTTCAACGGCTACCCCGCCCAGTACGCGCACCGTCCGCTGCCCGCCCGGGCCGGTGAACGGGTCCGAGTCTGGCTGCTCGACGCCGGCCCCAACCGAGACAGCTCGTTCCACATCGTCGGCGCCCAGTTCGACACCGTCTACCGGGAGGGGCACTGGGAGAACCGGCCGACCGACCCCGGCGGAGCCCAGGTGCTGTCCCTCACCCCGGCCGGCGGCGGCTTCGTGGAGACGGTCTTCCCCGCAGCCGGGCACTACCCGTTCGTCAGCCACGCCATGGTCGACGCCGAGCGCGGCGCCCGTGGCCTGTTCGAGGTCCGGTGACCACCATGAACACCGCTGTCGTAGCCGACCGCCCGGCGATGCGCCGCCGCCGCGTGCGGCAGTTCGTCCCACCCCAGCACGGCGCGTGGGCGATGCTCCTGCTGCCGTACACCGTGGGGGTGGCCTTGGCCGGCCCGCGCTGGCCGCACCTGCCGCTGCTCGGCGCCTGGCTGACCGGCTACCTGCTGTCGTATTACGCCTTCCAGGCGATCAAGAGCCGTCGGCCGAGCCGCTTCACCCCCCAGCTGCTGGTGTACGGCCTGCTGGCGGCGCCGCTCGCGGCGACTGTGGCGCTCGCCCGGCCCGCCGTCCTCTGGTACGCCCCGGGCTACGCCGCGCTGCTGGCGGTCAACGCCGGATACGCCTGGCGTCGCCGGGAACGGGCCCTGCTCAACGACTTGGCCTCGGTGGCGCAGAGCTGCCTGCTGGTCTTCGTCGCGGCGACCATCGCCGGTGTGTCCGTCACCCGGGTCACCCCGGCCTTCGCAGTGCTCCTGCTCTACTTGTTCGGCACTGTCCTCTATGTCAAGACGATGATCCGGCAACGCGGTGACAGCCGCTTCCTCCGTCTCTCCGTCGGATACCACGTGCTCGCCCTGGCCGCCGTGGTCTGGCTGCTGGATGTGCTGCTCGGTCCGGTCTTCCTGCTGCTCCTGCTCCGGGCCGCGCTGCTGCCGGCACGCCGGCTCCGCCCTGTGCAGGTCGGGATGATCGAGATCGGGTGCTGCCTGGTCGTTCTGGCCGGGGTGCTGGCGACGCTCTGATCCTTGCGCAACGTCCCATACGTGGAGGCGGTTGATCCCTTGTCTCTGTCTGCTACCAAGAGGCCGTTGCCGGCCGGCCGTGGGCATAGTGCGGCCGGAGCGCCTGGGTGAAGGGCTAGGGGTGCGTGGATGAAAGCGATTGTGTACGACCGGTACGGGTCGCCGGATGTGCTACGGATCGAGGACGTCTCCAAGCCGTCTCCCACCGGCCGGCAGGTGCTCGTCAAGATCGCAGCGACCTCGGTCAACCTGAGCGACTGGGAGACCCTGCGCGGCTCGCCGCTGTATTCGCGCATCGGTGGGCTGCGCTCACCGGCACGCCGGACACTCGGTTCGGACATCGCAGGCCGGGTCGATGCGGTCGGCCCGGCGGTCACCCGGTTCCGGCCCGGTGACGCGGTGTACGGTGACAACCTCATGCTCAAGGGCGGCTTCGCCGAGTACGCGATCGCTCCCGAGTCGGTTCTGGCCCACAAGCCCGCCGCCCTGACCTACGCCGAGGCCTCAGCGATTCCGCAGGCGGGAGTCATCGCATGGCAAGGGACTCAAGGCGCGGCAGCCGGAAAACGGGTTCTGATCAACGGTGCCGGCGGCGGATCCGGCTCATTCGCCATTCAGGTCGCCAAGCGGTTCGGCGCCGAGGTGACCGGCGTCGACAACGTCGGCAAGCTCGACTTCATGCGATCGGTCGGCGCGGACGAGGTGATCGACTACCGCAGCCAGGACTTCACCCGCAGCGGCCCGTACGACCTCATCCTCGACCTGGTCGCGCACCGGTCGGTGTTCGACTACCGCCGGGCACTGGCCCCCGGCGGCCGTTACCGGTGCGTCGGCGGCTCGGTCCCGGCGCTGCTCCGCGTACTGACGATCGGTGCCGCGGCCGGCCGGCTCACCCACCGCCGCCTGGGTGTGCTCGCCGTCAAGGAAGGGCCGACGCATTTCGAACCGGTGGCCGACCTCTGCGCCACGGGTGACCTCACCATCCACATCGACCGGACCTTCACCCTCGATGAGGTGCCCGAGGCGTTGGCCCACGTCGGAGAGGGCCGAGCCCTCGGGAAAGTCATCGTGACCGTCGTCTGACCAGCGGTATCCGGCGAACCGCTACCACGTCCTCGAATCCGGCCGGGTCACCTCGCACGGCGAGGGGGAGTAACGGCGGAGCGTGAGGTACGCGCGGCCCTCGCGGTCTGACCCGATACGCCGGTATCAATTTACATTGACAGCCGTCTTTACTAACATCGTGGCTGGGAGTCGCCATGCGCTGCTGGGCAGCAGTGCCGTCCACCCCTGGGACGGCTTGAATCGATCGGCGTCACCTTCTCCGGGGTGGGCACCCAGCGAGGGCCACTGGGCGCCGGCGCATCCACTGGAGCATCATGAAAATCTCACGGACAGGACGCCGTCTGGGACTGGGCGCGGTCGCAGTTCTCCTCGCCTCGTTCACGATGGTCGTCGTCAACCAGGCCGATCCGGCCTCGGCGCACGGATCGGTCACCAACCCGCCGACACGCAACTACGGATGCTGGGAGCGCTGGGGTTCCGATCACCTCAACCCCACCATGGCCCAGACCGACCCGATGTGCTGGCAGGCGTGGCAGGCCAACCCGAACACCATGTGGAACTGGAACGGCCTGTACCGCGAGAACGTCGGCGGCAACCACCAGGCCGCCGTGCCGGACGGACAGCTGTGCAGCGGCGGTCGCACCCAGGGCGGCCTGTACGCCTCGCTCGACGCGGTCGGCGCGTGGACCGCGAAGCCGATGCCGAACAACTTCACCCTCACGCTGACCGACGGCGCCAAGCACGGCGCCGACTACATGTTGATCTACATCACGAAGCAGGGTTTCGACCCGACCACCCAGCCCCTCACCTGGAACAGCCTGGAACTGGTGCTCCGCACCGGCAGCTACCCGACCACCGGGCTCTACGAGGCGCAGGTGAACGCGGGCAACCGCACCGGGCGGCACGTCGTCTACACCATCTGGCAGGCGTCCCACCTCGACCAGCCGTACTACCTCTGCAGTGACGTGATCTTCGGCGGCGGCGGCAACCCGCCGCCGACGACCCCGCCGCCCACCACGCCGCCGCCCACCACCCCGCCGCCGACGACTCCGCCGCCCACCACGCCGCCGCCGGCCGGAAACGGTGCCTGCACCGCCACCTACCGCAAGACCAACGAGTGGTCCGGTGGATTCGGCGCCGAGGTCACCGTCCGGGCCGGCAACGCCGCCATCTCCGGATGGACGGTGGCATGGACCTGGCCCAACGGCCAGAGCATCACCAACGCCTGGAACGCGACGGTCACCTCGAGCGGTTCGTCGGTCACCGCGTCGAACGTCGGTTACAACGGTTCCCTGAGCGCCAACGGCTCCACCAGCTTCGGCTTCAACGCCTCCTGGAACGGCACCAACTCCACACCCACCCTCACCTGCACCGCTCGGTAACAGCATCTGCGGTGGGGTGGCGCGGCACGCGCCACCCCACCGTCGGTGCCCTCCGCCACCATCAGGAACCGCGACGAGGTGAAGAACGATCATGACTTCCCGGGTAGGCGTCGGCGGCTGGTACCGGAGCCGCGTCGTGTGGATCGAGGTGTGCCTGCTGGCCGCGTCGATCGGTGTGGCCGCCGTGGTCACCTCGACCACCCCGAGGACGGACCCGGCAGATCTCCGCCGGCAGATCCTGGCCCGGATGCGTACGACCCTCGAGCAGGCGGACCCGGCACATCACCAGCACGCCGGGCACACCGCCCCGCAGGTGCCGGCCGGAGAGCAGGCCGCGCCGGCGGTCGTCTGCGGAGTCCATGTCTACGGCCACGAGCCCACCGGGGCCGCCACCCTGGCCGACGTCCGGACGGTCTACGGCTTCCACCTCTGCGGCGTCGCCGAACAGAAGCGCCACTGGGACGGGGCGGTCAAACTCGTCGGCCCGGTGATCATGGACATGACCACCCAGCCTCCCGGCATCAAGGTGGTCGAGGCGACCGCCGACGTCAGGTTCGTCGACCGGCTACGGGAGATGTTCCCCGACAAGTACGAGGTCCTGGCACTCAGGGAGGCGTTGCCCCCGTCGGAGATGGCCGACCTGCGGCGCCGGTACGACGCCGCCGCCGGCCTCTGACCACGCCGAGCGGCCGATACCCGCGCCGCGGCGCCGCAGGCGGCGAGGGCGAGAACGCCAGCGGTCAAGGCGTCCGCACCGGGCAGGGAAGTGCTACGAGGACCGGACATGAGCGGATGTCGGACCGGCCCCTGGTCGCGCCGGATCACCTGATTCTCACGTCTCCGCCGGTGGTCGACGGGCTGCTCGTCCTGGAGTCCGGCGTCGCTGCGGACGCAGCGTGCCACGACGGTGCCGCAGCGCGTAGAACGCCGCGCTGACCGCGAAGATCGCTGCGCTGGCCAGCAGCCAGCGGGCCAGCAGCGGCTGCGGGGTCAGGCCGGTCGCCGCCGTGTACGTGTCGCCGCCGAGCCCGAGGATGCCGGGAAGATAGACGAGCAGCAGCAGTCCGGAGGCGAGCGCGGGCACCCGCACGTGATTCAGCGCCGATCGGCGCCCGGGGCCGCACACCGCGGCGCGCAGCGCCCGGTCGACCAGCGCGTAGAAAGGGAACAGGAGCAGGTCGTGGGCGACGACCGCGCCGACGAACCAGAGCAGCATCCGGCCGGCGGCCGGTTCTCCGGCCAGCCGCAGAGCAATCCAGCCGGTCACCGCGAAGCAGCCCAGCAGGAGCAGCAGGTGCCAGGGCGCGGCGCCGTAGTCACGCCGGAACTCAGTCATCAGGCTGGTCCTCGAAGGTGATGTCGCGGACCCACTTCGTGCAGTGCACGCCCGGCAGCGCCGGCACGACGACGCGGGCGGGGTAGCCGTGGTCGGCCGAGAGGTCCACGCCGTTGACTCTCAGGGCGAGCAGCGAGTCGGGGTGGCGGACCTGGTTGACCTGTAACCGGGCCTGACGGAACAGGCCGCCCCGTTCCAGCGACTCGACCCGCGCCACGGCGCTGCCGGCTGCGCCCACCAGCGCCGCGAGGTCCCGTAGCCGTACCCCCGTCCAGGTCTGCGTCGTCGACCAGCCCTCCACGCAGGCGATCGGCAGGTCCGCGGTGTGCTGCGTCATCGCGAGCAGGCCGTCGCGGTCCACCTCCACCGTGCGGCTGCCGGCGCGCACCGTCAGCCGCCACTGAGCACCGGTGTCGTCGGGTCGGACACCGGCCGCGGCGGCGGTCCGGTTGACCGGGAAACCATTGGGTCCGTCGTCGTGCTGCCGGCCCCGCGGTAGCAGCAGCGCGGTACGGCGCAGCACCCCGTCCAGGCCCTGCCCGACGGTCAGCGCGGCCAGCAGCAACGCGCCGCCCCCGGTCAGGGCGAGGACGCCACGCCGGCTCATTGTCGCCGGGCCGGGCCGGCGGGCCACCAGCCCGTCCGGATCCGGCGGCTCCGGCACTGTCTCCTCCGCCGTCGTACGCATGAAGCGCGGGCCGCGCAGCGCGGAGATCGTACGAGGAAGCTTGATCAGCACGTGCGCGACGAGGGCGGCGGTGAAGATCCAGGCGCCGTACCAGTGCGCGGTGTAGAAGTCGAATCCGAACAGGTAGGCGTACTGGATGTTGAGCAGGCCGGTGGCCGTCTCGAAGAGGATTCCGCCCACCAGGAGCAGCAGGGAGAGCCGTTCGAGCACCTGGGCCACGGACCGGGCCGGCGGCCAGTCGAACAGCTTGGGTACCACTGACCAGAGTTTCGCCACGACCACCGGTAGCAGCACGATGCCGAGCGTCACGTGCAGTCCCTGGGTGAGCCGGAACAGCCAGGCGGGACGGGTCGGCCAGTCGAAGACGGGAGGGTGCAGCCAGCCCACGTCGCTGGGAAATGCCTGGCCGAGCTGGGGACCGTACGCGATCCAGTCCAGGAAACCGGTGATGATCACCAACGGAAGCGTGGCGAGCAGGACGACGCCGAACACGGACGTCAGCCAGGGACCACGCACCGGACTGCGCCACGCGTCGGCGGCGGCGTCGGCTCCGGGCGGGCGATGCCGGTCCAACGTACGCCACAGCCGCGCCGGGTAGGCGGCAGGTGGTTCGTCGGACGGCGGGTCGGCTGGCACGGTTCCTCCAGTCGGCGAGGCCGTCGGACCGGACGCGACGGGCTTCGTGCAGGACGCTAACCGGCAACGGCGCCCTCGGGCGGGCTTTGCCGCATTACCGAAGGCTTACCGGCCGTCCCCTTACGAAGTGCTGACGTCGGAGCCGAACGAGCCCCGGCGGCTTCTCCGCTGACCTAGCGTGACGCAATGCGGGTACTCGTCACCGGCGCCGCCGGGTTCATCGGATCGCAGGTCGCGGACCTGCTCGTCGCGCAAGGCCATCAGGTGGTGTGCCTGGACGCGCTGTTGCCCCAGGCGCACGGGAGTGAGCCGCCCGAGTGGTTCCGCCGCCATGAACCGGTCGTCGGCGACATCCGCGATGCGCACCTGCTCGACGATCTGCTGGCGGGCGTCGACGCCGTGTGTCACCAGGCGGCGATGGTCGGGCACGGGCTGGACCCGTCGGATGCGCCCGACTACGTCAGCCACAACGACTACGGCACGGCGGTGCTGCTGGCAGCGATGCACCGGGCCGGCGTGTCTCGCCTGGTGCTGGCGAGTTCCATGGTCGTCTACGGCGAAGGGCGATACACGTGCGCCCGGCACGGCGTCGTCCGGCCGGCCCCACGCCGCGCCGCCGATGTCGCCGTCGGCCGGTACGACCCCACCTGCCCGGTCTGCGCCGGCGCACTCGCCAGCGCGCTCGTGCCGGAGGACGCCCCGCTCGAACCGCGCAGCACCTACGCGGCCAGCAAACTGGCCCAGGAGAACCTGGCCGCCGCGTGGAGCCGGCAGACCGGGGCGGGGGTCTGGGCACTGCGCTACCACAACGTGTACGGCCCCCGGATGCCCCGCGACACGCCGTACGCCGGAGTCGCGTCGATCTTCCGGTCGGCGCTGGCCCACGGCCGGCCGCCGCGCCTCTACGAGGACGGCTTGCAGCAGCGCGACTTCGTGCACGTCTCCGACGTGGCGCGCGCCAACGTGCTGGCGCTGACCGCTCCGGCTCCGGACGGCCTGGTGCCGGTGAACGTCTGCTCCGGCCGGCCGCACACAGTCGGTGATCTCGCCACCGCCTTGGCGGCGGCGATGGACGGTCCGGCGCCGGTGGTCGTCGGCGGTGCCCGGCCGGCCGACGTGCGGCACGTGGTCGCCGACCCTCGCCGCGCACGTGACCTGCTCGGATACACCGCACGGGTCAGCTTCGCCGACGGGGTGGCCGCCTTCGCCACGGATCCGCTGCGGGAACGCGCCGCCGTGTCGGTCTGAGCGGCCCGCCCCGGCCCGCCACCGGCGGCAGGGCGGCTCACGAGACGGTGAACACGAGGTGATTGACGGCGAGGGCGGTGAGCGCCTGCCCGGCCAGCCACCAGCGGTGCGTCGCGGCGGGTAGGTGCGCCACGGCGACGAGCAGCCAGACCGTGAACGGTAGCCAGATCCGCTCGACCTCCGCCTTGCTCATGCCCGACAGGTCGGCGGCGAGCACCGCCAGCACCGCAGCGGCCGGTAGCAGAACGGTCGGCCCCAGTGTCCCGACCCGTCGCGCGAGCGCGCCGAGCCGCCGGTTCCGCACCGCGACGTGGGTCAGCGGGTCACCGCCAGGTGCTGGTCTGCCGGTGCCGGGCGTCCAAGCGGCCGGTGCCGGGGAACCGTCCCACCCTCGCCAGGCCCGGCGGGCCGCGTGCAGAGTGCGGCGCAGTGCCGGTCCGACGACCGGACCGGCAGAGAGCAGCAGCGCCGCCAGGTTCGCCCAGACCCAGTAGGCGTACGGACGGTCGGCCGCCCAGCCTTGGTAGTAGCGCTCGACCACCCGGTCGTACCCCTGCCACCAGTGGAAACCCGCGACGGTGAACACCGTCGCCACAGTGGCCACCCCGGTCGCACCGGCGAGCAGCGCGGCAACCCGGCCTCCTGGACGCAGCGCGAGCACGACGAGAGCCAGGGGCGCGACGAGCACGAAGCCGTAGGACAGGTACAGCGCGAAGCCGAGCAGCACGCCGCCCGCCAACGCGGTCGCGGTTCCCCGCACGGCCAGCAGCGCGAGGCCGGCAGCCACTACCCCGGTGAAGAGACCGTCGGCGGAGGCACCCGCCCAGACCGCTCCGGGCAGCAGCACCAGGAACGGCAACGACGTGCGGGCGGCCCCTCCGGCGCCCAGTGCCCGTAGGGCGATCGGCACGGACACCACGACGCTCGCCCCGACCAGGACGCAGGCCATCGCCGCGGCCGTGCCACCGCCCAGGCCGGCCCGGTCGAGTGCGACGAACACCAGCAGGGCACCTGGTGGATGGCCGGCCGTGTGGGTGGACCACGAGTCCGGCTGGAAGTCCAGGATGCGGTCCGCGAAACCGGCCAGCATCCGCCCGTCGTCGGTGACCCGGGGTACCTCGTGCAGATACTCCGCCTGCGCGGTGAGCCGTGTCGTCAGCCCCGCCGACCAGCCGTCCACCAGCGCCAGGGCGAGCGTCCAGCCGACCGCCGCCAGGTAGCCGACGGACAGCAGAGGGCCCCACCGGGCGGTGCGGGCCCACTGCGTTCCGGGGCCGACCACCGCGACGGCGATCGCCAACGCGGCCGGCGTGCCCCAGCCCAGGTGCGGTCTCCAGGTGGCGTAGAGCGGCGCGGCGTCGGCGTGCAGGCCCACTCCGGCGCGGTTGAGCATCGCGCCCACCGCCACGGCGGTGACCAGCAGCGTCGCCTCGACGCCCAGCACCAGCAGGTCCCCCCGGTGTCGATCCGGGAGGCGGTGGTGGACGGACGAGCGGGAAACGGTGGCACCGGGTCTCATGTCGACCGGACGGTACGGCTCGGTTCCTCCGCTGTCAGCCGCTTCGCCGGTACGTCACCGGACGGTAAGGAGTGTCGGCACGGTAAGTGTTCCGTAAGGTTGAATCGAGCGCGCACCGCCGTCGGGCGGCCCTAGCGTCGGCGGTATGCCGACACAGATCGACGTGGTGCTGCCGTGCCTGGACGAGGCCGCTGCTCTGCCCGCCGTGCTGACCGCGTTGCCGCCCGGGTACCGGGCGATCGTCGTTGACAACGGGTCGCGCGACGGCTCACCCGAGGTGGCCGCCCGGCACGGGGCCCGGGTGGTGCACGAACCACGGCGCGGGTACGGAGCGGCCGTGCACACCGGGGTCGAGGCCGCCGACACGGAACTGGTCTGCGTGCTGGACGCCGACGGCTCCTTCGCTCCCCGGGAGTTACCCGCTCTGGTCGCCCTCGTCGCCGACGGGGTCGCTGATCTGGCCGTCGGCCGTCGCCGACCGGTCGGCGCCGGGGTGTGGCCCTGGCACGCCCGGGCGGGCACGGCGCTGGTCGCCGCGCTGCTGCGGCACCGGGGCATGCCGCTGCGCGACCTCAGCCCGATGCGGGTGGCGCGCCGGGAGGCGCTGCTCGCCCTTGGGGTCACCGACCGGGCCTTCGGCTATCCGCTGGAGCTGTTGATCCGAGCCGCCGCGGCGGGCTGGCGCATCCGCGAGGTGGACGTCACCTACGCACCACGCGCTGCCGGCACCCGTTCCAAGGTCTCCGGCTCGGTACGGGGCACCCTGCGGGCCACCCGAGACTTCGCCGCCGTGTTGCGTACCGTCCGGAAGTCGCGGTGACCGTCGTACTGGTGATGGCCAAGGCGCCCGTGCCCGGTCTGGTGAAGACCCGGCTGTGCCCGCCGGTGACTCCCGTCCAGGCCGCCCTGCTGGCCGCCGCCGCGCTGCTCGACACCCTGGACGCCGTCCGGGGGACACCAGGGGTGACGCCGGTTCTGGCGTTGGCCGGACATCTCGCGGAAGCCGTGGACGGCGTGGAGCTGACCGCCGCCCTCGCCGGTTGGTCGGTTCTGCCGCAGCGCGGCACGGACCTCGCCGACCGGCTCGCGCACGCCCACCTCGACGTCGCCGAGATGTTCCCCGGCCGCGGGGTGCTGCAGATCGGGATGGACACCCCGCAACTGACCCCGGCGTCGCTGGCCGCCGCCGTGCGCCGGCTCGAAGATGCCGACGCGGCGCTCGGCTTCGCCCACGACGGCGGCTGGTGGGCGCTCGGGCTGCGCGACCCCCGGCAGGCCGTGATGCTACGGGCGGTGCCGATGTCGACGCCGGTCACGGGCCGATCGACATGGTCCGCGCTGACCGGACGCGGGTTACGCCCCGTGCCGCTGCCCGTGCTGCGGGACGTGGACGACTGGTCCGACGCGCACGCCGTGGCGTCGGCGGTCCCGGACGGCCGGTTCGCCCGCCAGGTCGAGGCCGTGCGTCGCGACATGGTGGTACGCGCGTGAACGGGGACGGATTCGCCTCCGCGCTACGCGACCCCGCCGGAGACGTGCACTGGCTGGTGCCTGCGGACGGGCCCAGCCGCCGCCTGCCGGTGGAGCGGTGGCATCGGCCGGCCACAGCCGCGGAGGCGACGGTGGTGGCCCGCTGTGCCGGCGCCGGTGCCTGGCAGGGGCAGGCCCACGTGGAGACCGGACGACACCGGCGGACCCCCTTCCGCCGGGCGTGGCTGGACCCGGATGCGATGTCAGGTGTCGCTGTGGCGGCGCGCTCACCGATGACAACCGGGAGATCTACGAGGACATCGTGCGGCTGGCCGGTGGCCCCGGCCGGACCCGGATCGGCATCGTCACCGCCGCCGCGCCGGTGCGGGCCGAGGATCCGACGCCGGCACTCCGGACTGCAACAACGGCGACTGCTACGCCGGCCCTTTTCCGGACCTGCGGGGCGGCCGACGCCCAGTGGATCCCGATCGACCTCGACCACCCGGGCGCCGCCGGCGACCGGTACCGCTACGTCACCACGATGACACCACAGCCCGGGCGACCGCTCCGACACGTAACCGAATTCCGGAATCCTGCTTCTTATCCCGGGTAGGATCGGTGGTGTGGAGGCGTCACCGTTCCATGGCGTGGTGGCCTGCCTGGCCACCATGCACGGCAAACAGTGGGCGCTGCGTCCGCTGCTGCGCCGACGGCTCGGGATGAGTGTGCGGGTGGCGCCGGTGGACACCGACGCGCTCGGTACGTTCACCGGCGAGGTGCGGCGGGTCGGCTCGGCGCGGGAGACCGTGGTGCGCAAGGCCCGGCTCGGGATGGCCGCGACCGGGTCCGTGGTCGGGCTGGCCAGCGAAGGGGCGTTCGGCCCGCACCCGGCGGCTCCCTGGACTCCTGCCGACGTGGAGTACGTGGCGCTCGTCGACGACCGGTCGGGTCTGACCCTGGTGGAGAGCGCTCTGAGCGTCGAGACCAACCACGGCCAGGTGGTCACCGACGGTCGGGACCGCGGCGCCGTGCTCGCGTTCCTGCGCCGGGCCGGGTTCCCGCACCACGCGGTCGTCGTCCGGCCCGCGGCCGGGCCCGGTCGGCCGGTCAAGGGACTCCGCCGGCTCGCCGACGTCCTCGTCGCCGTCCGGCGGGCCGCCCTCGACTCCGCCGACGGCACCGCCGTGCTCGGCGCGGACCTGCGGGCCCACGTCAATCCGACCAGGATGCGGGTCATCGCCGCCGCCGCCGACCGGTTGGCCCGGCGTCTCGCCACGCCCTGTCCCGCCTGTGCGGCGCCGGGATTCGGCCTGGTCGGCACCGAGCCGGGACTGCCCTGCCGCGACTGCGGCACGCCCACCGCCCACGACGCGCTGCTGGTCTCGGGATGCGGCAGGTGCGCGTACCGCTCGCGCCGGCCCGTGGGCGGCGCCGCGGACCCCGGTGCGTGCCCGGTGTGCAACCCCTGATGAGGCGTCGCCCCACTCAGTGCGACCGCATCGACGCGTTGTTCGGTGGCCGCAGGCGGCAGGCCCGCCGGGCCGGCGGTGGCAGCGCGGGCCGCACCTCGTTGAGGAGGCGGTCCGCGTCGTGCCAGATCATGCCGTGGATGCCGCAGCGGCCGGAGCGGACGGCCTGGTCGAGCAGGGGGGACCGGCGGCGCAGGGCGGTGAGCGTGGCGCGTACCCGGTCCGGCCCGCTGCCGCCCGCCAGGGAGCAGGAGGCGTGGCCCAGCACGACCAGCAGGGGTGCGCCGAGGCGCGCGACCGCGTACTCCAGACTGCCCAGCGCGGCCGGGCCGACCTGCAGGCCGGCGGTGCGGACCGCGTAGACGTCGACGCCGCCGAACACGGTCACGGCCTCGGGCTGCGGGTCGGCGCACGACAGGACCGCGGCCACCGGTGTCGCGCCGGCCGACGGGACGGGAAGGCCGCCGGCC
This sequence comes from Micromonospora sp. CNZ297, assembly GCF_007827625.1. NCBI lineage: Bacteria > Bacillati > Actinomycetota > Actinomycetes > Micromonosporales > Micromonosporaceae > Micromonospora > Micromonospora sp. CNZ297. The sequence goes on along the minus strand of NZ_VISU01000001.1, from coordinate 699,043 downwards.
CGGAACCGGTGGTGCCCGGCGCGTAGCCGGGCGAGGGCGAAGCTCGGGCTGGTCTGCCACACCTGCGACGGGGATCCGGTCGCGTCCATCGCTCCTCCTCGTGCCGAGCCACTGTCGTGCGTCTCACGATACACGAATTACGAATCGTGTAATACAGTGCGCATGTCTGAGGAGGTGACGATGTCCGTCGCACTGGTTCTGGGAGTCCTGGCCGGGCCCGCATCGGCGGCGCTGTGCGCGCTGGCGGTACCCGATCCCCGTCGAGCCGCCCGGGTGGTGGGGGCGCTGCTCGCTCTCACCGCCGCCGCGGCCGCCGCGCTGCTGGCCCGGGTCGCGTACGACCCGGTGGTCCCGGCGCTCCTGCTCCGGCTCGACCCACCCGGGCCGGCGTTCTCCGTGGGGATCCGGCTCGACCGGTTCACCGCGCTGCTCGCGCTCCTCGTCTGCGGGCTGGCCGCCGTCGTCGCCGGCTACGCGCGCCGCTATCTCGACGGCGAGCCGGGCGCCCGCGCCCTGCAGGCCCGGATCGCGGCGGCCACCACGGCGACCCTGGTGATGACCACCGCGCCCAGCCTCGTGCAACTGGCCGTCGGCTGGATCGCGGCCGGGCACCTGCTCATCGGGCTCATCGGCTACTACCGGGAGCAGCCCCGGGTACGGGCGGCGGTGCGCCGTACCCGGGCGGTGTTCCTCGTCGGCGACGTGGCCCTGGTCGCCGGCCTGGCGCTGCTGGTCGCGCCGACGGGCGACGCCGACCTGGACGCGGTCCGGGCGGCCGCCGGCGACCGGCCCGGCTGGCTCCTGGCCGTCGCCGGCGGGCTGCTGCTGGTGGCCGGCGCGGTGCGATCGGCCCAGGTGCCGGCGCACCGCTGGCTGCCGTACACCCTGGACGCCCCGACCCCGGTCTCCGCCTTCCTGCACGCAGGCATGGTCAACGTCGCCGGCTTCCTGATGATCACACTGGCGCCGGTGGTGGTCGCCGCACCCGGCGTGATGCCGGCGATGGTGCTGACCGGCCTCGTGACCGCGGTGTCCGGGACGGTGTTCGCCGCGGTGCGCACCGACGTCAAGGGCACCCTCGCCCGGTCCACTGTCGCGCAGATGGGCTTCATGCTCGCCCAGTGCGGGCTCGGCGCGTTCGGCCTGGCCGCCGTGCACCTGGTCGGGCACGCGGTCTACAAGGCGTACGCGTTCCTGTCCGCCGGCGGCGCGCTCCAGGCCCAGGCGCGGACTGCGGCCGCGCCCCGCCCGGTCGGCCCGCCCCGGACCCGGACCGTGGCGCTGGCCGGCGCGGCGGTGCTCGCCGCCGTGGCGCTCACCGAGCTGTCGCTCGGCGCCAGCCCGAGCGGCCTGCTCAGCGCCGTCCTGGCCGGTGCGGCCGCGCTGACCGCGGTGCGGTCGGCGCTCGCGGACCGCGAGGTGCCGGCGCGGACCGCCGTCGCGATCACCCTCGCGGCGGGCGCGCTGGCCGGCGGCTACCTGGTCGCCGGTCGGGCCGTCGCCCGGTGGCTGGGGCTGCCGACCTCGGTGACGGACGCCGGGGTGGGCGTCGCGGCGGTCACGCTGGCCCTGGTGGCCGTCGCCGGCGCGTTCCTGGTGCGCCGGCACGGCGCCGCGCTGTGGTGGTGGGCCTGGCGTGACGGCGCCGGCGCGTGGTGGCGCCGGTCCGCCGGCGTGGCGGCGGGGGAGCCGGCCGCCTGGGCCGTGACCGCCGTACGCCGCCGCGACGCGTCCGACCGGTCGGACGCCGCCCGGGTCGTCGCCGCGCTGGCCGCTGCCGGTGACCACGTCGCCGCGGTCTGGCCGCTGGACACGTTCGTGGCGGTCAACCCGCTCGCCGGCCGGGAGCGGGTGCCGTTCGCGCGGGCCACTGCCGAGCTGCGGGCGCTCGGCGGCGCGCGGACCCACCTGCCGGCCGACGAGTACCGGCGGCGGCTGCGCGACGGCGAGATCGAGCCGGCCGACCTGACCGCGGTGCTCCCCCCGGCGGCCTCGGCGCCGGTCACGCTCGGCGGACGGTCGATCACGGCCGCGGACCTCCAGGTCGCTGCACTGGCCCACCCGGTGCACGACGGACCGCCCCCGCCACCCGACCTGCTCGCCGTGGCGCGGCGCCGGCTCGCGGTGACCCGGCCCGCCGTCGAGGCCGACCCGGACCCGCTCACCCTGGCCGAGTTGCTCGACCGGGTCCTGGGTACCCGGATCGGCGCCGACGTCGACGAGCTGGTGGCCGGCTGGTGCGCGGCGCACTGCGGCCGTCCGGCCGCCCGCTGGCCGGTTCCCGGCCCGGCCGACGAGAGCTGCTGGGCGCGCTGGCGGCGGGTGGCCGGCGTCGACCGCGCGGGCGTCAGCGGCCTGCGGGCACTCGTCGCCGCGCTGCCCGCCGAGCCCGAGCGGGCAGTCGCCCTGCTCCTGCGCGCCCTCGGCGTGGCGCCGGCGGCCTGGCCGGCGTATCTCACCCGGTCCCTGCTCCGGTTGCCGGGCTGGGCCGGCTACGCCCGCTGGTCTCAGACGCGTCCCGGTGAGCGACCGGACCTGACCCCGCTGGACCTGCTCGCGGTCCGGCTCAGCTACGAGCTGGCGCTGGCCGGCACCGCCACCCACCGCCACCTCGGCGTCCCGCCGACGCTCCAAGCGGTGACCGCCGCGACGACCCCCACCGCCGCGACGCCGACCGCCGTGTCGACGCCCACCGCCGGGACGGCGGGGACCGTACCGGCCGCCGGTGCGCCGGGGACGGACGAGCCGGCGGCTCTCGCCCGGCTGGTCGCGGCGCTCGGCGTCGACGCGCCGGCCCTGGCGCTGCTGCCCGAGGAGACGGTGGCGGTGGTGCGCGACGTTATGGCCGAGCTGTCCCCGGCGCGGCAGGCCGAGGTGTGGCTCGCCGCCGCGGAGCACGCATACCGGCGTCGGCTGCGGAACCGGCTGGACCACGGGGCGCGGCCGCGCCCACGCCGCGCCGCCCGCGTCACCCCGCTCGCCCAGGCGGTGTTCTGCATCGACGTGCGCAGCGAGGGCCTGCGCCGGCACCTGGAGGCGGCCGGGCCGGTGGACACCTACGGCTTCGCCGGCTTCTTCGGCCTACCCGTGCGCACCGTGGCGGCCGATGCCGCCCGGGGCCGGGACCGCTGCCCGGTGCTCATGCGACCGGTGGCCACCGTCGGGGAGACCGCCGACGCCACGCGGGTACGCCGCCGGCGGGCCCGGCAGGCGTGGCGCCGGGCGTTCGCCTCGGCCAAGGCCGACCCGGTCGGCGCGTTCGCCTTCGTGGAGGTCGCCGGCGTGCTCGCCACCGCCGCCCTGGCGGTGCGCGCCGTGGCGCCGGGCCGGTTCGCGCCACCCGCCGACGACACCGCGCCGACGGTGGCCGACCTCGCCGCCGCCCTGACCCTCGACGAGCAGGTCTACTACGCGGAGGCGACGCTGCGCACCGTCGGGCTGACGACCGGCTTCGCCCCGCTGGTGCTGCTCTGCGGGCACGGGGCCACCAGCACCAACAACCCCTACGCGGCCGCGCTCGACTGCGGCGCCTGCGGCGGCAACCGGGGCGGGGTCAGCGCCCGGCTGGTCGCCGCGCTGCTCAACCGGCCCGAGATCCGCGAGGCGCTGGTCGCCCGGGGGATCCACCTGCCCGCCGACACCCACGTCCTGGCCGGCGAGCACGACACCGTCACCGACGAGGTGCGCCTGTTCGATGTCGACACCGTCCCCGTCCGGCTGCGCCCGCACGTCGACGACCTGACGCGCCGGCTCGCCGAGGCGGGAGCGGGTCTGCGCGCGGAACGGGCCACCCGGCTGCCCGGCCGGCCGGGCTCCCGCCACCTGCCCGGCCGCGCCTCGGACTGGGCCCAGGTGCGGCCGGAGTGGGCGCTGGCCGGCAACGCCGCGTTCATCGCCGCGCCGCGCGAGCTGAGCGCCGGGCGCGATCTCGGCTGCCGCACGTTCCTGCACTCCTACGACTGGACCGCGGATCCGGACGCGGTCGCGCTGGAGACGATCATGACGGGCCCGCTCGTCGTGGCGTCCTGGATCAACCTCCAGTACTACTTCTCCACGGTGGATCCGCACCGCCTCGGTGCCGGCACCAAGACCGTGCACACCGTCCTCGGCGACGCGCTCGGCGTCCTCTCCGGATCCGGTGGCGACCTGCGTGCCGGGCTGCCGCTGCAGTCCGTCGACGACGGGACACGGCCGGCGCACGACCCGCTGCGGCTGCTCGCCGTGGTCCACGCCCCGCACCACCTCGTCGACACCGTGCTCGGCCGCAACCCGGCCCTGCGCCAGCTGATCGACGGCGGCTGGATGTCCCTGACCGTCATCGACCCCCGTACCGGCGAATGGAGTGACCCGGGCGGATCCCGGCGCACCACGCCGCTCCCGGCCCTCGGCCCAGAGAAGGAGTACAGCGTATGAACGAGCTCGGACTGACGCGCATGGTCAAGGTGGAGGTCGTGACCCGCGCCGACGACGTCGACGCCGTCCGGACGCTGCTGCACGCCTCCGGCGTGAGCGGTTGGACCAGCCTCAGCGGGGTCTCCGGCTTCGGCCACCACGGCACCCACGAGGGCCGGCTGCTCTTCAACGACCGGGCCGGACTCGTCATGGTGATCGCCGTGCTGCCGCTCGAGCGGGCCGAGCCTGTCGTCGTCGGCCTGCGCGACATCCTGGCCCACCGGCCCGGCGTCATGTTCGTCAGTGAGGCCTGGGTGAGCCGGCCCGAGTACTTCGGCGCCGATCGACCGGCGGGCCCGGTGACCTGAAGGGGGCGAGTCGCGTCCGGGCGGGGTGGCGACCGTCGCCCCGCCCCGCCGTGGCGGCCGGACTCGGCCGAGGAGGCCCTCGGGCACGTCCGGTCGTCCGCCGCTGTACGCACCCGGCCGACGCCCGCATCCCAGCTGATGCGCTCGTTCACGCGCGCGGCGGGTCCAGGAAGCGTTGTGCCAGTTCGGCGAGGGTGTCGGCGGTGTTGTCGACGGGCGCGGTCGGCAGCACGATGTGGCTGACGACCAGTCGCGCGAGGGATTCGGCGCCGACGGTGACTTCATCGGGAGGCACCCGGGGCAGGTGCGTGTCCGCCCACTCTCTCAGCACCGTGACGGCGGCGGCCAGGGCCAGGTCGGCGCGGGTGGTCAGGTAGGGGAGCAGGGCGTCGGTGCCCCGGGCGCTGTTGAGGACGGCTTTGACCAGCGGGTCGGTGCCGGCCTGCGTCAACACGAACGTGACCGCGGCATGGACGGCGGCTCGCACGTCGCTGCCGTGGGCGGACAACGCCTCCCGCACACCGTCCATGAACCGGTCGATCTCGCGGTGTGCGATGGCTTCGCCCAGGCCGGCCTTGTTGGTGAACTCGTTGTAGAGCGTCTGCCTGCTCACGCCCACGCGGGCCGCCACGTCGGCCATTCGTACCGCGTCCCAGCCGCGGTCGATCGCCAGGTCGCGGCCGGCCGTGATGACCGTGTCACGCAGGTGCCGGCGCGCGGTGTGGCGATAAGGCGGAGGGGCGGCCATGGTGCGCCGAGTCTATCGAGTAGACACACATGCCTTGCGTGTCTACTCAATTGACGCAGAGCCGGATATTGTCAAGCGTGGTTATCCGTGTGACAGTCGACGCAGCGCTCGACACTCCGGAGGCGGTACATGCAGACCTCGATCGATGCTCCAGCCGCCGGCTGGCGTGACGGCAAGAAGCACCTGTGGCCACTGGCTCTCCTCGTGCCGGTGCTGCCGTTTCTGGCGTACGCGTTGTGGCAGGCCGGCGCCGGACCTGCTGCCTGGTGGCTCACCCCGGCGGTGGTCTTCGGACTCATCCCGATCATCGACGTGCTGCTCGGTGACGACGGAGAGAACCCGCCCGACGACATCGCCCGGCGGTTGCAGGAGGTCCGTTACTACCGCTGGATCACGTTCCTGTTCCTGCCGGTGCAGTACGCCGCCCTGCTGCTCGGAGCATGGGTCTGGGCGCGTGGCGGCCTCGGTGCCGCCGGTGCCGCCGGCCTGGTCGCCACCATCGGAATCGTCAACGGACTGGCCATCAACACCGCACACGAGCTCGGCCACAAGCGCGAAACGGTCGAGCGGTGGTTGTCGAAGATCGCCCTCGCGCCCACCGGGTACGGCCACTTCTACGTCGAGCACAACCGCGGGCACCATGTCCGTGTCGCCACACCGGAGGACCCGGCCAGCGCCAGGCTGGGGGAGAGCTTCTACTCGTTCTGGCCGCGTACGGTCTGGGGCAGCCTCATCTCGGCGTGGCGGCTGGAGATCGGCCGCTTCCGGCTGCGGCACAGGAGCCCGTGGACGCTGCGCAACAACCTGCTCAACGCCGGGCTCATGACCGTCGTGCTCTTCGCCCTGCTGATCGCTGTGTTCGGGTGGCGGCTCGTGCCCTTCCTGTTCCTGCAGGCGATCGTCGGCTTCTCGCTGCTGGAAGCGGTCAACTATCTCGAACACTACGGATTGTGCCGCCGGCGCACCGCCACCGGCCGCTTCGAGAAGGTCGACCCACGGCACAGCTGGAACAGCGACCGCGTCGTCACCAACGTGTTCCTCTTTCAACTGCAACGCCACAGCGACCACCACGCCAACCCGCTGCGCCGCTACCAGACGCTGCGCAGCTTCGACGTCTCGCCGCGACTGCCCGGAGGCTACGCCTCGATGGTGTTGCTCGCTCTCGTTCCGCCGCTGTGGTACCGGGTGATGAACCCACGGGTTCTGGCGCACTACGGCGGCGACCTGAACCTCGCCAATCGCAACCCCCGCGCCGAGGCCCGACTGCGTCGCCGCTACGGCCGGCCCGCAGCGGACACCACAGCGGTCCACGCCGCCTGACCCGACCCGGTGTAGGTCTGACGGCACCTCTCCGTGTCAGGGCGTAGGATTTCGGTTCCTGCACGGAACGGGGCCGTGCCCGGCCGGTCGCGCCGCTTCGGCCTCGCCGGGCGCCGTGGCGTCCGGGACGAAGGGTGGACACCCCGGATGCACCAGCGGATCCTGCTGCGAGCCCGCAAGGGCCCGTTCGACGTCGTCACCGCCGAGGAGACCTACGAGCGGGACTGGATCGGCAAGAACAGCGGCAACCTGGTCTTCAGCCACGCCGCGCACAAGCTGCTGTCCACCTCGACGGCGGAGATCACCCCGTCGCGGTTCCGGACGGACCCGCGCGATGCCGACGAGATCAACGAGAAGTACGACGTCTTCGTGATCCCGCTGGCGAACGCGTTCCGCCACGACTACGTGAACCGGTTGACGTCGATGACCCGGCTGATCGAGCGGCTCAAGATCCCGGTGGTGGTGCTCGGGGTCGGGGCGCAGACCCACGTGGACGGCGACCGGGAGTACCTGCGTCCGATCGACGAGCCGGTGAAGGCGTTCTGCCGGGCGGTGCTGGACCGATCGCACAGCATCGGCGTACGCGGCGAGATCAGCGAGAACTACCTGCGGACGCTGGGTTTCTCCGCCGTCGAGCAGATCGGCTGTCCGTCGATGTTCCTGCACGGCGACAGCCTCCGGGTCGAGAAGGCGAAGGCCACCCTGGACACCGAGGATCGGCTCGCGTTCGTCATCTCGCCGTACGTCCGCGCGTTGGCCCCGATCGTCCAGCACCACCACCAGCGCTACCCGAACCTGCGCTACGTGGCGCAGGGCCTGTACACCCTCGGCACCCTGCTCTACGGCGACGCACCGAAGTTGCGCGGCAAGACCGACGACATGCCGATCCACACCTCACACCCGCTCTTCGTCGAGGACAAGGTGCGGATGTTCATGGACCCGTGGCCCTGGATGGAGTATCTCTCCGGATTCGACTTCGCCTTCGGCACCCGGATCCACGGCACCATCACGGCGCTGATCTCCGGCACTCCCGGGTATCTCCTCGCACACGACTCGCGCACCCTGGAACTGGCCCGCTACTTCGACATCCCGCACCGGTTGATGCGCGACGTGCCGGCCGACGTCGACGCCGCCCGACTCTACGAGGAAGCCGACTACACGGCCCTGAACGAGGGCCACAAGGAGCGCTTCGCGCGGATCACCGCGTTCCTCGCCAAGCACGACCTCGGCCTGTCGTTCGCCGACGGGGACAGCGCCACCCGCTTCGACGAGCAGGTCCGCCGAACCGTCTACCCGCCGGCGGTCCGGCCGGCCTCCGCCTACACGGCCGAGGAACTGCTGACGCGCATCCAATGGCTGCGGGACGAGAACCGGACGCTGCAGCAGAAGCTCACGGCACGCCGCGCGCAGCCACTGCGCGACCAGGTCAAGCAAGCGGTGGGCCGCCGGGTCCGCCGGATGCTGTCGCGCTGACCGTCGTACGCCTGCTCGGCAGCGGAATGGCCGGCGCCGCGACGGCGGCGTTCGGCGTGGCGGTGCGATCAGCCCGCCGCGAATCGCGAGAACCCTTCTTATTTCCATCGACCGGAATTACGCTCTGGGCCAGCCCCGAGGTGCATCACATCGGAGGTTCCTATGAGGACGATGACCATCCGTCGCACGACTGCACTCCGCCTGGTGTCCGGCGCACGCCGCCTGTGGATCGAGTGGTGCTGGTAACTGCCGGCCCGGCGGGCGCTCCCGGGCGCCCGCCCCTGCGGCGGTGGGCCCTGCGGTGACGGACGGGGCGGAGCGCTACGACTGCCACCGCGACCACGGGCCGTACGCCGGGGTCTCGGCCTTCCTCGGCCGGGTCGCCGCCGACCCTGACCCGGCCCGGCCGGGGAGCCGGCGCTCATCGTGCGCCGGCCCCGGTCCGGGGAGGGGAGCGGGTTCAGCAGCCCTGGCGGCGGCTGTAGATCTGGTGGCGCTCACCGGCCCATCCGATGTAGCCGACCGCCTCGACGCAGTAGTTCGCCGTACCGGTGACGGCGACCGGGCCGGCGTAATAGCTGAAGTCACCGGAATTGGTGTCCGCGCCGCCCGACCGGGTGCAGTGCGCGCCCTCGCCCGACCGCTCCGCGCAGCGGTAGATCTGCACGAAGGTCGGCGCCGACCTCCCGTACGCCGCGCCGCGGTGGTAGAAGCAGGCGCTGTTGGTGCCCCCGTTGCTGCTGTTGTAGTAGATCACCAGTTCACCGAGCCCGGACGACTGCACCTGGCTGTAGGTGATGGTCCCCGAGCAGGAGCCGGCCGCCTGGGCGGCGGGGGCGCCGACAGTCAGGCCCGCCGCGACGGTCACCAGCGCCGTCAGCGCCGAAAGCATGCGTTTCATGTACCTACCTACCCAATCCACAGTCGACTGTTCCGTAGTGGATCTTAATCAACCGGTGACCTTCGCCGTGGCCCTGATCCATAGGCAACCACCTATTGACAAACAATATTAACAATTGGACCCTGCTGAGAGAGCGCTCTCCCGTCCCCCTGTCTCCCGCGAGGTGTCCCCATGCGTCTCCGAAGAAGGCTGCTCGCCGCCGCGTCCGCCCTGCTCGCCGGGCTCACCGGCGCCGTCGTCGCTACGCCCGCCCAGGCGGTCGGACCGGCGTTGCTGCCGGTCACCGTCACCAACACCACCGGCCGCAGCGACCCGGTCCACCTCTACGTCATCGGCGTCCAGCTGTCCTCCGGCCGGCTCGGCTACGTCACCTCCGGCGGCGGATTCGTACCGTGGACCGGCGGGCAGCTCCCGCCGTCACCCGCGCCGGACGTCTCCATACCGGGCCCCGGCAACGGCGGCAGCACCACGATCCAGTTCCCCCGCGGCTTCTCCGGCCGGGCCTACTTCTCCCTCGGGCAGAAGCTCAAGTTCTTCCTCACCCCGGACGGACTGGTGCAGCCCGCGCCCTGGGCGGCCGGTGACGCGAACCGCGACATCCTCTTCGACTGGAGCGAGTTCACCTACAACGACTCCGGGCTGTGGCTCAACAGCTCCCAGGTCGACATGTTCGCGATCCCGCACGCGGTCACCGTGACCGGCGCCAACGGCGTCACCAAGCGCACCGGCGACGTGGTGGCCAACGGACGCAACGCGGTGATCGACGGGATCCGGGCGCAGCCGGGCTGGGCCGGCACCGTCCACACCCGCTCCGACGGGACCGTGCTGCGCGTCCTGGCTCCGGGCAAGGCGGCCGGGGCCGGCCTGCTCAGCACCACCTACCTGGACTCGTACATCGCGTCCGCGTGGAACGCGTACACCACGAAGACCCTGACCGTGGCGCCCTTCGCCGACCAGCCGGCCATCCGGTACTACGGCCGCACCTCGGGCAACACCATGACCTTCACCAACGGCAGCGGCCAGGTGGTCGCCTCCTTCAACCGGCCCTCCTCGGCCAGCGTCTGGGGCTGCGACGGCGACCTGCCCGCGCCGAACGACCAGGTGGTCGGCCCGATCTCGCGTACGCTCTGCGCCGCCCTCAACCGAGGCACGCTCGGCACCGTCGACACCCAGCCCAGCACGAACGCCGCCGACTTCTACCGCAGCAACCCCACCAACCAGTACGCACGCCTGATCCACGCCAACATGACCGACGGCCGGGCGTACGCGTTCGCCTTCGACGACGTCGGTGGATTCGAGTCGCTGGTGCACGACGGCGATCCCCGTTCGGCCGGACTGATCCTCAGCCCGTTCACCGGCGGTGGCGGCGGCACCCCGACCACCGGGGTGCCAGTGGTCAGCAACTGGAACAACAAGTGCATCGACGTGCCGAGCTCCAACTTCGTCGACCGCGCGCCGTTGCAGATGTGGAACTGCAACAACACCAACGCGCAGAAGTGGACGTTCAGCGGCACGGCGCTCAAGAGCCAGAACAACAAGTGCATGGACATCGACGCCGGGTCCACCGCGAACGGGGCGGCGGTGCAGCTCTACACCTGCAACGGCACCGGCGCCCAGCAGTTCACCCTGAACGCGGCCGGAGACCTGGTCAACCTCCAGGCCGGCAAGTGCGTCGACATCAAGGACTGGAACGGCAACGACGGCGCGAGGCTCCAGCTCTGGGACTGCGGGGGCACGGCCAACCAGAAGTGGCGCAAGGGCTGACCAGCCATGCGAACGGTGGCGGGGGCCGACCGCGAGTCGCTCCCGTCACCGGCACGCGACGGACGAGACGGCCGACACGACGCCGCGCACCGAGGCGTCCATCGACGTTCATCCAACAGATCGATGTGCGTAAGCTCCGCCCGGTCAGATCTGGGGAACCTACCGAGGAGGTTCCATGGATCGTCGAGCAATGCTGCGGGCCACTGTCGTCGGTGCGGGCGCTGTCGCGCTGCCGTTCACCGCGTGGTCGGCGGCGTACGGAGCCCCGGCGCAGAACGCGGCGGGCCCCTACGGCGGGCTCCAGCCCGCCGACGCCAACGGCATCCAGTTGCCGGCCGGCTTCACCAGCTCGATCGTCGCACGATCCCGTCGGACGGTGCCGGGGACGTCGTACACCTGGCACGACGCTCCGGACGGTGGCGCCGTGTTCCCGAACGGCACCGGCTGGATCTACGTGTCGAACTCCGAGGTGTCAGCCGGTGCGGGCGGCGGTGCCTCACGCCTCGTCTTCGACTCCAGCGGCACCGTGGTCGGGGCGTCGCGGATCCTCTCCGGAACCAACAACAACTGCGCCGGGGGCAAGACACCGTGGAACACCTGGCTCTCCTGCGAGGAGGTGTCCCTGGGCCGGGTCTTCGAGACGTACCCCCTCGGCGGGACCGCCGTGGCGCGTCCCGCGCTGGGCCGGTTCAAGCACGAGGCGGCCGCGGCCGACCCGGTCCGCCGGGTCGTCTACCTGACCGAGGACGAGACCGACGGCAAGTTCTACCGGTTCGTGCCGACCACCTGGGGCGACCTCTCCGCCGGAACCCTCCAGGTCTTCCGCGCCGGTACGGCGACCTCCGGCACGTTCACCTGGGCCACGGTGCCCGACCCGGACGGCTCGCCCACCCCGACCCGGCAGCAGGTGTCCGGCGCGAAGACGTTCAACGGCGGCGAGGGCTGTCACTACGCGGATGACACCGTCTGGTTCACCACGAAGGGCGACAACCGCGTGTGGCAGGTCAACCTGGCCGCCGGCACGTACGAGCTCGCCTACGACGACAACCTGGTCAGGCCGGGCACCCCTCCGCTGACCGGGGTCGACAACATCACCGGGTCCACTGCCGGTGACCTGTACGTCGCGGAGGACGGCGGGAACATGGAGATCTGCATGATCACGCCCGACGACAAGATCTCGGTCTTCCTGCGGATCACCGGACAGAGCGGTTCGGAGATCACCGGGCCGGCGTTCACCCCGGCGGGGGACCGGCTGTACTTCTCGTCGCAACGCGGCACGACCGGCTCGTCCTCCGGCGGCATCACCTACTGCGTCACCGGACCGTTCCGCCGATGACCGGCTCCCGGCCCCGCTGACAGTGACCACGCGGTCGAGGACGCCCGGTCTTCACCGGGCGTCCTGCCGGCCGTCACGGCACGTGTCCGGTTCCTGGCGCATTGACATCGGCGCTCCGGCCACAGCAGACTGTCGCGACAACTGAACCACCGCGTGTACGTGCGGGGGAAGACCGGTCGAAATCCGGCGCTGGCCCGCAACGGTAGGCCGCCCAGAGAGATCTGCGGCGGCGAGCCCGAATACCCGTCGTACGCGTGCATCCGCTCCCCACCCGTCGTGGCCCACGGGTCGGAGTCCCGGTCGATCCCGCGTGCTGCGGTCGTCCGGGCTTTCGACGACCGCCGGGCCGGAAAGGCGCTTCCGATGGTCGTCCGCCGAAGCCGGCACCGCCTGCTCGCGCTCCTCTGCGGCGTACTCGCCGCTCTCACCCTCACCACACCCGCCGTCGCCGCCCCCGAGCGCGCCGCCCTCACCCGCCCGGAGGCCGCCGGCGGCTGGCTCGCCCGGCAACTCGTCGACGGCGAACGCTTCGAGGCGGTCTTCGACGGTGTCGTGTACCCCGACCAGGGGCTGACCCTCGACGCCGTGTTCGCCTTCGCCGCCACCGGCGTCGCCGACGACCACGGCGCCGACGCGCTGGCCTGGGTCACCCGGCCGGACATCCGCGACGGCTACCTCGGCGACGGCGTCTCCGAGGCGTACGCGGGTGCGACCGCCAAGCTCGCCCTCGCCGTGCAGGTGCGCGGCGGCGACCCGGCCGACGTCGGCGGGGTGGACCTGATCGCCCGGCTGCGCTCGCTCCAGACGCCGGCCGGCAGGTTCAGCGACCGGTCCGCGTACGGCGACTACAGCAACGCGTTCAGCCAATCCTTCGCGCTGCTGGCGCTGGACCGTACGGCGGGCGGAGCGCCGCCGGCGGCGGCCGCCTGGCTGGCCGGCACCCGGTGCCCGGACGGCGGCTACCCGCTGCTGCCCGCGCAACCGGTCTGCACGTCCGACGTGGACGCCACCGCGCTCGCGGCACAGGCGCTGCGCGCCGCGGACCGTCCGGCCGACGCCGCCGCCGGGCTGCGCTGGCTGGTGTCCGTTCAGCGTGCCGACGGCGGCTTCGCCAACGCGGGCGGCACGCCGAACGCCAACAGCACCGGCCTCGCCGCGCAGGCCCTGCGCGACGGCCACCGGCTGCCGGCCTGGGCGCGGGCCCGGGCATTCCTCGCCGGACTTCAGGTCGGCTGCGCCGGGGCGCCGGCCGACCGGGGCGCTGTCGACTTCGACGGCGGCGGCTTCGACCCGGCCACCGCACCCCGGGCGACCGCCCAGGCCGTCCTCGGTCTCACCGGGATCGGGTACGCCCGTCTGTCCGCCGTCGGCGCCGACCCCGGCGCACCGGCGCTCGCCTGCCCGTGAACCGCTTCGCCGCTCGCCCGATCACAGGAGGATCCGTGTTCCGTCATCGTTCCACAGTCCGCACCTGGCTGGCCGGTCTCCTGGCCGCCGTCGTGGCCGGCGTCGCGCTGACCGCAGTCGAACCCGCGCCCCGGGCGGCGCACGCCGCCGCCTGCGCGGGCACCTCGGGAGTCACGGTGGTCGTCGACTTCGCCACGCTCGGCGGCGGCGTCCAGGTCGCCTGTGCGCCGGGCGATCCGGCCACCGGCCTGGCCGCGCTTCAGGCCGCCGGCTTCACAGTCACCGGCACCGCCCGCTGGGGCCTGGCCTTCGTCTGCCGGATCAACGGCAAGCCCACCGCCGCGACCGAGCCGTGCGTCAACACCCCGCCGGCCACGGCGTACTGGTCGTACTGGCATGCGTCCAGCGGCGGCTCCTGGTCCTACAGCACGTCGGGGGCGACCGGCTACAACCCCGCGCCGGGCAGTGTCGAGGGCTGGTCCTTCGGCGCCGGCGCCCCGCCGAGCATCGCCGCTCCCTAGGTGTGACCGGCGGCGCACCGGGTGCCGGCAACTGCTCTGGCGTCGTCGCGCGCCCGGGCGGTACGGTGTCGGCACCCGGTGCGCCGGGCACACAACTGCATACGTCCCGCGCGGGGGGAAGCCGGTTCGAAGCCGGCGCTGACCCGCAACCGTGAGCGAGAGTCCCCCTTTCGCGAGCCGGAATGCCCCGCCCGGGACGAGCGGCTTCCACTGTCGAGGTCTACAGGGTGAAGTCCGGGCCGCCGAGGTCCGACCACCCCGCTCACCGCAGCACGCGGAGCGGGGTGTCCGTTTCTCGGGGTGCTTTCCGGAGGTTTCACCGACCGCTCTGCGAAAGGCACCCCTGATGCCCCTGTCCCGGCGTCTCACCACCGGCCTCGGTATGGCCACGGTGACGGCTCTCGCCGCGATCACCGGCGCCCCGCCGGCCGTTGTCGCGGCACCCGCCCCGGCCCACGTCACAGCCGCCCGCGAGGCCGCGTCCTGGCTGGCCGGCGAGTTCACCGACGGTTCGCTGCCCGGCCCGTTCGCCCCCGAGGACTGGGGGCTGACCATCGACGGACTGGTCGCGCTGTCCGCCACCGGCGTCGACGCGCCGACCCGGCAGGCGGCAACCGCGCAGGTCGCGAGACACGTACGGTCCTACAACAGCTACGACGACTGGGGCATCGAGGGCTTCACCGACGGCGGGGCCACCGCCAAGCTGCTCTACGCCGCGGCCGCCGCCGACGCGGACCCCACCGACTTCGGCGGCTACGACCTGCGGGCGGAAACGCTGTCGCTGATCGCCACGGCCGACGCCGGGCACCAGCGGGGGCGGATCACCAGCCGTACCACCGCCGACAGCGGCCCGGACGCCAGCAACACCTTCGACCAGTCCTTCGCCGTGCTCGGCCTGGCCCGCAGTGGCGATCTGCCACAGGACACTGTGGACTTCCTGATCCGGCAGCAGTGTGCGGCAGGTGGCTTCCGGCTCTACCCGGACGCCGCCGACGGACCCTCGCCGTCCTGCGACGACCAACCCGGCGCCACCCTCGACGTCGACTCGACAGCGATGGCCGTGCAGGCGTTGCTGGCCGCCGCCGAGGACGGCGCCACCGGCGCCGGCGACGCCGCCCGCAAGGGCGCCGACTGGCTGGTCACCCAGCAGCACACCGACGGCTCCTTCGGCGGCTCGGGACCGACCACCGGCGCGAACTCCAACAGCACCGGCCTGGCCGGGCAGGCCCTCGCCGCCGCCGGCCGCGACGACGAGGCCGCCCGGGCGGCGAAGGCCCTGGCCGCGCTGCAGCTCACCGCGGGCAACGGTGGGGCGGCCTCCGCCGACGCCGGCGCGATCGCCTACAACACCGACGGGTTCACGACTGCCGCCGCGGCCGGGATCACCGACACCGACCGGGACCAGTGGCGCCGGGCCACCGCGCAGGCATTGCTCGGGCTGGCCCAGGTTCCGCTGGGCCGGATCGGCCTCGACCCGCCGCCCACGTCGAATCCCACCCCGACCGGCACGGCCTCGCCCACCGCGCCCGCCACGCCCACCGCGTCTCCCACGCTCACCACGTCGCCTCCGCCGACCGGCAGCGCCGGCCCGACGCCGAGCGTGACCAGTCCTCCGGCGACACCCGCGCCCACGACCGCGGCGCCGACCACCGCCGCTCCGCCGATCACCACCCCGGCCGCGTCAGGGCTGGGCGGGCTGCCGACCACCGGCGCGGCGATCGGCAGCTACCTGCTGATCGCGCTGCTGCTGATCGGTGGCGGAGTGACACTGCTCGTGCTCGGCCGACGGCGGGCGGGATGAGCCTCCGCGCCGCCCGCGGTGCGCTGGCCGTCGCCCTGGTCACCGCGGGCACCACGATCGGACCGGGCGGTCCTGCGGTGGCCGCCGGGTCGGCCGGATACTGCCCGGACGCCTCCGGGGTGACAGTCGTGGTGGACTTCAACGAACTCGGCGGCGGAACGGTGGTGCGCTGCGCGCCGGGCGCCCAGGCCAGCGGCCTCGCGGCGCTCAAGAACGCGGGCTTCCCGATCACCGGAACCCTGCGCTGGGGTGAGGGGTTCATCTGCCGGATCGACGGCAAGCCGTCGGCCGCGACGGAGAAGTGCGTCGACACGCCGCCGGCGAGCGCCTACTGGTCGTACTGGCACGCGCCGAACGGCGGCAGCTGGACGTACAGCGACAAGGGTGTGCTCAACCGCAAGCCGGCGGCCGGCAGCTTCGAGGGCTGGTCGTTCTCCCTCAACCGCAACGCCGATGACGCGCCTCGTCCCGGCGTCGCGCCGAAACGCCCCGCCCCTCCACCGCCGCCACCACCACCGCCCCCTCCGCCGCCGCCACCCGCGGGCGGCGGGCCGGCGGTGCCACCACCGGCGGGAGGAACCGTCGCACCGCCGCCGGTCGCCGGTGGCCGGCCCGGCGAGCCCACCCGGCCGGCCGGCACCTCCGGCCCGCCGGCCTCCGTCAGCCCGCCGGCCTCCGCCGGCGCGTCACCGACGGCCGGTACGCCGACCCTGGCGGCGACGCCGGGTGCCGCCACCGGAACGGCACCGCAGGGCTCCTCCGACGAGCCGGTGGTGACAGATGTCGCCGCGTCCCGTGACGACGACGGCCTGCCACTGGGCACGATCGCCGGGGTGCTGCTGCTCGCCGCGCTCGCCACCGGCGCGCTGGTCGCGGCCCGACGACGCCGTGCCGCCGGCCCGGATGACTGACGCCACGGGCACCGGGTCGCGGACGGCTGACGCCGGCCGGCTGCCGGGCCGGTGGCCGGTGTGGTGGCTACCCCGAGGGCTGCACCCGGGCGCATGGTGGCTGTGGGCGCTCGGCCTGGCCACCGCGGCCAGCCACACCACGAATCCGCTGCCGCTGGCCCTGCTCGTCGCCGTCGCCGGTCTGGTGGTGGTGCGCCGCCGGGGCGACGCGCCGTGGGCGTTGGCGTTCCGCATGTACGTGTGGCTCGGCGCGGTGATCGTCACGATGCGCGTCGTGTTCCGGATCGTGCTCGGCGGCGGCCAGGGCGAGCACATCCTGGTCCGGCTGCCGGAGATCCCGCTGCCCGAGTGGGCGGCGGGCATCCGTCTGTTCGGACCGGTCGCCGTCGAGCAGATCCTCGGTGGCTTCTACGACGGGCTGCGGCTGGCGGCGATGCTGATCTGCCTCGGCGCGGCGAACGCCCTGGCCAACCCGAAACGGCTGCTCAAGGCCGTACCCGGAGCGCTGTACGCGGTCGGCACCGCCGTCGTGGTCGCGTTGTCGGTCGCCCCGCAGCTGGTGGAGAGCGTGTTACGGGTCCGCCGGGCCCGTCGGCTGCGCGGCGCGTCCGGCCGGGGGATGCGGGCGCTGCGCGGGATCGCCCTGCCGGTGCTGGCCGACGCGTTGGACCGGTCCCTGGCCCTCGCGGCGGCGATGGACTCCCGTGGTTACGGCCGCACCGCGGCGGTGCCCGCCGGGCAGCGAACCGTCACCGGCGCGCTCGTGCTCGGCGGGCTGGTCGGCGTGTGTGCCGGCACCTACGGGCTGCTCGACACCGCCGCACCCGGCTACCTGGGGCTGCCGATGCTCCTGGCCGGACTGACCGCCGCCGTGACCGGCATGCTGCTCGCCGGCCGCCGGGTCCGCCGCAGCCGGTACCGACCGGACCGCTGGCGCCCGGCCGAGCTGCTCGTGGCCGGCTGCGGGGTGGCCGCCGCGGCACTGACCATGCTCGCCGGCTCAGTGGACCCGGAACTCCTCTACCCGCCGGTCAGCCCGCTCACCTGGCCCCAGCTGACCCCGCTGATGCTTCTCGCCGTGGGCGTCGCGGCGGCACCCGCCTGGCTGGCGCCGCCACCACCGCCGACGGCACGTGCCGGACGCCCGCCGGCGGTGGACCGGCCGTTCCCCGTCACGGACGTGCCGGCAGACGGAGAGCGCGCCGCGACCGCGACGACACCGGGAGACCGTCCATGATCACTTTCGACCGGGTCACCGTCCACTACGCCGAGGGCGGCCCGCGGCCGTTGCGGGACGTGACGCTCCGCATCGAGGAGGGTGAACTCTGCCTGGTCGCGGGCCGTACCGGCGCCGGAAAGTCGACGCTGCTGCGGGCGATCAACGGCCTCGTCCCGCACTTCACCGGCGGCACCCTGCACGGCGCCGTCACCGTCGACGGCAGGGACACCCGCACGCACCCGCCGCGCGATCTCGCCGACGTCGTCGGCGTGGTCGGCCAGGACCCGCTGGCCGGGTTCGTCACCGACACCGTCGAGGAGGAACTGGCGTACGGGATGGAGCAGCTCGCCCTGTCACCCGCGGTGATGCGCAAGCGGGTGGAGGAGACCCTGGACCTGCTCGGCATCGCCGACCTGCGTGACCGGCCGCTGCGGACGCTGTCCGGCGGGCAGCAACAGCGGGTCGCCATCGGCGCGGTGCTCACCGCGCACCCCCGGGTGCTGGTGCTCGACGAACCCACCTCCGCGCTGGACCCCACCGCCGCGGAGGACGTGCTCGCCACCGTCACCCGGCTGGTGCACGACCTCGGAGTGACAGTGGTCCTGGCCGAGCACCGGCTGGAGCGCGTGCTGCAGTACGCCGACCGGCTGCTGTACCTGCCCGGCGACGGCCGCGTCCACGACGGGACACCGGCAACCGCGCTGGCCCGCATCGACATCGCGCCACCCCTGATCGAGCTGGGTCGCCTCGCCGGCTGGACACCGCTGCCGCTGTCGGTCCGTGACGCCCGCCGACGGGCGTCCGACCTGCGGCACCGGCTCGCCGGCGTGGACCCGCCGCCGGTCCCGGCGGGAGCGGACACCGGTCCCACGCTGACCGCGCGGAAGATCGTCGTACGGTATCCGGGGACCGTCGCGGTGGCCGGTGTCGACCTCGATCTGCGCGCCGGACGGGTCGTCGCGTTGATGGGCCGCAACGGATCCGGCAAGTCCAGCCTGCTCTGGGCGGTGCAGGGCAGCGGCCCCCGCCACGGCGGCACCGTGGCCGTGACCGGGCCGCAGGGCACCGTCGACCCGAAGGCCCTGCCGGCCGGTCAGGCCCGCCGGCACGTCGGCCTCGTCCCGCAGAACTCCGGCGACCTGCTCTACCTGGAGACCGTCGACGCGGAGTGCGCCCAGGCCGACCGGGAGACCGGCGTGCCGGCCGGCACCTGCCGGGCGCTGGTGGACCAGCTCGTCCCCGGACTGCCCGGTGACCGGCACCCCCGGGACCTGTCCGAGGGACAGCGGCTCGCCCTCGCGCTCGCCGTGCAGCTCACCGCCGCTCCGCCGGTGGTCCTGCTCGACGAGCCGACCCGCGGCCTGGACTACCACGCCAAGCGGCAGTTCACCGCCGTCGTCCGGATGCTGGCCGGCGACGGCCGGGCGGTGGTGGTCGCCACCCACGACGTCGAACTCGTCGCGACCCTCGCCGATCGGGTGATCGTGATGGCCGAGGGGGAGATCGTCTCCGACGGCACCACCGCAGAGGTCATGCTGGCCTCGCCGGCGTTCGCGCCGCAGGTGGCCAAGGTTCTCGCCCCCGCACCCTGGCTGACAGTGGAACAGGTCGCCGCCGCGATCAACGCGACCGGGGCACCGGCATGAGTGTCCTGCGGGTCGCCCCGCGTACCGCTGTGGTGCTGACCCTCGCCTCGGCCGCCGCGCTGGCCACCTTCACCTGGCCCTTCTTCGTCCCCGCACACCCGGAGACCACCGCCCGCACCGGCGAGGCGCCGCTGGTCTTCATCGTCATGCTGCCGGTACTCGTGGCGCTCGTCCTCGCCGAACTCACCTCCGGCGGTATCGACAGCAAAGCCCTGGCGATGCTCGGCGTACTCGCCGCCGTCAACGCCGCCCTGCGCCCCCTGGGCGCGGGGACCGCGGGCATCGAGACGGTGTTCTTCCTGCTCGTCCTCGCCGGCCGGGTCTTCGGACCCGGGTTCGGGTTCCTGCTCGGCGCCACGTCGCTGTTCGCCTCCGCCCTGCTCACCGCCGGCGTCGGGCCGTGGCTGCCGTTCCAGATGCTCTGCGCCTCCTGGATCGGCCTCGGCGCCGGCCTGCTCCCGGCCCGGTTGCGCGGCCGGGCCGAGGTCGCCGTCCTGGCCGGGTACGGGGTTCTCGCCGCCTACGGCTACGGCCTGCTGATGAACCTGTGGTTCTGGCCGTTCAGCGTCGGCGCGGACACCCAGCTGTCCTACGTCGCCGGCGCCCCCGTACTGGAGAACCTGCACCGTCTCGCCCTGTTCACCGCCGTCACCTCCACCTTCGGCTGGGACACCGGCCGCGCGATCACCACCGCCGTGGCGATCGTCCTCGCCGGTCCGGCCGTCCTCGCCGCGCTGCGCCGCGCCGTCCGGCGGGCCGCGTTCGGCGCGCCGGTCACCTTCGCCACAGCGTGCGACCCGCCCACGCCCCGGGCGGACGGCGACGACGTGACCACGCCCGGCGTCCCGCTGTCGTCCTCGCGTCAGGACGGAGACGTCGTGACCGGGCACGCGCTCGGATCAGCGGCGGATCAGGCCGAGTTCGGTGGCGGAGGCGACGGCCGCGGTGCGTGAGTCGACGCCGAGTTTGGCGTAGATGCGGGCCAGGTGGGACTTGACGGTGCCTTCGGTCAGGTGCAGGCGGGTGCCGATGCTGTGGTTGGACAAGCCGTCGGCGACCAGGGCGAGAACCTCGGTCTCGCGTCGGGTCAGGGCGGTGCCCGGCGTGCGCAGCCGGTTCATCAGCCGGTTCGCGACGGTGGGCGCCAGCGTGGTGCGCCCGGCGGCGGCGGTGCGGACGGCGGCAGCCAGGTCTTCGGGTGGGGCGTCCTTGAGGAGGTAGCCGGTGGCACCGGCCTCGATGGCGGGCAGTGTGTCGGCGTCGGAGTCGTAGGTGGTGACGATCAGCACGCGCGGCGCTTCCGGGCGGGCGGTGATCCGGGCGGTGGCTTCGGCGCCGCCCATGCCCTTCCCGAACTGCAGGTCCATCAGCACGACGTCGATGTCGCCTTCGCCTGCACGGGTGACGGCCTCCTCGGCGGTGGCGGCTTCGGCCACGACGACGAGGCCGGGTTCGGTTTCCAGCACGGCGCGCAGTCCGGCCCGTACGACCGGGTGGTCGTCGGCCAGGAGGAGGCGGACGGGGACGTCGTCGGTCACGGGCGGCCCTCGGGCTCGGTCCTGCTGGGCGGGGTGAGGGGAAGCTCGGCGGTCAGGGCGGTGCCGTGGCCGGGCGCGGACTCGACGGCCAGGGTGCCGCCGAGGGCGTTCATGCGGGCGCGCATGGCCGTCAGGCCGAAGCCGCCGCTGTCGACGTCGGGGGCGGGCAGACGGTCGGGGTCGAAGCCTTGCCCGTTGTCGACGACGTGAAGGGCGATGCGGTCGCCGAGACATCTGAGGGTGACCTCGGCCGTGGTGGCCCGGGCGTGGCGGACCGTGTTCGCGAGGGCGGACTGGGCGATACGCAGGAGCGCCACCTCGTGGGCGGTCGACAGCGATACGGGGGCGCCGACGAGGTGGAAGCGGGCGGCGATGCGGTGGCGGGCACTGGTGGTGGTGCACAGGCGTTCCAGGGCGCCGGCCAGGGTGGTGCCTTCCAGGGTGGGCGGGGTGAGTGCGGCGACGAAGCGGCGGGCCTCGGCGAGGTTGTCCACGGCGACCTGGCGGGCCGCGTCGACGTGGCCGGAGGCGGCACCGGGCCGGCCGGGCAGGGCGCGCTCGGCGGCGCGCAGCAGCAGTTGGATGCTGGACAGGCCCTGGGCGAGGGTGTCGTGGATCTCGCGGGCCAGACGCTCGCGTTCGGCGAGTACGCCGGCCGTGTGCTCGGCCCGGGCCAGGTCGGCCCGGGTGGCGGTGAGTTCCTCGATCAGCTGCCTGCGCTGTTCGCTCTCCCGATACAGGGCCTGGTATCCCCACACCACCCCGACGGCGACGGCGGCGCCGAGCGCGGGACCGATCACCGTGGCCGCGGTGAAGGAGCCGGTGTGAGCACCGAACCCGGCGACGGCCGCCGCGGCGGTGGCGATCACGGCAGCCAGGCCGGCGCGGCGCGGCAGCAGGTGGAGCTGGAGGAAGTACAGCGGGAAGGCCACCCAGATCGCATCGGGGGACAGGCTCAGCAACACCAGCCACGCGGCGCCCACGGCGGCCAGCCACCAGGCGGCGGCCCACCGCGAGCGGCGGATGCGGGGGAGGAGCGGCCCGATGGCGTACGCCAGGCCGCACGCCACCGACGCAGCGACGATCGATCCGGCGCGGGGCCGGTCGTCGGCCACCGCCCGGCCGGCAGCCAGGACGAGCAGGCCGATGATCAGCAGGTGCAGGCACCAGGCCAGGGCTCGGGTGGTCGGGGTCAGGGCAGGGGCAGCGGTGCTCACAGTGCGTCCCACGTTACCGAGGCCGGCGCCCCGGGGGCCTCTATCGAAAGTTAGAACCCGTGCGCCGTCCTTCGGCCCGCGAAGTGCCCGCCTACGCCAGACGCGGACACGGGCGCCGGCCGCGATGGTGGAGTCGTACCGCTTCCACCGCCGAAAGGACAGGCCACTGCCGTGTTTGTCGCCTGGAGAGATCTGAAGTTCGCCAAGGGACGCTTCGCCCTGATGGGGACCGTCATCGTGCTGATCACCCTGCTGGTCGGGCTGCTGTCCGGGTTGACGGCCGGACTGGGCCGGCAGAACGTCTCCGCCATCACCGGCCTGCCCGCCGACAGGATCGCCTTCCAGGCCCCCGGCGAGGGCCAGGGCGTGTCGTACTCCAACTCCACAGTCACCGAGAAGCAGTGGCAGCAGTGGGCCGAGGCGCCCGGAGTGACAGGCGCCGAACCGCTGGGCATCGCCACGACGAGGGCCACCGCCGGAAACAGGAGCGCCGGGGTCTCCGCCTTCGGCGTCCGGCCCGGCTCCCACCTGGCCCCCGGCAGCGGCCGGATCGACGGCCGCTCGGCAGTGCTGTCCACCAGGGCCGCCGACGACCTCGGTGTGAAGGCCGGTGACTCCGTCACCCTCGCCGGGCAGCGACTGACAGTGGCGGCCGTACGCGGCGACGCCTCCTTCAGTCACACCCCTGTGGTGTGGATCAGCTTGGACGTGTGGCAGAAGATCGCGCCTCCCACCGGCACCGGTGACGGCAGCCCGGCGGCCACCGTCGTCGCCCTGACCACCACCTCGGGGGCCGATCTGGTGGCCACCGACCGGCAGGCGGGCACCAAGACGGTCTCCGTCGACGACTCGCTGTCCGCGATCGGCTCCTACACCTCCGAGAACGGCTCCCTCCAGCTGATGCGCGGCTTCCTGTTCGCCATCTCCGCCCTCGTCATCGGAGCGTTCTTCACCGTCTGGACGATCCAGCGCAGCGGCGACGTCGCAGTGCTCAAGGCACTCGGCGCCTCGACCGCCACCCTTCTCAAGGACGCCATCGGGCAGGCCGTCGTCCTGCTCGCCGGCGGCACCCTGCTCGGCACCGGCATCGCCGCCGCGCTCGGCGCCCTCGTCGCCGGATCGGCTGTGCCGTTCGTCCTCACTCCGGTGACCGTCCTCCTTCCCGCGGCCGTGATGGTCGTCCTCGGCGCCCTCGGAGCCGCCCTGGCCATCCGCCGCATCACCTCCGTCGACCCGCTGACCGCCCTGGAAAGCGCCCGATGAGCCTGAACCTGACCGACATCACCCTCACCTACCCCGACGGCGAGGGCCGCCTGACCGCCCTCGACCGCGTCACCCTGGACGTGCCCAAGGGCAGCCTGACCGCCGTGATCGGCCCCTCCGGCTCCGGCAAGTCCAGCCTCCTCGCGGTCGCCGCAACCCTCATCACCCCCGACACCGGCACCGTCACCGTCGACGGCACCCCGACCACCGGTCTCATTCGGGCCGAACTCGCCGACCTGCGCCGCCGCAAGATCGGCATCGTCTTCCAGCAGCCCAACCTGCTGCCCTCCCTCACCGCCGCCGAGCAGCTCCAGGTCATGGCCCAGATCGACGGCCGCCCACCGGCCAGAGCCCGTACCCGCGCCGTGGAACTGCTCGACGCGGTCGGCCTCGCCGGCCAGGCCGACCGCCGGCCGCACCAGATCTCCGGCGGCCAGCGCCAGCGCGTCAACATCGCCCGCGCCCTGATGAACAACCCCACGGTCCTGCTCGTCGACGAACCCACCAGCGCCCTCGACCACGAACGCGGCGCCGCCGTCATCGACCTGATCACCCGCCTCACCCACCAGCAGACCACCGCCACCGTCCTGGTCACCCACGACCGCACCCACCTCACCGCCGTCGACCAGATCGCCGAGGTCCACGACGGCCGCCTCCACCTTCCGGCACCAGCCCGCTGAAGCGGGTGTTCCAGGGGGCGGGTCGGCGAAGCGGCCTGCGGGCTGCCGTCGACGTCGTGATCCAATGAAGCGCATGGTCGTCCAGCGGATCACCGCCGGCCTGCTGTTGCTGATCGGGTTTCTGGCGATGGCGGCCTCCCACACCTTCCCGTTCCTCGACGATCTCTCCGAACCGGCCGAGTCGGCGGTCGCGATCGGGGGCGCGGCGTGCCTGCTGGCGGGGGTGTGGCTGTGGTTGCGCAAGCCGGCGGACCGGTCGTCCGCGCCCTCGGCCGGCGACGGTGAGAGCCCGTGACGGCGCGCGGATCGGAGGCCGGGAAAGGGCCGGCGCTCGCGGTGACACGTCCGCCCGCCGCTCACTCCGGCGGGCGCCGCCCGTCGTCGTGCTCGACGGGCGGTCCCGGCTGAGGCGTCGGATACTGAGCCGATGACCAACCCCGACCTCGATCCCGAGGTGTACCCGCCGATCGACCCGCGTGAGGACGTGCCGGACGACCCCGGCGAACTCCTCCCGGACACGCCCGGCGAACTGCCCGAGGCGCCGGTCGAGCCGATGCCCGACGACGGGGAGCCCGGGGGCGTACCCGAACCGGCCTGACCGGCCGGCACCGGGGCACCCGACAGATCGACGATGATGGATAATCCTGTGGTGACCGGCGCGCCGACCGCAGGGGAGACCGGATGAGGATCGTCGACGCCCGGGTGATCGTGACCTGCCCCGGCCGGAACTTCGTGACCCTGAAGGTCGTCACCGACGCCGGCGTCACCGGCGTCGGTGACGCCACCCTCAACGGCCGGGAACTCGCAGTCGCGTCCTACCTGCGTGACCACGTCGTGCCGCTGCTGATCGGGCGCGACCCGGCCCGGATCGAGGACACCTGGCAGTACCTCTACCAGGGGTCGTACTGGCGGCGCGGGCCGGTCACGATGAGCGCCGTCGCCGCCGTGGACACCGCGCTGTGGGACATCAAGGGCAAGGTCGCCGGGCTGCCGGTCTACCAGTTGCTCGGCGGCCGGTCCCGCGAGGGCGTGACCGTGTACGGGCACGCCAACGGCGAGACCGTCGACGAGGTGCTGACCGAGGTCGCCCGCTTCGTCGACCTCGGCTACCGCGCGGTCCGGGTGCAGTGCGGCGTGCCCGGCCTGCCCCGGACGTACGGCGTCAGCGCCGACAAGATGTTCTACGAGCCCGCCGACGCCGCGCTGCCGACCGAGGCGACCTGGTCGACCGAGGCCTACCTGGCCCACGTGCCGGGCGTGTTCGCCCGGGTCCGCGAGGAGTTCGGGCCCACCCTCCGGCTGCTGCACGACGTGCACCACCGGCTCACCCCGATCGAGGCGGCGCGGCTCGGCAGGAGCCTGGAGCCGTACGCGCTGACCTGGATGGAGGATCCCGTCCCGGCGGACCTGCAGGAGGGTTTCCGGCTCATCCGCTCGCACACCACCACGCCGATCGCCGTCGGCGAGGTCTTCAGCAGCATCTGGGACGCCGCCCAGCTCATCCGGGAACAGCTCATCGACTACGTGCGCACCACTGTGGTCCACGCCGGCGGGATCACCCACCTGCGACGCATCTTCGACCTCGCCGCGCTGCACCACGTCCGCAGCGGCTCGCACGGGGCCACCGACCTGTCCCCGGTCTGCATGGCCGCCGCGCTGCACCTGGACCTCGCCATCCCCAACTTCGGCCTGCAGGAGTACATGCGGCACACCGAGGCGACGGACGAGGTGTTCCCGCACGGCTACCACTACGAGGGCGGCTACCTGCATCCGGCCGAGACTCCGGGGCTCGGTGTGGACATCGACGAGCAGGCAGCGGCCCGCTACCCGTACGCGCCGGCCTACCTGCCGGTGAACCGGCTGACGGACGGCACAGTGCACCCCTGGTGAGCGCGCCGGTTCAGTGGATGCGGCGACCGTGCGCGTCCGGCACCCCGGACTTGCGGAAGAAATAGGTGTTGATCTGGTCCCGCCACTCGACGGCGCTGCGGAACTGTTCGTCGAGGCGCTCGGCCACCCGGTCGTGGACGGCCGGGTCGACCGCCCCGGCGACGAGCCGCCACCGTTCCCGCATCGCCGCCACCTCCTCGACCCCGGCGAAGTGCGTGTCGTAGATGTGCTGGATCACGGTACGGCCACTGCGCAGCACGTGCCGGTACGGGACGTGATGGAAGAACAGCAGCAGTTCGTCGGGGCAGCGCTCGCGTGACTCGTACACCTCCGACCACGGCGGCGGGTACTGGCCGGTGAAGCCGGTCCCGGTCGCCCGGGTCCGGTCCACCCCGACGCCGTCTCGGTCGGCGAAGTGGTACGTGCCCCACGGGGTGTACTCGTAGCCGTCCACGTCCGGGCCGTAGTGGTGACCGGGCCGCACCATGAAACCGACGCCGAGCGGGGCGGTGTAGCGCTCGTAGGTGCGCCAGGAATCGTCCATGACCGCGTGCATCGTCCGCCGTACCGCTTCCGGATCGCCTGTGGTGACCGGCAGCCAGGTCAGGTCGATCCACTCGTCGAGGATCGCGGCGGGATCCAGCAGCGGATCCCAGGCGAGCCGGCCGAAGGCGTACAGGTTCGCCTGCGCCAGCGGGTGCCCGGTCCAGAACGGGTCGTCGCCCACGTTGGCCACTGCCACCAGGCCGCCCCCGGTGCCCGCCCACCCGGCCGCCACGTCGGCGATCGTGCCGCCGGCCGCGCCCCGGGGCCGGAACCGCAGCACCTCGCTCCACCAGGGCGCGAGGTAGCAGACGTGCCGCTGCTGGCCGGTGTACTCCTGCGTCGCCTGCACCTCCACCGCCAGCCGGGTGGCCGGCATCGCGGCGAGCACCGGGGACACCGGTTCGCGTGTCTGGAAGTCGATCGGGCCGAACTTCACCTGAAGGATCACGTTGTCGGCGAATCGTCCGTCCAGCGGCGCGAAGTGGTCGTGCGCGGCCCGGGCCCGGTCGGTCGACCGGTCCCGCCAGTCCTGGTGGTGGTCGTAGACGAACGCCCGCCAGCGCACCACGCCTCCGTACGGGGCGAGCGCGTCGGCGAGCAGGTTCGCGCCGTCGGCGTGGTCGCGCCCGTACGCGAACGGGCCGGGCCGGCCCTCGGAGTCGGCCTTCACCAGATAGCCGCCGAAGTCGGGGATCCGCCGGTACACCCGCCGGGTGGCGGCGGCCCACCAGGTCCGTACCCGCTCGTCCAGCGGATCGGCTGTGGACAGGCCGCCGAGGACCACCGGGGCGGCGAAGGTCACCGACAGATGCACCCGGATGCCGTACGGGCGGAGCACCTCGGCGATCTCCGCGACGTCGCCGAGCCGGTCGGTCAGCAGCCGCGCCTCGGTGTCGTGCACGTTGACGTTGTTCACCGTGACGGCGTTGACGCCGCAGGAGGCGAGCAGGCGTGCGTAGTCGCGGAGCCGGGCGGTCTCGTGCCGGGCGGCGCCGTCGCGCCAGAACAGGGAGCCGCCGGCGTAGCCCCGCTCGACCTGGCCCGACACCGGGTGTACGGCCACGTTGTCCCAGTGGTCGAGCATCCGCCGGTCCAGTGCCGGTCGGTGCCGCCGAGCCGGGAGGTCGTCGTCGAATGCCGCCGCGCCGAGCCGGAGCACGTGGAACATCCCGTACAGCAGGCCGGCCGGCGCGTCGGCCAGGACCACTGTCACGTCGTCCACCCGCGCCAGCAGGTACCCCTCGTCGCCGAGGGAGCCGTCACCGGTGCCGTTCACCGCCGGTGTCGCGCCGAGCCGGGCCGTCTCGGCTGCCGCGTTCGGCACCGGGCCGGCCCCGCGCAGGGCCAGCACCAGGTCGGCGTCGACCTGCCACGGTGGACCGTGCCAGAGCCGTCCGCCGTACCGGCCGCAGGCCCGGCTCACCTCGTCGAGGACCGTGTCGACCAGCGGCCCGTCGCCGTGCACCAGCACCCCGCGGGAGCCGAGTTCGCGGAACGCCGCGGGCGGGAGCCAGGCGGCGTGCCAGGCCGACTCGCCGGCGTCGGCAGCCGCCCGGCCGGTGACCGGGACGCTCATGCGGTGAACTCCGCCCGGATCTCGTCGATCATCGGGTCGCCGATCCGCAGCAGCGCCAGCACCAGGAGCGCGGCGAGCAGGGCGAGTACCGCCTCGGAGAACACCGCTGTGACGCCGGCGACGGCGGCCAGCAGGGCGACGTTGCCGACTGTGACGCCGGGCTTGCGCGCCACGTAGTAGACGGCGAGCCGGAGCACGTCGCGGGTGCGGAAGGTGAACAGTGAGACGATCACCAGCGCGTTGACCCCGACCAGGATCACCCCCGCCCCGACCACGACGAGCGGCACTGCCCACCAGCCGGGGACGGCGGCGGCGGGCAGGTTCGCCAGGTTGACAGCGATGACTGCGAGCCACAGCAGCGTCGGCGCCCAGACGCGCAGCACGCCCGGCAGGTTGGCCCGGTAGGCCCGGAGGAACGTGGCGGCGGGACGGAGATCGGTCAGGTCGGGGCGTTGGTGCCGCAGCGTGTGCAGCGCGGCCGAGACGGCCGGACCGAGCGGCACCGCGGCGGCGGCGACCAGCGGGAGGTTGCTGCTGTCGCGGTCGAGCAGCACGAGTACGGCCAGGCCGGGCAGCGTGCTCACCAGGAGCAGCAGTTCCACCACGAGCAGGATGTGGACCCTCGCGGCGGCCCGCGACAACGGCCCGTCGCCGAACTCCCGCAGCCCGCCGGCCGCGCCGGTCACTGCCGGTCCCCGGGCGGGTCGAGCAACCTGTCGTCCCACCACGGCGGGGTCTCGTCCACGACCGGCGTCAGTTCGGCGAGGGTCACCTCGTGCCGGGTGAGGACGAGGTCGAGGTCGGCCCGCCCGGCCGCGACCGGCACTGCGCGATGGGTACGGGCCGGCTCGGCGGCTTCCCGCAACGCGTCGAGCTGCCGGGGCCGGGGCGAGTGCGGGCTGCCCATCTCCCGCCAGGCCGCCCAGGCGTTGCCGGCGTCCTCGCTCACCGACGAGCGGAGCAGGAACGCCGACACGGTGCCCGGCGGGCCGATCGGGACCGACAGCGACAGGGTGTGCCGCCCGGGTGCCGGTTCCCGGCCGGTGACGTCGACCGGGGCCCAGGCCAGCACCGCGACCCGGCCGTCGGGGTGCCGGGTGACGAGGTGGTCCGGTCCGCGCGCGAGCACCTCGTCGCCGAGCCGGGCCATGAAGGCGTACAGGTGGTAGGTGGGTTTCTTGATCTGCCGGTGGGTGAGCAGGCCGAAGCCGCCGTGCAGCGGCGCGGTCGGCACCCCCTCCTCCTCGAACACGTCGCTGAAGGTCCAGTAGGAGAAGGAGTCGACCAGATCCCCGCCGCCGGCCAGCACCGGGGCGAGGTAGGCGGCGTGGAAGGCCGTGTCGTGGATCGGGTTGTCCGGCCGGTAGGAGGAGTTGAACTCGGTGATGTGCACCGGGAGGTCGGCCAGCGCGGTGCCGGCCAGGTGCCGGCGGGGCGCGGCGAACTGCTCCAGCAGGTCCGCGGCCGGGGCCAGCGTCTGCCGGGTGCCGAACGGCAGGTGCCGGGCCGGGCCGGAGGTGTAGGCGTGCCGGCTGACGAAGTCGACAGGCACGCCGCGGCCGGTGACGAACTCGGCGAACGGCTTGAGCCACTCGTCGGCGCCGGGGGAGAGGGCCGGGCCGCCGACCTGGATCGCCGCGTCGACGTCCTTGACGGCGTGCGCCGACACCTCGTACAGGCGGTGGTAGGCGTCCTGGTCGGCACCCTGCCAGAACGCCGTCAGGTTGGGCTCGTTCCACACCTCGACGGGCCAGCCGCGCACCTCGTCGAGGCCGTACCTGTCGACCAGGTGGGCCACCGTGGCGCGGACCAGGTCACCCCATTCGGTGTACGACCGGGGAGGCGTCACGTTGCCCCGCCACCAGAACACCGTCTGGTCGCCGGATGCGAGCGCCGAGGGCATGAACCCCAGCTCCACGAAGGGCCGGACGCCCATCGCGAGGTAGGCGTCGACGACCTGGTCGACGTAGGTGAAGACGTGCCGCACCCGGCGCTCGCCCTGGTACGAGTAGGGGCGGTGCACGCCGACGCCGTCGCTGAGCAGCCCGTGCCCGCGGATGTGCCGGAAGCCGATGTCCCGCTGCACCAGCGCCAGCGAGTCCTGATAGTCGCGTCGCAGGGCCAGGTCGAACCGGCCGGTGCCCACGCAGGTACGCCAGGCGTCGGTCAGCCGGCCGATGGGCCGCTCGGGAACGGTGCCGCGCATCGCCGGTCAGCCGTGGCTCTTGCGGTACCGCTCGTACGCCTTGTTGACCAGGTCGGTGTAGGCCTGCGCGTTCTTGCCCTTCAGCTCCGAGACGTAGGCGTCCCACTCGCTCAGCGGCCGCTGGCCGAGGGCGAACTTCAGCGTGTTCTGGGTGACGTGGTCCTTCAGCGCGGTCGCCCACAGCGTCGTCTGCTCCCGCTCCTCATCACTGAGCGGCGCGGGCGGCGGAGTCACCCAGGGCGCGGGCTTGCGGGCGTTCATCTCCTTCTGGAACTCCAGCTCCTCGGGCGAGAAGAACGACTGCACCAGGTCGAGCTTGCCGCCGTAGGCGAAGACGCCGTTGTAGAAGCCGAAGTCCTTCTGCAGGTGCTTGCTGCCCTTGGGGTTGAGCCCGATGACGTTGACGTCCGGGGCGAGGGTGCGCTTGCCCGAGGCGTCCTTGGTGTACGTGGTTCCCTCGACGCCCCACTTGGCGAACTCCTGGCCGGCGTCGGAGTACCAGAGCCAGTCGACGAACTGCATCATGGCCACGAAGTTCTTGCCCTCCCGGGCCTTGCTGGAGATCATCACGCCGTTCTCCAGCCGGCTCGCCGCGTTGACCGGGCCGGCCGGCCCGACCGGGAAGAGGATCTTGCCGAGCCGGGCGTTCGGGTTGATCTTCGCGATGTCCGGGCGGTAGTCGTTCACCAGGGTCTGCGCGTTCGTGCTGATCACGAACGACTTGCCGCTGGCGAGCTTCTGCCGGGCCTGGTCGTCGGTCTGGGTGAACGTCTCCGGGTCGAGCAACCCCTCGGCGACCAGCTTGTGGAGATACGCCACCACCTGCCGGTAGCCGTCCGAGGCGCCGGTGAAGACGTACTTCCCGGCACCGGCGTCCCAGCTCGTCGGCTGGTAGTTCCAGCCGGCGCCGGGCAGGCCGTGTGCCAGGGCGAGCATGTTCAGCAGGTTGCCGGCCGGGTTGGGCTTGCCGAACCGGTCGGAGAACGGGATGACGTCCGGGTGGGCCGCCTTCATCGCCTTGAGCATGGCGTACACCTCGTCCCAGGTGGTCGGGGACGGAATCTTCAACTGCTCCAGCACGTCGGTGCGGACCGCGAGCGTGTAGTCCTGCCAGGGCTTCTCGTGCAGGCCGGGCAGCAGGTAGAACTTCCCGTCCTCCTGCCGCAGCGTGTCCATCTCCGGCTGGAGTCCCCACCGCTCGATCTTGTCCTTGAAGTGCGGCATCAGATCGAGGTAGTCGCT
This sequence comes from Micromonospora sp. CNZ297, assembly GCF_007827625.1. Taxonomy (NCBI): domain Bacteria; kingdom Bacillati; phylum Actinomycetota; class Actinomycetes; order Micromonosporales; family Micromonosporaceae; genus Micromonospora; species Micromonospora sp. CNZ297. The sequence continues at coordinate 667,078 of NZ_VISU01000001.1, read as the reverse complement.
GACCGGCAGGATGGCGCCGGACGAGACGTACGAGCTCTCCTGCGGGTGGTAGGTCTTCGGGATGATCAGCGGGGCGTCGCCGGAGCCGACCAGCACGCTGCGCTTCTGCTCGTAGTCGCTCAGCGGCACGGCGACCGGGTCCAGCTTGACGTTCGTCCGCCGGGCCAGCTCGGCCCAGAACAGCCACTCGGGCTTGAGCGGGTAGTTCGGGTGGTTGTTGTAGAGGATCGAGAACGTGACCGGCTCGGTGGCCTTGAACTGGTCACCGATGCCGTACTTCTCCATCGCGCCCGTACGGTTGCGGTCGAGGTCCTTCTTGTCCGGGGTGTCGTCGCCGCAACCCGCCAGGGCGACGACGGCGGCCGCGCCGCTGGCGAGCAGCACCTGGCGCCGGGACAGCTGGGCCATGGATTCTTCCTTCCGGTGGTGGGGTGGTGGTGCGGGGGGCGGCTATCCCTTCACGGCGCCGAGCATGATCCCGGAGACGAAATAGCGCTGGATGAAGGGATAGACCGCGAGGATCGGCAGGATCGTCAGCACGATGGTCACGGACTGGATGGTGGCGGCGGACTGGACCACGTCGCCGGCGCTGCCGAGGCCGCCGCCGGTCTGCGTGGCGTCGGTCGCGCCCGCGATGAGGTTGCGCAGATAGACGGTCACCGGGAGCAGGTCCTGGCGGTCCATGTAGAGGAACGCGGCGAACCACGAGTTCCAGAACGAGACGGCGTAGAACAGCACCATCGTGGCGACCATCGCCTTCGACAGCGGCAGGACGATCCGCAGCAGCGTGCCGTACGTGTTCAGCCCGTCGACGGCGGCGGCCTCCTCCAGCTCGACCGGCAGGCTCTCGAAGAACGCCTTCATCACCAGCAGGTTGAACACGTTTATGGCGTTGGGCAGGGCGATCGCCCACACGGTGTTCTTCAGTCCCAGGCTGGTGACCAGGACGTAGTTGGGGATCAGCCCGCCGGTGAAGAACATGGTGAACACGGCGATCCCGACCAGCGCGGTCCGGCCCCGCAGGTGCCGCTTCGACAGCACGTACGCGTAGCAGGTGGTCAGCACGACGGAGATGAGCGTGGCGACCACCGTGTAGAAGACGGTGTTGCGGTAGCTGATCCAGAACGTCGGGTCCGACGTCACCACGCGGTACGCGGTGAGGTTGAACCCGCGCGGCACCAGGTTCACCTCACCCGCGACGATGTACGCGTTGTCGCTGAGCGAGCGGGCCACGATGGTGAGGAACGGATACAGGGTCACCACCACGACGCCGGTCAGCACGACGGCGTTGACGACCTGGAAGACCCGGTAGCCCGCTGTCGGCCGGGGGCCACGCGGGCGGACCGCCGGTGCCCGCGTGCGGGCGCGCGTGCTCACCACAGGCTCGTCCCCACCGTGCGGCGGGAGATCGCGTTCGCCGACAGCACCAGCGTCAGCCCGATCACGGACTCGAACAGGCCGATCGCGGCGGCGTAGCTGAGGTTCCCGGAGACGATGCCCACCCGGTACAGGTAGGTCGAGATCACGTCCGCCGTCGGGTAGGTGAGCGGGTTGTACAGCAGCAGGATCTTCTCGAAGCCGACGGCCATGAAGGTGCCGATGTTGAGGATCAGCAGGGTGACCATCGTCGGCCGGATCCCCGGCAGCGTGACGTGCCAGGTCTGCCGCCACCGGTTGGCGCCGTCGATGCGGGCCGCCTCGTACAGGTCGCCGTCGACGGTGGTGAGCGCGGCGAGGTAGAGGATGGTGCCCCACCCGACGGTCTGCCAGACCTCGGAGGAGACGTAGATCGTCCGGAACCATCCGGCCTGCTGCATGAACGGGACCGGCTCACCGCCCACGGCACGCACCATCTGGTTCACAGTGCCGTCCACCGACAGCAACTGGAGGACCATGGCGGCCACGATCACGATCGACAGGAAGTGCGGCAGGTAGGACACCGACTGGACGAACCGCTTGAGGGCACGGTTGCGCACCTCGTTGAGCAGCAGCGCGAGCACGATCGGCAGCGGGAAGCAGAACAGCAGGGTCAGCGCGCCCAGCACGAGCGTGTTGGTGAACACGCTCCAGAAGGTCGGGTCGGTGAAGAACAACCGGAAGTACCGCAGCCCGGTCCAGTACTCGCCGAAGATGCTGCCGCCCGGCTGGAAGCGCCGGAACGCGATCACGTTGCCGAGCATCGGCAGGTAGCGGAACGTCAGGAAGAACAGCAGCGGCAGGACGGCGAGCGAGTAGAGCTGCCAGTCCCGGCGCAGGGCCCGCCGCCAGGGCGTACGACGACTGCGCGGGATCCGGGCTGCCAAACTCGTCCTCCCGCCTGACCGTCGGCCGGAACTTTCCGGTAATACGTCGTAAGCCTTTCGGAAATTTATGGGTATCGTTATCAGCGTGTCAAGAGCGTCGATTGATATCTCCCTCGACCGGCTCCGCCGCTACACACCGGCCGTTGTCGAGCCCGCCGACTTCGACCGGTTCTGGCGCGCCACCCTCACCGCCGCCGCGGCCACCCCGGTGCTCGTCGACGTCCGTCCCGAACCCACCGGCCTGCGGCTGGTCGACGTGTGGGACGTGACGTTCGCCGGGTACGCCGGCGAACCGGTCCGGGCCTGGTACACCCGACCCGCGGGCGTACCGGCGCCGCTGCCGGCAGTGGTGGAGTACCCCGGCTACGGACGCGGCCGGGGCCTGCCGGGCGAGCGGCTCACCTGGCCGGTGGCCGGTTACGCCCACCTGCTGGTGGACAACCGGGGACAGGCCGGCCTGTTCAGCCGCGGCGACACCCCGGACCCGCACGACGCGCCCGGCGGGCCCAGCCCCGCCACGCGGGGGATCCTGTCCCCGGACGACTACCACTACCGCCGCCTCATCACCGACGCGGTCCGCGCGATCGACGCCGTCCGCGTCCTGCCCGGGGTGGATCCGGCCCGCGTCGCCGCGGTGGGCAACAGCCAGGGCGGTGGACTCGCGCTCGCGGCGGCGGGCCTCGTCGACGGCCTCGCCGCGCTCCTGGTCACCGCCCCGTTCCTGTGCGACATCCAGCGCGCCATCGAACTGACCGAGGCCTCCCCGTACGGCGAGATCGCCCGCTACCTGGCGGTGCACCGCGAGGCGGAGGAGCCGGTCCGGCGCACGCTGTCCTACGTCGACGGCGTGACCTTCGCCCGGCGGGCCACCGCCCCGGCGCACTTCGGGATCGGTCTGCGGGACGAGGTCTGCCCGCCGAGCACCGGGTTCGCCGCCTACAACCAGTACGCCGCCGGTGGATCGGCAGCGCCGCTACGGGAGATGCACACGTACCCGTTCAACGGCCACGAGGGCGGGGAGGCCGTCCACGTCCGGCGGCAGCTGCGCTGGCTCGACGCGGTGCTCCGCCCCGCCGGGACGGCAGCCGGCTGACGGGCTCACCGGCGGGGCCCGCGACATCTACCATCCCTGATCATGATCTCGACCGTGTGGCGGATACTCACCCGCCAGATCGACCCCAACCCGGCGCAGGACGACGCCGTGCTGCGCGAGGCGTGCACGCAGGCGCGGTACGGCTCCGACATCGGGCCGGCCCGGACGGCGCTGGTCGCCACCCGGAACGACTACGACCGCCGGGCCCGGTACGTCCGTGTGCTCGCCGAATCGACAGCTCGCGGGCTGGGATCGCGGATCGACCGTACGACCGGCCGGGTCGACACCACGGACGCCTGGACCGATCGCTGGGCGTCGCGCGCGCCCGCGGACCCGGATGCCCAGCTCGTCCGTGCCCGTTCCCTGATGGCACGGGCGTGGGAGGTGCGCGGCGGCGACTGGGCCGCCGGCGTACGCCGGGAGCAGTGGGTCGAGTTCAGCCGCCTGCTGGACCTGGCCCGGCAGGTGAACGATGTCGCGATGCGGCTCGCGCCGGACGACCCCACGCCGTGGGCGCACCGCCTGGACCTCATGATCGACACGAGTGCGCCACTGGAGGACGTCGAGGAGGCGTGGCGTGAGCTGACCAAGCGGGATCCCGGGCACCATCTGGGCCACGTGCTCCGGCTGACCTACCACTGCCGGAAGTGGAGCGGCTCGCACGAGGCGATGTTCGGCTTCGCCCGCTCGGTCGCCGCCACGGCTCCTACCGGCTCACCACTGCTCGTGCTGCCGGTTCGGGCCGCCGCGGAGTGGGCGCTGTGGGAGCAGGATCGCGAACCTCACGGCGGTACCCCCGACGAGATCGGCGAGCGGTGGCGACAGGATCCGGTCATGCAGGCGGATCTCGACAACGCCCTGTCCCGGTGGTTCCACCAGCCGGCGACCCGGCACGCCGCCTGGCTCGACGACGCCAACTTCCTGGCGTACGGGCTGGTGCGCACCGGCCGCGCCGCCGAGGCCGCGCCGGTGTTCGCGTCGATCGGCCGGTACATGACCGGCGTTCCGTGGGGCTGGTGGGGCGACGAGCGGGGCGACGCCGTCTTCCTCCGAGCCCGTCGCCGCGCCCGCCGCGCTGCCTGACGGCGGGCGGCACCGTTCCGGCCACAGTCGATTCCCCCTCGGAGGGACCGTTCTTACCACTCCCTTACGGGACAGCAGCCGGGCACGCGCGCAGCTTCGCGGAACGCGATGCTGAGGTCCGACCACCGATCGGGGAAGAGGGCCACCATGGGATCACTGGCACGGTACGGGCTGTCGGTAGCGACGGTCTCCACTCTGACGGCGGGTGTACTGCTCCCGCCCGTCACGCCGGTCGCAGCCGCGGCCCCTTCGACATGGACGGCGACGGTCCCCGCGCTGATCCACGAGAGCCGGCTGACCGACGTGGCCGCCACCGGCCCGAACAACGCCTGGTCCGTCGGCTACCAGGCGTCGACCTACACGGGGTACTCGATCGACCAGCCGTACGCGCTGCTGCGGTGGAACGGGCGGACGTGGACGGAACGGCGGCTGCCGCACCAGGCGTATCTGCTGTACAAGGTGGACGCGGCGAGCGCCCGGGACGTCTGGACGGTGGGCTCCCGGCGCCTCGGCGAGTCGTACGCCGGGCACTTCGACGGCACGACCTGGACGGCGCACGCGCCGTGGCCCGCCCCGGCCGGGACCGCGGAGCTGCTGGACGTGGCCGCCACCGGCGGCGGGCGGGCCGTGTTCGTCGGCCACGACGGTGGCCGGCCGCTGGTCGTCGAGGGTGACACCGGTCAGTTCGGCCGGGTCGCGGTGCCGGGAACCGATGGACTCAACGGTGTCCTGCGGGCGGTCTCGCGTACCGCGGACGGTGGCGTGTTCGCCGCCGGGGAACGGTACGTCGCCGACGCGCCCTACCCGGAGCCGATGATCGCGCAGCGCGTCGGCGGGTCGTGGCGGGTGGCGCCGCTGCCGTCGATCCCGAGCGCCCGGCTCACCGGCGTGTGGGCCCGCTCGTCGACCGACGCCTGGGCGGTCGGCACCCAGGACTACGACTCCGCCCCCAGGCCGGTCATCCTGCACTGGGACGGCCGGACGTGGCAGCGGGTGGCCGGACCGGCATCGGCCGGCTGGGTGTACGCGGTCGCGGGCGACGCGAACGGCAACGTCTGGATCAGCGGCACGAACCCGATCCCGCCGTACGTCGAGTACCCGGGCACGCTGCTGCTGCGCTACACCGGCGGGCGATGGAGCGTCGCGTACGGGCCGAAGGTCGAGGGCAACGATCCGAGCCTGGACGCCCTGGCCAACATCCCGGGGACCGCGTCGTTCTGGGGGAGTGGCACGGTGTCGACGGCCGGGCTCCGCCTCACCGCCGTGATCGAGCGGACCAGGTGAGGGCAGGGGCGTGAGCGCGGCACGACTCACGCCCCGCCACCCTGGCACCCGTCGGGAGGAACTACCGCCCGGAGGCCAGCACCGACCGGGTCAGTGCGGTGAGCCCGGCATCCCAGCGCTCGTCGGGCCAGTCGCGAAGGTGCTCGACGAGATCGCTGCGCACCGCGGCCAGCAGGGCGTGGGCGAGGAACTCCGCCGACTCGGGGCCCCGGGCCTCGGACACGATGGCGGTCAGCGTCGCGTGCCACTGCTCGTACGACTCGTTGCGATAGGGGCTTCCGCTTCCCGCGTTCTCCAGGGCCAGCGTGAGGACGCGGTTGGCCCGCTTGAACCGGACCAGTTCCCGCAGCAGGTGCAGGGCGCGGTCCGCCGGCGAGTCGCCGGGCGGGCTCGCCGCGAGTGACGCCTGAAGCTGTTCGCCGCGCGTGCCGTAGAGGGCGCGGACGAGGCCCAGCCGGTCGCCGAAGTGGCGGAACAGCGTGCCCTTGCCCACGCCGGCGGCAGCGGCGACGTCGTCCATGGAGATCCGGTCGGGGTCGTTCGCCGCCTCGAACAGCCGATCGGCCGCGGCGAGCACCGCCTCCCGATTCCGCGCCGCGTCAGCCCGCACTTCTGCCCCCTCTCGCAAACGGACCGCCAGTCCGCTATGGTGAAGCGGACTGGCCGTCCGCTTATCGTAGATCACCGCGGGCGGCCGCCGACAGGAAGGAACAGCAGTGCCGAGTACCGCCACCGATGTGTTCCACCAGGCCCTGGACCGTCTGCTCGCCAAGGACATGCCGGGCTTCATCGCCCTGTTCGCCGACGACGCCGTCATGGAGTTCCCGTTCGCGCCGGCCGGGCGGCCCAGCCGGGTGGCCGGCCGCGCCGAGCTGCACAACTACCTCATCGACTACCCGCGGACCCTGGACATCCGCGAGATCGCCGACGTCACTGTCCACCAGACCGCCGACCGGGAGGTGATCGTCGCCGAGTTCACCGCCACCGGCGTCGTCGTCGCCACGGGCGAGCCGTACCGGCTGCGCTACATCGCCGTCCTCACCATCAGGGCCGGGCGGATCGTGCGCTACCGCGACTACTGGAACCCGCTGGCCGTGCGGGAACTGTTCGGCGAGGGGGTGCGGGCATGATCCTCGTCGTCGGAGGCACGGGAACGACGGGCCGGCTCGTCGCCGCGAGACTCGCCGCCGCCGGCCGCCGGGCCCGCGTCGCCAGCCGCCGGGCGTCCGCCGAGGGCGTCCGCTTCGATTGGTACGACCGCAGCACGCACGACACGGCGCTGGACGGTGTGACAGCGCTCTACCTGATCGCGCCCCTCGGCGACGCCGACCCGGCACCGACCATGCTGCCGTTCCTGGACCTGGCCCGGCGTGCCCGGGTACGGCGGGCCGTCCTGCTCGGCTCGTCGGCGATCGAGGCCGGCATGCCGGGACTGGGCGAGGTGCAGGCCCAGCTCGGCGAGATGATCCCCGAGTGGGCGGTGCTGCGACCGTCCTGGTTCATGGAGAACTTCGTCGGCGACCATCCGCACGCCGCGAGCGCCCGGGAGCGTGGCGAGATCGTCAGCGCCACCGGCGACGCCCGCGTGGGCTTCGTGGATCCGGCCGACATCGCCGAGGTGGCGGTGCGTGCCCTCACGGACCCCGCGCCCCACGACACCGAGCACGTCATCACCGGTCCCGAGCGGCTGAGCTACGCCGACGTCGCCGCCACGCTCACCGACTTCCTCGGCCGCCCGGTCCGGTACCGTGCGGTCGACGAGGACGCGCTCACCGCGTACCACGAGGCTCACGGCCTCGCGCCCGACTACGCCCGCTTCCTCGCGGGCCTGGACACGGCCGTCGCCGCGGGATCGGAGGACCGGGTCACGACGACCGTCGCGGACGTGACCGGCCGGCCACCCCGGACGTTCCGGGACTTCTGCCGCGACCGGCTGGCCGGAGTCCCTCGGACCGCGGACGCCTCGCGGGCCTGAGATCGACGCGCGGCCGGCGTCAGGACGGGTTCGGTTCGGTCCTGCTCGCGTCGGGCAGCGGCGTGGACGAGGCTCTGCCGGGGGCCGGCGCGGTCCGGGCGGCCAGCGATCCCAGCAGGCGCAGGTTGTCGTACGACGGGCTGCCGGGATCGGTGGTGTAGAGGAACAGCGTCTGGTCCGGGTCGCCGGGCAGGACGAGGGCCTCGTAGCGGAGGGTGATCGGCCCGACCGCGGGGTGGTGCATCCGCTTGGTGCCGTGCGTGCGTTCGTGCACGTGGCGGCCGTTCCACCAGGCCCGGAACTCCGGGCTCTTGATGCTCAGCTCGCCGACGAGCTCGCTGAGCTGCGGATCGTCGGGATTGCGTCCGGCGTAGAGGCGCAGGGTGCCGACCACGTCGGCGGCCACCGCCGGCCAGTCGAGGAAGGCGTCGCGGGCGCCCGGGTCGAGGAAGACCCACCGGATGTAGTTGCGGTGCCGCGGCGGGAGCAGTGTCCAGTCGGTGAGGAGGGCACGGCCCAGGGCGTTCGAGGCGAGCACGTCCGTGCGCCGTCCGAGGATGAGCGCGGGGTGTTCGGTCATCGAGGCGAGCAGCTGGTGCATCGCCGGGCGTACCCGTTGGGCGGGCATCTGCCGGCTGCTGCGCCTCGCCGGCCGCGCGAGGTCGGCGAGGTGGGCGCGGGCGGCGGCGTCGAGCCGGAAGACCCGGGCCAAGGCGTCGACGACAGCGGCCGAAGGGCTGGTGTGCCGGCCCTGTTCGAGCCGGGTGTAGTAGTCGACGCTCACGCCGGCGAGCAGGGCCACCTCCTCGCGGCGCAGTCCGCGGACGCGGCGTCCCTGCGCCACGGCGGCGATACCGGCCGCTTCCGGAGTCAGGTCGGCCCGGCACTGACGAAGGAATCGGCCGAGGTCGGAGTGTCCTGCCATGACCCGATGATCCGCCGCGAACGTCGTCCGCGACACCGCCTGGGTGGGTACGCCGTTCCCAGGCAGCGCTGGGCTCGTCCGGCTGTGTTCTCGGCCCTCCCTCGTACCCACGATGGAGTGGCGTCCCCGGCCGGGGACACGACGACACCGAGATCCGGGAGTTCCCATGCCCTACCCCACCGCAGGTCCGGCCACGTGGTTCGTCACCGGCACGTCCCGCGGCATCGGCCTCGAACTGGTCAAGCAGTTGCTGGAGCGGGGTGACGACGTCGCGGCGACGACCCGGTCGGCCGAGCGGCTCGTCGCGGCCCTCGGGCCGGTCGACAGTGAGCGACTGCTTCCCCTCGAACTCGACCTGACCGACGAGGCCGCGGTGACGGCGGCCGTCCGGGCCACCACCGACCGTTTCGGCGGGATCGACGTCGTGGTCAACAACGCGGGGTACGGCTTCCTCGGCGCGGTCGAGGAGGCAGGCGACGCCGAGGTCCGGACGATGTTCGAGGTGCAGGTCTTCGGCGTCTGGAACGTGCTCCGCGCGGCCCTGCCCGGCATGCGCGCCGCCGGCAGCGGCCACATCGTCAACGTGTCCTCGATCCTGGGGCTGACCGCGTTCCCCGGCTGGGGCCTCTACTGCTCCGCGAAGTACGCCCTGGAGGGTCTGTCGGACTCGCTCGCGGCCGAGGTCGCACACCTCGGCATCAAGGTCACCGTCGTGGAACCCGGGTACACGCGCACCGACTTCCTGCGGACGTCCTCCCTCGGCCTGCCGGCGCGCACCACCGACGGCTACGAGGCGATCCGCGAGATGACCGAGGCGCACCTGGCCATGCCCGGCACCCAGCTCGGCGACCCGGTCAAGGCCGCGGCCGCCATCGTCGAGGTGGCCGTCGGCGGCAGGGCGCCGCTGCACCAGGTGCTCGGCTCCGACTCCTACGGCCTGGCCAAGGCGCGCGTGACGACGCTGCTCGCCGACATCGAGGCCGGCCGCGAACTCGCGCTCAGCACGGACGCCGACGAAGCCTGACCGCTTCGTCGACGGGCCGCGGCGCGCCGTCGCGCACCCGGACAGCTCGCGTCGGCCCGCCTCCGGAGGCGGGCCGACGGTCGCACCGGCGTCGATCCGGCTCTGTCGGAGCCCGTGGCTATCCTTTCGCCGTGTCGTACGCCGATCTCAGTCTTGCCCAGTGGAACGATCTCTCCGACGGCGCTGCCGGCCGGCTCGCCCAGGACGTCGCCGCCCGGCACGAGCTGACAGTGACCGGCCTGGGCGACACGGCGTACGCGGGGCGGTCGCACCGGACTGCGCTGTTCGACCGCGGCGGGATGCGGTTCGCTCTCGTACCCGGCGGCCGGCCGACGCTCGGCTACGACGCGGCCCGTTTCCGGCCCGCTGCGCACCAGGCCGCCGACTACGCCGACAGCGCCGCCGAGTTCGGCCTTCCGTCGCTGACCGAGTACGTCGACGCGATGACGTCGCCCGTACGCGACGTCGACATGCCGGCGATGCTGGTCGCGGTGGACGCGTTCGACCCGTGCGAGGTGCCGCTGGCGCCGGACGACCCTCGGGTGCGGGAGCTGGTCGCGTCGGTCGGGAACCGGTTCGGCGGGGTGCGCACCTTCCGGTCGGGTGACGGGCTGACTGTGGAGTTCGACCGGACGACCGGGCAGGTGGTGCGCGCCCGGGCGATCCGCGAGGTCTCGTACGACGAGGCGATGGCCGGGCTCGGGAGCCTCGGCGTGCGGACGACCACTCCGGACGAGTGGGAGTGGGCGTGCGGCGCCGGTGCGACGACCCTGTTCCGCTGGGGCGACGACTGCCCCGGAGACGGCTATCCGTACGACCACAGGACCGGCCCGCACCGGCAGGAGAACCTCTGGGGTCTGGCGATCGGGCAGGACCCCTACCGGCACGAGGCGACGACCGAGCGCACCGTCGTGTGCGGTGGCGACGGCGGCGGTGCGACCTGTGGCGGGAGTGGCTTCTTCCTGGGCTGGCTCACCCTCGCGACCGCGTACCGCGACGAGGATTTCGGCCGGTGGGTCGCCTCCGAAGACGGATACGCCGACGAGATCCTGACCCGGCCCGTCATCGAGCTGGGCTGAGGCCCGGATGACCGCCGAGCGTCCCCACGGTTCCCGCCGCCCGCGCCGCCGCGCCCCGCGCGTCCTGCTGATCGTCGGCGTCCTCGCGGCGCTCGCCGCCGGTGCGGCGGTCGTGGTGCCGCTGGTGCGGCCACCAGGCCCGCGACCGGACTTCCAGCTCCCGGTGGCCTGCGGCGAGACGTGGCGGCTGTCCACCTATCCGGGGCACGACGACTACGACGTCGACTTCTTCCCGACTTCCGGGGACGCGTGGGGACGGCCGGTGCTCGCCTCCGCCGACGGCACCGTCACGGTGGCGGGGATCAACGGCTCGCTGGGCGGCCGTACCCCGCAGGATCCGGACGGGCCGCGGGGGCGCGGCGGCGGTTACTGGGTCAAGATCGACCACGGTGGCAAATGGGAGACGCAGTACCTGCACCTGCTCGAACCGCCGTCGGTGCAGGCCGGTCAGCGGGTGGCCCGTGGCGATCAGCTCGGACGGGTCGGCAGCACCGGCAACTCCGGCGCCCCGCACCTGCACTACGAGCAGCGCCGGGGCTGGGAGAAGGTGGAGGCATACTTCGACGGCGTGCCGTCCGGGATCACGTCCGACGACCGCGAGTACTCGGTGCGGCTGACGAGCGCGAACTGCCGGCCGACGCGCCCGTGACCGGGACCGTCAGCGTTCGTCGGTGGACGATCCGGCACGCCGGGCCTTTCCGATCAGGCCGAGGTGGGTGTGCTCGAACCCCTCGGTCGTCTTGAGGCCGTAGCCCAGGGCGCGGTCGACGGCGATGTGGAACGCCCACGCGACGGCCAGGACTCCCAGCCAGTCGATCCGGTCGCCGGACGCGGCCGCTGCCACTGCCACCGCGCCGAGCGCCGCCGGCAGCGTGTACGAGTGCGCCACGTTGTAGCAGACGGCGCCGACGCGCGGCCCGCGCAGGTAGCCGAGCATGGACAGGTCGAAGACGAGGAAGAGGGCGAGCAGCGACCACCACGGGTACCCGGCCGCGACGGTCACGACGACGGCGAGGGCCGCGACGGCGACGGCCTCCACGCGCTGCGCCGCGACCGGGTTCAGCTGCGGCATCTCCCACCTCGATGTCTGTCAGTGGCCCTTGCGCAGGCCCGAGCCCCCCGGTGGCCGGGGTGGTCGGAGGCAGCCGGCTCGTGCCGCCACCAGCTCTGACAGGGTACGCGGCGGAGGCCGTGCGCCGGCGGCAACCGCGACGGTCAGCCGCCGAAGCGTTGCCGCAACTGGTACTTCAGCACCTTGCCGGTGCCGCCGCGGGGCAGCGCGTCGAGGCGGTGGATGCGGGCGGGGACCTGGTGCGGCTCCAGCCGCTCGGCGAGGAACGCGGCGAGCGTCGCGTCGTCCAGGGCCGGGTCGGCCGCCACGACGGCGGCGACGATCTCGCCGTGCTCGGGGTCGGGCAGCGCGACGACTGTGGCCTCGCGTACCGAGGGGTGGTCGTAGAGTGCGGCCTCGACCTCCAGCGACGACACGAGCTTCCCGTCGGTGGTGATGACGTCGGTCATCCGGTCGAACAGGAACAGCTCGCCGTCGGCGGTGGCGCGTCCGAGGTCGCGGGTGCGGGTCCACCCGCCGGCGTGCACGCGGGCGTTGAGCGCCTGGTCGAGGTACAGCCGCTTGGGCGCCTCGCAGCGCAGCCACACCTCGCCGAGTTCGCCCGGCGGCAGCGGCTCGCCCTGCTGGTCGACGACGCGCATCTCGGTGCCGCGTCCGGGGCGTCCCAGCCACATCGGCCGGTCCGGGTCGACGTTGCCCAGGATGATCGCCGGCACCGCCTCGGACTGCGCGTAGGCGTTGGCGATGGTGGCGTTCGGCATGGCCGCGAGGAGGTCGCGGGCGATGCGCGGCGGCATGATCGCCGATGCGTTGCCGATGGTCTTGACCGAGCCGAGGTCGTAGCGGTCCTGCGGGCGGATGGCGGCGAGCCGGATCGCGGTCCACGGGGTGAGGATGAGGGTCGCGCAGCCGTGCGTGGCGAGCAGGCGGGCGATCTCCTCCGGGTCGTCCGGTGAGCACACGATCAGCGGTGACGGCGTCGTGGTGGCCAGCACCGCGACAGTCGTCGCGCTCGACGTGGTGCCCAGCGGCATCGGCGCGAGCAGCGGTGCTGGGTCGACCAGCTGCCCGAGGGCGGCGGACCCGCGCCCGTACGTGAGGTTGCCGTGCGGGTTGGTGAACGGCTTCGCCGGGCCGGTGGTGCCGGAGGTGTAGAGGATGTCGGAGATGTCCTCGGGGGTGACGCCGGTGTCGACGGCGGCGGAGTCGCCCTGGTCGAGGTCCGCGACGACCACCGACCAGCGTCCGGCGTCGTCCCGCCACGGCGGGAGCGCCGCGCCGCGGATCACACCGGCCACCGCACACTGGTCGAACCGGCGGCGCAGCTCCACCGCCGGCATCGTGTCGTTCACGTGTACGGCGGTGGCGCCGGCCTTGAGCACGCCGAGGTAGGCGACGGCGTAGTCGATCCAGTCGTCGCCGCCGAACAGCAGCGCCACCCGGGCGCCCCGCCCGGTGCCGCCGAGCCGGTCGAGCACCGCGCGGGCGACGGCGTTCGAGCGCCGGTCCCAGTCCCGGTAGGTGATCGCCGTCTTGCCGCGGACGTTTATCGCCTCCTGCTCGGGCATCAGGCCGGTGCGGTGCCGGAGCAGGTCGGGTACGACGACCGCGGACGTGGGCACACTCATGGGTCCTCCCTCGGATGGCGCGCTCAACTCCACCGGTACACGCGGTGGAAGTCTTCGATCCGGTCGAGCAGCAGCAGGCCCCGGCCGGCCACGTGGCTGTCCAGGACGGACCGGTAGGGGCCGGTGTCCAGGACGGCGTCGCGGACGCCGAAGGCGCGGTCGGCGGTGTGCCGGCTCCATTCGTCGAACTCGGCGACTGTGAGCCGGCGGCGTTCCTCGACGGCGCGGGCGAGCGGGCGGGCCGCGAGCCGGCCGGCGGCGCGCTCGGTGACGACGCCGCTGAAGAACTCGGACCCGCAGCCGGAGCCGTAGGAGAACAGGCCGATCCGGCGGGCCACCGTGAAGTCGGCGTGGTCGATCAGCGAGCACAGCGCGAGGTAGAGCGAACCGGAGTAGAGATTGCCGATCTGGCTCGTGTACGACAGCGACGGGGCCACCCGCGCCGCGAAGTCCCTGTCGATGTCGGCCGGCGCCATGCGCTTGGTCTTGCGCAGCAGCGTGCGGTGGGCGCCCTTGACCATCCCGGCGAAGGGGATGTGGAAGACGAGGTGGTCGAACGTGGTGACGATGTCGGCGCCCTCGACGCGGTCCCGGTAGGCGGCGAAGCACCGTTCCAGACAGGTGAGATAGGCGAGCAGGGACAGGTCGGAGTTCACCACGTCGACGTCCGGCCGGGGCCGCAGCGTGTCCATCACCTCCTGGGTGTGGTACCCGCTGGCGCCCAGGTCGAGCCGCAGCACGTCGGGCGTACGGCTGACCAGCATCGCGACCGCGCCGGCGCCCTCCGACGGCTCGAAGTAGCTGCCGGCCGCCGCGACGCCGGCGATGTCGGTGGCGATCACGAGCGCCCGCGCGTCCGGCGCCGGGCTCGCGGCGATGATCGCCGCCGCGCTCTGCAGGGCGGCGGTGCCGCCGTAGCAGGCGTGCTTGACCTCGAACGACCGGCAGCGCGGCGGCAGGCCGAGGAGGTCGTGGACATAGGTGCTGATCGGCTTGCCGAAGTCGAGCCCCGACTCGGTGGCCACCACCACCAGCTCGATCGCCTCCCGCTGCTCTGGCGACAGGGCGTCGACCAGTGGCCGGGCGGCGTTGACCGCGTGGGTCACCTGGTCCTCGCAGGGCAGGCTCACCGACCGGCGGCGCATCATCAGGTTCGGCAGCCGCGACGGGTCCAGGCCGCGCGCCTCGAACAGGCTGGGCACGTCGACGTACGCCCGGCCGGGGTAGACGTGGAGATCCTCGATGCCGACCGCCGTGGTGATCATCCTCGGGCCTCTCCTCTTCGTGGATCCCTCACCGCCGCGGTCCCTGACGTTGTACGACCGCGGGCCGGGCGTGTCTGCTCAGAGTTGAGCGCCCGCGATCGGCCCGGCCGGTTACCATCCCGGGTCATGACGAGATACGTCGCTCTGTTGCGTGCGGTGAACATCGGTGGCGGTAGCTCGATGGTGATGACGGAGCTGAAAGAGGTCTTCGTCTCCTGCGGCTTCGACGGCGTGGCCACGTACATCCAGAGCGGCAACGTCGTGTTCGGCTGCCCCGAGACCGACGAGGTCGCGATCCTGGCCGAGATCGACAGGGGCATCAAGCAGCGGTGGGGTCGCGACGTGCCGGTGCTGCTGCGCAGCCTGGACGAGCTCGACGCGATGATCGCCGCCAACCCGTATCTCGACGTGCAGACGGACCACACGAAGCTGCTCGTCACCATGCTCAGCGGCGACCCCGGCGCGGACAAGCAGGCGGCGCTCGCCGCCCCGCCCGGCGAGAGCGGCACGCTGACGCTGCTCGGCCGCGACGTGTTCGTGCACGTTCCCGACGGGTACGGGCGCAGCAAGCTCAGCAACGCCTTCGTGGAGAAGAAGACCGGTGTGGTCGGGACGACCCGCAACTGGCGCTCGGTGCTGAAGCTGCGCGACATGGCGGCGTCCTGACCGCGTACCCGTCATCGCGGGCTCACCATTGACGGGCCGGACACGGCGCCCGAGGCGCTGTCACCGGCGTCGGCGGCCCGCACGAACCGGTCCGCCAACGACAGCAGCGGGCCGGTGAGAAGCGTCGTGACCAGCGCCATGATGAGCAGGGCGAGGAACAGCGGCGGGCTGAGGATGCCGGCCTGGAACGCGACCTGGAGCACGATGAGCTCGGTGAGCCCGCGCGTGTTGAGCAGGATGCCGATCCGTGTCGCCTCTGCGGGAGAGCAGCCGCCGAGCCGGCTGCCGAGATAGCCGCCGCCGATCTTCCCGGCGAGTCCGAGGACGAGCACGACGACCACCAGCGACCACGGCGTGCTGGCGACCGCGCCGGTCAGCGCGGTGAGCCCGGCGCTCACGAAGAAGATCGGCAGCAGCGACCGCCCGAGCCGCGACACGGCGGCGGTCGGCGCGTCCCAGGGCTCGCCGGGCGGCACCGCCAGGCCGACCAGGATCGCGCCGAACACCGCGGTCAGCCCGAGGAGGTGGACGCCGAAGCCGACCACGAGAGCCACCACGCCGAGCACCACGGCACTGGCGGCCGGCCACCGGCCGCACCACAGTGCCGCCCGGGCGCGGCGCAGCACCCATCGGATCCCGCCGGCCAGCAGCAACGCGCCGGCGAGGACCGCCATCGCGCGGCCGAAGGTCGCGGGGTCTCCGGCGCCCAGCCCGACGGCCAGGGACAGCAGCAGCCAGCCGACGACGTCGACGACCACGGCGGCGGCCAGCGCGAGGGCCCCGGCCGTCGTCTCTGTCAGGCCCCGCTCGGTCAGCAGCCGCGCCAGCACCGGTACGGCGGTGATGGACAGCGTCACCGCGACGCCCAGCACGAAGGCCGGCATCGGCGCGTCGCCGCGTACGGCCGGTCCGGCGACGAACTGGACCCACAGTGCGACGAGCACCCCGCAGGCCAGCGCCGGGACGAGCGCACCGGCGGTCACCCAGGCCAGCCTGCGGTCGTCGCGCGCCGGCCCGACCCGCAGCTCACGCGCGAGGCCGACCAGGAAGAGCACCAGGGCACCCTCGGCGACCAGGCGCAGGAGTGCGCGTATGTCCTCCGGCAGCACCGCCGCCAGCCCGTCGTGACCGGCGAACAGGACGAGGGCCGGGCCGACGAGGAGACCGGCGACGATCTCCCCGATCACCGGCGGCTGCCGCAACAGCCGCGCCACGGCTCGTCCGGTCCCGCCGACGAGCAGCAGCGCCACGAGCAGCGCGGCTCCGTGCAGGAGGACCAGGACGGCGCTCATGCGGACAGTTCCCGGTCGCCGCGCAGCAGGCGTGCGCCGTTCACCGGCCGGATCGGCTCGGCGCCCCACCGGGCGGGCTCGTACTGTCCGCACTCCACGTACCGGGTCAGCGCCGGCTCGTTGATCAGGAGATATCCGCCGGGCAGCTGATCCACCAGCTTCGCCGCGCGGAAGTGCTTGAGGAACAGCCCGACGCGGGACCGGGTGGTGCCGACCATGCTGGCCAGCTCCTCCTGGGTGATCTTCGCGTCGATCTGCATGCCGAGGTTGAGCCGCCGGCCCACCTTGCGGGCGAGTCGCAGCAGGGTCGCGGCCAGCCGGTGTTCGCTGTCCATGGTGACCAGTTGGGTGATGGCCTGCTGCTGGTCGAGCAGCTTGGCCATGAGGAACCGGGTGAAGTGCCAGTTGAGCTGTTCGTCGCTGCTCAGCAGGTCGAACAGCTTCGCCGAGTTGACTCTCCTGATCACACTGTCGCGCATGGCCCGGGCGGTGTCGTGGCGTGGCCCGCCGAGCAGGCCGAGCTCGCCGAACATGTCGCCCCGTGTGTGGATCGACAGCAGGCACTGCTTGCCGTCCGCGGAGGACGCGATGGTCTTGAACTGGCCGACCTCCACGAGGTACATCCGCAGATCGTGGTCGCCGGAGTTGTACGCGGCCCCGCCTCGCGGGACGTGTGTGCGGACGGCGAAAGTCGGGTCGTCCCGGATCAGCCGATGCAGCTCGTTACGCAAACTGGTGGTGGCGCCGGCGATTCGCAAGGAGGCCTCCTGGCGCCCGATGTCGTGGCTCGGGCGTGTTGTCAGGTTCCTGATCATTCGCTGGTGAAATGCGTGACGCTATCAATCGTTGACAGTACAGCCGCAACGCCGGCAAGTATTTCTTCAGCCGGTGTCGGCAAACTGTCGGAATTGCAATACGGCCCGTGCCGGCCGTTCGTCCCGTCGGTCGTGCTCGGCATGCCGCGCGCCCGGCGCTGAGGCGACTCACCTGCATTTCCGCAGGCAGGAGCGCTTGAGCTGGGCGGCGGCATGGCGCGACCTACGATGTCCATCTATCTGTGGTGTCTGGTTTCTTCCATGTTCGGGACGCGTTCATCCAGTGAAGCAAATGCATGCAAGGGGCCTTTCGGAGGGTGTGGGCGAGGGTTGCGCATACTGCTCGATTGAGCCGCATTAATGCCCGCCGTCATCGTAACTAATTGGGTGGCGGGTGTCTACGCAGCGCAATGACCAGGCATTTTGCGACCTCGGTTGGGTTCGTAGGGGGTGATTGTCAGCGGAATGGGAGTCGGCTGGCCTTTTTAATGATTTAGGTCAATTTGCCTCGCTGAGCAGCCGCTCGGTGACCGACTCGGCGTGCCGGGCCCGCCAGTCGGCCAGCGGCTCCGCCGCGACGAGCCGGTTGAACGCCCCGACGTCGGTGGAGGCCGGCACCCGGTAGTTCAGCCGCTGACCCGGCGTTCCGCGCAGGGCCGCGGCGGTGGCCTCCCGGCAGTAGGCGGCGCAGACCGACGCGAGCACGCGCCGGTCGTCCCGCCCTGCGACGCCGAGATCGGCGCGCACCTCGTCCAGCGGGCGGCCGAAGTGCGTCCGCTCCAACTCGGCGAGCCGCCGCGGGCCGACGTCCGCCAGCCGGTCGTAGCGCAGGAACATCCGGTACAGCTCCTCGGCACGAGCGGCGAACAGGGTGCCCCGGTGCGCCACCGGAGACCGCGCGCCGAGCTCGAACAGGTCCGGATCGGGCGCCTCACGGATGTCGGTGACGTCGAGCGCGGCGAGCAGATCCTTCGCCGCGTCCGACGTGGCGGCCTCGGCGGTGCACTGGTTCACCGTCGTCGTGACGACGAAGTCGGCCCCGAGCGCGAAGGCGGCGGCGACGGCCGCCGGGGTGCCCACCCCGGCCACCCCGATCCGCGCCCCCGGCGCCTCCCGGTCGCGTAGGGCCACCAGAGCCGGCACCAGCGCATGGGCGTCCCGTTCGACTGCCACGTCGGTGGCGACCGCCTCCCGTGCCGCCGCGCCCGCTGCTCCGCCGTCCAGGTGCCCGGCGGCGGCCAGCGCCCGTACCGTCGCCGGGTCGGCGGGGCGCAGGAACCGGACCGCCGTGGCCAGATCCGGGGCACGGACCAGGACCTGCCGGGGACCGTCGCCGTAGCGGAACCGCACGAGCTGCGGCGACACCACGGCGAGCGGACCGGTGACCTCCACATGGCGGACGTCGTGGGCGAGGTACAGGTCGCACAGCGCCCGCTCGTCACCACCGGACGGCCAGGCCATGCCGTACCGGCGGACGTCGCGAAGCTCGGCCAGCGCGGCCCTGATCTCCGGCGGCGCCAGACCCTGGGCGCCGAAGAAGCCGAGCAGTCCGGCCTCCGACAGCCGTCGCAGGAACGCCGGCGACGTGACGCCGAACGGGGACGACCCGGCCAGGCAGGCGTACCGGATGCCGTAGTCGGACCGCAGCCCGGGCGAGCCCGCCGGGCGCGGACGCGACGCGGTGGCCGGCGGTGGGCCGAGGGCGGGACCTCGCGCCACCGGCGCGGCCGGCGCAGTCACCGGAAGCGCGGCCGGCGCGGCGGGCGCGACCGACGTCGCTGGCGGGGGCGGCGGGACCGGCGCGGGCGGCGGGACGGGCGCGGCGGGCGCGAGCGGCCCGCCGGGAGCGGGTGCCGGCAGGCTCCCGGCGGCCCGGCGCCACATCTTGGTCAGCACCTCACCGGGACCGACCTCGACCGGCTCGGTCACCCCCGACCGGGCCAGCAGGCACATCGTGTCCCACCACCGGACCGGCTCGACGAAGTGCCGCAGCAGCGTGCCCGGGATCTCGCCCGGGACGTGGGGCGCCCCGGTCACGTTGCTCACCACCGGGATCGACGGCGGGCCCGGCGTGACGTCGCGCAGGGCCACCGCGAACGCCTCCGCGGCGCCGGCCATGAACCGGGAGTGCGCCGGCACGCTGACCGCCAGCGGCACGCACCGGCCCGTACCGAGCCGCGGCACGGCGTCGACGACCGCGCGGATGCCCGCCGTGCTGCCGGCCAGCACGAACTGGTCGGGCAGGTTGTGGTTGGCGAGGTCGACGTCCGGGATCCCGGCCAGCAGCTCCGTCACCCGCGACAGCGGCAGGCCGAGCACCGCCACCATGCCGCCGCCGGTCACGCTCTCCATCAGCCGCCCACGGCGGACGACCAGGCTCAGCGCGCTGTCGAAGTCCAGGCAGCCGGCGAGGTGCAGCGCGGCGTACTCGCCGAGGCTGTGCCCGGCCACCACCTCGGGTGGCGGACGGCCGTCCGCCAGCGCGGCCCGGGCGGCCAGCACGCTGACCAGGAACACGGCCGGCTGCACGTACCGGGTGCGGCCGAGGTACTCGCCCCGGGCGTCCCGGCACAGCTGCGCCGGCGGCACGCCGATGAGCCGCTCGGCGGTGGCGCACTCGGCGGGGAAACGGTCCAGGAGACCCTCGCCCATGCCGGGATGCTGCGATCCCTGCCCCGGGAAGACCCACGCGCGCACGGCGATCACCGTTCCCAGGGGTAGCGGCCGTGCGCGACGAACTCCGTGATCCGCTGCCGCACCGCGGGCGCCGACATCAGCCGGCCGAACTCGGTGACCGCGTGGTCGCGCAGCCGGTCGTCGACGCCGGAGAACGCCCGGAAGTACCGCTTGGCGTCGCCGACGACCACCGGGTCGAGGCGGTTGAGCCGGAACAGCAGCTGCCGCAGCACCGTCTCGGGACGCTCGGCGACCTCGTCGACGAGATGGATCCGGTACGCCTCGGCCGCGGCGATCGTCTGCGTGCTCAACGTCGCGGCGTACGCCTTCTGGAACCCGACCCGCCGCACCAGGAACGGCAGCACGCAGCAGGGCAGCAACCCCCACAGCGCCTCCGGCAGCGCGAACGTGCTGCGGGCGGTGGCGTGCACGAAGTCGCTGGCGGCGACCAGCCCGACACCACCACCGGCGACCTGCCCGTCCACCTGGGCGATCACCACCCGCGGCACTGTGGTGAAGCGTTCCAGCAGGGCGAAGAACGCCGCGCCCCCGTCGGACGCGCCACCGTCACCGGCGGCGCTCTGGAAGTCCATGCCCGTGCTGAACACGCCGTCACGCCCGGCCAGGACCACCGCCCGGCAGGCGGCGTCGCCCTCGGCCTCGTCGAGTGCGGCGTGCAGCTCGCGCAGCGTCTCGTCGTCGATGCCGTTGCGCCGCTCCGGCCGGGCCAGCGTGACGCGCAACAGCCCGGGCTCGCGCCGGAGCTCGATCGTGCGGTACGCCATCGGAGCTCAGGCCGCGCCGCTCGGCACCTGCGGCAGCAGCAGCGTGTCGCGGATGCTGCCCTCGATGAACAGCCGGTCCCAGGTGCCGCCGCCCTTGGACTCGTGCAGCCGGCGCCGGCCGAACACCTCGGTGGCCATCTCCTTGCCGCGCTCCAGCTCGCGCAGCTCGTGGTAGTCGTCGACGCTGCGCAGGTGGATCAGCTGGAACAGGTGGTCCTGCTGGCCCCAGGTCTGCTCGTACAGCGTCGCGGTGACCCGGCCGGCGAGCCGCTCGTTGACGAAGTGCTGCCAGTGGGCCGCGTACATCCGGCCCTCCTCGCGGAACTCGTACTTGACGTCCGAGGTCCGCATGACGATCGCGCCGGCCGTCGCCGAGTTGATCTGCTGCTCCGGCGGCTGGTTGAGCTGGGACGAGGCGGGCGGCACGAAGGTCGCCGGCTCGGCGTCGTCGCCGTCGTGGTCCATCCCGTGCTGCGGTACGAGCACGTCCTCGTGCAGGCTGCGGTGGACGAAGATGCGGTCCCAGTTGCCGCCGCCCTTGTGCGGCAGCCGGTCCTCGTCGGAGATCCGGCGGAACTCCAGGTCGTGGTCGACCATGTTGAGCAGGATCCGGTAGTCCTGCGGGGACTTCAGGTGGATGAACCAGTGCATCCGGTCCCGGCCGCCGAACACCTCCTCGAAGGCGAACGACGTCGCCACGCCCTCCTGCGAGGTGTTGATGTACTGCAGCAGGTCCACGCTGAACTGGCGCCCCTCGGCGGCGAACCCGTAGGCCATCTGGCCGACCCGGTGCAGGATGAAGCCGGAGTTGAGCGTGTGCAGCACCCGCTCCAGCGGCAGCGACGATTGGTTCAGCGCGCGGTACGGCTCGACCGTCGTGGTCATCGGTTCGCTCCTCAGGTGAGATCGCCGGTTCCGGCCCGTTTCTACGGGGGCGGCCGACGGCGTGTCTGCTCACGGTTGAGCGGGCGCCGGAAGCAACCGGCCTGCTCAAGGTTGAGCAGGCGAAGCCGGTACGACTGCCTAGCGTGATGACTCGGCCGGGATCCTCGGCCGTCGACCCTTCCCAGGCGGGCAGGTGCCGTGACGCAACAGACCGATCCAGCCCACGCCGTTGTCCTCTCCGCCGCCGATCCGGAGCGGCTACGCCGGTCCGCGCACCGGCTGCGCGAGCACGTCTCCACCGCGGACCCGGCGCTCGACCTCGCCGACGTGGCGTACACCACGCAGGTCGGCCGGATGCCGTTGCCGCACCGGCTCGCCGTGCGGTGCGCGAGCGTCGCGGACCTGGTCGGCGGACTCGACGCCTACCTGCGCGGCGAGGCCCGCGACGGGGTGCTGCACGGCGTCGCCGGGGCGCCGTTCGCGCCGGCCGCCGCGCCGACCGACGCCGACGCCGCCGCGGACTGGGTCGGCGGCGGCCTGGTCGACTGGCGGCGGTACTGGCCGGGACCACGCCCGCGGGTGCCGCTGCCCGGCTACCCCTTCGGTGCGGCGCCGCCGGCCCCGCCCGCCGCACGGCCGCGCGACCCGGCCGGGTCGCTGCGGGCCTATCTGGTCGAGGTGTACGCCGAGGTGTCCGGCCTGCCCGCCGAGTCCGTCGACCCGCTCCTGCCGCTGACCGAGCTGGGCCTGTCGTCGTTCCTCGTGACGCGACTGACCGCCCGGCTGGAGAACGACCTGGGCGAGCGGTCGCGGACGCTGTTCTTCGAGCACGCCACCCTTGGAGAGGTCGCCGCGGCGCTGGCGGCGGCCGGCCGCACGGCTCCCGCCGGCGCGGCTCCCGCCGAGCCCGCCGAGCCTGCCGAGTCCGCCGCACCTGCCGCACGCACCGAGTCCGTCGCACCTGCCGAGTCCGCCGCACCGCCCGCTGCGGACGTCGTGCCGGCGCCGGCCGTCGCCGTGGAGCGGGAGCCGGAGGAGGAGCGCGAGACGGAGATCGCGGTGATCGGCGTCGCGGGACGCTACCCGCGCTCGCCCGATCTCGACGCGTTCTGGGACAACCTCGCCGGCGGCCGCGACTGCGTCACCCCGCACCCGCCCGAGCGCGCGCGACCGGGATGGCCGACCCACCTCATGGACGGCGGGTACCTCGACGACGTCGACCGGTTCGACCCGCTGCTGTTCGGCATCACCCCCCGCGACGCCGCCCTGATGGACCCGCAGGAACGGCTGTTCCTCGAAGTGACCTGGGCCGCGCTGGAGAGCGCCGGATACACCCGCGCCCGGCTACGGGAGCGGCACCACTCCTCGGTCGCCGTGTACGCGGGCGCGATGTGGAACGAGTACCCGCTGTTCGGGGCGGAGCGGACGCTGCGCGGCGTCCCGCAGGACTCCGGCGCGACGCTCGGCGGCATCGCCAACCGGGTGTCGTACTGCTTCGACCTGCACGGCCCGAGCCTCACCGTGGACACGATGTGCTCCTCCGCGCTGGTCGCGCTCGACCTGGCGGTGCAGAGCCTGCGGCGCGGCGAGGCCGAACTGGCGGTGGCCGGGGCCGTCAGCCTGTCGCTGCACCCGAACAAGTTCATCCAGCAGCACCGGATGAAGCTCACCGCGACCGACAGGCGCAGCCGGACCTTCGGCGCCGGCGGCGACGGGTTCGTGCCGGCCGAGGGGGTCGGCGCGCTGATCCTCAAGCCGCTGCGGCGGGCGCTGGACGACGGTGACCCGGTGCACGCCGTGATCCGCGGCACCGCCGTCGTCCACGCCGGACGGACGAACGGCTACATCGTGCCCAGCCCGGTCGCGCAGGCCGACGTGGTACGGCGGGCGCTGCGCGACGCCCGTACCGGACCCGCCGAGATCGGCTACGTGGAGGCACACGGCGCCGGCACGGCGCTCGGCGACCCGGTCGAGATCGACGGCCTGACCCGGGCGTACCGGGACGCGGCCGGGACCGACCTGCCGCCCGGCAGCATCCCGATCGGCTCGGTGAAGTCGACGATCGGGCACACCGAGGCCGCCGCCGGACTCGCCGGTCTCACCAAGGTCATCCTGCAACTGCGGCACGGCGTGCTCGCGCCGTCGCTGCACGCCGACGAACTCAACCCGAACATCCCCTGGGACGCCGTGCCGTTCCGGGTGCAGCGGCAGCGGGCCGAGTGGACCGGCCCCCGGGTCGCGGGCGTCAGCTCGTTCGGCGCCGGAGGGACCATCGCCCACGCGGTCGTCGCCGCGCCACCCGCCCGCACCCGCCCGGCCGCGCCGCCCGGCCCGCAGCTCGTCGTCCTGTCCGCCTACGACGAGGACCGCCTCGACGAGGTGGTGCGGCGGCTCGTCGCGTACCTGCGCCGGGACCGCGGACCGAGCACGGCGGACCTCGTCGCCGCGGTCCGGCGGATCGCCGCCGGGGAGCACCCCGGTTCGGCCGCCGACCACGCCGCCGCGCTGCTGGCGCACGACGGGCCGGCCCTCGCCGACATCGCCTACACGCTCCAGGTCGGCCGGGAGCCGCTGCGGCAGCGGCTGGCGGTCGTGGTCGAGGACGTCGCGACGTTGTGCGAGCGTCTCACCGCCTACCGCACCGATCCCGCCGTGCTGCGCGGCCGCGCGCCCGCCGCGCCGGACCCGGACGCCGTGCCGCCGGCCGGCGCGAGCCTGACCGACCTCGCCCGGCACTGGGTGGCCGGCGGCGCCGTCGACTGGGCCGCGCTCCACGAGCCGGGCCGGACTGTCGTGGACCTGCCGGCGTACCCGTTCGCCCGCATGCGGTGCTGGGCGCCGGAGGACACACCGGCCGGTGTGTCCTCCGGCACGCAGGCGCCGACCGTCGCGGCGGCACCGGGCGCCGAGGTGCCGCTCTACGTCAAGGGGTGGGAGCCGGATCCCGATCCCGGGCCGGCCGCGTCGCCGGTGGCCGGGGTGATGCTGTGCGTCGGCGGCAGTCCCGATCTCGTCGCCCGTCTCGGCGGCCTGGCCGTGCGCGACGTGGCGGACCTCGCCGCCGTGCTGTCCCGCGTGCCCGACGTCGGCGGGCTGGTCGGCCTGCCCGGCGGGCCCGGCTGGGAGACCCGGGTACGGATGGTGCAGCGGCTGCTGGCCGAGCGTCCCACCACGCCGTTGCGGATCCTGGAGACGGCCGTCGACGACGTCCGCACGGCCGGCTTCGTCAAGGTCCTCGGCGCCGAGTACGCCCGCGTCACCGCCACCGTGCTGCACACCGACCGGACCGGCGACGACGCCGATCTCGCCACCCGGATCCTCGCCGAATGGGTACGGGCCGACGCCTACGGCGAGGTCCGGTACGCCGACGGCCGGCGGTACCGGCCGCGCCTGGACCTCGTACCGGCGCCCCACGCGCCGCTGCGGTGCGACCCGGACGGGGCCTACCTGGTGACCGGCGGCACCCGGGGCGTCGGTGCGCTCGTCGCCCGGCACCTGGCCGGTCACGGCGCCCGGTCGATCGCCCTGGTCGGCGTCCACGCGGACACCGGCGTCGCGGACGACCTGCGCGCCCGCGGCGTGCGCGTGCTCCAGCACGCCGGCGGGTTCCCCGGCGTCGAGGAGTTCCTGCGGCAGGTCCGCGCCGAACTCGGCCCGCTGCGGGGCGTCGTGCACTGCGCCGGTGTGGAGAGCCGGGGCAACCCGGCGTTCCTGCACAAGGACCTGGCGGACGTCCGCGCGGTGATGGCGCCCAAGCTGGACGGCTTCGAGACCCTGGCGCCGCTGTGCGCCGACGACCCGCTCGACTTCTTCCTGGTGTTCTCCTCGGTGTGCGCCACGGTGACCGGGCTGGCCGCCGGGGTCTCCGACTACGCCGCCGCGAACATCGCCGTCGACGAGCTGGTCCGCGCGCGGATCGCCGCCGGCCGTACGGAGTTCCGCTCGGTGGACTGGCCGCAGTGGGCACAGACCGGGTCCACGAGCGGACGCCCCAACCCGTGCGCGCCGGCCGGTCTCGCCCCGCTGGACGACGCCGCCGGACTACGCGTCGTCGACCGCGTGCTCGCCCTGCCGGCCGGCGCGGTGGTGCTGCCGTGCCCGCCGCTCGGCGACGCCCCCGACCCCGACGCCCTGCTGCGGCTGCGCCCGCGCCGCCCGGCGCCGACGTCACCCCCCGTCGTGGCAGGCGCTCCGGCTGCCGGTACGCCCGCCCCGGGCTCGGCGACAGCCTCGGTCCCAGCCCCGGCCTCGGTCCCAGCCCCGGCCTCGGTCCCAGCCCCGGCCTCGGTCCCGGCGTCGGCCTCAGCCTCGATTCCGGCCCCGGCGCAGGCCCTGACGACGGGCACGGCCACGGCCCCGGCGGCGCCGGGTGGGCCGGCGGCCCCGCCGGGCTGGCTCGTGGGCATCTTCTCGGCGGCGCTGGGCATTCCCGAGCGCGACCTCGACCCGACCGTCGAGTTCGGCGACCTGGGCGTGGACTCGGTGCTCCTCGGCGAGCTGCTGATCCGCATCGAGGAGCGGCTCGGCACCCATCTCGACCCGGCGACGCTGCTGCTGCACCCCACGTTGGAGCGCCTCACCGCCCACCTCGGCGTGCAGGCCGCGACTCCCGAGCCCGAGCCGCCGACTGCGCCCGAGGCGGTGAACTCGCCCGGGCCGGTGGCTGCGCCCGTACCCGTGACTCCACCCGACGCGGTGACGGCGCCCGTACCCGTGACTGCGCCCGTACCCGTTGATGAGCCTGTGCCGACGGCGGCGCAGGCGGCGGTGGTCGCGGGCGGCGGCGCGCGGCCGGACCTGGACCGGCGGGTGGCGGTGATCGGCATGGCCTGCCGGTTCCCGGGAGCGACCGACGTCGTGACGCTGTGGGACAACCTGCTCCACGGGCGCTGCGCGGTCACCGAGGTGCCGGCCGAGCGGTGGGACCACCGCCGCTGGTACTCGCCCGAGCCCGGCCTCGGACGGTCGATCAGCAAGTGGGGCGGCTTCGTCGAGGGCATCGAGTGGTTCGACCCCGGCTACTTCGACATGAGCGACGACGAGGCGCGCTGCCTGGACCCGGCGATCCGGATGTTCCTGGAGGGCACCGCGGAGTGCCTGGCCGAGGCCGGGTACGCCCCGGACGAACTGCGCGGCCGGCGCGTCGCCGTCGTGGCCGGGGCGCGGCTGTCCGACTACGGCCGACGCGTCCCGATCCGCACCGACGTCCTGCGCTCCGACCAGAACTTCATCGCCGCCCGCGTCGCACACCACTTCGACCTGCGCGGCCCGAACCTGGTCGTCGACAGCGCCTGCTCGTCGTCGCTCGTCGCGGTGCAGGTCGCCTGCCGCAGCCTGCTCGCGGGGGAGTCGGAGCTGGCGGTCGTCGGCGGCGTCGAGGTGCTGCTGGACCCGGAGACGTACCTCGACCTGAGCGCCGCGCGGGCGCTGTCCCCGACCGGCCGGTGCTGGACGTTCGACGAACGCGCCGACGGCTTCGTGCCCGGCGAGGGCTGCGGCGTGGTGCTGCTCAAACCGCTGGCGGCCGCGCTCGCCGACGGCGACCGCGTCCACGCCGTGATCGACGGCGTGGCGGTGAACAACGACGGGCACACGATGGGCGTCACCACCCCCAGCCCCGCCGCCCAGGCCGACGTGGTCCGGCAGGCGCTGGCCGCCGCCGGCCGGCGCCCCGCCGACATCACGATGCTGGAGGCGCACGGCACCGGCACGCTCATCGGCGACCCGATCGAGCTGCGTGCCCTCAACGACGTCTTCGGCGACCGGCCCGGCGGCCGGATCGAGATCGGCAGCGTGAAGTCGAACCTGGGCCACCTGCTCAGCGCCGCCGGCATGGCCGGGCTGTTCAAGGTGGCGCTCGCCCTGGAACACGGCACGATCCCGCCGACGCTGTTCTGCGACACCCCGAACCCGCGGTTCGACTTCGACCGCTCACCGCTGCACCCCACCACGGAACCGGTCGGCTGGCCGGCCGGACGGGAACGCGTCGCCGGCGTCAGCTCGTTCGGCCTCGGCGGCACCAACGCCCACCTCGTGCTCAGTGGCGCGCCGCCGGGGCCGGTACGCCGGGCGCCGCTGCCCCGCCCGGTGTTCCGGCGCAGGCGGCTGTGGCTCGACGGCGACGGCCCGGCCGGGGCGCCACCCCCGGCCCGGCCGGACACGGGCGAGCCGCTCACGGCGTCCCTGCTGCGACTGCAACTCGTCACCACCGACTGACCAGAAGACCGGAGGCAGGTTCCCGATGGCCGACGTCCAGAGCCGGTTCCGGCTCACCCACGACGACTTCGTCATGCGGAACCACCGGCTGCACGAGGTGTCGGTGCTTCCCGGCGTCGTCTTCTTCGACCTCGTCTACCGCACCGCCGTCGCGGCCGGCTGGGACCACCGCCGGCTCTGCGTACGGGACACAGTGCTCGCCGAGGCGATCGTCACCACCGACGGCTTCGACCGCGAGGTCGTGCTCACCATCGGCGAACCACAGGACGCGGGGCGTCCGTTCACCGTCCGCAGCCGCTGGCTTCGCGGTGACGACCCGGTGTCCGGCTGGCACGACAACGCTCACGGGCTGATCTGCCTCACCGACGAGCCGGTCCCGCCGCCGCTCGACCTGGCCGCGCTGCGGGCCGCCGCCGACCGGCACGACGACGTGGAGGTGCTCTACCAGCGGGCGGTACGGGAGCACATCCGCCACGGCCCGGCGATGCGCTGCCGCGGCACCCTGCACATCGGCGGCGGCGCGCTCCTGGCCGACCTGACCCGCGAGCAGCAACCGGGGGCCGCAGCCGCCGGGTTCCACCTGCACCCGGCCTCGCTGGACGCCTCGACGCTGGCCGGGTTCGGGCAGGTCGGGATGCCGACCGACGACCCGTTCGTGCCGATGTTCGTCCAGGAGTTCCGGGCACCCGAGCCGCTGCCGCCGACGTGTCATGTCCACGTGCCGCGCCCGGAACGGCTCGCGCCGTCCGGCGACGTGATCACCACCGACTACACGATCCGCGACGCGGACGGCCGGTTCCTGGCCGGCTTCACCGGCCTCACCTGCAAGCGCATCCGCGAATCCGGGCTGGTACGCCGGCTGCTCGCCGACGTGTCGGCCGACGCCGCGCCGGTCCGGCCCGCCGCCGCGCCACCGGCGACGGTGCCCGGGCAGCCCGCGGCGTCCTCGCCGGGCGCCGCGAACGGCTTCACCGACACGCTGCGCGCCGCCGTCGCGGACATGCTCGGCCGGCCGCCCGCCGAGGTGGCGACCGGCACCGGGTTCTACGACCTCGGCTTCGACTCGGTCGCGCTGCTCCGGCTCACCGAGCGGGTCGAGCAGCTCGTCGGCCGCAAGCTCTACCCGACGCTGTTGTTCGAGCACACCACCATCGACGCGCTCGCCGCGCACCTGTCCACCGGGCAGGCCCCGGCCGCGCCGGCCGTCCCTCAGTCGTCCGACG
Organism: Micromonospora sp. CNZ297; assembly: GCF_007827625.1. Classification (NCBI taxonomy): domain Bacteria; kingdom Bacillati; phylum Actinomycetota; class Actinomycetes; order Micromonosporales; family Micromonosporaceae; genus Micromonospora; species Micromonospora sp. CNZ297. The sequence goes on along the minus strand of NZ_VISU01000001.1, from coordinate 637,789 downwards.
CGCCGGTGGCCGCCGCGGCTCCGGCCGCCCCCGAGTCGACGGTGCTGTCCTTCGTCGACGCCTGGGTGCCCGCGGACCCGGCGCCGCCGAGCACCGGTACCCCGGAGGCGCTCGTGGTGGGCGGCGCGCTCCCCGCCGGGCTCGCCGCCGCCCACGTGGACTCCGTCGACCGGCTCCGCGACGCCCCTGACCTGCCGCCCGCCGTCGTCCTGCTGACCGACGACCCGGCCGCCGACCTGTGGCGCGCCGCCACCGCCCTCGTTGACGCCGGACCGCGCGACCTGCTCGTCGTGCACGCCGGTGAGACCACCGCCGAGCAGGCGGCGACCGCGGCGCTGGCCCGTACCGTGACCGCCGAGATCCCCGGCCTGCGCTGCCGGTTCGTCCAGGTCGATCACGCCCGCGACCTCGCCACCGCGGTACGCGCCGAGCTGCGCGCGGGCGACGCCGAGCCGGAGGTCCGCCACGTCGGCGGCCGGCGTCTCGTGCGGCGATGGCGCGAGGTGGACCCGGCCGCCGGGGCCACGGGCGGGGAGCCGTTCCGCGACGGCGGCGTCTATCTGATCACCGGGGGATCCGGTGGTCTCGCCGCCGTCCTCGCGACGCACCTCGCGCGGCGGCACCGGGCCCGGATCGCCCTGCTGTCGCGTACCGCGCCCGCGGCGGCGCTCGTCGACCGGTGCCGCGCGGCGGGCGCCGAGGTGCACGTGGCCATCGCCGACGTCACCGACGCCGCCGCTGTGGACGCGGCGGTGACCGGTGTACGGGAGCGGTTCGGCCGGATCGACGGGGTCCTGCACTGCGCCGGCGTCACCCGGGACGGGCTGTTCTTCCGCGGCGATCCGGGCGACCTCGCCGCCGTCGCCGCCCCCAAACTCGACGGCCTGCGCCACGTCGACGCCGCCACCGCCGGTGACGCGCTCGACTTCCTGGTCGCCTTCTCCTCCGCTTCGGCCGACGTGGCCAACCCCGGTCAGGCCGCCTACGCGTACGCCAACGCGGGCCTGCGGCACGTCGAGCGGCGCGGTCGCGGCCGGACCGTCGTCATCGGCTGGCCGTACTGGGCCGAGGGCGGCATGCGCGCGCCCGCCGACGCCCTGCGCCGCTCGACCGAGCACACCGGCCAGGAGCCGATGCCCACCGACACCGCGCTGGGCGTCCTGCGCGACGTGCTGCGCGGTCCGTACGACGCGGTGCTGGTCCTGCACGGGCAGGCGGACCGGCTGCGGGAACTCGTGCCGGCCGCCGGTGCGGCTGCGGCCACCGCCGCCTCGCGCCCGGCTGCCGGGTCCGACGGCGGACCGGCTGTCGGTGAGCCGGCCGTGGGCGGGCCGGGCGACGACGCGGTCGCGGTGGTCGGCGTGGCCGGGCGTTACCCCGGCGCGGACGACCTGGACGCGTTCTGGCGCAACCTGGCCGGCGGCGTCGACGCGATCACCGAGGTGCCCGCCGGCCGCTGGGACCACGCGGCGCTGTTCGACCCGGAGAAGGGCACCCCCGGGCGTACGTACGGCCGGTGGGGCGGCTTCCTCGACGGCGTCGACCGCTTCGCGCCGACCTTCTTCGGGGTGTCCCGGCGCGACGCCGAGCGGATGGACCCCCAGGAACGGCTGTTCCTCACCACCTGCTGGCACGCCCTGGAGAACGCCGGACATCCGCCCGAGACCCTGCGCGGCGAGGTCGTCGGCGTCTACGCGGGCGTCATGTGGAACCACTACCAGCTCGTCGGCGGGGCCACCGACGGCGTCGCCCCGACCGCGATGCACTGCGCGATCGCCAACCGCGTCTCGCACACCTTCGACCTGACCGGGCCGAGCCTGGCCGTCGACACCGCCTGCTCGTCGTCGCTGATGGCCGTGCACCTCGCGGTCGAGAGCATCCGGCGGGGCGAGTGCACGCTCGCCCTGGCCGGCGGCGTGAACGTGACGGTGCACCCGCAGAAGTACCTCCAGCTCGCGCAGGGGCAGTGGTTGTCCACCGACGGCCGGTGCCGCGCGTTCGGCGCGGACGGCACCGGCTACGTGCCCGGCGAGGGGGTCGGCGCGGTGCTGCTCAAGCCGCTGTCGCGCGCGCTCGCCGACGGCGACCACGTGTACGGCGTCATCCGCGCGACGTCGGTGAACCACACCGGACGTACCGCCGGGGCGACAGTACCGAGCCCCGGCTCCCAGGCCGCGCTCGTCCGCGCCGCGCTGGACTCGGCCGGCTGGGCCCCCGCCACGCTGGGCTACGTCGAGGCCCACGGCACCGGCACCGCGCTCGGCGACCCGATCGAGGTCGAGGGCCTCCGGCAGGCGTTCGACGGTGCGGACCTGCCGGCCGGGGCGTGCGCGATCGGCTCGGTCAAGTCGAACATCGGGCACCTGGAGGGCGCCGCCGGGATAGCCGGCCTGACGAAGGTGCTGCTGCAACTGCGGCACCGCGCGCTCGTGCCGTCGCTGCACGCCGAGGAACTCAACCCGCACATCGACTTCGCCGCCGTGCCGCTGCGGGTCCAGCGCACGCTGGAGCCGTGGACTCCGCCGCCCGGCGTACCGCGGCGGGCCGGCGTCAGCGCGTTCGGCGCCGGGGGCACCAACGCGCACGTGCTGGTCGAGGAGTTCGCCCCCGCCGCCGCACCCGCGCCGGACGGGCCGGCGCTCGTGGTGCTCTCCGCGCCGACCGCCGAGACACTGCGGGCGTACGCGGGCGCGATGGCGGCCGGCCTGCCGGAGTCGACCGGCCCGACCGCGGCGGTGGCCGACCTTCTCGGCGTACCCGAGGAGGCGCTGGAAACGTCGGCGACCCTCGGCGATCTCGGGCTCGACCCGGCGCGGCTGGCGGACCTGGTCGGGGTGGAGGCGATCGGCCGGCTGAGCGTTGCGACGCGCCTCGACGAACTCGCCGCGGACCGGGGCGTCCGCGACATCGCCTACACGACGCAGGTGGGACGGGCGCCGCAGGCGGTCCGCATCGCCGTCGTGACGTCCGGCACCGACGCGCTGCGCAGCGCGCTGGAACGCTTCGCCCGCGGTGCGGACACCGGGGACGTGGTGACCACCGGCGCGCCCGCCACCGGCGATCCGGTGGCGGCCTTCCGGGCCGGTGACCTGCACGAGGTGGCCCGGCACTGGGTCGGCGGCGGCGCGGTCGACTGGTCCGCCTGCTACCCGGACGGGCATCCCCGCCGCGTACCGCTGCCGACCTGCCCGCTGCCGGAGGAGCCCTGCTGGATCGGCGGCTGGGACGCCGCTCGCGCCGGCTCCGCCGGCACGCTCCGCGCCGGGACCGGCGGTGGCGACGCCGTCGCGGTGGCCGCGAGCCCGCCACCGGCCGTCGACGGCGACGTGGTCGTGCCGGACGGGCCGGACCTGGAGTTCCGTGTCCTGGACCAGGGCGTCGCGCTGGTGTCGATGCGCGCGCCGATGTTCACCGACGGGCTGCTCGCGGCTTTGGGGGACACGTTCGCGGAGATCGAGCGGCGCGACGACGTACGTGCGGTGGTGATCACCGGCCACGGCTCGGTATTCAGCATGGGCGGCACTCCCGAGGCCCTGCGGGCGCTGGCCGAGGGCGAGGGCACGTTCACCGACGCCGCGCTCGTGTACGAGGGCATCCTGCGCTGCACCCGGCCGGTCGTCACCGCCGCCGCCGGGCACGCCTCCGGCGGGGGACTGGCGTTCGCCTGCTACGGCGACGTGGTCGTCCTCGGCGACACGTCGGTGTACAGCGCGAACTTCACCCGCTACGGCTTCACCCCGGGCATGGGCGCCACCTACATCCTGGAGCAACGCCTCGGCCCCGCCCTGGCCGCCGAGATGATGCTGACCGGACGGTCGATGACCGGCGCCGAGCTGAGCCGGCGCGGAGCCGGCGTGACCGTGCTGCCGCCGCAGGAAGTCGTTCCGGCCGCGCTGGACCTGGCCCGGTCCATGGCGGACAAGCCACCGGCGGTGATCCGGTCGCTCAAGAACGAACTCGCCGGCCGGATCCTCGACCGGCTGCCCGAGGTCATCGCCAGCGAGGTCCGAATGCACGGGAACGTCCTCGGCGCGGAGTCCGCCGCCCTGGTACGGGAGCACTTCACCAAGGTCGACGAGTTCCGTAGCCGGGCGACGCCGGCCGCGCAGCCGGAGCCCGGACCGGACGACGGCGCGGTGGGCGACGCGGTGACGGAGATCGTGGGCGCCCTGCTGTACCTGCGCCCGGACGAGGTGCTGCCGTCCCGCACCTTCGCCGACCTGGGACTGGACTCCATCGGCGCCGTCGAGCTGGTGCGGGACCTCAACCGCCGGTTCGGCACCGACCTGGACTCGGCAGCCGTGTACGACCACCCCACAGTGCCCGATCTCGCCCAGGCGGTGCTGCGCAACCTGGCCGAGTCCGCCTCCCTGCGCGCCCAGGCCACCGCGCCCCCGGAGCCGTCCGTCGTGGACGAACCGGTCCCGGCCAAGGTGCCCGGGCCCGCCGCACCCGCGCCCGCTGTCACCGAGGCCGCTACGCCGGCCGTCGCCGAGGTGGCCGCGCCCGCTGCGGCCGCTGTCACCGCGCCGGCTGTCGCCTCGCCGGCCGCCGCGGGCCCGCCGCCACTGGTCCTGACCGCGCCCGGCGCGGCGCCCGGGACTGCCCCGCCGTCCGGGGCCGCCCCCGCCACGGCCCCGGAGCCCCCGCCGCTGACGTTCGCCGTCCGCCCACCGCCCGCGTCGCCTTCCCACCGAGAGCCGGCACCGGCGGCGACACCGGCACCGGCGTCGTCATCCGCACCGGCCGGGACACCGGCCTCGGACGCGGCGTCGCCGGGCGCGGACCCGTCGACTGCGATCGCGGTGATCGGGATGGCCGGACGATTCCCGGGCGCCCCGGACCTCGACACGTTCTGGGACAACCTCGCCGCCGGCCGGTCCGCCATCCGGGAGGTGCCGTCCGACCGCTGGGACCTGACGGGACTCTACGACCCGGACCCGGCCGCACCCGGCCGCACCCGCAGCCGGTGGGCGGCGCTGCTGGACGACGTGGACGCGTTCGACGCCGGGCTGTTCCGCATCTCACCGCTCGAAGCCGAGGCGATGGACCCGCAGCAGCGGATCTTCCTGGAGCAGGCGTGGGCGGCACTGGAGAACGCCGGGTACGCCGGGCGGCCGATGCGGTGCGGCGTCTTCGTCGGCTGCGGCGCGGGCGACTATCCCCGGCTGCTGGAGCGGCACGGACGCAGCGACAGCAGCGAGGCGTTCCTCGGCGGGGCCAGCTCGATCCTGCCGGCCCGGATCGCGTACCTGCTCGACCTGACCGGGCCCACGATGGCGATCGACACCGCGTGCTCGTCGTCGTTGACGGCGGTGCACCTGGCCTGCGAGAGCCTGCGCTCGGGCGACTGCGACACGGCGCTGGCCGGCGGCGTCGCGGTGATGTGCACGCCGCAGATGCAGGTCTGGACCAGCCAGACGGGGATGCTGTCGCCGACCGGCCGGTGCCTGCCGTTCGACGCCGCCGCCGACGGCATCGTGCTCGGCGAGGGCGTCGGCGTGGTCGTCCTCAAGCGGCTGGACCGGGCGCTCGCCGACGGCGACCACGTCCACGGCGTCATCCTCGCCGGCGGCGTGAACGGCGACGGCCGTACCAACGGCATCACCGCGCCGAGCGCGGTCTCCCAGGTCCGTCTGCTGCGTGAGGTCCACGCCCGGGCGGGCGTCGAGGTCGGGTACGTCGAGACGCACGGCACCGGCACCGCGCTCGGCGACCCGATCGAGGTCAAGGCGCTGGCCCAGGTCGTCGGCCCGCACTGCCGGATCGGCTCGGTCAAGGCGAACATCGGTCACACCACGATGGCCGCCGGCGTGGCCGGCCTGATCAAGGTGCTGCTCAGCCTGCGGCACCGGCAGTTGCCACCGACCCCGCACGCCACCGAGCCGATCCCCGGGCTGCCGGTGGTGCGCGAACTCACCGGGTGGCACGACGACCGGCTGGTCGCCGGCGTCAGCTCGTTCGGCTTCAGCGGCACCAACTGCCATCTCGTGGTGGCCGAGGCGCCGGCCGCGACGGCGGGCACCGGCACCGGGCCGGTGGTGGTACCCGTCTCGGCCCGTACCGCGTCCGCGCTGCGCGACCTGACGGACCGGCTGGCCCGGCGCCTGCGTACCGAACCGGCCGACGTCCACGACGTCGCCGCGACCCTCGCGCGAGGCCGGGCGCACCTGGCGGTCCGGGCCGCGTTCGTCGCCGCCGACACCGCCGACCTGGTCCGGCAGCTCGCCGGCGGGCCGCCCGCGCCCGACGCGCCGGCCGACCTGGTCGCCCTCGCCGAGCGCTGGGTGGCCGGCGCGGACGTGGACTGGACGGCGATGCCGGCCGGGCGTCGCATCCCGCTGCCCACGTACCCCTTCGCCCGCGACCGTTTCTGGACCGGCCGCGACCGGCGGGAGACGGCCCTCACCCCGGCCGACCCGCTGGTGGCCGACCACACGCTGCACGGCGTCCCGGTCCTGCCCGGCGCGGCGTTCCTGCGCCAGGCCACCGCCGGCGGGACCGCCCGTGCCGCCGACGTGACCTGGCTGCGGCCCGTCGTGGTCACCGAGCCGGTGACGGCTGTCGTCACCCGGGACGACCGGATCACCCTCACCGTCGGGGGAACACCGCACGCCGTCGCCACCCGCCGCGCCCCCGACCCGGCACCGCCGGAGCGGGTGGACCTGCCGTCAGTCGAGGCCCGCTGCCCCGTCCGCCGTCCGGTCGACGACCTGTACGCGGGATTCGCCCGGGCCGGTCTGCGCTACGGGCCGTCGTTCCGGGTGCTGACGGAGCTGCGGCTGGGCGCCGGTGAGGCGCTCGGCATGCTCGCCACCGGCCCCGACAGCCACGTCCAGCTGCTCGACGGGGCGTTGCAGGCGGTCGCCGGGCTGGTCGATCCCGCCGACCGGATGCTCGTCCCGTTCGCCGTCGAGTCGGTCTTCGTCGCGGACCGGCTGCCGACGACCGCCCGCGTCCACGTGGTACGCCGGGACGGCGGACGGTTCGACGTGGTCCTCACCGACCTGACCGGCGACGTCCGGGCCCGGCTCGACGGTGTGACGCTGCGCCCCTACAACGCGTCCGGCGCCGCATCGGCCGAGAGCCGGCCGGTCGTGACGGCGCCGCCGGAGGACCTGCTGTACGTCCCGGCCTGGCGGCCGGCCGGTGCGCCCTCCGGCCAACCGCCTGCCGGGCGGGCCCTCGCCGTGCACAGCCCCGCCGACGCCGCGCTCGCCGCCGCCCTCGGCGCCGACGACACGCTGCCGCTCGGCGAGCTGCCCACCGGCCGGTACGACACGGTGTACGTGCTCGCCCGCACGGCCGACCCGGCCGCCCCGCCGCAGGACGACTCCGCGACGCCCGAGGCGTTCCGCCTGCTGCGCCGCCTGCTCGACCTGGGCGCGGACCGGGGACCGCTGACGCTCACATTCGTCGTGTCCGGGGTGGCCGGCCTGCCCGGCGAGCCGGTCCACCCGCACGCCGCCGGCCTGGCCGGGCTGGCGAGCGCGATCGCGGCCGAGTATCCGCAGTGGCGGGTCACCTGTGTCGACGCCGGCCCCGGCGACGTCACCCCGGCCGACGCGATCCGCCGCGAGGACGGCACCGACCGACTCGTCGCGCTGCGTGGTGACCGCCGCCTGGTCCGCCGCCTGGAGCCGGTGGCCGGGCCGGCAGGCGTGGCGCCGCTGCGCGACGGCGGTGTCTACCTCGTCGTCGGCGGCACCGGCGGCATCGGGTTCGAAGTCAGCCGTCACCTCGCCCGGACCCGCCGTGCCCGGCTCGTGTGGCTCGGCCGGTCCCCGGAGGACGAGCGCATCCGGTCCCTGGTGGCGCAGATCGAGGCGCTGGGCGGGCAGGCCGTCTACCTGCGTGCCGACGTCACCGACGCCGTCGCGGTCCGCCGCGCGGTGGCCGAGGCTCGACAGCGGTTCGGGCCCGTCGACGGCGCGTTCCACGCCGCGGTCGTGCTCCGTGACCGTGCCCTGTCCGCGATGGACGAGGCGGCGTTCACCGAGGTGCTGCGGCCGAAGGTCGCCGGTGTCGGTGTGCTCGCCGACGCGCTGGCCGGCGAGCCGCTGGACTTCCTCGCGCTGTTCTCCTCGGCGCTGTCGTTCGCTCCGGCCCCGGGGCAGGCCAACTACGCCGCCGCGAGCACGTTCGAGGACGCGTACGGGCTGGCGCTGCACCGCCGGGGACAACCGGTACGCGTGGTCAACTGGGGCTGGTGGGGCAGCGTCGGCGTGGTCGCCGACCCCGGGTACGCGGCCCGGTTCGCGACGCTGGGCATCGGCTCCATCGAGCCGGCCGAGGGCGTCGCGGCGCTGGAGCGGATCCTCGCCGGCCCGCACCCACAGGTGGCTGTCCTCAAGGGCACGAGGGACGGGCTCGCCGCACTCGGCGTCCACCCGTCGGCGCCCGCCGACGACGCCGTCACCGCGCTCGCGGCACCACCCTCGACGGACGGCGCCGCCGCCGGGGACACCGACCCGTCGCTGGACCGGTCCAGCGCGGCCTTCCGTACCCTCGACGGGCTGGCCCGCGACCTGCTGCGCGACCGGCTCCGGGACCGTCAGGTGCCGGCCTCCGGGCCGCTGGCGGCCGCCGTCGCCGCGGCCGTGTCCGCGCCCCCGGCCGGCCTGTCCACCGCCGCCGTGCTCGCCCGGCACCCCGACCTCGCCCCGCACGTCGCGTTGCTGGCCCGGTGCGTCGACGCCCTGCCCGGCGTCCTGGACGGCCGGACCTCACCGACCGAGGTGCTCTTCCCCGGCGGCAGCACCGACCTGGTCGCCGCCGTCTACCAGGGGCAGCAGGCCGCGGACTTCTACCACCGCCTGGTGGCGGCGCAGGCCGCCGCCGCGCTCGGACGGACGGACGGCCGCCCGGGCCGGGTGCTGGAGATCGGCGCCGGCACCGGCGCGGGCTCGGCGTTCGTCCTCGACGCCTGCCCGGGCGTCCGGTACGACTTCACCGACCTGTCGACCGCGTTCCTCCGCGAGGCCGAGGACCGCTTCGGCGGACGCCATCCGGGCCTGCGGTTCGGCGTCCTCGACATCGAACGGGAACCGGCCGGGCAGGGCTTCGAGGCCGGCTCGTACGACGTCGTGCTCGCCACGAACGTCCTGCACGCCACCGCGGACGTGGTCCGCAGCCTGCGCCATGCCCGATCCCTGCTGCGCCCCGGCGGTGTGCTGCTGCTCAACGAGGTCACCCGCGCCTCCGACTTCCTCACCGCGACGTTCGGCCTCCTGCCGGGCTGGTGGCGGTTCACCGACGCCCGGCGGCGGCTGCCGCACTCCCCGCTGCTGTCGCCGGCCGGGTGGCGCGCGGCGCTCGCCGAGGCGGGCCTGACCGGCCGGATCCTCGGCATGCCCGGTGTCCCCGACGACGAGCAGGAGCAGTGCGTGCTCGTGGCGACGGCCGGTGCGGCGCCGGTGGACCGGGTGCCGGCCCGCGCCGCCCGGGACTACGTCCGCGCGGTCTTCGCGGAGGTCCTCAAGTACCGCCCCGACCAGCTCGACGACGACGTCACGTTCGACAACTTCGGCGTCGACTCGCTGGTCAGCCAGCACCTCGTACGCCGGTTCTCGGCCGACCTCGGCGACCTGCCGGCCACCCTGCTGTTCGAGCACCTGACGATCGAGCAGCTCGCCGACCACCTGGCCCGGGAACGGCCGGGCCCGCTCGCCGCCACGCTCGGCGTCGCGGCGGTGGACGCCGTGCCGGCGCCGGTTCACCCGGCGGAACCGGAGCGACCGGCCGTCCCGGCGTTCCCGGCCGCCCCGGTCACCTCGGTCACCTCGGCCTCCGCCGCCCGGGGCGACGCGGACGCGATAGCTGTCGTCGGCCTGTCCGGCCGCTATCCCGGCGCGCCGGACCTGGAGCGGTTCTGGCAGAACCTGGTCACCGGCACCACCTCGATCACGGAGGTGCCGCCGGAGCGGTGGGACTGGCGCGAGCACTTCGACCCGCGCCGCGGCCGGCCGGGGCACACGTACAGCCGGTGGGCCGGGTTCCTCACCGACGTCGACCGGTTCGACCCCGGCTTCTTCGGCATCCTGCCGAAGGACGCGGCCGCGATGGACCCGCAGGAGCGGCTGTTCCTGGAGACCGTCTGGCTGATGCTGGAGGACGCGGGCGCCCTCGGCGGAGCCCTGCCGCGCGACACCGGCGTCTTCGTCGGCACCATGTACGGCTCGTACGGCCGCATCGCCGCCGCGCAGGGCTGGCCGGAGGGCCGCTACACCGACGGGCACTCGGCGTACTGGTCGATCGCCAACCGGGTGTCGTACACGCTCGACCTGACCGGACCGAGCTTCGCCGTCGACTCGGCCTGCTCCTCCTCGTTGACGGCGGTCCACCTGGCCTGTGAGAGCCTGCGCCGCGGGGAGTGCTCGGCGGCCGTCGCCGGTGGCGTCAACCTGGTCCTGCACCCGGCGCACCTGATCGCGCTGTCGTCGATGACCATGTTGTCGGCCGACGGCGCCTGCAAGGTGTTCGACGAGCGCGCCGACGGGTTCGTGCCCGGCGAGGGCGTCGGCGCGGTACTGCTCAAACCCCTGTCCGCGGCCCTGCGCGACGGCGACCGGATCTGGGGCGTCATCGAGGGCGGCTTCGTCAACGCGGGCGGCCGGACCGCCGGCTACACCGTCCCCAACCCCACCGCGCAGGCCGACCTGGTGGTCCGGGCGCTCGCCGCGGCCGGGGTGACACCCGGCGACGTCGGCTATCTGGAGGCGCACGGCACCGGCACGGCTCTCGGCGACCCGATCGAGATCGCCGGTCTCGGCCGGGCGCTCGGTAACGCGCTGCCGGACGGCCGGCGGATCCCGGTCGGCTCGGTCAAGGCCAACATCGGTCACCTCGAAGGCGCCGCCGGCATCGCCGGCCTGACGAAGGTGCTGCTGCAACTCGCGCACGGCACGATCGCGCCCTGCGCGAACCTGTCCACTGTCAACTCCCGCATCGACCTGTCCGGGTCGTTCCTGCTGCCGACGAGCGCACAGCCGTGGACCGCGCCCCGGCGCGCCGGGGTCAGCTCGTTCGGGGCGGGCGGCGCGAACGCGCACCTCGTGGTCCGGGAGCATCCCGCGCCGCCGCCCGCGCCCGTCCAGCCGGGGCCGCACGTCGTGGTGCTGTCGGCGCGGACCCCGGAGCAGCTGCGGACGCTCACGGCCGACCTGGCCGACCTGGTCGAGCGGACGCGCCCGCGCCTCGACCAGCTCGCGTACAGCACCCAGGTCGGGCGGGCGGAGTTCGACAACCGGCTCGCCGTCGTCGTGTCCGACATCGACGAGCTGGTCCGCCGGCTGCGAGCCGGCGAGGTCATCACCGGAACCGCCGGCACCGATCCGCTGTTCGACGGCGACGGCGGCGCCGAGATCGCCGCCGACCTGCTGCGCCGCGGCCGGCTCGACCAGTCGGCGAAGCTGTGGGTACGGGGCGTCCCGGTCGACTGGGCGGGCCGCTGGCCGGTACGGCCGGGACGGGTGCCGCTGCCGCCGTACCCGTTCGACAGGCAGCGGCTGTGGCTGCCCGAGCCGACCGGTACCGCACGGCCACCGGCGCCGCCGTCCGTACCGGAGGGTGACCGGACCGCCGGCGGCCGGACCGCCGTGCTGCCGGGCCTGGCGGTACCGGAGGCGGCGGTGCCGGAGACCGCCGTGCCCGAGGCGGCGGTGCGGGAGACCGTCGTCGTGCCCGAGGTGGCGGTGCCGCAGATTGTCGTGCCGGGGAGCGTCGTGCCGGACGTGGCGGCGCGGGATACCGGCGTGCCCGAGAGCGACCCGTGCGTGTACCTGCGGCCGCAGTGGCGGGCCGAGCCGCCGCCGGAGGGTGGGCGACCGCCGGCCCGCATCCGGGTGATCGGCGAGGGCCCGACGTTCGGCGGCCGCCACGACCAGGCCGACCCGGACGTGATCGTGGTGCACCTGCCGGCCCGTGCCGGCGGGCTCGCCGACGAGGTGCGCGAGAGCCTGCACACCGTCCTGCGGGCCGCCGTCGAGGTGCTCACCCCGGATCCGGCCGCGTCGCTGCGGATCGTCGTCGGCTGCCCGGACGAGCGGCCTGCCTACACCGCCGTGACGGCGGCGCTGCGCACGCTCGCGCTGGAGCACAGCGGCTTCTCCGGGGCGGTGGTCCGGGGCGGGGTGACCGCCGAGGCGGACCTGTGGCACGTCTCCGGGCCGCCGGAGCAGCGGGTCGACGACATCCGCTGGACCGGCGGAGTCCGTGAGGTACGCCGGATGGTGCCGTTCCGGCCCGGCCCGGCCGTCCGGCGCACCGGCGGCGTGTACGTCGTGGTCGGCGGCACCGGCGCCGTCGGCCGGCACCTCGCCGCGCATCTCGCCGCGACCCGTACGCCCTCGGCGGTGGTGCTGGTCGGCCGGACCGCGCCGGCCGACGACGCCTTCGCGTTCGTCCGCGCGGACGTGACTGTCGAGTCCGACGTGCGCAGCGCCGTGGCCGAGATCCGCCGCCGCTACGGGCGCATCGACGGGGTGATTCACGCCGCGGGCGTGCACGACGACGCCCGCGCCCTGACGAAGCCGGCGACCGCCGTCGACGCGGTGCTGGCCCCGAAGGTGTTCGGCCTGCGGCACCTGGTGGACGCGCTCGGCACGGAACCGCTGGAGTTCCTCGCGCTGTGCTCGTCGATCGCCGGACGCACCGGCAACCTCGGGCAGGTCGACTACGCGTACGCCAACGCGTTCCTGGACGAGTTCGCCGCAGGCCGACCCGGCACGGTGTCCGTCTGCTGGCCGCTGTGGGCCGACGGTGGGATGGCCGTCGACGACGCCACCCGCCGGTTGTTCGCGCGGCGCTGGGGGAGTGCCCCGCTGCCGACGGCCGACGCGGTACGGGCGTTCGACCGCGTCGTGTCGGGCACCGAACCGGTGGTGGCGGTGCAGCGCCCGGCGGACGTCGCGCCGGAGGCCCCGGCCGGTGTTCCGGACCCGGAGCTGGACCTGGACGCGGAGCTGCGTGCGCTCGCCGCCGGGTTCCTGCTCGTCGAACCGGACGAGGTCGACCCGGACATCCAACTGCTCGACCTGGGCTTCGACTCCATCTCGCTGACCGGGCTGGTGAACGAGACGAACGAGCGCTTCGGCGTCGACCTGCTGCCCACAGTCCTCTACGAGCACCCCACGCTCGCCGCCTTCGGCGCGTACCTGCGCTCCGTACTCCCGGCCCGGCCGGCCCCGGCCACCGTGGACGCCGGGCTCACGGCGGCCCGGCCCGCGGCGGAGGCCGCCGAGCCCTCGGCGGACCTGCCGGCCGACGCGGTCGCCGTGGTGGGAATGGCCGGGGTACTGCCCGGCTCGCCGGACCTCGACGCCTTCTGGCGGCACCTCGCCGCCGGCGACGACCTCGTCCGCGCGGTCCCGGCCGACCGCACCGACCTGCTCGGCGACCCGGCCACCGCCGGTGTCCGCGCCGGTTTCCTCGACGACGTACGCTCGTTCGACGCCGACCTGTTCGGCATCGCGCCGCGCGAGGCCGCGCTGATGGACCCGCAGCAGCGGTTGTTCCTCCAGACCGCCTGGCAGGCCGTCGCCGACGCGGGATACCGGCCGGCGGACCTCGCCGGCACCGACACCGGGATCTTCGTCGGCGTGTCCGCCTGCGACTACGACGACCTGCTCCGCGCGCACGACGTGCCGGTCGAGGCCCACACCGCCAGCGGTCTCGCCGACTGCATCCTGGCCAACCGGGTCTCCTACCTGCTGGACCTGCGCGGCCCCAGCGAGGCCGTCGACACCGCCTGCTCCAGCTCGCTCGTCGCGGTGCACCGCGCGGTACGGGCGTTGCTGGCCGGGGAGTGCGCCACGGCGCTCGCCGGTGGGGTGAACGTGCTGCTGAGCCCCGGCCTGTTCGTGGCGTTCCAGTCCTCGGGCATGCTCAGCGCCGACGGCCGGTGCAAGACGTTCGACGCCTCCGCCGACGGATACGGCCGCGGCGAGGGCTGCGGCGTCGTGCTGCTCAAACCGCTGCGCGCGGCGGTCGCCGACGGGGACCAGGTGATCGCCGTCATCCGGGGCAGCGCGGTGAACCACGCCGGCCGCGGGCCGTCGCTGACCGCCCCGAACCCGCAGGCGCAGGCGCAGGTCGTCAGCCGGGCGTACCGGGCCGGCGGCGTCGACCCGGCGAGCGTCAGCTACATCGAGGCCCACGGCACCGGCACCCGGCTCGGCGACCCGATCGAGATCGAAGGGCTGAAGAAGGCGTTCGAGGGCGTGGACGCCACGATCGCGGTCGGGACGGTGAAGACGAACATCGGCCACCTGGAGGCCGCGGCCGGCATCGCCGGGCTGCTCAAGGTGCTGCTGAGCCTGCGGCACGAACGGCTGCCGCGCACGCTGCACCAGCATCGGCGCAACCCGTACCTGCGGCTGGACGGCACCCCGTTCACAGTGCTGGACCACGACGTGCCGTGGACCGGCGACCGGGTCGCCGGGGTCAGCTCGTTCGGTTTCGGCGGCACCAACGCCCACGTGGTCGTGCAGTCGCCGCCGCCGCTGCCGGCGTCCCCGGCGTCGGGCCCCTGGCGCCTGGTGCTGTCCGCGTCCGGCCCCGCGGCGCTGGCGGAGTACCGGCGCCGGGTCGCGGACCACCTCGCGGAGAGCACCGACATGGCCCGTGCCACGTACACGCTCCAGGTGGGACGGGAGGCCCTGGCCCACCGGTTCGCCGCGGTGGTCGCCGACGCCGCCGAGGCGGTGGCGGTGCTGCGCGGCGAGGCGCCGCCCCGCCTCGACGCGGAGACCGAGACCTGGCTGTCCGGCGGCGACGTCGACTGGGCGGCGACCTGGGACCACCGGCCGGCCCGGATCTCCGTCCCCGCCCCGCCGCTGGACGCCCGGCCGTTCTGGTTCGACGAGGGCCCGGCCCGCGCCGCCGCACCCTCCCGGCCCGCCCCGGCCGAGCTGCCCGCCCCGCGTGTTCCGGCGGAGCCGCCCGCCCCGGTCCGGCGCACCGCCGCCGACCGGATCGTGCTGCGTGATCCGTCGGCGTCGCGCAGGAACGGCGCGGGTCGGCGCACGGCCGCCGACGCGGGAGCGGTGAACGGCGGACCCGCGTCGAACGGCGCGGCCCCGGTGGGCGTGCTCGCCCGCCCGGCCCGACCGGCCACCCACCCGGCCGGAGCCGGTCCCGCCGCTGCCGCGCCACCCGCCGCCGCGCCACCGGCCGCCCCCGAGCGACCGGCCGCCCCCGAGCGGACGAGCCCCGTCGAACCGCACGGCCCGGTCGACCAGCCGGGCCGCGCCGAACGGCCGACCGGCGCCGTCGCCCAGGGGCCCGCGCCCGCGGAGGTGGCCGAGGCGGTACGGGACTGTGTGGCGCGGGTGCTCGGCGCCGACCGTACGGAGATCACCGCCGACCGGGCGTTCGCCGACCTCGGCCTCGACTCGATCTTCCGGATGGAGCTGGCCCGGCTGGTGGTGGCGACGTTCGACGTGGAGATCACCGCCGCCGACCTGTACGAGCACGACACGGTCGAGGCGGTGGCGGCGCTCGTGGCCGCCGGTACGCGGGCACCACGCCCGGTCACACCGGCCGGAGACGGCGTCGAGGAGATCGTGACCGGGGTGCTGGAGCGTGCCGTCGAGCCCGGCCGGACGTTCGCCGACAGCGGCCTCACCTCGTTCGACATGCTGCGGGTCGTCGGCGCCCTGGAACAGCGCTACGGCGCGCTGCCCAAGACCCTGCTGTTCGACCACCCCACGATGCCGGACCTCACCGCGTTCCTGGCCGGGCGGTCCGCCGGGACCGGCGTCCGGACCGAGACGGGCACCGGTCCACGGGCCACCGGCCGGACGATCGAGAGCGGCGCCGAGGTCGACGGCGAGCCGGTAGTCGTCCGCAAGCGGACCCTGCCCGGCCGCCCGGCGCTGCGTGACCTCCTGGCCGACCTCGACCGCCGCCACGCCAAGGAGGGCGGGCTGGCCGGACGGGACATCGCACCGTACGCGTTCGTCGACTCGGCGCGGGCCGGCTACGTCAACTTCTCGGTCCGCGGCGACGACGTGTTCGCCTGGAGCTTCGTCGGGCACCACGACCACTTCCACGACCTCGTCGCGGAGTGGATCGCGTGGGCACGGCGCAACGGCCTGCGGCCCAACTTCCTGTCCCTGGCCCACCTGACCGAGGTCGCCGGGGAACCGGTCACCGCGACCCCGTTCGGGGCGGTGCAGCGCCTGACGGACCTGGCCTCGTTCACCGTACGGGGCGGCCGGATGCAGCGCCTGCGCAGCCTCCTGCACCGGTTCGAGCGGGCCGGTGACTGCCGGATCGAGGAGTATCAGGCCGGCGCGTCGCCGGAGACCGACCGGCAGATCGTCGGTCTGATCGACTCCTGGGGTCGCCGCAAGCAGATGGTGAACCCGTACGTCGGCGTGGTCCGGGAGGAGATCGGCGGCGGCACGCTCGACCCCCGGCACCGGGTCTTCCTCACCCGTGTGGACGACGTTCTCGTCAACGCGGTCATCGTCACCCGGATCCCGTCCGAGCGGGGATACCTGCTCGATCTGGAGTTCTACGCCGACGAGATGCCCGCCGGTGGCCTGGAGTGGGCGATCGTCCGGATCATCGAGGTGACCGCCGCCGAGGGCTGCACGTCGTTCAGCTTCGGGGCGAGCTTCGGCGTCGCCATCACCGAGTCGCCGAACGCCGACCCGGCGGTGGCGGACGCGCTGGCGGAGCTGCACTCGGTGGGCGTCTTCGGGCCGGGCAACTTCCAGTTCAAGAACAAGTTCCGGCCCGAGAACACGCCGATCTACCTGTGCCAGCCGGCGACCGGCGACCGTACGTCGGTCACCGACATCATCCTGATGATCGCCAATCCGGATCTCGTGGACGGCGCCCCCGCCGATCCCGCGCCGCTGAACGACGCCGCACCGTCGTCGGACGCCGCCGCACCGCCGCCGCACGCCATCGTGCCGCCGGACGACGCCGTGCCGTCGGACGCCGCCGCGCCGCCGGAGGACGCGGGACCGCCGCCGGACCCGGCGCTGCGGCCGGGACGTACGGATCTGCTGGCCGCGCACGGGTACAACGCGCTCGCCCTGCCGACCGAGCTGGTCCCCTTCGACCTGCTCACCGACTCGTGGGCGGAGCGGGCGGACGGCTTCGTCGCCGCCCGGACGCGGCTGCTCGCCGAACGGTCCGGCCCGCCGGAGCTCACCGCGCACGACTGGCTGCCCATGCCCGAGGTGGTGCCGACCCGGTCCGGGCGGACGGCCGAGGAACTGCTGTGCCGCTGCCACCCCGGCCCGCGCGGCGTCGTGCTGCACGCCGCGGCCTTCCCGACCTGGCTGTCGACGCTCGCCGACCTCGGCTACGAACCGGTCGCCGTCGGGGTGGGCCGGCTCGACCCGGAGACGATCGAGGCGTTCGCGGCGGAGCTGACCCGCCGGCCCGCCGGGTCGGTGTCGTTCGTGGTGGCGGAGGCGGCCAACAACGCCGCCGGTGGCGTACCAGTCGAACCCGACGCCCTCCGGGAGCTGCGCCGCGTCACCGCCGCGCACGGGGTGCCGCTCGTCCTGGACGCCAGCCGCGTCGTCGACAACGCCGTCGCGCTCGCCGGCCCCGGCGGGGATCCCTGGGCGGTGGTGCGGGACCTGCTCGCCGTCGCCGACACGGCGACGCTCAGCCTGTCCAAGGACTTCGGCGTCACAGCGGGCGGCCTGGTCGCCACCCGCGACCCGGAACTGGCGGCGCGGCTGCGCGAGCACGTGGCGCGGCGCGGCTCCGAGGTGGACCGGGCCACCCGGATGACGCTGCGGGCCGCCCTCGCGGACCGCCGGGGCGTCACGGAACTGGTCCGGCGGCGCGTCGCCGCGGTCGCGGTGCTCCGCGACGGCCTGCGGGCGGCCGGCCTGCCGGTCGTGGACGTCGACGGCGCCCACTGTGTCCTGCTCGACCTCGCCCGGATGCCCGGCCTGGCCGGTCAGGAGCACCCCACGATGTCCGGGCTGGCCTGGCTCTACGCCGGCGCCGGAGTCCGGGGCGCGCCGCACCTGGCGATCGGAGGGCCGCTCGCCGGCACCGTCCGGCTGGCAGTGCCGGTCGGCTTCGGGCCCGACGACGCCGAGGCGGTGGTGGCCGCCGTCGCCGCGCTCGCCGCCGCACCGGGAGAGATGCCCGAACTGGTCACCGGCGGGGTCCGCACGGCCGGGGAGGCGGCCCGGGCGGTCTACCAGCCCGCCGACCGGGTGCCCGAGGACGTCCGGCAGGCGCTGCGCGACCAGGCGCCGGCCGACGACAACGGCAGCGTGCTGCGGGAACACCAGCCGGCCGTACGCCGACGGGTGGTGCCGGTGGCCGGCGCCCAGGTGGAGGTCTTCACCGCCGGCGACGGCCCGCCGCTGCTGCTCGCGCACCCGTTCAACATCGGCGCGGGCGTCTTCGCGCGCCAGTTCGAGGCGCTGGCCGGGCGGTACCAGGTGATCAGCGTCCACCACCCCGGCGTCGGGGCGAGCACCGCCTCGGCCGACCTCACCCTGGACGGGATCGCCGCCCTCGAACTGCGGGTGCTGCGGGAGATCGGGGTCGACGGCCCGGTCCACGTCGCGGGCGCGTCGTTCGGCGGCCTGGTCGCGCTCACGTTCGCCCTGAACCATCCGGAGGACACCGCCTCGCTGATCCTGCTCGGCAGCTCCTACAAGATCGGCAACCGGGTCGGTGAGATCAACCGGCTGGCCGTCGTGGCCGCCCAGGACCTCGACCGCACGATCGAGGGGTCCGGCGCGGACCGGCTGCGGCACGAGCGGGCCGCCGTGGAGGCGCTGCTGCTGCGCTGCGAGAGCATGGACCCCCAGACCGGGCTGCGCTACCTCGACGTGTTCGCGGCCCGGCCGGACCTCCGCGACCGGCTGGGCGAGCTGGACCTGCCGGCGCTCGTGGTGCAGGGCCGGCACGACACAGTCATCCCGTCGGAGACGGCGCGGCTGCTGCACCAGGGCATCAGGGGCGCCCGCTACGAGGAGATCGCCGACGCCGGCCACTTCCCGTATCTGACCAGCCCTCGGGAGTGCAACCGGATCCTGACCGACTTCCTGCGCGGCGCCGGAGGGGAGGGGTCGTGACCGTCCTGACTCCCGAGCTGGAACTGCTCGGTCCCGACGCGACGACCCGTACGACTGTGGTGCGGCCCGGCATGTGCGGGCCGGGGTCGCTGTTCGTCGGCCAGGTCGGCGACTGGACCTGGGACACCGTCAGCGCGCTCTGCGACACCAACGTCTACACCGCCCGCGACGCCGACGGGATGCCGACCTACCTGGCGTTCCACTACATCCACCTGCGCGGCGGCGCGGACCTGCACGTGCGCGGCATGACCTTCGGCGACGTGCTGCGGGTGGACTCGCGGTCCTTCGCCTCCGGCAGCGAGTCGGTGCTGACGCTGCACGAGATCCGGCGCGGCGACCGGCCGGGACGCGTCGTCGACCCGGACGAGTTCTACGCCCACCCCGACCCGGGATGCCTGTACGCGCAGAACTTCAACCGCTGGGTGGTGCGCGGCCCGTCCGGCGGCAACGGCGACCTGCGCAGCGCGTCCCCACCGGGGTTCCGGCACGGGCACCTGCCCGTGCTGCCCGCGCGGCACTCGCCCCGGCGCGCGTACGCCGAACTGCGCGCCCTCGGCGCCGAGCCCGACCCGTCCGACCCGCTGGACCGGCTGGCGCTGGACTACCCGGTCGATCCGAGCCGCGACCTCAACGGGGTGGGGCTGCTCTACTTCGCGTCCTACTTCTCCATCGTGGACTGGGCGTCGCTGCGGCTGTGGCGGCACCGCGGCGGCACCGACGCCGGCTTCCTCCGGCGGATCGTGCTGGATCAGCGGATGAGCTACCTCGGCAACGCCGACGTGGGCGCGGTGCTGCGGGTGCGGGTGTCCCGGCGGCCGGGCGGCGACGTGCCCGGCGCCGACGAGACGGTCCGGGTGGTGCTCGCCGACCGCGACACCGGACGGCCGCTCGCGGTGGCCCTTGCGCAGACCCGGACGGAGGGAACGACGTGAGCGCCAGCGACGAAGCGGTCCGGCGGGTGGTCCACGAGGTGATCGCCGAGATCCTGCCGGCGGTCCCCGGCGACCGGATCCCGGGGGACGCGCACCTGCGCGACCTGGGCGCCGACTCGATCGACCGGGTCGAGATCATCCTGACCCTCCGTGAGCGGCTCGGCGTCGACGAGCCCCTCGGCAGCTTCAGCGACCTGCCCGACATCGACCACCTGGTCGCGTACCTCTGCGAGGTGACGGCATGAACGTGGGCATCGAGGCCCTGAACGTGTACTGCGGGGTGGCCTCCGTCGCGGTGCCGGTCCTGTTCGAGGGGCGCGGCCTGGACGCGGCCCGCCTCGGCAACCTGATGATGACCGCGAAGTCGGTCGCGCTGCCGTTCGAGGATCCGGTCACGCACGCGGTGAACGCCGCCAAGCCGATCCTCGACGCGATGGACGAGGCCGACCGCGACCGGATCGAACTGCTGGTGACCTCCAGCGAGTCCGGCCTGGACCTGAGCAAGTCGATCGCCTCGTACGTGCACCGGCACCTCGGGCTGAGCCGCCGCTGCCGGATGCTGGAGGTGAAACAGGCCTGCTACGCCGCGACCGGGGCGCTCCAGCTCGCCTGCGGCTACCTCGCCGCCGGCCTGTCACCGGGCGCCAAGGCGCTGGTGATCGCGACGGACGTGTCACTGGTGAACGAGAACGCCTCGTACACCGAGCCGGCGATGGGTACCGGCGCCGCCGCGGTGCTGCTCGGCGACGACCCGCGGGTGCTCGACGTGGACCTCGGGGCGTTCGGGACGCACAGCTACGAGACGTTCGACTCGGCCCGGCCGGGCCCGACGTTCGACGTCGCCGACGCCGACCGCTCGCTGTTCGCCTACCTGGACTGCCTGACGAACGCCTACGCGCACTACGCGGAGAAGGTGGCGGACGTCGACTTCGCCACCACGTTCGCCGGGCTGGCCATGCACACGCCGTTCGCGGGCATCGTCCGCGCGGCGCACCGCAAGCTCGCCCGCGAGCACCGGCTGCCCGACGCCGACGCGGACTTCGCCCGCCGGGTCGCGCCCGGCCTGGAGTACCCGCGGCTGGTCGGCAACCTCTGCTCCGGCTCGGTCTACCTGGCCCTGGCCAGCCTGATCGACCACCTGCGGCCCGACGACCCGGTACGCGTCGGGATGTACTCGTACGGCTCGGGCTGCGCCGCCGAGTTCTACAGCGGCCTGGTCGACGGCCGGTCCACCGCCGAGGTCGGCCGGATGCGCATCGGCGAGCACCTCGCCGGCCGGTGCGAGCTGACGTTCGACGAGTACAAGCGGATCCTCGCCGACAACGCCGACTGCCTGGTGCCGGTGGCGGACAAGCGGATCGACCCGGGGCGGTACGCCGAGGTGCTGGACCGGGTGGCCGGTGCGCGCACACTGCTCGCCTGCACCGGCGTCCGCGCCTACCACCGCAGCTACGAGTGGATCGGAGCGGGCGCGTGACGCCGGGGCGGGATCTGGCCGCCGCGCTGCTGGCGGCGGGTCCGCTGCTGCGGGTGCTGCCGCCACCGGTGCGGGTGCGGTGCGCCGACCCGGCCACCGCGGCCGCGCTGGCCCGGCTGTGCGACCGGCTGGACGTGCCTGCGCCGGCGCCGGTGACCGACGCCGCCGGCCTCGGCCCCTTCGAGCGGGTGGTGAGCGACCTGCTGGACCTCGACGCGAACCCGGCACCGCCGCCGGCGGACGAGCCGCGCGTGGTCGCCGAGGCGCGCGAACAGGACTTCACCTGCCGCTTCCGGCGCACCGACGTGCGTACCGGCGACGGGGTGGTGCTGCCCACGTACGCCGTCGGCGACCCGGACCGGCCGCCGGTGCTGATGGTGTCCGCGTGCGGGATGCCCGCCCGGCTCGCCGAGGGCTGGGCCGGCCGGCTGTCCCGCGACTTCCACGTGCTCGTTCCCGAGACGCGGGGCCTGTTCGCGGACGTGGACGGATTCTCCGCCGACACCGGCGTGGTGGCCCAGGCCGACGACCTCCTCGCGGTGCTGGACCGGTTCGGGCTGCGCCGCGCGCACCTGATCGGCCTGTGCGGCGGCGCGGTGCTCGCGGTCGTCGCGGCCGCGCGGGCGCCGGAGCGGGTGTCGTCGCTGAGCCTCTGGCACGGCGACTTCGACCTCGGCGACGAGAGCCCGAAGACCGACCACCAGCAGAACCTGCAGGCCCTGATGGCGATGGCCGCCCGCAGCCCGCAGCAGGCCGCGGCGGTGCACGCGGTGCTCACCAACACCATGCTCGGCGTCGCCCCGCCACGGCTGGCGCACCTGGTCACGTACCCGTACGCGACGCCGGAACTGCTGCGCCGGTACTGCCGGCTCAACGGCGCGATCATGGGCACGGACCTGCGCCCGTACCTCGCCGGGCTGACCACGCGCACGCTCGTCGTCACCAGCGAGGACGACCACACGGCGCACCCCGCCGGGTCGCGGGCCGTGGCCGCCCGGATCGCCGGGTCCGTCCTGCACGTCGCCGAGCACGGCGACCACCTGTCGCTGTTCCACGCCGAGGAGAGCCTCGTCGACCTCGCCGCGCGATTCGTCGCCGGCGACGACGCCCTCGGCACACGATCTCCCGCCGAAGCCGGCCGGCGGGTGCCCCCCGTCCCGACGAGAGGTGGAGAGGAGGTGTTCCCATGACCAAGGAGACCGCGCCCAAGAAGTCGCTCCCGGTGCGCAAGCTGGAGTCCATCAAGGCCAGCACCGTCGCCCCGTGCGCGCCCGCGCTGAACTGAACCCGGTGACACGGGGGCGGGGGTCCGGCTGCCGGACCCCCGCCCCTGCGCCCAGTCCCGCACCGTCAGAGGAGAGGTCCCACAGTGACCGAGTTCGCCCTCGACGCACCGGTCCTGGTCCGGCCGTACACCGCCCGCAGAGACGGTGACTTCGCCGTGATCGGTGACGACAGTCGTCAGGTCTACCTGTCCATCCCGGCCGAGGGCCTCGACCTGCTGGAGTGGCTGCGCGACGGCGCCACAGTCGGTGAGGCCGTCCGCCGCTTCGAGGCGACGCACGAGGCGTCACCGGACGCCGACGCGTTCCTCCAGGCGCTGGCCGACGAGGGGTTCCTCGCCCCGGCCGGCGCGCACGACCCGCCACCGGACGCCGAACCGGCCCGGCCGCCACGCCCCGGGCATCTGGCGTGGCTGTCCCCGCAGGCCGCGCGGCGCCTGCTGAGCCGGCCCGTGCTCGCCGTCTGCGGGGTGATCGTCGGAGTCGCGGTCGCGATGGCCGTCGACCGGCCGGGGCTGGTGCCCGGGCCGTCCAGCCTCATGTTCCACTCCCACTTCTGGGCCTACCTGCTGGTCGTCCTCGGCATCGCGGTGATCGGCGTGTGGCTGCACGAGCTGGCCCACGTCGTGGGGGCGCGCGCCGCCGGCACGTCGGCCCGCATGACTGTCGGCAACCAGATGTACGCCATCGTCGCGCAGACCGACCTGTCCGGGATGTGGATGGCGTCCAAGCGGGAACGTTTCGTCGCGGTGCTGGTCGGGCCGCTCGTCGACGTGATCGGCGCGGCACTGCTGTTCATCACGCTGTGGCTGAACGACGTCGGCGTCCTCGGCCTGCCGGAGCCGGTACGGCTGGTGGTGGCCGGCGTGCTGTTCACCTCGTTCATCCGGCTGCTCTGGCAGACGTTCCTGTTCCTGCGTACCGACTTCTACTACCTGATCACGACGGCGCTGGACACCCGGAGCCTGATGGCCGACACCGGCGCCTACCTGCGCAACCTCGTCCGGCGGGTGCTGCGCCGCCGGCTCATCGACCAGTCCGGGGTGGGGCGCGGCGAGATGCGCACCATCCGGATCTACGCGGTCGTCTGGGTGCTGGGCCGCGTCGTGGCCCTGGCCGTCCTGTTCACCGCGACGATCCCGCTGCTGTGGTTCTACCTGGTCCGGGTCGTCGGCTTCTTCCGCGGTGACGAGATGACCGGCCAGTTCACCTGGGCGGACGTCCTCGCGCTGGCGATGCTGTCGTTCCTGCTCGACGGCGGCGGCACCCTGATGTGGCTGCGGTCGCTGCGACGCTCCAGCCGGCTGCGCCGCCGCGCGCCGGACCGCGTCCTGGTGGAGTAGGCCCCCACGGACGACGACTCCGCCCGCACGCCGACGGCGCGGGCGGAGTCGTCGTCTGCGAGGCGCCTCAGCGCCCGGCGGACCTGCGGAACTGGGCGATCGCCAGGGGGATCGACAGGGCCAGCAGAGCGCCGATCCACAGCCCGGAGGCGGCGACCGGGTGTTGCAGCGGCCAGACGTCCGGCGCGGTGGACGGGTCGACGTTGCCGAACTGGACCCGGACCGCCTGGACGATCGCCGAGACCGGGTTCCACTCGGCGACCGGTTGCAGGACGCCCGGCATGGAGTCGATCGGCACGTATGCGTTGGACAGGAAGCCCAGCGGGATGGCGATGGTGAAGCCGGTGCTGCTGACCGCCTCCGGCGCCCGGGACGCCAGCCCCACCACTGCCATCAGCCACGACAGCGCGTACGCGAACGCCAGCAGGATCAGAAACCCCAGCGCCGCCTCGGGCAGCGACGTGCGGCTGCGCCACCCGACGACCAGGCCGAGCAGCGCGGTGACGGTGATGACCACCCCGCTGTTCACCAGGTCGCTCGTGGTGCGGCCGACGAGCACCGCGGACCGGGAGATGGGCATCGACATCAGCCGGTCGACGATGCCGTTGCGCAGGTCGGCGGCGATCGCGGTGCCGGTGTTGACGGCACCGAAGAGGACCGCCTGCACGAAGATGCCGCCGAGCAGGTACTCGCGGTACGGCACCCCCTGCGCGTCGATCGCGCCGCCGACGATGAAGCCGAACAGCAGCGTCATCATCGCCGGCGCGATGGCGGCGTTGAGCAGCATCTCGGGTACGCGCAGGATCATCCGCAGGTTGCGCTTCGCGACGACGACGCCCTCACCGAAGGCCAGTACGACGGCGTTCACTGCTTCTCCTCCACGGTCTCCTTGACGGGCTCGTCGCCGGTGCCCCGGCCGGGGCCGCCGGTGAGGGCGAGGAAGACGTCGTCCAGCGTCGCCGTACGCAGCGCGGCGTCCCGGACCGGTATGCCGGCCTGGCGCAGCAGCCGCGCGCCGGCCAGGAGCGTGTCCACCCCGTCCCCGGCCGGCACGGAGATCCGGCCGGCTGTCTCGTCGACGCTGGCCGGACCGGTGCCGAGCGAGGTGAGTACCGTCTGCGCGGCGGTCAGGTCGGCGTCCGGTCCGACCGTGATCTCCAGGCTGGTGCCGGAGACCCGCCGCTTCAGCTCGTCCGGCGTGCCGCCGGCGACCACCCGGCCGTGGTCGATCACCACGATCTGGTCGGCCAGCCGGTCGGCCTCCTCGAGGTACTGCGTGGTCAGCAGCAGCGTCATGCCGCCGGAGACCAGCTCGCCGATGGTGTCCCAGAGCGCCGTCCGGCTCCGGGTGTCCAGGCCGGTGGTCGGCTCGTCCAGGAACAGCACCCGGGGGGTACGGATCAGCGCGGCGGCCAGGTCGAGGCGCCGCCGCATGCCACCGGAGTACTCCTTCGCCCGGCGTCCGGCGGCGTCCACGAGGTCGAAGCGTTGCAGCAGCTCGTCGGCCCGCTGCCGGCTCTGCCGGGCGCCCAGGTGCAGCAGCCGGCCCAGCATCTCCAGGTTCTCGAACCCGGAGAGGTTCTCGTCGACGGCGGCGTGCTGCCCGGACAGGCTGATCACCCGGCGTACCTCGGCGGCCTGGGTGACCACGTCGAACCCGGCCACCTCGGCCCGGCCGCCGGTCGGGGCGAGCAGTGTGGTGAGCAGCCGGACGGCGGTGCTCTTGCCCGCGCCGTTCGGCCCGAGGATCCCGGTGATGGTGCCCTCCGGCACCACCAGGTCCAGGCCGTCCAGCGCGGTCACCTTGTCGAACTGTCTGCGTAGCCCGTCAGCGACGATGGCGTTCGCCACGTCGTCTCCTCCCTCTGCGGTTCGGTCGGATGCTCACCGGCCGGCCGGCCGAACCGCAGTGGGAGCCGGTCGCGCCGGCCCGGTCAGAACTCGACCGTGAGCGCGGTCAGCCCGCGCAGCGTGAGCCCGGGCCGCCAGGGCGTCTCGTCGAGGCTCTCCGCCGGGCGCAGGTCGGGCATCCGGGCGAGCAGCGTGGTGATGGCGACCTGCCCCTCGACGCGGGCCAGCGGCGCGCCCAGGCACATGTGGGCGCCCCGGCCGAAGGCGAGGTGCCGGTTGGCGGTCCGTTCGATGTCGAGCCGGTCCGGCTCCGGGTAGCGGCCCGGATCGCGGTCGGCGGCCGCGAGGACCCCGATGACCATCTCGCCGCGGCTGATCGGCACGCCGCCGATCTCGGTGTCCTCGGCGGCGAACCGCGGGAAGCTGATCTCGATCGGGCCGTGGTAGCGCAGCATCTCCTCGACGGCGCCCGGCGCCAGCTCGGGCTTGTCGCGCAGCAGCTGCAACTGCTCGGGGTTGCGGAACAGCGCCAGGACCATGTTGCCGATCAGGTGCTGCGTGGTGCCGAGACCGCCGACCACGAGCAGCGCCACCATCTTCAGCAGCTCGTCGTCGCTCATCCGCTCGCCGTCGGCCTCGGCCAGGGCCATCCCGGAGATCAGGTCGTCGCCGGGCTCGGCGCGCTTGCGCTGGATCAGCGCGTCCAGGTAGCGCACGAACTCCTCGATCTCCGCCATCACCTCGGCCGGGCTCATGCCCTGCGGCGCGGACTGCGCGGAGGTCGGATCCAGCGACAGCAGCAGCTCCGACCAGAGCCGGAACCGGTCCCGGTCGGCGCGGGGGATGCCGAGCATGTCGGACATGACGGTGAGCGGCAGCGGCACCGCGAAGTCCTCGACCAGGTCGAAGGTCCGTCCCTCGCGTTCGAGCAGCCCGTCGACCAGATGGTCGGTGATCTGCTGGACGCCGGGGCGCAGCCGTTCGACGTACTGCGGCGTGAACGCCTGCTGCACCAGCCGGCGCTGCCGCGTGTGCTCGGGCGGGTCGACGCTGCCCATGCTGCCGCCGAGCAGCCGTACCACAGCCTCGGGCAGCGCCGGCGCCTCCATGCCCTCGGGCATCACTGTCGGACTGGTCTTGAACCGGTGGTAGTCGGTGAGGAAGCTGGTGCACTCGTCGTAGCCGGTGACCAGCCAGACGTCCTGGCCGGTGGGCATCCGGACCCGGGAGACCGGGTTGGTGTCGCGGAGGGCGGCGTAGGTGTCGTAGGCCGTCTCCCGTGCGGCTGGTGACATCAGGTCCGGTTGTTCGGAGGTCGTCACGTCGGCGTCCCCTCTCCAGCGTTCGGCCGCACCGGTCGGCGCCGGCTCCGGATGAGCATTTCCGGGCCATGGCGACACCTCTGCTCAGAGTTGAGCACCGGCCACCCTGCGCACTACTGCGCAGACGTCACCGGCCCTCTTCCGGTGGACTGCGTGCTGTTGTCCTGGTTCCCTTCGATGACGGAGCGCCGACGCATGGACCTCGAAACCACGGAGACCGAACGCCTGCGCACGCTGGACCAGCAGCGCGTGTGGCACCCGTACACCCCCACCGACGCCTACCTCAACGCCAAGCCCCTGGTGATCACCCACGGCGAGGGTGTCTACCTGGTGGACAGCGACGGCAACCGCTATCTCGACGCGGGCTCCTCGCTGGGCGTGAACATCCACGGCCACCAACGTCGGGAACTGAACGAGGCGCTGGCCGCGCAGGCGGCGAAGATCGCGCACACCACGCTCTACGGCATGACCCACCCGGGCGCGGCGGAACTCGCCGACCGGCTGGTCCGGCTCGCCCCGGAGGGCATCGACAAGGTGCTGTTCCTGGAGTCCGGCTCCAGCGCCGTGGAGACGGCGATGAAGATGGCGTACTCCTACTGGGTCTTCAAGGGATCGCCGCAGCGCAACAAGTTCGTGTCCATGGGCGGGGCCTTCCACGGCGACACCATCGGCGCGCTGTCGGTGGGCCAGATGACGATCCTGAAGAACTTCTACCAGCCGCTGCTGCGCGAGACCAGCTCGTTCGCCCAGCCGTACGCGTACCGCTGCGGGTTGTGCAACAACAACTGCAACCTTGCCTGCGCGGACACGCTGGAGGAGGTGCTGGAGCGTGAGGGCGACGAGGTCGCCGCCGTGCTCGTGGAGCCGCGCGTGCAGAACGTCAGCGGCATGATCGTGGCGCGCGACGGTCACCTGGCCCGGGTCGCCGAGATCGCCCGCCGGTACGGCGTCCTGCTCATCGCCGACGAGCTGGGTGTGGGCTTCGGCCGTACCGGCCCGATGTTCGCCTGCCAGGCCGACGGCGTGTCGCCCGACATCCTCTGCGTCGGCAAGGGCCTGACCGGTGGGTACATGCCGTTGACGGCGACGATGGCGTCGGCGGAGGTGTTCGACGCGTTCCGCGGTGACGGCAAGATGCTGCTGTCCGGGCACACGTTCTCCGGCAACCCGCTCGCCGTCGCCGTGGCGCTGGCGAGCCTGGACCTGTTCGAGAAGGACGACCTGATCCGGCACGGCCAGGCGCAGGCCGTGGTCCTGGCCGAGGAGCTGGACAAGTTCCGCAGCGTGGCGCACGTCGGCGACGTCCGGCAGTGCGGCCTGCTGGCCGCCGTCGAGCTGGTGGCCGACGTGGAGACGCGCGAGCCGTTCCCGATGGAGCTGGGCGTCGCGACGCGCATCACCGAGCGGTGCCGGGAACTCGGCATGATCATCCACTCGGCGCCGAGCGACACCATCGTGATCGTGCCGCCGCTGGTGATGACCGAGGAGGAGCTGCGCACGATGGCGCGGATCCTGCTCCAGGCGACGCAGGAGGTCGTGGCCTCACTGCCGGCCTGAGCGCGGAGAAACGGGAACGGGACGGGCGAGAGGCCCGTCCCGTTCCGTCGTCTCCGGACCGCCCTCAGGACCGTCTCCGGACCGCCTCAGGACCGCACGGCGAGGTCGGCCAGCAGCGCCTCGGCCAGCTCGGCGGGCGGGCCGGCCAGGTAGAAGTGCCCGCCGCTGAACACCCGCAGGCTGAAGCCGGCCGACGTGACGTCGGCCCAGCAACGCATCTCCACCACGTCGACCTCCGGGTCGGCGTCGCCGGTGAACGCCGACACGGGACAGCGCAGCGGCGGGCCGGGCAACTGCCGGTACGTCTCGTTGACCGCGAAGTCGGCGCGCAGCCCCGGCAGGAACAACGCCATCAGGTCGTGCCGGCGCAGCACCTCGTCCGGCGTGCCACCGAGCGCCGCGACCGCGGGCAGGAACTCGTCCGCGCCGAGCGTGTGCCGGTCCGGCCGGCGGGCGGGCAGGTGCGGCGCGCGCCGGCCGGAGACGAACAGCCGTGCCGGGCCGCCGCCCGGACCGGCGGACAGCCGCCGGGCGGTCTCGTAGGCGACCACCGCGCCCATGCTGTGGCCGAACAACGCGTACGGGCGGTCCGCGTGCGCGCTGATCGCGGCGGCCAGCGGGGGTACGAGGTGGTCGATGCTGGTGTACGGCGGCTCCCGCAGGCGGGACTCCCGGCCGGGCAGCACGACCGGGCAGACGCCCAGGTACGGCTCCAGCGCGGCGCGCCACGGCCGGAAGAACGAGCCGCCGCCCCCGGCGTGCGGGACGCAGTACAGCAGCATCGGAGCGTCCCGGTCGGCCGGGCCCTTGATCCACTGGTTGCTCATCGTTCCTCCTCGTCGGACCGCAGCACCACGTGCCCCACAGTGCCGGTGGCGCCGACCGCGGTGACGAGCGCGCGCAGCGGGACGCCGGTCCACGGCTCGGGCCGGCGCACGAACCGCACCGGCAGCGCGTCGAGGTCGACGAGCGGGTGGGGCGTCTCCGCCAGCAGGGTCGGTACGAGCCGGCGGTGCCGCAGCTGGAGGAGCACCTTGGTCAACTGCGCGAGCCCGGATGCGGCCTCCGCGTGGCCCAGGTTCGGCTTGAGGGTGCCGATCGGCACGCGTACCCCCTCGGGACCGGGCGCGGCGGCGGCCAGGAACCGGCCCACGGCCTCGATCTCGGCGGCGTCGGACAGGGCGGCGCCGGAGGCCGCGCACTCGACGTATCCGATGTCGGCGGGGGTGAGCCCGGCCCGGCTCACCGCCTCGGCGAGCGACCCGGCGAGGGTGGCCGCGTCGGGCGTGCCGAAGCGGCTCGTCGCGCCGCTGTGCCCCACCCAGGTGCTCTCCACCACGGCGTCGACGCGGTCGCGGTCCCGGCGCGCGTCGCCGAGCCGGCGCAGCAGCAGGGCGCCGGCGCCCTCGCCGGGCGACCAGCCGGCGGCGGTGGCGTCCAGTGCCGGGTGCGGCGTCTCGGCGACCAGGCCCAGCCCGCGCAGCACCGCCACGTGGTACGGGTGCGCCAGCAGGTTGACCGCGCCGACCACAGCGGCGTCGCAGTCGCCCCGGTCGAGGCTCTCGGCCGCCTGGCGCAGGGCGGTGAGCGCCGAGGAACAGGAGGTGTCCACGGCGACGCTCGGGCCGCGGAAGTCGAAGGTGTGGGAGATCCGGTTGGCGATCTCGGAGCCGGTGCCGGAGATCCGGGCCGGGTCGCCGTCGCGCCACCGGTCGGTGCCGGCGAGGCGGTGGTCGTGCCACATCACACCGACGAAGACACCGACCCGGCCGAGGGACGCCGGGGTGTGGCCGGCGTCCTCCAGGCACGCCCACACCACTTCGAGCAGTACGCGTACCTGCGGGTCGAGGACGGCGGCCTCGGCCGGCGCGATCCCGAAGGCCATGCTGTCGAACGTCTCCAGGCCGGACAGGTAGCCGCCGGCCGGTCCGGAGCCCCGCCCGGGCGGGGGCGGAGTGATCGCGCAGTGGCCGGCGTCGAGGTTGCGCCAGAGCGCACCGACGTCGTCCGCGCCGGGGTAGCGGCCGGCCACCCCGACCACGGCGATCTCGCCCGGCCCGGCG
Source organism: Micromonospora sp. CNZ297 (assembly GCF_007827625.1). Taxonomy (NCBI): domain Bacteria; kingdom Bacillati; phylum Actinomycetota; class Actinomycetes; order Micromonosporales; family Micromonosporaceae; genus Micromonospora; species Micromonospora sp. CNZ297. The sequence goes on along the minus strand of NZ_VISU01000001.1, from coordinate 606,891 downwards.
ACGGACGGCGGACCGGCGGCGGGGGTGCCGGGCGTCTCGGCCTCGTCGTCGCGCGTCACCGGACCGCACAGGAACGCCTGCTGGAACACGTGGCCGTCGTCCAGCCGCAACGCGGCGCGGACCGGCGCCTCGGCGACCGCGCCGACCGGGCACAGCCCCAGCCCGTGGTCGGCCTGGGCGCCCATCAGCACCTGGCCGAGGTAGCCGGCCTCCAGCGCGAGGTACCGGTCGGCGTCGTCGCCGTAGAGCGGGCGGATCGCCCGCGCCTGCCCGACGAGGAGGAGCTGGAACGCCGCCCGGTCGTACACCGGCCGGTTGTAGACGAAGTGCGCGGTGCGGTCCAGGGCCGATCCGTCGCCGATGCGGCGCAGCGTGTGTTCGTCGGGGTGGTGGTAGTAGACGCCGGCCGGCAGCCCGGTGACCCGGTCGCCGGGCACGTGGACGTAGACCTGCACGCCGTAGGTGTCGCCGGCCGACGGGTACAGCCGCCGCGTCCGGTCGCCGTCGGACAGTGGACGCAGCAGGCTCAGCAGGTCCGCCACAGTGGACAGCGGCACGGGCCGGTCGAGGAAGTCGCGGCGCGAGGCCCGTCGCCGGTACCGCCGTGGCGCGGGGTGTTCCCCGGGCAGCGGCACGGCCTCGCCGTCGTCGCGCAGGTCGAGCCGGGCCGCGGCGAAGGCGGACCGTTCGGTGGGGGAGAGCACGTCGACCGTCCGCGGAGGCGGCGCGACGGCCGGGGACGGGTCCGCGGGTACGGGCGCGGGCGTGCCGGGCGACAGGTGCGCGGCGATGCCGTCGATCGTCGGGTTCTCCAGCAGCGCCGCCACCGGGACCCGCGTGCCGAGACGCTCGTGCAGCCGGGCCGAGACCTGGACCATGGTGAACGACGTGGCACCCTGGTCCCACAGGTCGGCCGCGGGGTCGACGGTCTCGCCGAGCAGTTCGCCGAACAGTTCCGTGAGCACCTGACGGACACCGGGCTCGTGCGGAGCGTCCGCCGGTCCCGGCGGGTCCGGCGGCCCGACCGGCGGCCCGACCGGCAGCGGCCACGGCAGCCGGGCGCGGTCCAGCTTGCCGTTGTCGGTGGCGGGGAACTGCTCCAGCACGGCCAGGTGGCTCGGCACCATGTAGTCGGGCAGCGTCTCGGCGGCGAAGGCCCGCAGGTCGCGGACGGCCGGTGCGGCGCCACCGGAGGACAGCAGGTACGCCACCAGCTTGCGTTCGCCGCCCTCCTCACGGGCCACCACCACCGCGTCCTTGACGCCCGGATGGCCGCGCAGCCGGTGCTCGATCTCGCCGAGTTCGACCCGGAACCCGCGGATCTTCACCTGGTGGTCGGCCCGGCCCAGGAAGGTCAGGTTGCCGTCCGGCAGGAACGCCGCCCGGTCGCCCGTGCGGTACATCCGGTCGCCGGGCGGCCCGAACGGGCACGGCACGAACCGGTCCTCGGTGAGGTCCGGCCGGTTGTGGTAACCGGCACTGAGCACCTCCCCGGCGATGTAGAGGTCGCCCTCGACGCCGGGCCGGCACGGGCGCCGGTCGTCGTCCAGGACGTAGTAGCGGGCGTTGTCGATCGGCCGGCCGTAGGGGATGCTGCGCCACCCGGGCTCGACGGTCCCGACGCGGTACCAGTTCGACCACACGGTGGCCTCGGTCGCCCCGCCGAGGTTGACGATCTCGGCGGCGGTGAAACAGGCCCGCAGCTCGTCGGGCAGGGACAGCGGCGTGTGGTCACCGCTGAGGAACACCAGCCGCAGGTCGGTCGTGCCGGGCCGGCCGCGGTGCGCGGCGGTCAGCGGTACGACGTGCGCCAGGGTGGTCGGCGCGGAGTTCCAGAACGTGACCGGCTCCCGCAGCAGGACGTCCAGCAGCAGCGCCGGGTCCTTCTGCTGCTCGGAGTCGGCGACGTAGATCGAGGCGCCGTAGCCGAGCAGCCCGAGGATGTCGAACACGGACAGGTCGAAGCCGAGCGAGGTCACGCACAGCCCGGTGTCCTCCGGTCCGAAGCGGAACGTCCGGCGCGCCCAGTGCAGAAGGTTGTGCACGGCCCGGTGGGTGACCGCGACACCCTTGGGCCGGCCGGTGCTGCCGGAGGTGAAGATGACGTACGCGAGGTCGTCCTCGCCGGTGCACGGCTCCGGATCCGGCACCGCTGCGGAACCCACCCGGTCGGCGTGGACCACGGCGATCCCGTCCGGCCGTCCCGGCGCCGGCAGGTCCAGGTCGCTCGTCGTGACGAGCGCGACCGCGTCCGCGTCGGCGAGCATCAGCGCGGCGCGCGCCGGCGGCAGCGACGGCTCCACCGGCAGGTAGGCGCCACCGGCCTTGAGCACGCCGTGCACGGCGGCGACCATGAGCGGCCCCCGGGCGACGCTGATCCCGACCACGGACCCGGCGCCGACGCCCGCGGCGCGCAGCCGGACCGCGATCCGGTTCGCCACCGCGTTCAGCTCACCGAAGGACGTGGTCCCGCCGCGCCCGCGTACGGCCACCGCCTCGGGCCGGGTCCGGGCCTGGGCCTCGAACAGCAGGTGCACCGGCCCGGCGTGCGGGAACTCGACGACGGTGTCGTTCCACCCGTACACGACGTCGCTGAGGTCGGCCAGTTCGGCCAGCGCCGACCGGTACGCGTCGAAGATCCGGTCCAGGTCGTCGTCGCCGATCGCACCCTCGGTGGCGTCCCAGAACAGCCGCAGCGTGTCGTCGCCCTCGTCGATCGCGATGCAGTCCAGCGCCACGTCGGGCGTGCACGTCAGCCACGGGCCGGCTGTCACGCCGTCCGGCAGCGGCACGTCGCCGAGTTCGAGCAGCCCGGTGCACACGACCGGGTACCCGGCGCCGCCGTCGCGCATCCGCCGCAGCACCAGCCGCCGCAGCTCGGCCAGGCCGGAGGCGCCGTCCGCCGCCGCGTCGGCGGTGATCTGCCGGTCGTAGCGCCCGGCGAGGTCGAGCAGGCCCTCGCCCGGTTCGCCGGCGGCCAGCCAGCTCAGCGCGGTCAGTTCGGCGGGCCGGAACGGCTCGGACCGGGACGTCCAGCGCACCAGCGGCACCGCGAAGCGGTCGCGGTGGCAGGTGCCGATCGCTGTGGTGAGCGCGGCCATGAGCAGCGCGTCGAGGGCGAGGCCGCGTTCCCGGGCCAGCCGCCGGATCCGCGTCCAGCCCGGCACCCGGGCGGTACGCCGCCGCCGTGGCCCGGTGCGCGCCTCGATCGGCGGGCCGGGCGGAAGGTCGGCCAGGCGGTCCTGCCAGTACCGGCGGGCGTGCGGGTCCGGTGCCGCCTGCGGTGCGCGGGGCGGCCCGGCCACCGGCGTGCCCGGCTCGGCGTAGCGGCGCATCAGCTCGCGCAGCAGCAGGTGGATGCTGCGGCCGTCGGCCACCAGCAGGTCCAGCGCCACGTGCACGGTGGCCCCGCCTGCCTCGTCCACCTGGACGCGCAGCTCACCCTGGGGGAGCCGGCCGAGCGGGAAGGCCCGGCCCACCATGTCCCGCTGCACCGCGTCGGGCGACGGCACGCCGCCCGGTGCGTCCGGCCCGGTCACCGGGATGTGCCACCGGTCCGGCACGTCGTCGCAGGTGACCAGCCGTCCGTCCGGTGTGACGACGGTCCGCAGCGGCTCGTGCGCGGCGAGCAGACCCAGCCAGGCCGCCTCCAGCCGGGGCAGGTCGAGCCGGTCGACGGCGAAGGCGTGCACCACCTGGCAGCCGCTCCACGGGCCGGTGCCGCCCGTGGTCCGGGCCACGAAGTACGCCTGCTGGAGGTCGTTCAGGGGCCGGCCGGCGTCGTCGGGGACGGGCCGTAGCCAGCGCAGCGTGTTGACGAACCAGGCGAAGGTCGCGGCGACCACGCCCGGGCCGAAGGCGTCCTCCGCGACGTCCCACCGCACGCGCAGTTCGCCGTCGCGCTCGCCGATCTGCGCGTCGAGCGTGACGCCAGTGGTCTGGCTGACCGCGTACCGGCCGTCGGCGCCGGTCCCGCCCACGTCGAGCAGGCTGGTGAACACCACCGGCAGCTGCGCCGGGACCGGCAGCCGGCGGGACCGCAGCTCACGGAGCGCGGCCACACCGGGCACGTCGGCGTGCTCGAGGTCGCGGCGCAGCCGGTCGTGGACCGCCCGGGCGGCCTCGGCGAACGGCCGCCCGGTCGTCGCCTCGGCGACGAACACGGTGGTCGAGGTGAACGGCCCGGGCACACCCGCCGCCTCGGCGGGCAGCCAGAGCCGGCTGTTCGTGGTCAGCACGAGCGAGAACGCCGCGTCGGCGCCGGCCCGACGCAGTGCCTCGGTGAAGGCGGTGAGCACCACGGCGGTCGGCGAGACGCCGAGATCGCCCGCGTACGCGGTCACCGCGGCCCACTCGCGTCGCGTCAGCGCCGCCGTGTACGGCACCCGCACCGGGCCGGGCTCCACGCCGGAGGTGGGCAGGGCGGGTCCGGGCGGCAGGTCGCGCAGCGCGTCGGCCCAGTACTCCAGGCCGGCGCGGTACCCGTCGCCGTCGCGGTGGGCGGCGAGGGCCACGCCGAGATCTCGCAGGCCGGCGCCAGGGGCGGGCAGCTCGCGCCCGGGGTCGTCGTGGAGCGCCCGGAGCTGCCCGACGAGCAGCTCCAGCCCGGCGCCGTCGACGATCGCCGCGTCGACGCTGAGGTGCAGCACGCCGCCGCCGTCCGGGGCCCGGGACACCTCGACCGTCCACAACGGCTCGTCGGCCGGGCCGTAGGAGTGGTGGGAGAGGCGCCGGCGTACGTCCTCGGCGTCGTCGCCGACCGGCATGGTCCAGTCCGGCGGCCGCTCGGCCACCCGCTGGCGCCCGTCGGGGGTCAGCACGAGCCGCAGCGCCTCGTGGTGCCCGACGAGCCGCCCCCACGCCGCGCGCAGGCGGTCCACGTCCAGGTCGGGGAGGTCGTACTCGCGGTAGAGGTGGCAGCCGGGCAGACCGGTCGCCTTGGCCAGCAGGTACCCCTCCTGGAGCGGGGTGAGCGGGAACGGTTCGTGCCGCCGCCCGGGCTCGGGGCGTACGTCGGGACGCAGCCCTGCGCCGGCGGGCGCGGCGTGGGCGGCCAGCTCGGCCAGTTCCCGGGCGGTGGCGCAGCGGCGCAGCGCGTCGGTCGGCAGCTCGGTGCCGAACGCGGCGCCGACCTCCAGCAGCAGCCGCGCGGCGGCGAGGGAACCGAGTCCCAGGTCGCCCAGGGCCGTGTCGGCGTCCGCTGTGACCCCGGCCGGCAGCACGCCCGACAGGACGTCCAGGACGATCTCCACGCGGTCCGGGATGGCGGTCTGCTCGTTCATGCGCTCCCCGCTCCGAAGGCCGGCGTTCGCCGCAACCTAAGCGGCGCCGGACCGGACGTGCTGCTCAACTCTGGGCAGCACGTCCGTCCGGCGGGCCGGACAGTCCAAGTCGTGTCCTTACGACCGAAGTCCGCCTGGGTGTTCCCGGGGCAGGGCGCGCAGCGCCGGGGCATGGGCGGTGACCTGTTCGACCGCTTCCCGGACGAGTGCGCCGCCGCCGACCGGATCATCGGCGTACCGGTGACCCGGCTGTGCCGGGACGACGACCTGCTCGGCGACACCCGGTACGCCCAGCCGGCGCTGTTCGTCGTCGGCGCGCTGGCCTACCTGGCGGCACGCGACGAGGAGCCGCCGCCGGACTACCTCGCCGGGCACAGCCTCGGCGAGTACGCGGCGCTGTTCGCGGCCGGCTGCCTGGACTTCGAGGAGGCGCTGCGCCTGGTGTGCCGCCGCGGCGAGATCATGGCCCGGGCGGCCGGCGGCGGCATGCTCGCCGTCCTCGGTGAACGGCTGGACCGGCTGCCCGGGGTACTCGCCGACGCCGGTGTCGACGACGTGGACGTGGCCAACGACAACGCCGACGGCCAGGTGACGCTCTCCGGCCCGCGCGAGTCGCTGTCGGCGGCGGCGCGGGCGGTCACCGGCGCCGGTCTGGGCCGATGCGTCCCGCTTCCGGTGGCCGCCGCGTTCCACTCGCGGTACATGCGCGCCGCGGCGGGCGAGTTCGCCGATGTGCTGTCGCAGGTCCGCTTCGCGCCGCCGCAGGTGCCGGTGATCTCCAACGTGACCGCCCGGCCGCACGACCCGCTGCTGCTGCCCGACCTGCTCGCCGTGCAGCTGCGTCGCCCGGTGCGGTGGCGCGAGACCATGGCGTATCTGGTCGGCCGCGGCGTGCGCACGGTGCGCGAGCTGGGTCCGGGCCGTGTGCTGACGGACCTGTTCCGTCCGGTGCTCGCGGCGGCGCCGGCCGTGCCGGACGGCGGCGATCCGGGACCGGCGGCGCTCGGCTGTCAGCGGTTCCGCGCCGACTACGGCGTCACGTGGTCCTACCTCGCCGGCTCGATGTACCGCGGGATCAGCTCGGTGGCGATGGTCGCCCGCCTGGGCAAGGCGGGCCTGCTCGGCTTCTTCGGCGCGGGCGGCTTCGACCGCGACGAGGTCGAGGCGGTCCTGCGCTCGCTCACCGCGGATCCCGGTCCGGGCCGCTTCGGCATGAACCTGCTGGCGATGCCGGACAACCCGGCGCTGGAGTCGGCGCTGGCGGAGCTGTACGTCCGGCACGACGTCCGCTACGTCGAGGCGGCCGGGTACACCGGGGTCACCGCGGCCCTGGTGCGGTTCCGCTTCGCCGGCGCGCACCTGAGCGCCGACGGCACCCCGGTCGCCGTCCGGCACGTCGTGGCGAAAGTGTCCCGGCCCGAGGTCGCGGCCGCGTTCCTGGCCCCGCCGCCGCCGGCGATGCTCGCCGCTCTCGTGGCCGAGGGCGCGCTGTCCGCCGGGGAGGCAGCCGCGGCGGCGCGGCTGCCGGTGAGCGGCGACCTGTGCGCCGAGGCCGACTCGGCCGGGCACACCGACGCGCGGTCCCCGTTCAGCCTCGTGCCGGACCTCGCCCTGCTGCGCGACGCGGAGATGCTCCGGCACCGCTACCACGAACGGATCCGGGTCGGCGCCGCGGGCGGCCTGGGCACCCCGGAGGCGGTCGCCGCGGCGTTCGTGCTCGGCGCCGACTTCGTGGTCACCGGGTCGATCAACCAGGCCACGCCTGAGGCCGGGACGTCACCCGAGGTCAAGGACCTGCTGGCAGGCGCCGGGATCCAGGACACGGCGTACGCGCCGGCCGGTGACACGTTCGAGTTCGGCTCCCGCGTGCAGGTGCTGCGCCGCGGCACGATGTTCGCGGCGCGGGCCACCCAGCTGCTCCAGCTCTACCACCGCTACGACACCTGGGACGAGGTGCCCGCCGCGATCCGCGACGCCGTGGAACGGACCACCTTCCGCCGGCCGTTCGCGCAGGTGTGGCGGGAGACCGAGCGGCACTACCGGGACACCGGCCGGGCCGCGGAGGTGGAGCGCGCCGGCCCGCGACGGCGGATGGCACTGGCGTTCAAGTGGTACTTCGCCCACGCCACGGAGGTGGCGCTGCGCGGCGACACCACCGAACGGGCGAACTTCCAGGTCCACACCGGACCGGCGATGGGCGCCTTCAACCGGTACGTGCGCGGCACCGAACTGGCCGACTGGCGGCTGCGGCACGTCGACGTCATAGCCGAACTGCTGATGCGCGGGGCGGCCGACGTCCTGCGCCGGCACTGTCCGCCGGTGGCCATTAGTGAGCAGAGCCGCTGGTCCGATGCTGACTAGCGTGTCCGGGCGCCCACCGAACCAGCCGAAGCGAAGGAGTCTCCGATGACCACCACATCGAGTCCGCCGTTCGTGTTGCCGACCGCCCAGGCCCAGACCACGATCGACCGGGCCGCGATCCTGCACTCGGGCAACGCCGGCGTGATCGTCGAACGGGTCGGTCAGTTGCGTGCCGAGTTCCGCTCCGAGGCCCGGCAGTTCGCCCGGGAGCTGTCGGAGTACCTCAACACCAACTACGCCGGCATCATCACGGTGTTCGTCTACGAGGAGACCTTCGGCACGAAGGACCGCCTCCACTGGCTGATGCACCTGAAGTCGCTGCACGCGTACGAGACGCTGATCGAGATGGGCAGCCGCGACGCCGGCTGGCGGGACATCATCATGCGCCAGCGCATCGACCCCGCGCGCGGCGGCGGCACGTGGGACCGGATGTTCCTCGACGGCGACCTGCACGAGACGGTGCTCATCCCGTCGGCCTTCGGCATGTACGGCACGTCGGACGAGACGCCGGACTCGGTGCGGACCACCGAGGGCGCCGCCACGTTCACCGTACCCACCGCGCAGCTCCAGACCGACGTGCCGGTCGAGGATCAGCTCAACTCCGCCACCTGCGGCATTCTCATGCACCGCACCGGCGAGCTGCGCTACGAGTTCCGGGCCGAGGGGCGCGCGTTCGCCCGGGCGCTGTGCGAGAGCTGGAACCGGGCGCTCGCCGGCCACGCCACCATCTACCTGTACGAGGAGGCGTTCGGCCGGTCCGACCGCATCCACCACTTCATCCACCTGAAGTCGCTCAGCTCGTACTACACGCTGATGGGCGTCCGCGCGATGAGCGACCCGGCCACCCGCGAGGTGTTCACCCGCCAGTGGATCCCGGAGGAGAAGGGCGGCGGCGGCTGGGAACGGATGTTCGTCCAGTCCAGCCTGTCCGACCTGTCGCTCACGCCCCAGCACTGGGGCATGTACGCCACCAAGACGGAGCGGTGACCGATGCCCGTGACTGACTGCCTGCACACGATCTTCTCCCGGCGGGCGGCGGAACAGCCGCACCGGATCGCGGTGACCTGCGGCGACCACCGGCTGTCCTACAGCGAGCTGGACCGCCTGTCCGGTGAGCTGGCCGAGCGGCTGCGCGGGTACGGGGTCGGCCCCGGCGTCCACGTCGGGGTGTGCGTGGACCGCTCGGTCGACCTGGTCGTGTGCGTGCTGGCGGTGGTGAAGGCGGGCGGCGCCTACGTGCCGGTGGACGCCGAGCATCCGGCCGCGCGGGTCGCGGCCGTGCTGGCCGGCAGCCGGGTTCCGGTGACGGTGGCGGTGACCCGTACCGCCGACTCGCTCGCGGAGTGGTCGGGTCCGGTGCTGTGGGCCGACGACAGCGAGGACGACGACACCGACGACGAGGACGGCGAGGGCACGGCCGCCGAGGCCGCGGCCGGTGCCAGCCCGGCGGACCGGGCCGTCGGCGCGGACGCGGTACGGGAGCCCGCCGGTGAGGCCGGGCCGGACGACCCCGCGTACGTCATCCACACGTCGGGCTCCACCGGGGCGCCGAAGGGCGTGGAGGTGTCGCACCGCAGCGTCGTGGCGCTGCTGGAGCACGGCGCGGAGCGCTTCGGCTTCGGCGGCGACGACACGTGGACGCTGTTCCACTCGATCGGCTTCGACTTCTCCGTCTGGGAGCTGTGGGGGGCGCTGCTGTCCGGCGGCCGGCTCGTCGTCGTACCGGGGAGCGTCGCCCGGACCCCGGCGCTGATGCTGGACCTGGTGCGGCGCGAACAGGTCACGGTGCTCAACCAGACCCCCTCGGCGTTCCGCCAGCTCGCCGCCGCCTACCTGGCCGACGAGGGCCCGGACGACCTGCGCCTGGTGGTGTTCGGCGGCGAGCGGCTCGACGTCGCGATGCTGGCGCCGTGGATCGCCCGGCGCGGCGACGACCGGCCGGAACTGGTCAACATGTACGGCATCACCGAGGTGACCGTGCACGCCACCGAACGCCGGATCGTCGCGGCGGACCTCGACCGGCCGTCGGTGAGCCCGATCGGCCGCCCCCTGCCCGGCGTACGGATCGAGCTGCGCGACGAGACCGGTGCGCCGGTGCCGGACGGCACGCCGGGGGAGCTGTACGTGGCGGGCGCCGGGCTGGCGCGGGGCTACCTGCACCAGCCGGAGCTGACCGCCGAACGCTTCGCCGAGTCCGGCGGTGAACGCTGGTACCGCTCCGGGGACCGGGCCGTGCGGACCGACGGCGACCTGGTCTACCTCGGCCGGGTCGACAGGCAGTTGAAGGTCCGCGGCTACCGGATCGAGCCGGGCGAGGTGGAGGCGGCGGTCCTGGCGCACCCCGGCGTCGGCACCGCGCTGGTGACCGCCCAGGACTTCGGCGATGGCGACGTACGCCTGGTCGCCTACGTCGCGCCCCCGCCCGGCGCGGACCCGTCCGCGCTCACCGAGGCGGACCTCGCCATGACCGTGGCGGACCTGCCCGGCTACCTGCGGCCGTCCCGCTTCCACGTGGTCGCCGACATCCCGCTCACCGTGCAGGGCAAAGCCGACGTGGCGGTCCTGGACCGCCTGGCCGAGCCGGCCGAGCCGGCCGAGCCGGCCGGCGACGACGCGGTGTCCGGGGTGAAGGCCATCGCCGACGAGGTGCTGCGCCGCGACGTGCCGGTGGACGGCGACCTGTTCGACCTGGGCGCCACGTCGCTGGCCCTCACCCGGATCGTGGCCATGGTGAACGACCGGTTCGGCATCGCGCTGACCGGCGCCGAGATGGAGGAGCCCACGGTCGGGTGCCTCGCCGAGGTGGTGGACGCGTCCCGACGCCACCATTCCCTGCAACAGGTAGGAGGATGACATGGAGGACGACTACACGCTCACCGCCGAGGAGCTGGCCGACTTCCACCGCAACGGGTACTTCGGCCCGTTCCCGGTGTACGAGGTCGAGGAGATGCAGCGGCGGTGGCGGCGGGAACGGCTGCGCCTGCTGGACCGCTCGCACGCGGTCTACCAGGACGAGGCCGCGCTCTCCGGGAACACCAACATCTCCAACTACGACCGGCACCTGGACAACGAGTTCCTGGCCGACCACATCTGCCACCCGCGGATCGTCGACCGCGTCGTCAGCGTGCTCGGCCCGGACGTGCAGTGCTGGCGGTCGGAGTTCTTCCCCAAGTACCCGGGCGACGAGGGCACCGACTGGCACCAGGCCGACACGTTCGCCAACGCCTCCGGCAAGCCGCAGATCCTCTGGCCCGGCGACGCGAAGGACTTCGGCGGCACGATCACCGTCTGGACGGCCTTCACCGAGGCCAACGAGGAGACGGGGTGCCTCCAGTTCATCCCGGGCACCCACCGGACGATGTTCTACGACGAGACCAAGCGCATGCACTACGACCCGGCCTCCATCAACAGCACCGACAAGGACGGCGTACGCCGCGGGTTCTTCGGCTACGACTACCGCGAGCTGCAGATCGACCCGGACTGGAAGCCCGACGAGTCCAAGGCGGTGTCGATGGTGATGCGGCCCGGCGAGGCAATCATGTTCTGGTCGACGCTGATGCACGCGTCGCTGCCGCACGCGGGACGCACCGAGGAGATGCGGCTCGGCTTCGCCGGCCGGTACGTGCCGGTGTCGGTGGACGTCTACCCGGACACCGACGTCATCGAGGAGTACGGCGGCGCCGTGTCGCTGGACCGCTGGGGCTCGGTGCTCGTCGCGGGACACAACGGCAACCCGCACAACCGGATGGCGACCGAGACCACGCGCGGCCACCGGTTCACCCGGCGGGACCGCTCCGGGGCGCGGGTGTCACCGGCATGACCGTCTTCGAGGTCGTGAAGGCGAGCCTCGTCGAGGTCGTCCCGGACGTCGACCCGGCGAGCGTCACCGCCGGGCGCACGCTGAGCGACCTCGGCTGCACGAGCATCGACCGGGCCGAGGTCGTGACGCTGGCCATGGAGCGGCTCGGCATCGTGGTGCCGATCTCCGAGTTCCGCGACGTCAACGACCTCGACCGGATCGTCGAGCTGCTGCGGACGCACATGTGAGCACGGTCGCGGTGACCGGCACCGGGATCGTCTGCGCGATCGGTGCGGACGTCCCGTCGTTCACCACGGCGCTGCGGGCGGGCCGCAGCGGTGTCGTCGGCACCGCTGACGGCCTGGCCGCGCCGATCACCGGGTGGTCGTTCGACGACGCGGTGGCCGGCGTGCCCGAGCCGCTGCGCCGCCGGGCGGTCCGGGCCGCGGCGCGCGCGCCGCAGCCGGTGCGGGCCGCCGTCGCGGCGGCGCTCCAGGCGTGGACCGGGGCCGGCCTGCCCGGCGCCCGGATCCCCGGCGACCGGGTCGGGATCGTGGTGGCCGGGCACAACCTGACCGCGCGGTACACGCACGAGCTGTACCGGACCTGGCAGGATCGGCCGGCGTACCTGCCGGCGCGGTTCGCCCTGCACGTCCAGGACACCGACCACGTCGGGACGCTCAGCGAGGTGCTGTCCGCCACCGGCGAGGGTTTCACCGTCGGCGGGGCCTCGGCCAGCGGCAACGTCGGCATCGTGCACGCCGCCCGGCTGGTCGCCGCCGGCGCGGTGGACTGCTGCGTCCTGGTCGGCGCGGTCACCGAGCTGACACCGATGCACCACCGGGGTTTCGCGGTGCTCGGCGCGCTCGCCGAGCCGGGTGGCGACCCGGCCGCCGCCTGCCGGCCGTTCGACCACGACCGGCGCGGCTTCGTCCCCGGCGAGGCCGCCGCGGCGCTGGTGCTGGAACACCCGGCCGCCGCGGCCCGGCGCGGCGCGGCGGTCCTGGCGACGGTGGCCGGGTACGCCCTCGGCCTGGACGCCAACCGGCTCGCCGACCCCGACTCGGCCGGGCAGGCCCGCGTGATCCGGGCCGCCCTGGCCGCCGCGGGGCTGGCCCCGCACGAGGTGGACTACGTCAACGCCCACGCCACCGGTTCCCGGCTGGGCGACGAGACGGAACTCGCGGCGCTGCACGACGTGCTCGGCGCCGCCGCCGGCCGGCCGTGGGTGAACGCCACCAAGGCGCTGACCGGTCACTGCCTCGGCTCGGCCGGGGTGGTCGAGGCCGTCGCCACCGTCGCGCAGCTCACCGGCGGCTTCGTGCACCCCAACCCGAACCTGGCCCGACCGATCGATGCCCGGATCCGGTTCGCCGGCGCCGGGCCCGAGCCCGCCCGGCTGCGGTACGCGCTGTCCACCGGCTTCGGCTTCGGGGGCATCAACACGGCCGTGGTCCTCGCCCGTACCGCCGATGGAGGTTGAACGATCATGTACGACGTCGTCGTCGTCGGGGCCCGCTGCGCGGGCGCGCCGACCGCCATGCTCCTGGCCCGCCAGGGCCACCGGGTGCTGCTGCTGGACCGCAGCGCCTTCCCGGCCGACAAGCTCTCCACGCTGTACATCCAGCAGCCGGGCGTCGCGCGGCTGGCCCGCTGGGGTCTGCTGGACGCGCTTCGGGCCACCGGCTGCCCGCCGCTGGACCACGTCGTCTACGAGTTGGGTGACGTGCGCGTCGAGGGCTGCTGCAGCGGCATCGACGGCATCCGCGCGGCGTACGCGCCCCGCCGCTCGATCCTGGACCCGCTGCTGGCCGGCGCCGCTGTCGACGCCGGCGCCGAGTTCCGCGACGACTGCCGGGTCACCGGCCTGCTGTGGGAGGACGACCGGGTCGTCGGGGTGCGCACCGACCGCGGCGACGAGCGGGCCGCGCTGGTCGTCGGCGCCGACGGGATGCGCTCCACCGTCGCCGGGCTCACCGGCGCGCCCACGACGACGTCCCACCCGCCGCTGACCTGCGCGTACTACGCGTTCTGGGACGGGCCGAAGACACACTTCGAGATGTACGAGGGCGACACCGGCTGGGTGTCAGCGGTGCCGACGAACGACGGCGCGGTGCTCATCGCCGCCTACTACCCGCAGCAGCGCTTCGACGAGGTCCGGCACGACGCGCGCGCGGCCTACCTCGACAACGTGCGGACCAACGCGCCGCGGCTGTACGAGCAGATGGAGCGCGGCCGGCAGATCGGCGGCGTGCACGGCACGGGTGACCAGCAGAACTTCTTCCGCCGCGCGCACGGCCCGGGCTGGGCGCTCGTCGGCGACGCCGGCCACCACAAGGACTCGCTGACCGCCCGCGGCATCTCCGACGCGTTCATGCAGGCCGACCTGCTCGCCGAGTCGGTGGGCGAGCACCTGGCCGACCGGACACGGCTCGACGCCGCGCTGGCCGACTACGACCGGGAACGCGAGCAGCGGCTGATGGAGAACTACCAGGCGACCCTGCTGGTGGCCCAGGCCGAGGCCCGGGACAAGCGCCGCGCGCTGCTGCGCGCCGTCGGCAGCAGCCCCGAACTGACCACCCGCTACTTCGACGCGGTGGCCGGGATCGTGCCGCTGCGGGAGCTGTACACACCGGAACTGATGGCGCTGATGTCCGCCCCGACGGCCCCCTGACACCGCGCCCTATTGAGCAGACACCCGTGCCGGTGATCGGCGACCGTCAGATCCGCAGACGTCTTGCGATCCGACCTCACCGGCACGACCTTTGTGGAGGAACCATGTCGCCCACCCCTTACGACTCGCCCTTCAATCGCCGCGCGCTGCTCCGGATGGGGCTCGTCGCGGGCGCCGCGGTGGCCGGCGTGCCGCTGCTGTCGGCCTGCGGCGACGACGACGAGCAGCCGTCGCCGGCGGCGGCCGGCGGGGGGTCGCTGGCGGTGCTGAAGGTGGGCGCGCCGAACGCGGTCACCGACGCCGAAGCCGGCAACCCGCTGCTGACCAGCATCGGCGCGACCCTCATCGTCATGCGGCACGTGTACGACTCGCTGATGGTGCTCGACAACGGCGAGTACAAGTACCAGCTCGCCGAGTCGGTGCAGCCGAACGCCGACGGCAGCGTGTGGACGATCAACCTGCGCTCCGGGGTGACGTTCCACGACGGCAAGCCGGTCACCGCGGCCGACGTGGTGCACAGCATCCGTACGCTCGGCGCCAAGCCCAGCAACCGGGCCTCCGTCTACGCCAACGTCGACCTCGCCAAGGTGACAGCCGTCAACGACCGCACCGTCACCGTCCCGCTGCTGACCCCCCGCGGTGACTTCAAGGAAGCCGTCCTCGTCGTCTTCTCGCCGGTCTTCCCGGCCGGCATGACCGAGTTCAGCAAGCCGATCGGCTCGGGCCCGTACCGGCTGGCCGAGCGCAACGGCACCACGACCCGGCTGGTCGCCAACGAGCAGTACTGGGGTGGCAAGCCGAGCGTCGCCGAACTCCAGATCGTCGGCATCCTCGACGCCGGCGCCCGGCTGTCGGCGCTGAAGGCGGGACAGGTCGACTACGCCGTCAGCATCAGCTCCACCGGCGCGAAGACCGAGGCGGCGAACAGCGAGCTCACCGTCGTACGCGGTGGTCCGGCGAACGCCAACGCGCTGTCGTTCGCGATGAACCAGAAGCTCGCGCCGTTCGACGACGTCCGGGTCCGCCAGGCGGTCCGGCTCGCCGTGGACCGGCAGGCGCTCGTCGACAACGCGCTGCTCGGGCTCGGCTCGACGGCCGACGACGTGGTCGGCAAGAGCCTGCCCGGCTACGCCGACCTGCCGGCGCGCGCCCGTGACCTGGAGCAGGCGAAGCGGCTGTTCGCCGAGGCCGGGATCACGAAGCTGACGCTGCGGACCGGCGAGATCGTCCCCGGCATGCTCAACGCCAGCCGGCTGATGGCCCAGCAGCTCAAGGAGGCGGGCGTCGAGCTGACCCTCCAGGAGATCTCGCCCGACGCCTACTACGCCGACCTCATGACGCTGGCCACGCACCCGTTCCAGGCGTTCTACTACGTCAACCGGCCGGCCGCCGTGCACCTGTCGGCGGTGACCCACGGCAAGGCGCCGTTCAACGTCACCGGCACGTCGGCGGCCTACCAGGCGCGGCTGGCCAAGGCCCAGGCGACTGTCGACGACAACGCCCGCGCCGAGGCGTTCAAGGCGTTGCAGGAGGAGTTCTACAAGGAGGGCGGCGACCTGCTGTGGGGCTTCCAGGAGCAGCTGGACGCCGCCCGTAAGGGGATCAGCGGGGTCCGCACGATGCAGTCGGTCCAGCTGTTCGACCGGGCGACCGGGCCGGCGTGACCGCGCTCGGGTTCCTGGCCCGACGGCTGCTGGCGACGGTGGCCACGCTGTTCGCGGTGGCGGTGGTGCTCTTCGCCGGCTCGGAGGTGCTCCCGGGTGACGCCGCGTCGGCGTCACTCGGGCCCGACGCCACCATCGAGGAGGTCGCGCAGCGCCGGGCCGAACTCGGCGTCGACCGGCCCTGGCCGGTGCGGTTCGTCGAGTGGGGGACCGCGGCGCTGCGCCTCGACCTGGGCACCAGCACCTCGATGCACCGGCCGGTGGTGGACGTCGTGGCCGAGCCGCTGGCCGCCACCGGCCTCCTGGTCGGGCTCACCGCGGCGGTGACGGTGCCGCTGGCGATGGGACTGGGGCTGCTCACCGGGCTGCGGCCGGGCGGCCGGGTGGACCGGGCGGTGTCGGCCGTCGCGGTGGTGGCGGTTTCGATCCCGCAGTTCGTCACCGCCGGCCTGCTCGTGCTGGTCTTCGCCGACCTGTGGCCGCTGCTGCCGGCGATCTCGCTGCCGCCGCTGGGCGGCGGACCGCTGGACCGGCCGGAGATCCTGGTGCTGCCGGTGGTCGCGCTGACGCTGTTCGGCGCGGCGTGGGCGAGCCGGATCGTGCGGGCGACTGTCATCGACGCGGACGCGATGCCCCACGTCGAGGCGGCCCGGCTGGCCGGGCTGCCCGAGCGGGTGGTCGTGGCGCGGCACCTGCTGCCCGCGGCGGCGCCGCCGTGCGCGCAGACGTTCGCGTGGCTGCTGTCCGGGCTGTTCGGCGGCACCACGGTGGTCGAGGTGGTCTTCAACTACCCGGGCCTGTCGCAGACGCTCGTGGCGGCGGTCCGCAACCACGACACCGCCGTCCTGGAGGGGGTCGGGCTGCTCCTCGCCGCGATCATCCTCGTCTCGTTCATCGTGGCCGACCTGCTCGTCCTCGCGGTCGACCCCCGGCTGCGGGTGGCCGCCCGATGAGGGCCGCGCGGTGGCTGCTCGCCGGGACGGCCGTGGCCGTGGTGCTGTTGGTGCTGGGCGTGGCGCTGTTCGGCCCGTTGTTCGCCGGCGAGCCGGAGCGGATCGTCGGGTTGCCCTACAGCGCCCCGACGGCCGGCAGCCCGCTGGGCACCGACAGCGCCGGACGGGACGTGCTGGACCGGGTGCTGGCCGGTGGCCGGCCGCTGGTGGCCGTGCCGGTGGTGGCGACGATCCTGGCCACCGTGCTCGGCCTGGTGCTGGGCCTGGTCGGCGGCTACTTCGCCGGGATCACCGATGCCGTGGTGTCCCGGCTGGACTACCTGCTGCTGGGCCTGCCGCCGGTGCTGATCCTGCTGGTGCTGCTGCACGGCTGGGGGTACAGCGCCACCACGATGATCATCGTGGTGGTGCTGACCGGCACGCCGTTCGTCTCCCGGGTCACCAGGGCCGAGACGCTCCGCGCGGTCGAGGACGGGTACGTGGTGGCCGCCTACGCCGGCGGCGACTCGCACCTGTCGGTGATCGTCCGGGAGATCCTGCCGAACATCGTCCGGCCGGTGCTCGCCGACTTCGGCACCCGCCTCGCCATCGCGGTCACGCTGACGGCGGCGGCGGCGTTCCTCGGCTTCGGCTCCAGCGGCCCGAACTGGGGGGCCATGATCAGCCAGAACGTCGAGGGCATCCAGCTCACCCCGTGGGGCGTCGCGGTGCCGGCGATCCTGCTCGGTGTGCTCACCGTCGCCGCGAACCTCGGCATCGACCGGATCGTCGGGCGGGTGCTGCGATGATCGAGATCAGTGGGCTGCGGGTCGAGGACACCGCCGGCCGGGCCGTCCTGGAGAACCTGTCGCTGCGCGTCGCCGAGGGTGAGCGGGTCGCCGTCGTCGGCGAGTCCGGGGCGGGCAAGACGACACTGGCGATGGCCCTCGTCGGCGCGGTACGGCGCGGACTGCAGGTGGCCGGGGGCACGGTCGTGGTCGACGGGCACGACGTGCTGACGGCCTCCGGCGCCGAGGTACGCCGGGTCCGGCGGCGGGTACTGGCGTACCTTCCGCAGGACCCGCCGTCGGCGCTGAGCCCGACGCTGCGGGTCCGGGCGCAGATCCGGGAACTGGCCGCGGACCGGTCCGACGCGGCCGTGAGCCGAGGGCTGGTCGAGGTGGGCCTGCCGGGCGACCGGGCCTTCCTGCGCCGGTACCCGCACCAGCTCTCGGGCGGCCAGCAGCAACGCCTGGCGCTGGCCCGGCTGCTGGCCGGCGACCCGCGCGGCCTGGTGCTGGACGAGCCGACGACGGGCCTGGACGGGCTGGTGCGCAAGCAGGTGCTCGACCAGCTGGACCGGCTCTCCGCCGACCGCGGGCTGGCGGTCGTGTTCGTCACCCACGACCTCGCCGCGGCCGCCCGGATGACCGATCGCCTGATCGTGCTGCGGGGCGGCGTCGTGGTCGAGGAGGGACCGACAGCGCAGGTGCTCGCCCGCCCGGCCGCCGCGTACACCCGGGACCTGCTCGCCGCGGTGCCGGACCTGCCGGCCGAGATGCGCCGCCGCGCCGCCACGCCGGTGCGGGGCGCGGAGGTCCTGACCGTGTCCGGGCTGACCGTGCCGCGCGGGGGGCGGGTCGTCCTGGACGACGTATCCCTGCGGTTGCGCGCCGGCGAGGCGCTGGCCCTGCTCGGCACGTCGGGCTGCGGCAAGACGACGCTCGCCCGGGCCGTCGTCGGAACACTGCGCCCCAGCTCGGGCCGGGTGACGCTGTCCGGCGAGGTCCTGGAGCCGACGCTCGGGCGCCGGCCGGTGCACCAGCGACGCCGCATGCAGCTCATCCCGCAGGACTCCGGGGGGTCGCTGAACCCGCGGCGGCCGGTGGGCGCGGCGATCGGCCGGGTGGTCCGCCTGGCCGGTGGGATGACGGCCGAGGCGGTGGCGGCGGAGACCCGCCGGCTGATGGGGCTCGTCGGCCTGCCGGGGGAGCTGGCGTCGCGGCTGCCGCGGGAGCTGTCCGGCGGGCAGCGGCAACGCGTCGCGATCGCCCGCGCGCTCGCCGCCGGGGCCGACGTGCTCGTCTGCGACGAGATCACGTCGAACCTCGACGCCCAGGTGGCGGCCTCGGTCCTGGCCCTGCTCGACTCGCTGCGGCGGACCCTGGGCCTGGCGGTGCTCATCGTGACGCACGACCTCGGTGTGATCGCCCGCAACGCGGACCGGGTCGCCGTGCTCAGCGGCGGGCGGATCGTCGAGGAGGGGACCGTCGAGCAGGTGTTCGGCAACCCGCGCCACGAGGCGAGCAGGATGCTGCTGGACGCCGCGCGGCCCGTCACGGCGGTGGCGGACGTGCCGTGACAGCCCGAGGCGGAGGGCCGCTACCGGCTTCCCGGTAGCGGCCCTCCGCCTCGATCTCAGCGCGTCAGACGAGCTCGTCGAGGAGTTCGTAGTTCAGCGTGAAGGTGTGGCTGCCGTCCTCCAGCTTGCGCATGGTGGCGGTGCCCTGGATGCCGGCGAGCCCCTCGGTGCCGGTCCCCGGCACGATGTGCCACTCGGCGCCGCCCTCCTCGTCGCTCATCAACCCGACGGCCTGGTGCTGGAGCATGAAACTGCCCTTGGAACCGCCGATCGACACCTCGATCACTTCGTGACCGACGTATCCGGCGCCGCCCTTGCCATAGGCGAACAGGAACTGCGCGCGGCTGGTGCCCTCGAGTTCACCGGAATACGTCTTGGTGACCGAGGCCCGCGAGAATTTCATGCCGTCGGGGGTCTCCTGCCACTCGTCTTCGTCCCAGGAGTCGAGCGTAAATGAAGCAGTCGCGGTGCTCACCTTGTCTCATTCCTTCCGTGGTTCTCTTTCAGTCCCAGACCGAGGCGCAGAACGGGTGACCGGCCGGGTCGAGGAAGACCCGCCACTTCGCGTCGCCGGGCTGGTCGGCGGGCTTCGTCGCACCCAGGCGCAGCAACTCGGTCTCGGCCGTCTCGATGTCGTCGACGGCCAGGTCGAGGTGCAGTTGCTGGGGAACCGTCTGCCCGGGCCACTCCGGACGCCGGTAGTTCTCCACCCGCTGCAACGCCACGGCGACGCCGTCACCGTTGCTGAGGAACGCGCCGGACTCCGACTCGTGCACCGGCTCGAGGCCGGCCGCTTCCCGGTAGAAGGCCACCAGCGGGGCGATTTCGGAACAATCCAGTGTTACCGCCGCCAAGCGACCGACAGCCATTCATGTCTCCTGGAGATTTGTCGTCCGATCGAAAGCGTGGCCCGAGCCTAGCAATCCGCCGTCGTCCACGCCACGGTCGCCGGGTGTGTCGCAACCGGCCTGCTCATTAGACGGTTGCGAATGGACAGCAGGCCCCGAAGGTTCGGCAGCATACCGGCTGAACCGTCGGCGGCGCCACCGATACACCAATCGAGTTGCCCTCACTTCGTGCTCACAACAGCGCAGCGTCAGGCGCACTCGTCCGCCACGATTCGCCGGTACCCCAATCACCGGCGTGGAGGAGAACACGGTGGAAGGCTTCGAGATCTTCACCTACGGGGACGCCGTCGCCGACGTCTTCGACGGGACGGGATGGGCCGGCGACCCGGGTGACACCGAGGAGACGATCGAGTGGCTCGCCGAGAACGCCGGCGGCGGGCCCGTGCTCGAACTCGGCGTCGGCACCGGCCGGGTCGCCGTCCCGCTGGCCCGCAGGGGCATCGAGGTGCACGGCATCGACGCGTCGGAGGGGATGCTGACGCAGCTGCGCGACAAACCCGGCGGCGAACTGGTGCACGTGCACGTGCAGGACTTCACCGACTTCACGCTGCCGTACAAGTTCTCGCTGGCGTACGCGGTCTTCGACACGCTGCCGTTCATCACCGACCAGGAGGAGCAGATCCGCTGCTTCCAGAAGGTCGCCGACGTCCTGGAGCCGGGCGGGCGGTTCGTGATCCAGACGTCGATCCCCGACCCGGCGCGGTACGACCGCAACCAGCGCACCCAGACCGTACGGGTGGAGAAGGACCACGTCGTGATGACGTTCACCCGGCGCGAGCGGATCTCCCAGTGCTCGTCGATCCAGTTCGCGGTCCTGCGGCCCGACGGCATCCGGTTCTTCCCGATGCGCATCCGCACCGTCATGCCGTCGGAGATGGACCTGATGGCCCGCCTCGGCGGGCTCACCATGGAGTCGCGCTGGGGTCACTGGGACGGACGACCACTGCGCGACTCCGACGAGCGGCACATCACCGTCTACCGCAAGTAGAGCGGCGGATCGGTGGAGCACAGCCAGACGAGCGCCGGTGGTGCGGGCCGGCGCCTTCGGGTGGTCCTGGTGCAGCAGGGCGTCTGGGACATGCCGCTGGAGTCGCTGCCGCTCGCCTCGGCGTACCTCAAGGCGATGGTGTCCGGCGACGCCGAGCTGAACGACCAGGTGTCGGTGGAGATCTGCAACTTCCGGGGGCGGGTGACGCACGGGGAGATGGCCGCCCGGCTGTTCGCCGGCCCGCTGCCCGACGTGATCGGGTTCTCCGTCTTCGGCTGGAGCCAGCGCGCGTTCGGGGCACTCGCCGCCACCTACAAGCAGCTCAACCCGCAGGGGTGGGTCATCTTCGGCGGCACCCACGTCAGCGCGCAGGCCGACCGCGTGTTCCGGCTCTACCCGG
The DNA here is from genome assembly GCF_007827625.1 of Micromonospora sp. CNZ297. Lineage (NCBI taxonomy): Bacteria > Bacillati > Actinomycetota > Actinomycetes > Micromonosporales > Micromonosporaceae > Micromonospora > Micromonospora sp. CNZ297. The sequence goes on along the minus strand of NZ_VISU01000001.1, from coordinate 585,521 downwards.
AGATCGACGTGGTGGTCAACGGCGAGGGCGAGCTGACCTTCCTCGACCTGCTCCGCGCCCGGCTGGCCGGCGTGGCCCCCGACGCCCTCGGCGACGTGCAGGGCATCTCCTGGCACCGCGCCGACGGCAGCGTGGTCACCAACCCGGACCGGCCCCGGATCGAGGATCTCGACATCATCCCGTCGCCGTTCCTCACCGGAGCCGTCGAACTGCTCGACGCCGACGGCCGGTTCCGCTACGACGTCGCGCTGTTCGAGACCAACCGCGGCTGCCCGTACAAGTGCTCGTTCTGCTACTGGGGCGGCGCGGTCGGCCAGCGGGTACGCGCGTTCTCCCGGGAACGGCTGCGCGCCGAGCTGGAACTGTTCGCCCGGTGCGGCGTGCACACAGTGGTCGCCTGCGACGCCAACTTCGGCATGCTGCCGATCGACCTGGAACTCGTCGACGACCTCATCGACATCAAGCGGCGGCACGGCTTCCCGCTGGCCTTCGAGAGTTCGTGGGCCAAGAACAAGTCGAAGGTGTTCTACGAGATCGTGCGGCGGATGAAGGAGGCGGGGCTGCGCAGCTCCTTCACCCTGGCCCTCCAGTCGCTCAACCCGGACGCCCTGACCCTGATGCGCCGGCGGAACATGAAGGTCAACGACTGGCGTGACCTGGTGCGGTGGCTCAACCGGGAAGGGCTGGACTGCTACGCCGAGCTGATCTGGGGCGCGCCGGGCGACACCGTCGAGTCGTTCCTGGCCGGGTACGACGAACTCGCCCAGCACGTGTCCCGGATCGCCGTCTACCCGATCATGCTCTTGCCGAACACCGAGTACGCGGAGAACAAGGAGCTGTACGGCATCGTCGCGCTGCGCGGCGACAACGACGACTTCGAGTACGTGCTCGCCCACCGCACCATGACCTTCGCGGACAACGCGGTGATGCAGCGGTTCCTGTTCTGGGCCCGGGTGATGGCCGAGAACGCGGTCCTGCGTCACTGCTGGCTGCCGCTGCGGCGGCTCGCCGGGTGGGAGCAGTCCCGGGTCCTCAACAGCCTCGCCGACTGGGCGGACACCACCACGGCGCGGGAGGCGATCCCGTTGCGGGAGGCCGCGATGCGGGGTCACGGCGGCGGCGCGCCGGCGTACGCGGCCGCCATCGGCTACCTCTTCACCGAGGCGGACGGGCGGCGGGCGCTGGAGCTGTGGTGGCAGGAGGTGGTCTCGCGGCAGCTCGCGGCCGACGTCCGCCCGTTCCTCGACGAGGTGTACCGCTACGACCTGCTGACCCAGCCGGTCTGCGAGCCGGACGGACTCGCCGTCGTCGAGATCGGCGGCGTCGAGTACTTCCACCGCCCGGACGTGACCCTGGCCTACGACGTGCCGGGCGTCCTCGCGCGGATGCGCGCCGACGAGCCGGTCTCGCTGGAGCCGGAACCGATCCGCGTCGACATCTACTACCGCACCGGCGCCATGACCGCGGTCATGTCGACGAACCACGAGGAGATCCTGCACTTCATGGGGGAGGTGCGCAGAGCAGGCACCCCGCTCACAGTCCCCTGACCGATCGCCGGTGTCCGGAGTGGACCGGCGCTGCCATACTCGGCCCGATGGGGTCGTCGTCGAGGTGACTGTGCAGTTCCGGGTGCTGGGTCCGCCGGAGGTCGTCCGGCACGGGCGGGTGGTGCCCCTCGGCGGGCCGAAGCAGCAGGCGCTGCTGGCTCTGTTCCTGCTGCGGCCGAACCGGTTCGTCGCCGCCGACTGGCTGGTCGACGCGCTCTGGGACGCACGACCGCCGGCCAGCGCCCGGACGACGCTGCGCACGTACGTCGCCGGGCTGCGCCGGGCCGTGGAACCCCAACGGTCCCACCGCGAGCCGGCGCGCGTCCTGCGCAGCCACCCCGGGGGGTACGAGCTGCGGGTCGACGCCGACGCGGTGGACGCGATCCGGTTCGCCGGCCTGGTGGACCGGGCTGCGGACGCGCTCGCGGCCGGGCAGGCGGCGGCCGCCGAGCGGACGTACACCGAGGCGCTGGCGTTGTGGCGCGGCGAGCCGCTGGCGGGCGTGGCCGACCTGACCGCGGTGCGTCCGGAGGCGGCCCGGCTGGCCGAGCTGCGGCTGAGCGCCGAGGAGGGGCGGCTGACAGCCGCCGTCGCCGCGGGCCGGCACGCGACGCTGCTGCCGGAACTGCGCCGGTTCGTCTCGGCGCACCCGCTGCGCGAGGGCGCCCGGGCGCAGCTGATGCTGGCCCTGTACCGCTCGGGGCGGCAGACCGAGGCGCTCGCCGTCTTCGACGAGGGCCGCCGGATCCTGGCCGGCGAGTACGGGATCGACCCCGGCGAGCAGACCCGCGCGGTGCACCGGCTGATCCTGGAGCAGGCCGTACCGCCTGATCGGAGCAGTCCCGCGGACACCGGCGGCCCGGCGACCGCCGGGGCGGCGCCGGAGCGGGACGGCGGACCGCTCGTGGGCCGGGACGCGGAACTGGAACGGCTGCGGGGCACGCTGGACGCGGCCACGGGGCAGAGCGGGCGCGTGCTGACGCTGGTGGGGGAGGCCGGCATCGGCAAGACCAGCCTCGCCGCGGCACTCGGCGCCCGCGCCGCCGCGACCGGCGTCCCCGTGGTCTGGGGCCGCTGTCCGGACGTCGGGCAGGCGCCGCCGTTCTGGCTGTGGAGCCAGGTGGTACGCGCGCTGGTGGCGATGCCGCAGACCCGCGCCACCGGCTCGGCGAGCCGCCTGGACGGGTTCGCCGCCGGCGCGCCGAGCGGACCGGCCGACGGTCGCGGTCTCGACCCCACGGCCCGGTTCCAGGTGTACGAGGCGGTGTCGGAACTGGTGCACGCGGCGGCCCGGGAGCGCGGCCTGCTCGTCGTCCTCGACGACCTGCACGCCGCCGACCCGGACTCGCTGCTGTTGCTGCGGTTCCTCGCCACCGCCCTGCCCGCGTCCCGGGCGCTGGTGGTCGCCACGCTGCGGCCGTACGACGACGACCCGGCCCTGGTGGCGACAGTCGCCGAGCTGGCGCGCGGGGGCGGCTTCGGTCAGGTCCGGCTCGCCGGGCTGGACGCCGCGGCGGTCGCCGACCTGGTCCGGGGCCGCACCGGCGTGGCGCCGCCGGAGCCGGTGGTGACCCGGCTCGTCACCCGGACCGGCGGGAATCCGTTCTTCCTCACCGAGCTGCTGCGGTCCCGGACCGATCCGGGCGCCGCAGCGGAGCTGCCGCCGAGCATCCGGGACACCGTGCGGCTGCGGCTAGCCGGACTGCCCGGCCCCGCCCGGCGCTGCCTCGACCTGCTCAGCGTGGCCGGGCACGACCTGGACCTGGCGGTGCTGGCGGCGGCGCTGGACAGCACCGCCGAGACCGTCGCCGAGGACCTCGCCCCGGCCTATCCGGCCGCGCTGGTGGTCGAGACCGGACCGGGCGCGCTCGCGTTCCGCCACCCGCTGATCGCCGAGGTCACCTACGCCGAGCTGGTCCCGCCGCGCCGGGCCGCGCTGCACGCCCGGCTGGCCGCCGCGTACGAGCGGACGGCCGGCACCGCGCCGGCCGAGCTGGCCCACCACTACGGGGAGGCGGTCGGTCTGGGCCACGGCGAGGACCACCTGCGGTGGTCGCTGCGCGCCGCCGACGACGCCACCCGCCGGGTCGCCTACGAGGACGCGCTCAGCCACCTCGAACGCGCCGCGCTCCGGCTGGCCCCGGCCGCGCCGGTCTCGCCCGACGCGGCGGCCACCGAGCTGACCGTCCAGTTGCACCGCGCGTCCCTGCTCCAGATGACAGTGGGCGTCGGCAGCGACGCGGTCGACCGGGTCTGCGCCCGCGCCCGAGAGCTGCTGACGCTCGTCGGGCCGGACGCCGACATCCGCCACGCGCTCTGGGCGCTCGGCGAACTCGCCGCCAACCGGGCCGAGTTCGCGATCTGCGCCGACCTCGCCGGGCGGCTCGTACGGGCGCCCGACGACGGCAGCGGGCTGACCGCCGTCGCAGGTGAGTACCTGCTGGGCGCGGTCGCCTACTTCACCGGCCGGCAGGCCGAGAGCGAGCGGCGGCTCACCGCCGGGATCGAGCGGCTGCGTACCGTCGACCGGGCGCTGCTGCGCCGCGAGGTGGGCCGCCGTCCGGTGCTGGCCTGCCACAACTTCCGGGCGCTCGTGCGCTCGATGCGCGGCGACCCGGCCGGCGCGCGGGCCGACATCGCCGCCGCCGAGGCCCTCGCCGAGGACCTCGACGACCCGTACGGCCGGGCCAACGCGGCGCTCTACGCCGCCTGGCTGGCGATGCAGGAGCACGACGTCGCCGCGGCCGACGCGGCGGGGCGACGGTGCCGGGACATCGGCCGCGCCACCGGCCTGCCGCACATGACCGCGACCGGCGCGTACTTCCTGGAGTGGGCCGCCGCGCGCGGCGGCGACCACGGCCGGCTCGACGCGATGCGCGCCGCCGCCGAGGAGTTCTACCGTCCCGGACTGCGGTCCACCCGAACCATCACGCTCTGCGCGATGGCCGAGGCGTACCTGACCGGCGACCGTCCGGACACCGCGGCGACACTGGCCGAGGAGGCGCTGGCAGTGGCGGACCGGGTGGGCGAGCGCGTCTTCGTCGCGGAGTTGCACCGGATCCGCGGCGCGGCCCGGCGCGACCGCGCGGAGTGGGACCTCGGCGCGCGGATCGCCGCCGAACAGGGCGCCGGGCTGCTGCTGCCCCGGTTCGCCGTCTTCTGACCGGCGTGGAATCCCGCCTCCACGCCGCCTCCACACACTTTCCACAGCCGTTCCACGCCCGGCTGGTGCCCTGGTCGGTGTCGGGTAGGACGGCCGGAGCCGTCCGGGACCATGTTCCGAAGGGGCACCACCATGGGATCAGCTCAGCCGCCGGCTCACCAGGAGGTCCAGGAGGTCGAGGTCGCCGTCGTCGGCTGCGGGCCGGTGGGTGCGCTCACCGCCAACCTGCTCGGCGCCCGCGGGGTCACCACGCTGGTCGTGGAGCGCAGCGCCACGCCGCACGGTCAGCCGCGGGCCTTCTCCTGTGACGACGAGGCGCTGCGCATCTACCAGCAGGCCGGGCTGCTCGACGAGGTACGCGACGAGACGATCGCGCCGCCGCTGGTCGAGTACGTCAACGGCGCGGGCCGGGTCTTCGCCCGGATGAAGCTGTCCGAGACGGACTTCGGGTACGGGCACGCGCCGCTGCGCTTCTTCGACCAGCCGCGACTGGAACGGACGCTGCGCGCCGGGCTGGACCGCTTCCCGCACGTCCGGCTCGCGCTCGGCACCGAGTTGGTCGGCCTGACCCAGGACGAGGACGGCGTGACGGTGCTCCTGTCCGACGTGGTCACCGGGCAGCGGCGGGCGGTCCGCGCCCGGTACGTGCTCGGCTGCGACGGCGCCCGCAGCGCCACCCGCGCCGCCGTCCGGATCCCGCTGTCCGGGGCGAGCTACGCCGAGCCGTGGCTCGCGGTCTCCGGCGACGTGCCGCCCGACGCCGTGCGGGTGGCCGACACCACGTTCGTGTGCGACTGGCGGCGCCCGGCGTTCGTCTCTCCCGGCGCGGCCGGCAGCTACCGGATGGAGTTCATGCTGCGACCGGGCGAGACCGAGGACGAGGTGCAGCGGCCGGAGACCGTCGCCGCGCTCGTCTCGCCGTACGTCGACCCGGACCGGTTCGCCGTCACCCGGGCGGTCGTCTACACCTTCCACCACCTCGTCGCGCAGCGGTGGCGGGAGGGACGGGTGTTCCTGCTCGGCGACGCGGCCCACCAGATGCCCCCGTTCATGGGCCAGGGCCTGTGCAGCGGCCTGCGCGACGCGGCGAACCTGTCGTGGAAGCTGTCGCTGGTGCTGTCCGGCGCCGCCGATCCCGCGGTGCTCGACACGTACGAGACCGAGCGGCGTCCGCACACGGTGGAGATGGCACAGACGAGCGTCCGGCTGGGACGCGTCTTCCTGGCCCGCAACCGGATCTCCGCCTGGCTGCGTGACACCGCGCTGCGGGCGGTCCAGACGGTTCCCCGGGTACGGCGGTTCGTGGAGCGCTTCGAGTTCAAGCCGGTGCCGGCGTACCGGCGGGGCCTGATGACCGGCGGGCGGCGGGACGGCGTGGTCGGGACCATGTTCCCCCAGCCGCGGGTCCTCATCCCGGGTGCGCCCGGCGAGCGCCTGCTCGACGAGGCGCTCGGCGACGGCTTCGTCGTGCTGGGTCGCGCCGGTGTGGACGACCCGCCCGGCGCGTGGTGGCAGGGGTTGCCGGTGCGGTTCGTCGCGGTCCACCCGTCCGGCACGCCGCTCGCCGGCCTGCCGGACCCGCTCGCCGGCCCGCCGGACCCGCTCGCCGGCCTGCCGGACCCGCTCGCCGGCCTGCCGGACCCGCTCGCCGGCCCGCCGGAGTCGTCCGCGGACGGCCGTCCGGACCGGATCGACGTCGTGGACGCCGACGGGGTGCTCGGCGGGTGGCTGCGGCGGCACGGCGCCGACCTGGTGGTGCTGCGGCCGGACCGGTTCGTGTTCGCGCTGGCGACGGCCGATGGGATCGAGCAGGCCGCACGGGACCTGTCGGCCGCCCTCGGTGCGCCGCCGGACGGCGGCCGGAACCGGGCGGCCGGCCCGGGACTCGCGACGGCGCCGGCAGTGCCCTCGTCGTCGTGACCGCCCTCGTCGGCAGCCGGGCCGATCTCCCACGCCCGCCGTCGCGGCGTGCCGACGTGCGGCCCCGGCCGTGGCGGTCCGCCGGCGGCGGTGCCGAGCCGGCTCGGCGTCCACCGCCGCGCGCAATCGTCTTCCCGACTCGGCCGCCCGATGTGGCCGGACGGGCAGGGGGTTGTCTTGCGCGCGGGCAGAAAGATCCGGCACGCCGTTGCGCCGCCCTGGACCGCCGACCCTGTAGCCGGACGTCCCCCGGGGACGAGACTCGTACCGGACCGGCGGTGCCCCGCGTGCGGCACCCGGCCCGGGCCGGCTGTCTCCCGGTCGACCCGATCGAGACTTCCCACTCTCCTACGACGATCGTGCGCCGCCGTCCGGCCTCGCGCCGGACGGTCGTGCGCGCGGAAAGGTGGCAGTGATGCGTTCACGAAGATCAGGCCGGTGGACCGGCGCGGTGGCGGCCGCTCTGGCGGTGGTCCTGCTGGGGCCCGGGGCGACAGTGCCGGGCGCCGCGGCACCGGTCCGGGTCGCCGGCCCGCCGGGAGCGGGCCTCGTCGCCGGCTGCGAGACGTTCGGGTTCACGGCCATGCCGGCGGTCGCCGGTGTGGCCGCTCCCCGTGACGTCGAGGCGGTCGACACCAACCAGAACGGCTTCGACGACCTGCTCGTCGCCTCGGCGAGCGGTGACGGCGACGTGCACCAGCTCATCGCCGTCGGTAACGGGACGTTCCGCACGTCGGTGGGGCCCGGCGCCCCGCCGGAGGTCTATCCGGCGCCGGGCACGCCGCGCGCCGTCACCGTCGGCTACTTCAACCGGGACGCCAAACCGGACTACGCCGTCGCGACCACCGACGGGGTGGGTGTCTGGTTCGGCGCCGCCGGTGGAGACCCGGGCTTCGGGCCGGGAGGGCGCGTGCTGGCCGGCCGCAGCGTGGCGGACGTCGCGGTGGCCGACTTCGACCGTGATCTGCTGCCCGACCTGGCGGCCCTCGACCCGGAGGACCGGACCGACCGGGACGACGACCGGGTGCGGGTGTTCCGCAACCTCAACGGCGGCAGCTTCGACCAGAGGTTCCTCCTCGGTGACCAGCCGACGTACGTCCAGCCGGACTTCCTCGCCGCCGGCGACCTGACCGGCAACGGCGTGCCCGATCTCCTGGTCAGCAGCCGCACACAGGGCACGGTGTCGCTGATCCGCGACGGCGCTAACAGCCCCGCGCCCCGGGTGGAAGGGATCGGCGAGGCGTGGAAGCCCGCGATCGCCGACTTCGACCTCGACGGGCGGCTCGACGCGGCCGTCGCGATCCCCGGCGAGGACCGCATCCGGTTGTGGAGCGACTACCGCGACCCACCGTCCGGCGGCTTCCCGTCGGCGCCCCGGGAGTTGCCGTCGCTGGACCTGGGGCCGCTGACCCCGGGGCGGGAGGGTCCGCACGACGTGGACGTCGCCGACGTCAACCGGGACGGCCGTCCGGACCTGGTGGTGGTCGGCTACGCCAGCCGGGCGGTCTACGTCTTCCCGGGCCGTGGCGACGGCACGTTCGGCACCCCGGCCGTCCTCGCGGCGGGCAGCCAGCCGGTGCAGGCGGCCGTGGGGCGGTTCGACAACAACCAGTCCCTCGACGTGGCCGTCCTGGACGAGGTCGACAACACCCTGCGCGTCTACCTGAACACCTGCACCGCGCCCGGACCGAACCTGACCGCCGGCGGGCTGGAGGTCACCCAGGTCATCCAGGACCTGGGCAACTCCGTCGACCTGGTCGCCGACCGCCGCACCGTCGTCCGGGCGTACGTCGGCACCGACGCGCAGACGCCCGCGGTGACCGCGGCCCTGCACGGGTTCCGGGCCGACGGCACGTCGCTCGGCCCGCCGCTCGCCCCGGCGAACCCGGGCCGCCTGCTGGTGCCCGACCGGACGGTGCGACGCGGACAACTGGGCGGCGGGTTCCTGTTCGAGCTGCCCACCCAGTGGACGAGCGAGGGCCAGGTCAGGCTGCGGGTCGAGATCAACCCGGACCGCCGGGTCACCGAGCCCGACCACCTGGACAACGTGACCGAGCGCACGGTGCGCTTCCAGGCGTCCCAACCGGTTCGCGTCAAGCTGATCCGGTTCGGCTACCAGCGCGACGGACAGACAGTGCTGCCTCCCGAGTCCGACCTGGACCGGGCCGAGTCGCTGCTGCGGCGCACGCTGCCGACGAGCCGGCTGGAGGTCACCCGCGCCGACTACCGCGACGACCACCCGTTCTTCTGGATCGGTGACGACAGCTTCTTCCTCGACGCGCAGGACGCGCGTTCGGTGCTCGACCGCTACCGGCAGGCGACGGCAGGGACGCGGGAGCCCGGCGTCTACCACCTGGTCATGGTGAACCGGGACCGGATGGGCGGCATCGCCGAGAACATCCCCGGATGGGTGGCGGTCGGCGGAGCGCACAACCCCACGACCATCCTGCACGAGCTGGGGCACCTGCTCGGCGCCGGGCACGTGGAGTGCACGGACAATCCCGGCGACGAGACCGGGCCCCGGTCCTACCCGTACCCGCGCGGCACCATCGGCGGGCCGGACCCGGCGAATCCCGGCTTCGCCGGCTACGACATCGGTGACGCCTCGGTCGGCGCTCCGCGCCGGATCGTCTGGGCGCCGGACACCAGCCCGCCGGTCGCCGACCTGATGAGCTACTGCCGCAACACCTGGGTCTCCGACGACCTGTGGCGGCTGTGGCGCAACCGCGTCCAGAACCCGCCCGCCCAGCAGGGCGCGACGGGTGACCTGCTGGCGCTGTCCGGCGCCGTCGGCGACGGCACCGCCACCCTCACCGGGCAGCGCCTGACCCGCACCACCCAGCGCCCGGCCACCACGCCCGGCCCGTACGCGCTGCGGCTGCTCGACGCCGCCGGGGCGACGCTCGCCGAGCACCCGTTCACCCCGGCGGCCACCGAGCACGCCGCGACACGTCCCTTCCACGAGGTCGTCGACTTCGCCCCCGGCACCCGCCGGGTGACGCTCGTGGACACCCGCGCCGGGCGGGACCTCGCCACCCTCCCGGTGTCGGCGAACCCGCCCGTCGTGGCGCTGGCGGGCGAGGCGCCGCCCGCGTCGGTGCCGGCCACCGGGCCGGTCACTGTGGGCTGGAGCGCCGGCGACGCCGACGGCGGTCCGGTCACCGCGAGCGTCCTGTACAGCCCGGACGGCGCCGACGACTGGCGGGTGCTGGCCACCGGGCTCACCGGGACGTCGTACACGCTGGACGCCGCGCAGCTCGCGGGCACCGGCGGCGCGGCCACCGGCCGGCTGCGGGTACGGGTCACCGACGGTGTGCACACCGCCGACGCGACGAGCGGTCCGCTCACTGTCGCCGGCAAGAACCCGGCGGTACGGATCACCGCTCCGATGGGCGGCACGTTCTTCGCCACCGGGCAGACGGTCACGCTCGCCGCGTCCGTCACCGACCCGGAACAGGGCGACCTGGACGGGTCGGCGGTGCGCTGGACCTCCGACCGTGACGGTGACCTCGGCACCGGCGCCACCCGTACGCCGGGGCAGCTCAGCGAGGGACGGCACGTCCTCACGGTCACCGCCACCGACGCCGACGGCCTGCGGGCCACCGCGCGTACCGAGGTGACTGTGGGCCGGGTCCTGCCGGCCGGTGGCCCGCCCACAGCCGACGCCGGGCCGGACCGGACCGCCGTCGAGGGCGACACCGTCACCCTCGACGCGACCCGGACCACCGACCCGGACGGCGATCCGGTGACCCTGTCCTGGACGGTGCTCGCCCAGCCGGAGGGTGGCGGCCTCGGCGGCGGCCTGCGGCTGGAGGGTCCGGCCCGCACGCCGTCGTTCCGCGCCGACCGGGCCGGCACGTACCGGCTGGAACTGACCGCCACCGACGCCCGCCACGGCACCGCCACCGACACGGTGACAGTCACCGTGGCGAACCGGCCGATCGAGGTGAGCCCGATCGCACTGGACGAGGAGTTGCGGGTGGCCGGTCCGGTCACCGTGCGGGCCACGTTCACCGACCCGGGCGTGCCGGACACCCACCGCTGCGCGGTCGACTGGGACGGCGGGGGTCCGGCCCCGGCCACGCCCGGTGCGGTCAGCGAGGACCGCAACGAGGGCGGTTGCGTCGCCACCGGCGATCTCCGGCCCGGCGTGCACGTCGCGCGCCTCACGGTGACCGGCGACGACGGCGGAACCGGGCAGCAGACGGTACGGATCGTGGTCTACGACCCGTCGGACGTGACGGTGGCCGGCGCCGGCGCGATCGTCTCACCGGCGGGCGCGCTCAGCGCCGACGTGGCCGCCACCGGGCCGGGGGAGTTCGCCTTCGTCGCGGGCCTGGTGAAGGGTTCACCCACGCCGTTCGGCGCGACCACCTTCCGGCTGCCGGGACGCGAGTTCACGTTCGCCGGTACGACACACGAGCGTCTGACCGTCGCCGGATCGGTGGGCCGGTACCAGGGTGAGGGCACGGTGAACGGCCGGCCGGGGTACGCGTACCAGCTCACTGTCGCCGACGGCCCGGACGGACGTGACGTGGACCGGTTCCGGATCAGGATCTGGGAGAGCGACGGAGGACGCGTCGTCTACGACAGCGGCCGGGGCGCACCGGACGATCTCGACCCGGCGCACCTGCAACCGCTGAACCAGGGCCGCGTCGTGGTCGTCGGCTAGCCCGGCGCCCCTCCCGCCGTCCGCCACCGGGAAGAGGCGGACGGCGGGAGGCCGCGCCCGTCACACCACGTAGTGCTTCGCGACCCTGTCCATGGTGGGCCTTGCCGGGATCCGGTCACGGGCGTAGGAAGAACACCACCGTCCGCTGTCGAAGGAGACACGCGTGCCCACCCCCAGACGGCTCCGTCTCGCCGTGTCCGCGTTGGTGACCGCATCGGCCGTGCTGCTCGGTTCCGGCGCCGCCGCGGCGCCGTCCGCGCCTCCCGCACCGGCCGGGCAGCGGTCCTGCGACCCGATCGACCCGGCGGCCTGCCTGCTGCCGTTCCCCAACGACTACTTCACCGTCCCGGACCGCAGCACCCCGACCGGCAAGCGGGTCCGGTTCGCGGCCTCCGCGATGCCCGCCAACGTGCTCGGCGTGCCGATCGACCCGGCGGAGTGGAACCGGCAGGACGGGTTCAGCCCCGGCTCGCCGATCCTGGCGCGCGTACCCGGCCTCGACGCCGCGCGGACGCGGATCGCGCCGGTCACCGACGTGGGCCGCTCGCTGGCGCCGGACGCGCCGATCGTGCTGCTCGACGCCCGCACCGGCAGGCGTACGCCCTACTGGGCGGAACTGGACGCGCACGCCGCCGGCAACCCGGACCGGCAGGCGCTGATCATCCGGCCGGCGGTCGCGCTGACCGAGGGCACGAGGTACGTCGTCGGCCTGCGCGGCATGCGCGACGGCGGCGGCGCGCTGATCCCGGCGCCGAAGGCGTTCCGCGCGTACGTGACCGGCGCCGGCCTTGACCGGCGCGACCCGCGCGCGCCGCAGATGAGGCGGATCCTCGCCGACCTGAGCCGGGCCGGTGTCAAGCGGCACAGCCTCTACCTGGCCTGGGACTTCACAGTGGCCAGCCGGCAGGGCCTCACCGGGCGGATGCTCGCGGTCCGGGACGGCGCGTTCGCCGCGCTCGGCCGCCGCGCGCCCTCGTTCACAGTCACCCAGGTCACCGACTACACGCCGGAGCAGGATCCGCTGATCGCCCGGCAGGTGACCGGCACCGTCGCCGTACCGTCCTACCTGACCGGTGACGGCGGACCGGGCTCCCGGCTGCACTACGGGCCGCCCGGCGGCGACGGCACCCCGCCGGCACCGGACGCGCTGCCCACACCGTCCGGGACGACGGTGGCGGCCGACTTCGTCTGCAACATCCCGCGCAGCGCGTCCGCCGCGAAGCCGGCCCACCTCTCGCTCTACGGCCACGGCCTGCTCGGCCGGCCGACCGAGGTCAACGCCGGCAACGTCAAGACCATGTCGCAGACGTACGACTTCACCTTCTGCGCCACGAGCTGGATCGGCATGGCCGCCGCCGACGTCCCGTACGTGGCGGGCGCCTTCACCGACCTCAGCGCCTTCCCCGCGGTGGCCGACCGGCTCCAGCAGAGCTTCCTGAACTTCCTGTTCCTGGGCCGGACGATGATCCACCGCAGCGGGTTCGCCGCCCACCCGGCGTTCCGCGACGCCGCCGGGCGGCCGCTGATCGACGTGGCCGGCGGGCTGCACTACGACGGCAACAGCCAGGGCGGCATCAACGGCGGCGCGCTCACCGCCGTCGCCCAGGACTGGACCCGCTCGGTGCTCGGCGTGCCCGCGATGAACTACTCGACGCTGCTGCAACGCAGCGTCGACTTTGCCCCGTTCCAGTCCGTGATGGACGGCTACTACCCGGACCGGATCGACCAGCAGCTCATCTTCGGTCTGCTCCAGATGCTGTGGGACCGGTCCGAGGCCAACGGGTACGCCCAGCACATGACCGGCCGGCCGCTGCCGCGTACCCCGGCGCACCGGGTGCTGATGCACGTGGCCTTCGCCGACCAGCAGGTCTCGACCGCCGCGGCGGAGGTCCAGGCGCGCACCATCGGCGCCCGACTGCACACCCCGGCGCTGGCCGACGGCTGGTCACCGGACGTGCGGCCGTTCTGGGGCATCGCGCCGATCCGCAGGTACCCGTACGCCGGCTCGGCCATGGTGGTCTGGAACAGCGGCGCCGCGTACGCGCCGCCGCCGACCAACCTGGCCCCCGCCGGACCGGAGTACGGCGAGGACTCGCACGAGTTCCCGCGCGCCCAGCCCGGCGCGCAGCGGCAGAAGGCGGTGTTCCTGCTCACCGGCAAGGTGATCGACGTCTGCGCGGGCGGACCCTGCCCGTGAGCTGCGTCCGGCCGGTCTGAACACGCCTACCCACAGGCCGACCTCCCGCGGCAGCCGGCACACCAATGTCCTAGGACGCTCTGGCGGGTGTGCCGGCCGTCGCGGTGCGGCGCAGCGCCGTGCCCACTCAGAGCAGCACCTCGACCGGCGCCGGATGGCCGAGGAAGTGCACCGGGCTGGCGGTCGGCCCGTACGCCCCGGACTGGTGCACCACCACCAGGTCGCCGACCTCGCACCGGGGCAGCTCCACCCGCCGGCCGAGCGTGTCCAGCGGCGTGCAGAGCGGTCCGACCACTGTGACCGTCTCCCGCTCGTCGGCCGGCTTCGCGGTCACGGCGGACACCGGGTAGTTGCGGCGTACCACCTGGCCGAAGTTGCCGGACGCGGCGAGGTGGTGGTGCATGCCGCCGTCGACCACCAGGAACGTCTCGCCGCGCGAGTGCTTGCGCTCGACCACCCGGCTGACGAAGACGCCCGCCTCGCCGACCAGGTACCGCCCCAGCTCCAGCACGACAGCGGTGTCCGGGTGGCGGCGGCGCCACCGCTCCACCTCCACGGCCAGGTGCCGGCCGTACGCGGCCAGGTCCAGCGCCTCGTCACGGGGGAAGTACGGGATGCCGAGCCCGCCGCCGATGTTGACGTGCGCGAGGTCCAGCCGGTGCTCGCGTACCAGCCGGTCGGCCAGCTCGAACGTCTGGCTGACCCCCGTGGTCAGCGCGTCCAGGCGCAGGTTCTGCGACCCGGCGAAGATGTGCAGCCCGCACAGTCCGCGCCGGCCCGGCCCGCGCAGCACCTCGCCGACCGCCTCGGCGTCGATGCCGAACTGGGTCGCGCCGCCGCCCATCGTCATCCCGGAACCGGAGAGCTGGAAGTCCGGGTTGACCCGCAGCGCGAACCGGACGGACCGCCCGACCGCCGTCTCGATCCGGCGCAGCCGGGCCAGCTCGTCGCCGGACTCGACGTTGACCACCACGCCGGCGGCGATCGCGGCGGCCAGCTCCGGGTCGCGCTTGCCCGGCCCGGCGAAACTGATCTGCTCCCGGTCGACGGCGGTGCCGAGCGCGGTCAGCAGCTCACCGTGGCTGGCCACGTCGAGTCCGTCGACGAGCGGCGCGAGGCGCTGCACCAGGGCCGGCATCGGGTTGGCCTTGATCGCGTAGTGCAGCAGCACACCGTCGGGCAGGGCCGCCCGCAGCTCGGCGACCCGGTGGCGGACGGCGGCGAAGTCGTACAGGTAGAAGGGCGTGCGGCCGGCGATGTCGGCGGCGAGGTTCAGGTCCATCAGGGCTCCACGCGGTAGAGGGTGAGGTCACGCAGCAGGTCCATGTCGTGGCCGAAGGCGACCCGGTCGGCGCCGTAGACCATGAACACGGCGGAGGGCGGCTCGACGATGTGCGCGCTGGCGCGCGCGACGGTCTCGCCGACCGACACGTGCACCTGCACGGTGTGCTCGCTGCGCAGCGCGGGCAGGTCGACGGCGCTGACCCGGCCGGCGTGACGAGGGGTGATCACCCAGGCCCCCAGCTCGCCGGTCGGCCGGGCCCGCACGTCGTACGGCTCGCCGGCCCGCAGCAGGTAGTGCGCGAGGTCGATGTCGACGCCGTGGGTGCGCAGGTAGACGGCGCGCATCTCGCCGCCGGGCGGCCGGGCCGCGACCTCCAGGAAGACCAGCTCGCCGTCGGGCGTGCCGAACACCTCCATGTGTACGCCGCCGTCCGGTGGCCGCAGCGCGGCGAGCGCCCGGTGGCCGAACCCGGACACCCGCACGGCCGTCGGGTCGTCGGCGGGCAGCGTCCACACGCCGAGCGACCGTCCGGCGGCGAACTCCATGCAGGGGTTGAGGTTGGCGCACACGTTGCTCCACACCACCCGGCCGTCCTGCACCAGCGCGTCGAAGTTGTAGAGCGTGCCGGAGACGAACTCGTCCACCTCGTAGCTGTTGCGGTCCTTCGGCGAGGACGCCCAGCTCGCCCAGGCGCGCAACGCCGCCGGCCCGTCCAGCCGCCGCACGTCCATGCTGGCGTACCTGTCGACCGGCTTGACCACCATCGGGAAGCCGATCTCCGCGGCGATCCGCTCGCAGTAGCCGCGCGGGTCGGCGGCGTGCCGGTCGCGGCCGAAGCGCAGGTGCCGCGGCAGCCGCAGCCCGCTGCCGGCGAGCGCGGCCTTGCTGGCCATCTTGTCCACGAACGGCAGCAGGCGCGCGGCCGGCCAGCCGGCCGTGCCGAGGTGCTCGGCGAGTCGCGCGCAGATCAGCTCGCAGGACTCGTCGTTGGTGAGGAACCGGAGTTGCTCCGGCCGGGGGCGGGGCAGCTCCCGGTCCAGCAACGCCACCAGGTCGGTCGTCTCCATGTCGTCGGGCACGACGATCCGGGCGTACGCGGCGCGCTGCTCGTCGGTGAGCCGGCGCGCGTAGTGCGGGCTGGAGACCAGCCAGAGTTCCGCGTCCGCGAGCCGGCCCAGGTCGGCCAGGCCGGATCGGATCACGTTGTCGTTGATGAGGATGACGTACAGCTTCTTCACGCGACTCTCCTCGCGGGTCAGTGTTCGAGCAGGACGGCGCCGAACGTGCCGCCGACCCCGACGGACGCCATCAGGGCCAGGTCACCCGGGCGCAGCCGGGGCCGGACGGTGTCCAGGTTCAGGAAGATGTCGGCGCCGAAGCAGTGGCCGTACCGGGGCACGTTGTCGAGCACGATCCGATCGGCCGGTACGCCGATCACACCGGCCGCCGCCCGCCACACGTTGACGTTGACGTTGTGCGGCAACAGGACTGTCAGCTCGTCGGGACGGCGTCCGGCCCGCCGCAGCGTCCGGTCGACCACGTCGCCGAGATGCTCCTGGAAGCGGCGTTCGTACTCCTGGCGGCTCGGCGCGCCGGGCTCGGTGTAGATGCCGCCGGCGTACTGGCCGTGCGTGGCGACCGCGTGGGCGAGCACCCGGTCGCGGGGCCCGTTCCGGCGCAGCAGCACCGCGCACGCCACGTCCCCGGCGATGCCGGTGTCCAGCACCCGCAGATCCGGGCTGTCGGCCGTCTCGCCGATCAGCAGGACGCCGACGGCGTCGCCGGGCCGCCCCGCGAGCAGCCGGTCCATCAGGTCCAGCGCGCTGATGCTGGAGACGCACTTGTTGGACTGGGTGCCGAAGCACAGCGCGTCGCCGCCGAGCTGCCGGGCGACCAGCCGGGGCAGGCCGGCGCCCACCGGTCCGATGTACGGGCCGGTGTGCGCGTGCACCACCACCGCCACGCGGTCCGGTGTCACGCGCGCCTCGTCGAGCAGCCGCCGGACGGCGTCCAGCAGCATCGGGAACTCCTGCCCGGCGGCGGCCACCGGGATCCGGTCGTAGCCGTAGAGCCGGCCGTACACCCGGGCGCGGGCCGAGGTGAGGCCGAGCAGCGCGTGGTCGTCGGTGACCGACAGCCGTCGTTCCGGTTCCACGCGTACCACCGCGTCAATCGCGATCATCGGGTGTCCTCCGGGCGGGCGGCGCGGCGACGACGCGGCGGCCGTTGACCGGGCTGCACGACAGCACCCGGGCCGGCACCCGGACCAGGCGGGTGGCCCGGTAACGGCGCAGCAGCTCGCGCCACTGCTCCGGATCGCGGTCGTCGAGCGCGGCGAGCCGGCCGAGCTTGCGGTACTGGAGGAACCCGCGTGGGCGGGACTGCGGGCGGGCCCGGCGGATGTAGCCCCAGGCGTCCCACATCAGCGGTTCCCAGCCGGCGAGGGCGGCCAGGTCGTACAGGAACAGGTTGCGGGCCTGCCAGCGGCCGGCGTCGGCGTTCAGCATCAGGCCGCTGAGGCGCAGCGCCGCACGCTCGCCCTCCTGGGCCCGGCGCCAGGCGCGGGCGCCGGTGAGGAACACCGACTCCGGAACGTCGTCCCGGTAGTGGTCGGGCAGTTGGAAGGTGTCCCGGGCGGTCCGGTACATCCGGCCGTCGGCGTACCGCCACCGGCCCTCGCCGGCCGACCAGTACTCGACCACCACGTGGTCGTGCATCGGCCGGTAGGGCACGTACAGGTGGTGGGCGGTGCCGTACCGCAGCCGGGCCGGCACCCCCTGCTCCCGCAGCACGGCGCAGAGCAGCAGGCTCGCGTCCCGGCAGACGCCCAGCCAGCGGCGGTGCAGCGGCCGGGCCCGGGTCAGCGGCGCCGGGTCGAGGGCGAGCACCCGGTCGAGCATCCGCCGGGTGGTGCGCAGGTCGACCTCGGCGAGCCGGTCCGGTCCGGGCTGCCAGCCGGCCGCTGGCGGGTCCAGCTCGTAGTGGGCGAACAGCCCGCCGATGACCTCCACGAGGGCCGGCACGTCGGCCGGCAGCCGGCGCAGCGCCTCGGCGTGCGGCCCGGGTTCGGTCATCGGGGTGTGCCGGCGGTAGGTGGCGAGCATCCGGTCCAGCCCGGCGGCCGGTGTCCGCACGGCGGCGGTCACAGTCCCTCCTCGAGCCGGCGCCGCAGGTGCGGGTAGTCCACCTTGAGGCTGCGGTTCTGCGGCAGCGGACCGACGTGGATCTGGCTCGGCCACAGGTGTTCGGGCAGTTCCCGGCTGATCCGGCGGCGCATCTCGGGCACCGGCGTCGCGGTGTCCGCGACGAACGCGACGAGCCCCTGGACGAGGCCGCCGGGCGCCACCGGCCAGCCGACCACCGCCACGGCCTCGGTGCCGAGCACCTGCCGCAGCAGGGTCTCCACCTCCAGCCGTTCCACCCGGTGCCCGCGGACCTGCATCTGGTCGTCGCGGCGGCCCTTGAACACCAGCCCCCAGCGCGGGTCGTGGGCGACCAGGTCGCCGGTGCGGTACCAGCGTCCGGGCGCGTCCGGCAGCTCGACGAACCGGGCCGCGGTCTGCTCCGGGTCGCCGTGGTAACCCGGGACGAGCTGGCTGCCACGCAGCAGCAACTCGCCGGTCTGCCCGGCGGCCACCCCGGCCAGGTCGGCGCCGACGACGCGGACCTCCTGCCGGGGGTACGGCCATCCGATCGGCACGACGTCCGGCAGGTCCTGGTCCGGCCGCCAGCCGAAGGAGGTCACCGCGATCGTGCACTCGGTCGGCCCGTACACGTTGAACAGCTCCCCGTCCGGGTTGGCGGCGTGCCACGCCTGCGCGAGCCGCCGGGGCAGCGGTTCCCCGCAGAACAGCGTCCGGCGCAGGCTGGGCAGCGCGCCGGGCCGGAGCAGGCCGAGGTCGAGCAGGCTGACGCCGGTGGTGGGCACGGACAGCCAGAACGTCAGCGCGTGCTCCCGTACCAGCGCGGGAAGCTTGTAGACGGCCTGGTCCGGCAGCGCGTACACGGCCGCGCCGACAGTCCACGGCAGCGCGATGTCGTGCACCGACAGGTCGAACGTGAAGTTGTTGACCTGGGCGAACCGGTCCTCGCAGGTCGGGCCGAACAGCTCGATCGCGCCGTCCAGGTACGCGGCGAGGTTGTCCAGTGTGACCAGGACGGCCTTGGGCACCCCGGTGCTGCCGGAGGTGAACATCAGGTACGCGCCGCCCTGCGGCCGCCGGGGCTCGCCCTCCCACCGCGGCCCGGGGCCGTGGTCGAGCACCGGCGCCGGCGGCGCCATCATCGTCCGCAGCCGGTCGTCCTGGTCCGGGTCACCGCTGTCCAGGACCGCGACCACCTGTCCGTCGAGCCGTTTGAGCACCTTCTCGCAGTAGGCGGGCGGCGACGTGGGGCACATCGGCACGAACGCCTTGCCGGCCAGCAGGCTCGCCAGGATCGCGACGTACCGGGTCAGGTTCCGGCCGCAGTACACCAGGCAGAACGGCTCGTCCCGCTCGTCGAGCCGGCCGGCCAGGGTGTCGGCGCGGGCGAACAGCTCCCGGTACGTGTACGCGCGGTCGTCGACCCAGAGCGCCGTACGCTCCGGGTGCCGCCGGGCGGCGGCCAGCAGCCGGTCGCGCAGCTCGGCGCGGTATCCGATGGTCATGTGTGACTCCCGTATTCCAGCACCACGGCGGCGAAGACCGCGCCGAGCCCGACCGTGGCGAGCATCAGCCGGTCACCGGGCCGCAGCAGGCCCGCGCGGTCGGCGGCGGCGAGGTTGAGGAAGATGTCGGCGCCGAAGCAGTGCGCCGTGTGCGGCACCTGGTCCAGGTAGACCGACTCGAACGGAATGCCGGCGCGCGCCGCGACCTGCTTCCAGGAGAACGTGTTGACGTTGTGCGGCAGCACCATGCGGATGTCCGGCCAGGTCAGCCCGGCGTCGTCGAGCGCACGGCGCATCACGTCGGCGAGCCGCGCCGGGTACTCGGCCTCGAACTCGGCGTTGGCCGCCTCGTCCTGCCACTGGCAGGCGGCGTGCCGGCCGTACGTGTCGATCCGGGCGGCCAGGACGCGGTGACCGGCGTCGCGGCGGCTGAACAGGCAGGCGACCCCGGCGTCGCCGGTGACCGAGCTGTTCGGGATCACCTGCATGATCGGGGTGAACGCGACGTCGGCTGTCACCACGATCGCCACGTCGGTGGCCGAACCCCGGGCCAGCAGCCGGTCGACCACCCGCATGGCGGACACCGTCGACGCGCAGTTGTTGGTGGTCATGCCGAACGACTGCGCCCGGTCCAGCCCCAGCCGGCGGCAGATCCGGGCCAGGCCGGCGCGGCCCACCACGTCCTGGTGGGTGCCGGTGTGGGCGTGCACCAGCCAGCGGACCCGGCCGGAGTCCACACCCGACTCCTTGAGCAGGTTCGCCACCGTCTCCTCGACCAGGG
Source organism: Micromonospora sp. CNZ297 (assembly GCF_007827625.1). Taxonomy (NCBI): domain Bacteria; kingdom Bacillati; phylum Actinomycetota; class Actinomycetes; order Micromonosporales; family Micromonosporaceae; genus Micromonospora; species Micromonospora sp. CNZ297. The sequence goes on along the minus strand of NZ_VISU01000001.1, from coordinate 565,308 downwards.
CGGTGGTGTCGCCGGACCACACCGGTACCCGGTCGAGGCCGTAGATCCGGTGGAACACCGCCAGCTCGGCGCGCGGCATGTCGTACCGGCCGGCGAGGGCGAAGAGGCTGGGCCGGTCGTCCGGCACGACGGCCTGCACGGCGGTCAGGTTCAGCACGGCGCACCGGCCGGTGCCAGGGCCGCAGTGGGCACCGGGTACCGGCGCAGCAGCTCGGGCTTGTCCACCTTGCCGTTGCTGTTGCGCGGCAGCGTGGCGAGCACCTCGTACCGGGTGGGCCGCTGCCAGGTCTCCAGGCCGGACCGGCAGGCCGCACGCAGCGCGGACGCGTCGACGGCGGCCGGGTCGGCGGCGACGAAGGCGGCGATGTCGTGGTCGCCGTCGTCGAGGGCGGTGCAGACCACGCTCGCCTCGGCGACGCCCGGCACGGACCGCAGGACCTCCTCGACGTCGCGGGGGATCAGTTTGCGTCCCCGGACCTTGATCACCTCGTCGATCCGGCCCTTGAAGAAGAAGTGACCGTCCTCGTCGAGGTAGCCGTAGTCGCCGGTGTAGAGGCAGCGGCCGCCGCGTACCGGGTGCTCGCGGATCTTGCGGGCGGTCTCGTCCGGCAGTCCCCAGTAGCCCTGCATCACCGTGCCGCCGCGTACCACGAGCTGCCCCACCTGGTACGGCGGGCAGGGCCGGTCCTGCTCGTCGACCACCAGGATCTGGGTGTTCGGGATGGCCTGCCCGACGCTGCCCGGCTTGGCGTCGAGCAGCTCCGGCGGAAGGTAGGTGCAGCGCTTGCACTCGGTGACGCCGTACATCGAGTAGATGTCCGCGCCGGGGAACAGCCGGCGGATCGCGGCGATGTGCCGGGGCAGCAGCGCGGCGCCGGTGTTGGTCAGGCAGCGGACGCTGCTCACGTCCGGCATGCCGAAGCGGCTGAACTGCTCGACCAGCTCGAACAGCACCGGCACGCCGGGCACGACTGTGCAGCGGTAGCGGGCGATGTCCTTGACGACCTGCAACGGCAGGCTCATGTCCCGCTCCAGGACCAGCGTCGCGCCCTGCGAGAACGCCATGATCATCTGGTAGAGCCCGTAGTCGAAGGCGAGCGGCAGGGCGCAGAGGAACACGTCCTCCGGGCCGTTGCGCAGGTACTCGTTGAGCGAGTCCAGCGCGGTCAGCATGTTCGCGTGGCTGAGCATCACGCCCTTGGCGTCGCCGGTGGAGCCGGACGTGTAGACCAGCGCGGCCAGATCCTCGCTGATCACGTCGACGGGTGCCGGCGTACCGGCGAAGAGGGTGTCCTCGGCGCCGACCGGCAGCACCGCCCGGACCGACGCCGGCAGGCCCAGGCCGGTCAGGGAGCGCGCCATCGGCTCCAGCGCGAGCAGGACGGTGGCGGCGCAGTCGGCCAGCACGTGGCGTACCCGCTCGGGCCGCTGCTCGTGGCCGACCACCACGGCCACCCCGCCGGCGGCCAGCGCCGCCCAGAAGGCGGTCACCGTCTCGACCCGGTTCCCGGCGCAGATCACCACCCGGTCGCCGGGGCGCACGCCGTCGGCCTGGAGGCGGCCGGCCAGGCCGGCCACGCGTGCCGCCAGGTCGCGGTAGGTCAGCCGGTGCGGTCCCGCGATCAGGGCGAGCTTGTCGGGATGACTGTCCACTGTGGCGGTGAGGACGTCGTACAGGGTTCGGTGCATCGTGTTTCCTTCACCTCGTGGGAATGGCGCTGACCCGCCCACCGAGGCGGCGGGCGCGGAGCAGCTCGTGAACGACGAAGCCGACGGCCGGCAGGTGGGCCACGGCCAGCGCGAGGTAGACGTGGGACACCGGATGCCCGGCGCGGGCCAGCCCGGCGGCCAGGGCGAGCTGGACGACTGTGAGCGTGGCGTTCACGACCAGCGCCCGGACCCCGTTCCCGGTCTCCTCCAGGAAGATCGACAGGGTGAGCAGCGGACCGGCGACCAGATAGGCCGGCGCCAGGTAGCCGAGGTAGCCGGCGGCGGCCCGGGCCACCGCCGGATCGCCGGTGAGCAGCCCGGTCCCGGGCCCGCGGAGCAGCCAGACCAGGGCGGCCACGACCGCGAACACCGCCGCCGACAGCCCGACCGCGGCGACGACCGACGGTCCGACCCGCCCGCCGCGGCGCTGCGCGGCGAGCCGGTTGACGGTGATGCCGGCGCCCACACCGAGTGCGATGGCCGGCAGCAGCACGAGGTTCTGCACCCGGTACGCCACGCCGTACCCGGCCACTGTCAGCGGGGAGTAGCCGGCGAGGATCCGGGTCAGCACCAGCCCGCTGCCGAACAGCAGCAGGTAGCCCAGGCTCACCGGCACGCTGATCCGGCAGACCTCCCGCCAGGACCGGCGGACCGGTGCACGCAGCCCGATCCGGGCCCAGGGCCGCACCCCGCAGCGGGCCAGGCGGCGGGACGCCCAGACCGCTGTGGCGGTCGCGGTGGTGGCGGTGGCCGCCGGCAGGGCGAACACGCCGAGCCAGCCGACGAGCGCGGCGGTGAGCACCACCCCGGAGCCGAGGCTCACCAGCGTGCCGACGGTCACCGCGCGTACCTGCCGCAGCCCGTAGAGGCTCGACATCAGCGCCACGCTCACCGCCAGCACCGCGCCGGTGAGCGTGTTGAGCTGGACGAACGCGTACACCAGGGTGCGCGAACCGGCGGGCACCGCGTACAGGTCGAGGAAGAGCGGGTGCGCCACCAGGAACAGCAGCGCCACGCCGAGGTTGACCGCCACGCCGAGCACGAGCACGGTCCGCTGCCGCCGCGCGTACGTGTCGAGGTCGCCGCTTCCCGACGCCTGGGCGGCGAACGCCACCGACGCGACACGCAGGCTCTCGTTCACCGAGTTCTGCAACAGGATCATCGGCAGCACCAGCGCCAGCGGGTACAGGTAGGCCGGGTCGTGCCGGCCGATCACGGCGGTGTTCAGCAGCGGCGCCACCAGGCTCGCCAGCGACGCGAGCAGCACCGGCAGCGCGATCGCCAGCACCGGCCCGAGCACCGGCGGCGCGGCGCTGTCCCCGGCCGGGCGCGACTGGTCGACGGCTGTCATACCGGCACCTCCCGGCGCAGATAGCCGGCGTGCACGTTGGCGAGCTGGATGGGCGTGGTGCCCTCCATGAACTCGTACGCGACCACGTCGGTCAGGGACCGGGCGAGCCACGGGTGGTCGACGAGCGCCGCCACCGGCAGCTCCCGGGCGAGGACCGCGGCCACCTCCTCGGCCGCCGCAGTGGCCCGCTGCTTCGCCAGCGACACCAGCGCGCCGCGCAGCGGCTCCTCGTCGACCTCGCGGGCGGCGGCGGCGTTCAGCTCGCGCGACCGCTCCAGCATCTGGTCGAACCGGTCCAGCTCCGGGCGGGCGGCGCCGACGTGGTCCCGGACGTAGTCGACGAGGGCCTGGGCGTGGCCGAGCGCCATCGCCGCCACCCCGGGCCGGAAGCGGTGGAACGTCTTGAGCATGCCCATCATGCCGCGCTCGGTGGCCTTCAGGTGGCTGCCGAGCACCGCCTCCGGCGGCACCCGCAGTCCGTCGACGCGCAGCTCGGACAGTTGCGCGCCGGGCAGGGCGAACATCGGGAGCACGCGTCGTCGTACCGCGGCGGACTCGATCAGCTCCGGCGTCATCAGCACCGCCACCAGGTCCAGCGGACCGTCGCCGGTGCGCGCGAGGACGGTGCCGACGGGCGCCACAGCCCCGTTGCCGAACAGCAGCTTCTCGCCGGTCAGCCGGCCGTCGCGCAGTGTGGTGTCCAGGTGGGCGGCGTCGGAGCCGCGTCCGGGCTCGGTGACCGCGAAGAACGTGCGGCACCGGGTGGTGGACACCAGCTCCCGGAACCAGGCCCGCTGCCGCGGTGTGCCCAGCGCGTCCAGCAGCACACCGGACAGCGACGGGCCCGGAGTGGTGAGCAGGAAACTCGCGCTGCCGTAGCTGAGCGCCTCGAACATCGCGGCCCGCCGGCGGGTGTCCGCCGCGAACTCGGCCTCGATCTTCTGCGCGACCGCCGGGTGGTCGAGGTGCCGCAGCACCAGGTCGGGATCGTCCGGCACGGCCGGCGAGTTCTCGCGGTACCAGGTGGCCGCGGCCAGCCACTCCGGCCCGTAACGGGCGGCGAAGCGGTCGGGATTCAGTCGGAACACGGGGCACCGTCCAGGTAGATCCGGTTGGCGTAGAGCAGGGCGGTGCGCATCTGCGCCATCTGCCCGGCGAGGACGGACCGGCCGCCGGCCATCCGGATCAGGTCGCGGGCCAGCCCGTCGACCTCCCGGACCCACCAGGCCCGGCCCGCCGGTTCGGCGAGCGCGGCGGCCGCGTCGGTCTGGCGCAGGGCGGCGGCCCGGGCCACCAGCCCGGCCATCTGGTGGGCCACCACCGGGTGGGCACTGAGCCGCTGACCGGCCGAACGCCGGCCGGCGAGGAACCGCCGGCACCAGCGGACCGCCTCGCCGAGCGCGTCCCGCTCGGCGTCGGCGAGGGCCTGCCGGAACAGCCGCAGGGCCGGTGCGTCGGCCGGTCCGCCGGCCGCCCGGTACCGCAGCACCACCAGGCCCGCGCGGGTCAGCAGCTCATGGGGTACGACGGTGAGCCGTTCCGCCCCGAGGACGGCGCCCGTGGTGAGGTCGAACGCCTCCACCGGCGCCGCGTCGCGGTCGGCGAGCACCAGCCCGGCGTACCCGGCGGCCTGGCCGGATCCGGCCGGCAGCGCGCCGGTCTCGCGGGCCCGGGCAGCGGCGGCGCCGACTGTGAACCGGACGGCGACCGGGTCGGTGGCCGGCCCGGCGGGCCGGGTGGGCAGTCGCAGCACGTTCGTCACGGCGTCACCGCCCGGGTCAGCACCACGGCGGCGGACAGGCTCTCCACGTCCTCCTCGACGTAGGCGACGTAACCGCCGGCCGGGGTGGTGGACTCGGCGCCGAGCCAGCGGAACAGCCCGGTGCAGGTGCGCTCCGGCGGCAGGAACTCGACCCGGCACGGCCAGGAGTCCGGCCCGTACGCGTAGGCCCACCGCCGGTAGAGGAACGTGGCCCGGTTGACCCGCACGGTCAGCTCCGCCGGGTCCACGTCGTACTCCGCGCACCAGCGCGCGACCAGGCGGGACAGGTCCCCGTCGTCGCCCAGCACCGCCGGCTCGCCGAGCGCCGTGACGGTCAGGATCTCCGTTCCGGCCGGGCGGCGGCCGATCCGCACCGCCCCGGCGGTGGACCGGCTCGGGCCGGGGAAGTGGGCGCCCACCGGGGCCGGGACTGTGGTCTGCTCGACGCTGAGCAGCAGGCCGTCGCGGTCCGCCGGACCGGCCCGCAGGAAGTCGCAGAGCACCAGCAACGCGAGCGCCGGGGAGATGCTGCCCTGGTCGACCAGGTCGAACGAGGTGCAGTCGAGGCGGTGCCGGTGGTGCAGGTACGGGCCGAACGCGGACACGTCCGGGTCGAACTCCGGCGTCCAGAAGCTGGTGACGAGCACACCGAGGTCGCGGAAGAGACCGGGTCCGGTGCGGTCGGCCAGCGCGTCGGCCAGGTCGACGAAGGTGTACTGGTCGCCCCGGGTGAGTGTGGCCTCGTCGAGGACCACGCCGGCCATCCGGTGCAGGTCCGCCTGGTACTCGACGAAGCGCGGCCGGGGTGGGTGCCGGTCGTCGCGGGTGGGCAGCACCGCGTGGTGCGCCGCCTGTACGTAGAGGCCGGTCATCGGTCAGGCGATCTTCGCGGTGCTCAGCTGCGTCCGGACGTACTCGTAGATGCTGCCGATGGTCTGGAAGTGCTCGGCCTCCAGCGTCGTCGCGTCCACGAAGAACCCGTCGACCGCGTCCTCCAGCGCCATGAGGAACGTCAACGACGTCATCGAGTCGATCCCGAGGTCCTCGCGGAGCTGGGTGTCGAGATCCATGTCGAGGACGGCGTCGTCGTGCGTCACGTCGGCGAGCACGCGCTTGACGGTGTCGATGAGCTCGGATTCCTGGATGGGCACGGAAATGCTCCTTCGTTCGGGTCGGAGGCGGCCGGAACCGGCCCGCGAGCGGGCTGGGAATCGCCCGGGTGGGCGCACGGTTGTCCGCCGGCGATGGTGATCGGTGCGGAAAGGATTTCGGGGATCGCGATAAGCCGCCGGAAAGTGTCCTCCGGTTGCGGTCGGCGGAAGGAACTTTGCCGAACCGCGATCGGGGGTGTCAATGCTTTTCCGACTCGGCGGGTGACGGCAGTACGACTGAGCGTGTCAGTCGGAAATGCGGCACTGCGGCGATTCGTGCGGACGCGGCCGGCTCGCCTTTCCGGTGTTCCCGGCCGACCCGGTCCGGATCGGCGATGTCGGACCTGGCCGTCCGTACCCGGATCCGCGCTATCTGTCCACCCTGCCGGGTCGGACCGGGCCGGAGGCGCCGCTCACCCGGGCCGGACGGGTGGTCGCGGGATGTCTCCGCCCGGCCGGCGCGTGCTCGTGGCGATTACTCCATGAGGGCGTGTGGCGCTACCCGGTAGCCGACAGTCGTTTCCCGCAGTGATGCCGTGTGACGCAACTCGCCAACCGTCCTTCCGGCGGCTGTCCGGCGGCTGTCACTCCGCTTGCGGATGAGTTCTCGGCGAATCGCCGGCATCGAAAGGATGATTCGGAGTGGTCTCTTCGGTCCGGCTGTCGGAAACCGAATTGACCGCCTTCCGATCACGCGTCATCACGCGTTTACGAGAATGTGTCGCGGTGGGAATTCCACAACGGCGCGGCACCCGAGGCGGCCGCCTCTCGCCTGCGTCCGCCGAAGCGGGTCGCGGTGATGCCGCGCCCGGACCCTCCGGCGGCCCTTCGTGCATCGGAGATCCGCGATGCTGGCCTGCCCGTCTGGTAAGGACAGTCTTCTCGACCGGGTTCAAGAGTGGATCGATGACGGATGGTTCGGACGCCCGGCGTTCGCGGCACCACGCAACGTCCGGGACCACACCCGTGACCGGCGCCGGCAGCCGAGGTGGTCGCGGATGACCCGGACCGCACCGGCAGCCGCCCGGGCCGCGCTCGCCGCCGTCGTCGCGTCGGCGGTGCTCGCGCTGACGCCGCTCGCGCCGGCCGCCCGCGCCGAGGGCGACCACGTCAAGTACTACACGGTCGAGGCGGCCCACCAGGGCGAGCCGGAGAACCTCACCGAGATCGCGGAGCGGTTCCTGGGCGACGGCGCGCGGGCGGCCGAGCTGTTCGCGCTCAACGCCGGGCGGATCCAGCCGGACGGCACCACCCTCACCGACGGTTCCCGGCTCCGGGCCGGCTGGGTGCTGGTGCTGCCGTGGGACGCGTACGGCAGCGAGGTCCGCCGGGGCGTCCCGCCGGCCGCGAAGCCGGCGCCCGGCGCGTCCACGCCGGCCGGACGGCAGCCCGCCGCCGACGGCGACGCGGCCGTCCGCCCGCCGAAGGGGTGCCGCACCGCCGCGACGTCGCGCGCCCGGTCACAGTGGGCGGGTCCGCGCGTCGCCGCCGACCAGGCGTGGCCGCACAGCCGGGGCCGGGACCAGCTCGTGGCCGTCGTCGACTCCGGCGTCGCCGGCGGCCTGCCCCCGCTCGCCGGCCGGGTGACGACGGGTGTCGACCGGGCGACCGGTGGCGCTCGCGGTGATACCGACTGCCTCGGCACCGGTACGGCGATGGCCGCGCTGATCGTGGCGCAGCCGGTGAAGGGGTCGGCGGTGGCCGGCATCGCGCCGGACGCGGCGGTCATGCCGGTCCGGGTAGCCGGCCGGACACCCGGTGCCTCGACCGCGGCGAGCGTGGCGGGCATCCGGGCGGCGGTCGGCTCCGGCGCCTCCGTCGTCGCGCTCGGGCCGCAGGTGGACCTCGGCCAGGCCGAGGTGGTGTCCGCCGTCAACGAGGCGGTCGACGACGGCGTGGTGGTCGTGGTGGGCGCCGCCGCTGAGTCGGCGCCACCGGACCCGGACGTGCCACTGAACGACGCGGTGCTGCGCGTCGGGGGGATCGGGCCGGACGGGGGTACGGCCGACAGCTACCGGTCCGGCGGCGTGGACGTGGTCGCACCCGGCGTCGACGTGACCAGCCTCGGCATCACCGGTGCGCGACCGGTGAACGGCGCCGGCACCCACCTCGCCGTCGCGTACGTGGCGGGGCAGGCGGCGCTGATCCGGTCGGCGTACCCGGATCTCGACCCGGCGCAGGTCCGCAACCGGGTGCTGAAGACCGCGAAGACCACCGGCGGCGTCGCGCCGGAGATCGACCTGACCGCCTCCGTCACCGCCGTGCTGCCCGAGGAGGCGCCCCGGGCACAGGCGGCCGCGCAGGCGTCCGGCTCCACCGGGATCGGCCGCCGGGCGGCGTTGCTGGCGCTCGCCGGGCCGGCGGCGCTCGCCGCCCTCCTGCTGGGCCTGCGCGCCCGCAGGTCGGCGCGGACCGGTGCCGGGCGGCCGGAGGCCGCACCCGCCGGGACCGGGACGGCAGCCCCGTCCGTCCCCACCGTCACGGCGGACGCCGCCGCGACGCGGACCGATCCGGCCGTCGCCGCCCCGCCCCCGACCGATCCGGCCGTCGCCGCCCCGCCCCCGACCGATCCGGCCGTCGCCGCCCCGGACGTGACGGCGGCGGTCGCGGAGCTGAGCCGCGACCCCGCGCTGCGGCACCTGGCCGCCGACGAGGCGGGCATGGCGTACCTGGCGGAGACCCGGCCGGAGGCGCGCGAGAAGGCGCTCATCGGCCTGGTGCCGGGCATGGACGACGAGACGGTGGCAGCGCTGCCGGCGATGGTGACGGCGCTGCCCGGCACCGACGAGCAGGAGCAGTCGCTCACCGGCGTCCTGGTCGACGTCCGGCGTCACCTGCGCGGCGACCCGCTCGCGCTGGACCGGGCGCTGGTGCGCGCCGGGAAGGTCCGGTGGCAGTCCCAGCACGAACTGGCCGAACACGTCACGTCGTACGCGCAGCAGCATCCGGAACTGGACCGGCTCGCCACCGCCATCGCCGAGACCCGCTGGTCGAGCGGCGCCGGGGAGCCGGCGCGGGGCAGCTGATCAGAGCAGCACGAGTTCCTGGGCCAGCATGTCGGTCCAGGTGCGCCGGGTGAAGTTGCAGCCGGTGTGCGCCACGAACTGCTCCAGGGTGCGTACCGGCCCGATGCCGAGCCGGTCGACCGGCGGGGTGTGCAGCATGTAGAGCACCCGGCGACGGCTCAGTTCCTCGTAGCGGGACCAGTCCTGCTCGACGTGGTCGCTCCAGTGCCGCGGCCGGTCCTGCCGGATGTAGTAGTGCCAGGTCAGCACCTCGGTGGGGTGGAACAGGTCGTAGCCCCACGTGTAGGCGCGCAGGGCCAGGGTGATCTCCTCGCCGTGGAAGTAGATGCCCGGGTCGTAGGGCACCTCGGCGACGAACGAGCCGGGCGCGAAGAGGAACCCGGCGGCCAGGAACAGCGCCGGCTTGGGCGGTACGCCGGGCGCGGCCCCCTCGATCAGGCGCTGACCGAAGACCGGTACGCCGAACGTCGTCCAGTCGCTGACGACGATCTCGGCGGGCGCGCCCGCGCCGGTGAACTCCTGATCGGGCTCGTAGCTCGCCGGGTACGCGGTGAGGACCGGCTTCGCCGCACCCGTCTCCCGCGCCATCCGGATCATCCGCACGTCCCAGCCCGGCGCGAACCGGGTGTGGCTGTCCACCTGCAACAGCCAGTCCTCGCCGCGGTATTGCTGGAACGTCTTGTCCCGGGCCCAGCAGGCGCCGCGGCTGTCCCGGGCGTCGTACTCCTGCACGTCCACCTGCGGCAGGTCCCGGATGGCGGAGATGTCCTCGTCGCCGAGGTGCTGCCAGCACACCCCGATGCGGACGTCCTCCGGGTGCGTCGCCTTGGCCAGGCAGTCCAGCACCGTCGGCACCAGTTCCCGGTCCCGGTACGACGCGACCGCCACGAAGATCGTCACGCGTCCGCCTCCGCGTCCGCCTCCGCGTCCGCCTCCGCCGGGACGAGGGCGTACGACTGGAACAGCAGCGCCAGCGCGCGGTGCTCGTCGGCGGGGTCGGTGACCGGGAGCCGGTCACCACGTGACCGGATGTGGGCCAGGAGGTCCGGCTCCGGCGCCAGCCCGTACGCCTGGAGGTAGTAGGCGACGGACTCGGGCCAGAGCCAGCGCCCGTCGGTGCGGTAGGTCATCGGCACGACCCGGCCGCGTCCGGGCTCCACCACGTCGGGCCCGCGCGCGGTGGTGGCGAGCACCGGCGTGCCCGCGTCGAGGTACGCCGCCGCCAGCGCGAGGTCCGTGCCGGACAGCCGTTCGCGGCCCGGCGCGAAGCGCGCGCCGTCGTCGTCCACCTCGTCGAAGACGCGGGCGATCCGCAGCGGTTCGGTGTCCCGGCCGGCCCAGAGCAGCGCGCCGGACCGGCGGGCCCCGGCCGCGTAGGGCGGCAGCTTGTCACCGGGGCGGTACACCTCGACCAGCGGGGCCGAGATCCCGGCCCCGGCGAGTTCCCGCATCACTGTCGCCGCCGTCGCGGCCTGCGGCCCGGTGGTCTCCAGCACGTAGACCGGCGCGGGCGGGATCACCGAGGCCGCCCACTCCGGGGCGATCCGCCATCCGCGCCACAGCGCCACCGCGCCGGGCTGCTGCCGGGCCGCCGCGACCGCGACCCGGTCGGTGTCGTCCATCAGGCCGTCGCGGCCGGTGAGGTCGGCCAGTGGCGGCACCCGGCCACCGAAGACACGCGGATTCGGTACGGCCGACGCGAACGTGAACGGCAGGTCGACCGGTCCGGGCGGCTCCGGGAGAGACACCGTGCCGGTGTCGGCGAGCCGCAGCCGCGCCTCGGCGAGCATCGCGTCCGGCACCCGGCCACCGAGGTGCAGCAGCGCGATGTGCAGCTCGTCCTGGTCCGTCATTCCCGGCCTCCTCGCGTCCTCGTCGGCGGGCGTCGGCGCATTCGACCACGGCGGCCGACGGGAGCGCCGCGCAGCGCCGGGGCTCGTGCCCGAAGGACACCGCGACCCGAGGCGTTCGTGCACCCGGTCAGAGTGCCCTCGCGCGTACCAGGGCGGCGAACGCCCGGTGGACGGCGACTGCGTCGGCGGGCGCGGGCGGGTCGGCCCGGCACCGCCGCAGGTGCCGCAGCAGACCCTCGTCGGCCAGCGCGCCCTCGTCGAGCAGCCGGTCGGCCACGTCGGCCGGCCAGACCCAGGTGCCGTCGGTGCGCAGGTGCGCGGTCAGGGCGGGCGCCGACCGCAGGTGGGTGACGAACGCCGCGATCTCGTCGTCGTCGACCGGGAGCCGGGCGTCCCCGTCGGCGGCCAGGTGCACCTCGCCGGGCGGCTGAGGAGCCCAGATCAGCGCGGACCGGGACCGGGCCGCCCACTGGTACGCGGGCAGCGGCAGGTCGGGCCGGTACACCTCGACCGGCGCGGCGTACCCGGCGTCGGCGAGGGCCTGCTGCCCCCGGTCGGCGATCGCGGGCAGTTCGTCGTCGGGCGCCGTCGCCTCGACCAGGTAGACCCGCACGGCGTCCGCGGTGCCGTCCGGCCCCCGGGTGATCCGCCAGCAGCGCCACACCCCGGCGGTGCGCGCCGGGTCCAGCACGTCGAGCAGCGCCCGGTCGAGGTCGTCCACGGTGCCACCGGCGGTCTCGTCCACCACCGGCGGCGCGGCCGTCGCGTACAGCGGCAGGTCGGCCGGCGGGAACGGGACGAACAGGGCCGTCGGTTCGGCGTCCACGTTCTCGTCCGCAGCCGGTTCGGGCAGCAGCGGCGTCTCCGGGGGCAGCAGCGCGGTGAGCACCGCGATCTCCGCCGCTGACTGCGGGAACGCGCCGAGCAGCCGTGCGGCGCAGGCGCCGTGGTCGCCGTGGGCGAGCAGGCCACGCAGGCCGGCGAGGTCGCCGTCCGGGATCCGGCCCGCGGCACGCAGGCAGAGCAGGTGCAGCAGACCGGTGCTCATCGCGTCGCCGCCGTCTCGTGCAGGAAGGCGGCGGCCAGCCGGGCGGGCGCCGGGCCGCCCGGGTTGACGAGCACGTCACCGTCACCGGCCGCCCCGGCCAGTTCCGCCAGGTCCAGCAGCCGCCACCCGGGCGCCGGCACCGGCTCCCGGTGGGGTTCGCCGGTGGCGACCACCACGCACCGCTCGTCGCCGGGGGCGCTGACGACGAGCGGCCGCCCGTCGCCGTTCACGGCCAGGTGCAGGGGGGACGCGCGCAGCACCGACCGCAGGTGAGCCGGCTGCGCCGCACCGGCCGCGACCAGGCGCAGCAGCGCGTCGACCGGGTCGGTGGGGGAGTCCGGGAAGTGCGGGCGGTAGTCCGGGTTGCGCCGGAACTCGCCCACCTCGCCGTCCGCGCCGACCTGCCACACCCCGACGACCGCCTCGAACGGCGGTTCGTCGTCCTCGCCTGCCGGCCACTGCGGGTCGAGCAGGAACAGGAACTCGTCGTCGCTCATCCGTCCGTGTCCTCGTCGGCGAACCGGAGGGCGTGCCAGACGATCGCGGCGGCCAGCCGTACCGGCTCGGGGCCGTTCGGGTCGACCAGGACGTCGATGCCGTCCGGAAGCAGCTCGGCCAGCTCGGCCGCCTCGACCCGGCGCCACCCGGGCGCGAAGGTGCGGGCGCGCTCGTCGGCCGAGGTGGCCACGACCACGCACGGCAGGTCGTCGAAGGAGCGGACGACGAGGGGACGGCCGTCGCCGTTCATCGCGAGGTCGAGCGGGGAGGCGCGCAGCGCGGACTGGACCTGATCGATCGCGGCGTCGCCGCGCATCATCCGGTGCAGCAGCACGTCGAGCGGCTCGGCGCCGTGGGTCATGGTTCCTCCAGGTGGCGGCGGCCCGCCGCGACGGTACGGTCACGGCGGGCCGTCCGTCCGGCTCAGGCGAACGGGTCCGGTGCGGCCGGGACCGGCACCGGAGGCAGTCCCTCCCGCGCGGCGTACTCGTTGAGCCAGCGCTCCAGCGGCGGGCCGGACGGCGCCACCCACGGCTCGGCGCCGTTCTTCGGCACGACCAGCGGGCCCACCGCGAGCGTGTCCATGATGTCGCCGGTCTCGGTGGCCCGGACCGTGTTGAACGGGTACACCCAGCACCACTCGTACTCGGCCGGTGCGTCCGGGGCGAGCAGCGTCAGCGGCTGCTCCGGGTTCTCCAGCCGGCGCAGCGCGGTCTGCGCCCGGGTGCGGGCGTCGTCGGCGTTCATCGGGTAGTCCTTCTCTGTCGTGGTTCGTCTGACGGGATGCCCGCCCCGGCCGCCGTGACGGCCGGGGCGGGCGGCGGGTCACCGCCGGGATACTGGAGCGGTGTGCGGTTCCGGCAGGGAACCGCCGGACGAGGTGGACACTGTGGCGCCGTTCGCCACCCGGCCGGCGGCGTCGTGCTCCAGCCGGGCCTGCGAGCCGCCGTCCTCGGCGGGGACGACCCGGCCCGCAGCGTCGTACGCGATGCGCGTCACCGACTCGCCGGTGCGCCGTTCCACCACCCGGCCGAGCAGGTCGTACGTGTAGTGCGTGACCTCGCCGGCCGCGTCGGTGCGCTCGACGAGCTGCCCGGCGGCGTCGTAGACGTACCGCTGGGTGCGGCCGTCGAAGTCGGTCTCGGACACCATCCGCCCGTTCGGGTCGTACGTGTAGCTCCACGTCGCACCCGCCGGGTTGGTGACACGCACCAGCCGCAGCTCGGTGTCGTACGCGTACTCGGTGCGGTTGCCCTCGTCGTCGATCTCGGCCGTGACCAGGTCGAACGCGCCGTACTCGCGGATCGTCCGGCGGCCTGCGGCGTCGACCCACTCGACCAGGTTGCCCTCGCCGTCGTAGAGGAACTCCTCGACCGAACCGTCCGGGTTCTCCCGCCAGGCCAGGTCACCCTCCAGCGTCCAGCCGAACTCGGTGAGACCGGTGTCGTCCTGGATGCTGAACAGGCGGCCGAGCGCGTCGTAGGTGTACTCCGTCTCGCCCTGTCCGGTGCTCACCGCGGTGATCTGCCGGGCCGTGTCGTGCACGACGGCGGTCGGTCCGACGTGGGTGGTCGTGCCCCGGCCGTCGGCGGCCGGCTGCTCGTACCGGACCACCTCACCGGAGGCGTCCACCTCGGCGATCAGCAGGCCGTCCGGGCCGAACTGGCGGTTGCGGGTGCTGCCGTCGAAGTCGGTCCAGGACACCGCGCGACCGAGTTCGTCGTACGTGGTGACGGACCGGCTGCCGTCCGGCCGGGTGACCGCGACCAGCCGCCCGTACGCGTCGTACTCGCTCGCGGTGGTGCGGCCCAGCGGGTCGGTCGTGGACCGCAGGCGGTACGCCTCGTCCCAGACGTTACGGGTGGTCGCGCCGAGCGCGTCGGTCTCCGCAACCACCTGGAAGCGGTCGTTGAGCTCGTATACGCGCACCGCGCCGAGCGAGTCGGTCACCACCGTACGGCCCGGCTGGTAGTCGAACCGGTAGCGCAGGTAGCCGCCCTTGCCGTCGGTGGCGACGCACCGGCCGGCCTCGTCGTAGGTGTACGTGTACCACTCGCCGTTGCGGTCCTCCCAGCGCACGAGCCGCCCGTCGGCGTACGTGAAGCGCTCGGGGTCGCCCGAGGAGTTCGTCACCTCGATCAGGTTGAGGTCGGCGTCGTAGCCGAACTGCGACGCCGCCATCAGGTCACCCGCCGCGTTGGGCAGCGAGACCATCGTGACCAGCCCGGCGGACGAGGTGAACGCGATGGTGGCCCCGGTGGACGACAGCAGCTGCGTCGGCGTACCCCGGCGGTCGCGGTGGATCGTCCAGCGGACGCCGCCGTCGGTGACGTCGGTGAGCAGCGACTCGGTGCGCGATGCCGCGGCGAACAGCAGGCTGCGGCCGGACGTCGGATCGGTCAGTAGCCACCCGCCGCCCACCAGCCGGCGCAGCGGCAGCGTCCGGCCGGTCTCCGGCTGCGCCACTTCACCCTCCGCCGGTAGCGGGTAGGTGAGCAGCGAGCCGTCGGCGGCCAGGTACCGGACCTGCTCGCCGTCGACGATGATCCGCTGGTCGAGCGTGGAGGCCCAGGCCCGGCCGAACGACCGGCCCCACCGGTAGTCGGAGCGGTAGGTCCGCTCCAGCGTGAGCCCCGGCATCACGGCGTCGGTGTGGGTGAGGATCATCCGGCCGGTGGTGACGTCGATCGGGTCACCCACGGTCGGCGTCTCCGCGGTGGTCTTGGCCACCGCCTCGGGTGCCACGCCGGCGAACGTCTCGGTGGTCGGCGAGAAGTCCGTCATGTCCACGTCGGAGTCGCTGTCGCGGACCGAGGCCATGTCGACGTCGCTGTCGGCGTCGCGGACCGAGGCCATGTCGACGTCGGAGTCGGCGTCGCGGACCGAGGCCATGTCCACGTCGCTGGACGGGCCGGGCACCGGGTCGCTGGTCCGGATCAGGACGACAGAGCCGTCCGGTCCGATCTGCGGCAGCGTCGCCAGACCGGGCACCTGCGAGTCCTCGAACGTCACCCGGCCCCGCGAGTCCTTCGACACGTTCACCACGTGGCCGACGGTGCCGGGACCGCCCGTGCGGAAGCCGACGATGCCGTTGGTGCCGTTCGGCATGGCGCCGAGCGCGTCCACCAGCCCCTGGAGGGTGCCGACCTCCTCGGTGGTGCGCCCCGGGTACTGCTTCTGGAGGTCGCTCAGCTCCCTCGGCTGCGTCTGCGACGGGATCTGGGTGATCAGCCCGGACTGCTTGTAGCTGTCGACCGCCATCGTGAGCGTGATGCAGTCGTTCTGGTTGCCGGCGTCGCGGGACTGGTGGATCTGCCGCAGGTGCCGCCGGTCCGCGTCGTTGAGCGTCTCGAGGTCGGCGGCGGTGTTGGCCGTGCCGCCGTGCGAGTTCGCCGCCATGATCTGCAACGTCGACCCGTTGCTCAACGGGACGTCCCGGGACAGCGCGTCCCGGAAGGTGTCGAGGATCCGGTTCTGTGCCTGCGGGTCGCCCTGCGCCGCTGCCAGCTGCTCGGCCAGCGGCGTCGTGGTGTCCGCCTGCGTCGCGGCAGAGGCGGTGCCGATGCTGACCGGGCCGGTCTGCTGCCCCTGGAAGCCGTACTCCTGGCGACGGCCCCGCCGGTGGCTGCTGCCGCTGGGGCGGCTCCGGTCCCGCGGGCTGCGCGACCGGTCGCTGCGGTCACGGCTGCCGCTCGGCTCGCCGTCGACGGCGAACGCGTGCGTCGTGGTCCGCTGCGGCCTGCGTGTACCGGTGATCAGCTGATCGGGCCGGGGCCGCTGCGACGGCGGAACGTAGTCCTCCTCGCTGGCGTAGCCACGACGGGCGGGGCCGTACCAGTGACCGACGTTCTCCCAGTAGTGCTGTGCGCGTTCGCTCCTCGCCAGTGAGTGGATCTCCTGGAGCGCGTTCGCCGCCTCGTGGCGCTCCTGGGCGTAGCCACGGGCCTGCTCCGCGAATGTGACCACGGTGGCGAACTCCCGGCCGGCGGCGCTGGTGATGGAGTCCAGCGCCGTGAACCCACGGAGGTAGTTCGCGATCTGGCCGGCGGTCCGGCGACCGCCGTCTGCCTCCGCGCCGATCCGGTCACCGAGGCCGGTCCCCTCCGCGTTGTTGTACGGGCGGTTGCCGACCATCGGCTCGTTGAAATGACCGTCCCGGTTGCTGCGCGGCCCGGTACGCGGGCGGTGCCCGGTGCTCGCGTACAGGTCGGAACGGATGCTCTGGTAGCTCTGGTACGCCGTCGAGGACGTGTCGGCCAGCGTCGTCTGCGAGGCGAAACCGACAGTGTCGAACCAGGCCTGGGCCTGCGCGGTGACCTGCCCGACCGGTGTGCTCAGCGGCGGCGGCGACGGGGTGTCGCGCTGCACGTACTCGTAGGTGACGGTGCCGTCCGGGTTGCGCCTGGCCTCCCGCACCCAGGTCGGCATGCCGTAGAGCGCGCTCGGCGGTGGCGGCGCCGCGTTCGTGGGCAGGCTGCTGGGCGTCTGGTCGGAGGGCGCGGCGAGCGCCGGCTCCACAGCGGCCAGCGGGTGCGGCGTCGTCGGAGCCGGCGTGCAACTGGTCAGGCCCAGCGGGTCGGCCACGGTCAGCGGGTTGCTGACGTACGCGGTCGGGTTCGGCCCGCCGGACAGGCCCAGCGGATCGGGGCTGACGTACCGGCCGGTGGCCGGGTCGTAGTAGCGGAACCGGTTGTAGTGCAGGCCGGTCTCGGCGTCGACGTACTGGCCGGGGAAGGCCAGCGGCGTCGCGGTCCGGTCCGCGCCGCGTCCCCACAGGTCGCCCCGCGACCACCAGCGCAGCCCGCCGCCCGGCTCGACCAGGTGGGTCGGGGTGCCGATGGTGTCGGTGATCACCGCGCGGAGCGTGCCGTCGTCGGTCTGCGCGACCGGCACCGCCGCGTCCGGACGGTAGTCCCACGTGGTCGTGGTGGTGGCGCCGGCGGCGTCGCGGTGCGTCTGCTCCAGCATCAGGTCACCGGACCAGGCGAACGACACCTCCTCCAGCACCCGGTCGCCGTCGCCGAGACGCTGCTTGGCGATACGCCGGCCGAAGCCGTCGTAGCGGTAACGCCAGCGGTCACCGCCGGGCGTGACGGCCAGGACCAGCCGGTCCTCGGCGTCCCACTCGAAGCGCCACGCGCCCGCGTCGTCGACCCGGCCGGTGAGGCGGCCCTTCGCGTCGTAGGAGAACGTCGCGTCGTCGGAGCGCACGAGCATGGTGCCGGTGAACTCCCAGCGCCCGCCACCGGCGCCGACCAGGTTGCCGGCCTCGTCGTAGTCGTACCGCTGCGGGACGTCGCCGTCGACGGCCCGGACGCGGCCGGTGTCGTCGGCGGTGAAGGACTGGTCACCGGCGAGCGAGTCGGCGATCGCGGTGACCCGGTCGGCGGCGTCGTAGGTGTAGCGGCGCTCGGCGGCGTCGGCGATGTGCTGCCCGGTGAGCCGCCCGGCCGCGTCGAAGGTCTGCCGCAGCGCGACCAGGCCGCCGACGGTCCGGCCGATCTCCCGGCCGGCGTCGTCGTGGGTGAAGCCGAGCAGGTGCTCCCCGGCGGTCAGGCTCTCCGGGCGGCCGGCGGCGTCGAACGTCCACCGGCTCGACCGGCCCGACGGCGTGGTGCGCGCCTCGACCGTGCCGGAGGCGGTGTACGAGGTGCGCACCGTCCGGCCGTTGATCGTCTCGGACAGCACCCGGCCCTCGGCGTCGCGGGTGAACCGCACCTGCGCGTCCGGGCTGAGCACTGCCGCCACGTGGCCGTCGGCGTCGTACTCGACGCGGGTGACGGCGTCGCCGACCCGGCGTTCCACGACCCGGCCCCGCGCGTCCCAGCGGTAGCGGGTGACGGTGCCGGCGGCGTCGGTGTGCGCGACCAGCCGGCCCGCCTCGTCGTGCTCGTAGCGCTGGGTACGGCCGTCGAAGTCGGTCTGCCCGCACAGCCGGCCTGCCGCGTCGTACTCGTAGTGCCACGTCCGGCCCGCCGGATTCGTCACCCCGATGAGCCGTAGTTCCGTGTCGTACGTGAACTCGGTGCGGTTCCCCGCCTGATCCACCCGTGCCGTGGGTAGATCGAAGGGGCCGTACTCGAAGCTCACCGCCCTTCCTGATGCGTCGATGACGTCCACCAGATTCCCTTCACCGTCGTAGAACCACCGTTGCGTGGAGCCGTCCGGGCGGACCCGCCACGCGAGATCCCCCTCGGCGGTCCAGCCGTACGTCGTGACCGCGCCGTCCGGGGCCCGGGTCGCCCGGACCCGTCCGAGCGCGTCGAACTCGATGTCGTCCGCGTACGCGGGCGGGCGCGGCGGGACCGGGTGGGTCGAGCCGTCCGGGAGGGTGAGCGTGCGCGCCTCGTGGTCGAAGCGGGTGACGCGACCGAGCGGGTCGGTGCGCGACAGCAGCCGGTGCGCCGCGTCCCACTCCTGCCGGACCGTCCCGCCCAGCGGGTCGACGATCGCGGTGACCAGGTGGCGCTCGTCGAACTCGTACCGGGTCACCTCGCCCAGCGAGTTCGTCACGTGCGTGACGCCGTCGTCGTACCGCAGGGAGTAGCGCAGGACGTCACCGCCGCCGCCGGCCCGGACGCAGCGGCCCGCCTCGTCGTAGTCGTATCCGAACCACTCGCCGTTGCGGTCCTGCCAGCGCACGAGCCGGCCCGCCTCGTCGTAGCGCAGCCGCGTCTCGTGTCCGGAGGAGTTGCGGACCTCGACCAGGCGCCGCCTGTCGTCGTAGCCGAAGGAGGGGAGGTGGACGGTGCCGTCGGCGGCGCGGACGTGTGCGCCGACGACCAGGCCGCCGGTCAGGTGCGGCACCACGACCAGGCCGGACGCGGAGAGCAGCAGGTGGGGCGTGCCGTCGGCGGAGCGTTCGATCCGCCACCCGGTGCGGTCGGTGACCACGTCGGTGAGCCAGGAGTCGCCGTGGGCGTCGGCGGGCGCGAACAGCAGCGACCGGCCCGGCTCGGTGAGCAGCCAGCCGCCGCCGGCCAGCCGGCGCAGCGGCCCGCCGGGGCCGGCGACCGGCAGCGCCTCGTCGCCCTCGGCCGGCATCGGGTACGTGTGGATCGAGCCGTCGGCGGCCAGGAACCGCGCGTACGTGTCGTCGGTGACGACGCGCTGGTCCAGCGTGGAGGCCCAGGCCGGGCCGAAGCAGCGGCCCCACCGGTAGTCGGAGCGGTGGGTCCGTTCCAGGGTGAGCCCCGGCAGGCGGGCGTCGACCTCGGTGTAGAGGACCCGGCCGGTGGTGACGTCGACCGGGTCGCCGACCACAGGGGCCTGCGCGGTGGGCGTGGCCACCTCGGCGGCGGGCACGTCCACCGGCGGAGCCGGGGCCGGTGGTGGCGGGGCCACCTCGGCCTCGTGCGCACGGTAGGCGTCCCACCAGGCGTTCTCGGCCTCCGTCACGGACTGCTCGGCCTCGGCGACGGCGTCGGCGTCCGCGTCCGTCCGGGAGGCCAGGCCGTCCAGGCGGGCCGCCGCGGCCGACAGCTTCTTCGCCGCGTCGGCGACGGCGAGCGCGGAAGCGCGCAGACCGGGGGAGAGGTCCCGGCCGATGACGTCCCGGGCCGCCGCCTCGTCCAGCCGGACCACGAAACCGCCGGGCACCCGGACCTCCGTGCCGGCCCGGTGCCGGCCCGCGGCGTCGCGGGAACGCGCGACGAAACGGAACTCGACGTCGTACTCGACCGCGGCGGTGAGCTTGTCGTCCGGGTCGGTGCGCCGGGCCGGCTTGCCGGTCGTGCTGACCGAGACCTTGCCCTCGTCCTTCACCTGGGCGCCCGGGTCGGTCCGGTAGAGCTGCTGCTCGACCAGTGTGGCCGCGTTGACGGCGGCGAAGTCCTGCCGCTCGCCCACCCGGCTCGCGCCGCCCGGATGGCCGACGCCGCCGACGACGAGCGGCCCGGCCGTCTTCAGCGCGAACGAACGTCCGGCGGTCTGCTCGTACTCGGTGTCCGCGGCGCGTTTCGCCGAGCCGCCGATCTTCACCGTGGCGTCCGCGCGCAGGAGCTTCGGGCGGGCCACCAGCCGGGCGTCGAGGAACAGGTCGCGGCCCAGCCCGGCCGGCATCGGCAGCGGGTACGCGCCGGTCAGCATCGCCGGCAACGCCTTGATCCGGCTCACGGTCAGTGTGTCGCGCAGCGCCGCATCGACGTCCCTGCCGGGTGCGGCGCCGGAGGCGACGAGCGCCTGCCGGGCCGCATCGTGCAGGCCGGGCAGGTCGACCAGGACGTCCTCGACGGCGAACCGGCCCGGCTCGGGCAGCCGGTCGAAGCCGGCCTCCTCGCGCCATCGCCGCCGGCCCTCGTCGGTGGTCTGCCCGGCGGCGACCGGTGTGACCGGGCCGGACACGGCCAGTTTCCTGCCCTCGGTCGCCGAGTACGTGGTGACGTCGTGGACCGCGTGGACCGACACGCCGCCCTCGGGCAGCCCGCGCCCGGTGACGGTGACGGTCAGGCGGACCGCCCCGCGGTACGTGGGCACCGGGCCGGACACGGTCAGCGACTGCTCGTACGTGCGGCCGGTGCGCTCGATCGCCTTGGTGGCCTGGTTGCCGAGGGCGGCGGTGCCGGTGAGACCGGCGGCGACGGTGCCGGAGGCCGGGCCGTGCCCGGTGGTGCGGGTGGCGTCGTCCTGAACCCGGTCGGTCTCGGTGCCCTGCGCACGTCCGGTCAACGTGACCTGCGCCGCCGTCCGCGACGTCGTGCGGGTCTGCGCCTCGCCGACGACCGCGCGGTCGGTGACGGACAGTTCGTCGACAAGGTCGATGCCGGTGAAGCTCGGCTCGCCCACCGGCTCGGCGGTGAGCGTGACGTCGTACGTGGCGCCCCGGAAACGCCGCTCCAGCCGTACCGTCTCGCTCCGGCCGCCGTTGAGCGCGTCGGCCAGGTGCAGGTGGGCGGCGCCGAGGAAACCGGTGCTGCCGAGCCCTCGGATCGGGTCGTCCGGGCCGCGGTCCCGGGTGGACGGCAGGATCGCCTGGGCGAGTTCCTCGCTCGACTCCCGCGCCAGGGCACGCCGCAGGTGCGGGATGCGATCGGTGAGGTCGATGTGGGTGGTGACGCCGCCGATGCCGAGGGACCGTTCCGGTCCGGCCCGGAACTCCGGTTGTGCCGCGTGGGCCGGTGCGCCGGGGCCGGCGGCGTCCTCGTTCTGCCGCTGCTGTGCCTCGCGTACCAGGTCGCGTTCCCGCTGCTGCTGTTCGGCCTGCTCGGCCCGCTCCCGCTCCTGCGCCGTCCGCAGCGCGTCCGTGGCCGCCTCGTGCGCCGCGGCCAGATCCTCGCGTTCGCGCCGGTGGCGTTCCTGGAGATCGGCCAGGTAGTCGTCGGCGAGCTGCCGGCCCGCCGGGCTGACGCGGCGGTCCCGCCGGACCCGGTCCACGTAGGCCTGCACGTCACGCAGGTCGGTGTGCTGCCGCCGCAGCAGGTTCCCGAGTTCCGTGGCCTGTTCGCGCGCCATCCGGGCGAGCTGCTCGCGCTGCTCGGCGCGGAGCGTCTCGGCGTTCTCGGCGTGCCGCAGGTGCAGCCGTACGTCGGCGGTGCCGTGCCGGCGGGCGCGGTCGCGGTCCTGGAGTCGTTTCAGCTCCGCCGGGGTCATCCGCATGACGACAGCGCCGGGCAGGGTGAGCCGCCGGCCGGCCCGCCGGGCCGGTGTGCCGGGCCAGCGGCCCAGCGGACGCAGGTTGCTGTCGTGCCGGGCCTCGGCGACCACCTCGGCCTCGACGTCCACCCGCACCAGCAGCTCGCGTTCGGCCCGGCCGCCGCCGAGGCGCAGCTTGGAGACCCCGGAGGCGCTGCGCTCGCTGATCCGGCCCCACGCCCGCCGCCACGGTGTGACGGACAGGATGACAGCGCCCCCGGGCCGGCCGGTGCTGCCGCCGTGGTCGGCGACCGGCCCGCTGACCGACGCGACGCCGGTGCCGGAGACGCTCAGCTCGACCGCGCGCGCGTGAGTGGTCTTGCGGGCGGTGCCGCTGGCGAAGGTCCGCTTGACGCGGGCGAACTCGGCGCCGTCGAGCACCGCCGGGTTGGTCGGGCGCAGCCGTACCCGCACGTCGGCGCGGGCGTCGGCGGCCCGGCGGCCGTGCCACAGGTTGCTCAGCGCCAGCGGGCGGCTGAACAGCTCGGCGTCACCGGTGAGGCGCTCGGGCGACAGCTCGTCGGCGACCACAGTGGAGATCCGGCCGTCCTCGGCGGCGTAGATGTCGTCCCGGGCGGCCTCGCGCAGCGTCTCGACCACTGCGTCCTGCAACCGGTCGGCGCCGACGAACGACTCCACCCGGCGTCCGTCGAGGTCGTGCGGCCCGCCGGTCATCCGGTTCAGCGGCGGCGGGTACGCCATGGTCTCCACGTCGCGGGGGACCGGGCTGGGCTCCGCGCCGGGGCGTTGCCGGGAGACCCGCGACTCCGGGACGAGCATGCGCACGTCGAGGCGGTGCGTGCGGGGGCGCTGCTCTGATGCGGCGACGACGGTGGGCACGTCCCGGCCGTACGCCCCGAACGACAGCTGCCGGCCCGCCTGGTTGACCCGCACCGTGGACGTGGTGGTGACGGTGAGGTCGAGGGTGGCGGCGAACTCGCGCAGCCGTACCCCGGTGGGCTTGCCCTCGTCGTCGAGCGCCGGCCCGTGGTCGCTCTCGGTGGACTGCCCGCCGGTGACGGCGCTCTCGTCGGTGGTGCCCCAGGTGA
The DNA here is from genome assembly GCF_007827625.1 of Micromonospora sp. CNZ297. Lineage (NCBI taxonomy): Bacteria > Bacillati > Actinomycetota > Actinomycetes > Micromonosporales > Micromonosporaceae > Micromonospora > Micromonospora sp. CNZ297. The sequence goes on along the minus strand of NZ_VISU01000001.1, from coordinate 542,230 downwards.
CCGCGGCGCGCGGTCCGCCGAGCAGCGTCGAGGCGGCCTGACCGAGCGGGCCCAGGATGCGTGGCTCCAGGCTCAGCTCGGCCGACCGGCTGTCGTCGCGGGCGCTGGTGACTGTGGACCTGGCGGTCCGCTTGGCGGCGGTGCCGATCTTGTCGTGGTCGAGCAGGTCGCCGTCGGACACCTCGCCGAGGCTGCCCTTGATCGTCACCACCGTGACGTGGTCGTGGAACGTGCCGGTACGGATCAGCGGGATCTTCAACCCCGGGCCGACGATCCGGTCCGCCAGGTGGCGCAGCTGGTCGGGGGAGAGCTGCGTGCGCAGGTCGGTGGCCCGGGTCAGTGCCGCCTGAAGCTCGGGGGTCAGCCCGTCGGCGAGCTGCTGGTCGCCGAAGTGCCGCAGCGTCTCGTCGCGGGTGGCCAGGCGGAACCGGTCGTGACCGGGCACCGACCGCACCGCGTCGGCGACCGTCTCGTACAGGCTCCGGTCGCCGACCCGGGTCAGGTACGCGCCGCCGAACGACTCACCCCGCTCGATGCGCGTCGGTGCGAAGTGGGTCCGGTCGGTGCCGCGCCGTCCGCGCCACTCCCGGCCGTCCGGGTCGAGGGCGGTGCCGGGCAGCCGGTCGCCGGTGGTCCACTGGAGCGCGTCGACGGAACCGGACAGCATCCGCGGCGCGCGGCCCAGGACGCGCACCTGGACGCCGTACTCGACCCGGTAGCGGACGCCCGGCGCGGTGCCGGTCACCGTCTGCTTGCCGCCGGTCCGCTCGGTGATCGTCCGGGTGGCGCCACGCTCCCGGCCGCCGCCGATCCGCGGCCCGACGACCAGGCTCAGCGGCGCGGCGTCCACTCCGGCGCCGGCGAGGCCCCACAGCCCCCACTGCCGCTTGGTGGCGGCGGCGCTCGTGCTCTCGGCGGCGAGCGCGGACGTGTCGACGTGCGTGAGCCCGTCGACCCGCTCCACCTCCTCGACGTGCCGGGCGACCAGGCGGACCTCGACCTGCCGGGCGCGGCCCGGGAAGAAACGCCGCCAGCCGCTGCGCGCGGCGCGCGGCAGCGAACCCGACCGGACCCAGCCGTCGTGGACGTTCGCCGGGTCGGTGACCACCATCGCCGGCAGGCTGCCGGAGAACGTCGCGTCGCTGAGCAGCTTCTGCATCACCGGGCGGCCGGGCGCGCCGATCCGCACGAGGTCGGCCATGCCGTCCTCGGCAAGGATCGCCTCCACCTGGTCGAAGAACGTGGCGCCCGGATCGGCCGGCCGGCTGCGTACGCTCTCCACCCCGAACCGGGCCGGCACGGGCGCGCCGAGCGCACGGTCCGCGGCGGCCGGCGCTGTCGCGTCTGCCGTCCGCAACCCCGTGTGTACGGCGAGAGCGACGCTGCCGGAGGTCTCGACCGGTTCGACGGCGGGACGGCCGGGCCGCACGAGCCTTGCGACGAACCGGATCGGCACCGTCACCTCGGTCAGCCCGGTGACCTTGACCGTGGTGGTGGACGTGTAGGTGTCCTTGTGGGCGGCGGAGTGCTCGGTGGTGGGCGCCGTCGGCACCGAGCCGCCGACGCCGACGACGACACCGGGTATCGCGGTGACTGTCACCTTCGGCTCGACCCGCCGGTCCCGGTTGTGGCGCAGCGTGTGGGTGAGGTTCTCCCGGTTCTTGGCGGACACCTTGCGCGGGTCGTCGTGGGCCCGGTCCACTGTGAGCGCGTCCCAGTCGAGGACGGCGGTGACCCGCAGCTCGGCCGGCCGCCCGTCGATCGTGACCGGGTACGGGCGGCCCTCGCCGAGGAACTGGTCCACGTCGTCGCGGCTGTCCGCCTCCACGGCGGCGACCACGTCGTCGGACAGGCCGGGGTCGAGGGTCCGCAGCACCGCGCCGAGTGCCACGTTCTCGGTGGCGCGTAACTGTTCGGCGAGGCCGAGGGTGCGGCTGTCCCGCAGGTAGGAGGGCAGGCCCCGGCGTACCGCGTCGGGCGACGGCAGCGGCGCGGTGGTCCCGGCGGCCGACGACGTCCCGCCCGCGGTGTCCTCCGCGGCGGTGGTCTCTTCTGCGGCGGTCTCTTCTGCGGTGGTGGTGTCGTCGGCGGCCGACCGGGTGGCCGGGTCGTCGGCCGGCGTGGACGTGGCGAGACCGTCGTCGCTGTCGTCGCTTCTGTCGTCGTCGAAGCCGCCGTCGAAGCCTCCGTAGCCGTCGTCGTCGCCGAACAGGTCGAAGCCGCCGGAATCACTGTCGCTGTCGGTGTCGCTCGCCGGGGCCGACGGAGGTGGCACATGGCGTGCGTAGGTGACGTGACCCGACGGGTCGATCGTGCGGAGCAGCTCCAGCCGTCCACGGGGCCGGGCGCCGACCACCGGGTAGTCGCGCGGCGTCCCGGCCGGGTCGTCGTACACGACGAGGTGCACCTGGGTGCCGCGGGCGGCGGCGAACTCGACCACGTCGTGCGCGTTGGCGATGCGCTGCCGTTCGGCGTCGTCGACCGGCGTGTCGCGGCGTTGCTCCCCGGGGTCGGGGGCGAGTACGGCCCGGACGAAGTGGCCGTTGTGGTACGGGTTGCGCTGCCGCATCGCCGCGGTCTCGTCGAGACTCATCGTGTCCCGGCCGGCGTGCAGCGTGCGCATCCGCAGGTCGTCGGCGTCACCGTCGGGCAGCGCGTCGGCGATCGCGTCGTAGAGGGAGCCGGACTGCCGGTCGAGCCCGCCACGGTCGGCGACGGCGGTGGCGGCGGCGAACTCCTGCTGGATGGTCCCGGAGTCGTTCGACGTCGCGACGAGGTGCGCGGCGACGAGGCGCTGGCTGTCCGGCAGGCCGACGGTCCGGGCCGGCCGTGCCGGGTCCAGGTCGGGATCGAACTCGGGTGGGACGTCCGGCGCCGTGGTGGTGTCCGGCGCCGGCAGCGAGACGGCGGTGACGTACCTGTTGTGTGGTTGCGCGCCGAGCTGCCGCAGCTGCTGCGGCGTGAGCGTCTGCTGCCACGTCCACGACGGGCCGGGCACCACGACGGTGGGTGCGGCGAACGGCTTCGGGGCGGCGAGGTCCGGCCTGCGCAGTTCGGCCCGGTACTCCTTGAAGCCGGTGCCCTCGGTGTAGAACAGCTGCCGGTTGACGTTGGTCGGCACGGCGTGCGACTGCGGCAGGAAGTTGCCGACGGCGAAGTCGGCCGCGAGCCGGGACAGGTCGGTGGGCGTGGCGGCGCCCACGAAGTCCGTCATGAAGGCCAGGTCGCGGTCGGGATGCCTGTTGTTCTGCGAGTCGACCTGGACGTCGACGGTGAGGACGTCCGCCGGCAGGCCGGCCGGCGTCGCCGCGCCGTGGGCGACGGCAAGCTCCTCGCCGTACGCCCGGTGCAGGCTCTCGGCCAGCAGGAGGAACTCCGCGCCCGCGTCGCCGAACCGGACCTCGGGCCGGCCCAGGGTGAGCAGGCCGTCGACGAACAGGTTCGGCTCCGGCGAGTACGGCAGCATCGGGTGGACCGTCGCCTGCCGGTCCCGGGACCGCATGTCCTCGTCCACGGCTGTGGTGAAGTCCCGGACGAAGGCGTCCCGCCCGGCCTGCGTGTCGAGCTTGGCGAGGCCGTTGCGCACGGCGGCCAGCTTCTGCTGCTCGGTCGTGCGTTCGCTGCCCGCGGGGAGGCCGGCGATCCTCGCCCGGTGGTCGCGTGCGCGTCGTTCCAGCCGTTCCCGGGTACGCCGGATCAGCTCCTCGGTGTCGCCGACGCGGTATCCGCCGGAGATCATCATGGGCCGGGCCGGTGGCTCGTCCTGCGGTCCGGTCGCGTCCGGGTCGAAGCGGGTCCGGCTGTCGATGCGGTCGAACACGTGGGTGCCGTCGGCCGTCGTCCGGGCGCCCATGTCGAAGTCCTGGATCGACACGTACGGGTAGCGCCGGGCCTCGCCGTCCGGACCGCCCTGCGCGAGGCCCTGGATCGCGGCGACCGTGTCGGGGTCGCGGAGCACCTGGTTGCGGGTGCGGCCGTACGGGAACTTCCCGTTCTTCGTGCCGACCGCGTAGCCGTTGACCGCCACCGGCACGTCGAGGTCCTCGGCGAGCCGGGCGGCCCGGGCGACCGCGTCCCGGAAGGCGAGGTCGGGCACCTCGGCGGTGGTGTTGACGCCGAAGACGAACGCGACTGTGGTGCCCGGGGCGAGTCCCTCGGTGACGGCACGGACCACCTCGGGGATCTGGTCGACGTCGTTGGCGGGCAGCATCGAGTTGACGACGAACCCGATCGGCGCGCCGTCGTCCTTGAGGTCGGCAGTCTCCTTCCGGTAGTTGCCCGGACCGACGTCGCGGGTGTGCCGGGTCAGCTCGTCGAACCGCGCGTTGCGGCCGCCGGGCACCCGTACCGGCTCGAACCGGACCGGCGCCGCCCGGGGCGGCAACCCGCCGCGGTCGGGTGAGAGCACGTCGCGCTGCTGACCGGCGATCCGGTGGACGTTGCGCGCCAGCAACCGCGGATCGTTGCCGGGCTGCCGCGTGGTGGTCGCCATCAGCGAGTTGTCGCCCTGGACGAAGGTGCCGTCCAGGGCGCGGTCCGCCACCGAGTACTCGTCGCGCAGACCGAGGAAGTGCCCGATCTCGTGCGCGAGGTCGAGGTCGGAGGAGTGCGTCGACCAGGTGGTCTGGGTGGTCGGTGACGGAGAGCCGTGCAGCGCCACGACGGCGTGTGCCTCGCTCGGCCGGGTCACGAACTCCACTGTGACGTTGAGCTGATCGGCGCCGATCCGGAAGCCCTGGTTGTAGATCGCGTCGAGCGCGTCGCGTACCCGGGTCTCCACGTCCGGCCGGGCATCCGCCGCCGCGTCGTCCCGGGGGTCCAGGAAGACCTTGACCGTGAAGTCCTGCACGTTGCGGTCGCCGAGGTCCAGCACCCGATGGTCGTACGCGATGCGGTTGTCCACCGCGTCGAGGCGCAGGCGGGGCCGGTCGCCCGCCGGAACGGTCAGGCCGGCCTGCTCGTACGAGCGGGCGACCACGTCGGGCACGCGGGTGTCGGGATGGAGCCCACGGTCGATGACGTCGTACGCGCTGGTGTTCGCGATCCGCCGTGGCGCGGTGTCGTGCTGCTCGGCGCGTGCCTGGGAGATCTCGTCGCGGGTCTTGGGCGTGGGGAACCGGTCCGGCAGGACTCCCGGGACGCGCAGGGTGTTGTCGGCCGGGGGAGCGCCGGGCGCGGCGTCGGTGCGCGGGCGGGCGTCCGGGTCCAGCGGCAGGCCGGTGACCGTGGCGAGGGCCTGGTCGACCTGGTCGGAGCCGGTCTGGCCGAGCGCGTCCCGCCACCCGTCGAAGTACGTGCGGACACCGCCGTCGTCGTCCTGGACGAAGTCCCGCACCGTGGCGGGGTCGCCGCCGTTCCGCAGGTACTCCGACGCGTTCACGAGCAGGTCGTGGCCGCCCTGGGCGGAGTCGTTCCGGACCGACGCGGGCTCGTGATCCCACGGCCGGGTGTCACCCACGGAACCGGTCACCGAGAGCGTGGGCCTGCCCTCCGCGAGCGACTCCTGCCATGTGTTCGCGCCCTCGGTGACCACGAGCGTGGCGCGGTCGCGGAGACCGGCCATCTGCTCGGGTGTGATGCGGGGCAGCGCGGCGACGTGGACGTCGGCGTTGCTCGTGGTGAGGACCCGCTCGTCGTTGCCGAGGACCAGGACGACGGTCTTCCGGCCGGGCCGGGCCGCGGCGGCCAGCCGGTCGACGACCTCCTGGTGCGGGGGAGTGTCAGGCGTGTCGCCGTAGTAGACGAGCACCACGTCGGTGGCGTCGTCGTCGACCACTGCCGCGAGGTCGTCGGCCCCGGGGATCCCGGTGGCGGTGATGACGTCCCGGGCGGCCGGCCGGGTGGAGGGCGGCGGGCGACGGTAGGACGGCACCCCGGTCGAGGTCTCGTCGAGTTCCGCCTCGACCGTCCCGGTGGTGCTGCGGACCTGCCGGGGGAACTGGTCCCACAGGAACGGCTGGAGCGTGACGACGTCGTGGTCCCTGCCACGGGCGGCGTCGCGCAGCGGACCGGCCCACGCCTGCTGGAACCACTCCCGCTTCTGCTCCGCGGTCCACTCCGAGCCGTCGTCGTTCTTCGGTACGTCGACAGCCGGCAGCACCGTCAGCACGTCGCCGTCAGGGAGCAGGCGGGCGGCGAGCTCGTCCATGCGCAGGCTCTGGGTGTTGCCCTGCTCGCGGATCTTCTTCTCGCGGAAACCCTTCTGCCGGTCCACCTGCCACGCCTTGGCCCGTGGCGCGCCGGGCCAGTCCGTCGTCTTCCAGGCTTTCTCATTGGTGCCGGGCGGCCCCTGCGGTCGCATGACGACGTCCATCCCACCGCGGTGGCCGGTCCACTCCCGGTGGAACAGGTCGTACGAGCCCGCCGGTGTCTCGAACTCCTCCTGCCGGCCGAGCTGCTCGGCGTAGAAGGGCGTCTTGTTGCCGGGATAGGTCAGCACGACCGTGCCCCGGTAGCCGGTGGCGGCCAGCCCGTCGAGCATCGCGACCGTCGCGGCCTGGTGTCCCACGCCGGGTGACCCCTGGTCCACGACGTGCACGACGCCGTACCTCTCGTTCAGCTTCTGGCCGACGGGGGTGGGCGAGGGCCTCGGGTCACGGTGCCGCAGCGTGGCGGGTGAGAGGTCCGTCGGGGTCAGGTCGACGGCCTGAGTCGTGGGACCGGCCGACGGCGGTGGCGGCATGCCGGGTGGTGGCGGCATGCCCGGCGGTGGTGGCGGTGGGAGCATGCCCGGCATACCGGGTGGCGGTGGCGGTGGTGGCGGCATGCCCGTCACGCCGGGCGGTGGTGGCGGCGGCGGTGGCGGGGCCGGGGCGCGGGACGGGATCTGCGGATTCGGACGCGGGTCCGGCGTCTGGTCGTGCGCCGTCTGCGGCACCGGCAGGTCGCGCACCGGGCCGGCGGTCAGCGCGGCGTCGTGGATCGTCGCCAGATCCTGCGCGGTGAGATAGTCGACCGGCCCGGTCGAGGTCGCGGCCTGCTCCGACGACGTCGGCAGGGCGCCGACGTCGACGCCCATCACCCCGGGACGGTCGACTGTGGTGAACAGGTGCTCGGGGGCCTGGTGACCCTCCTTGGCCCCGAGGTAGTGCATCACCTCGTGCACCATCACCGAGAGACGGTCCCCGGTGTTCCACAGGTGCTGGTCGGTGCTCACCCCGGTCTCCGAGGTCACCTCGACCGGCGGGTTGCGGCGCGGATCCGCCTGCCAGTCGCGGGTCATACCGTCGCGCCACGGAGGCGTGTCGACGACCAGGTCGATGTGCAGCAGCCGGCCGTCGGGCAGCGTGTACCGGCCGTTGACCATGTCGTCGACTGTGCGCTGCACCGTCTCCGCGAAGTCCCGCAACTCCCGGGGGGACATCTGGTCGTTCTTCGAGACCAGATCCAGGTGTACGTCGAACGACCGGTAGTCCCTGCCGTCGGCGGTGAACTCCCGGGTGGTGAAGTCGATAGTCGTGATCTCGCCGCGCAGCAGGTGCGTGCCGGGGACGACGGTGTCCTTCCAGGGCACGTACCGCTCGGTGCGCAGCCGCTTCGGTTCCGCGCTCGCCTTGGCCTGCCGGAACTGCGGGCTCCGCTCGGCCCGGCTGGGCGCGGCAGGGTCCGCGACGGCGAGCGGCGGCGCTTGCACGCTTCGCGACCCGTCCGGCGTCGGTTCGGCGGTGTCGCCCTGTCCTGGCGTCGGTCCGTCCGGCGTCGGTGCGGTGCCGACGGCGCTCGTGTCCGTGGCGTGTTCCGCCACCGTGTCGGCGGTGGCGTCCACCGAGGCGTCCGAGTGGACGTCGCTCGATGTGGCGTCGGTGGTCGGGCCTGGCACCGCGACCGCCTGCTCCCCTGTGGACGGCGTGCCGACACCCGGATCGGTGGCCGGGGAGGCGACCACGGCCGGGCCGTCGACCGAGATGCCGTCGACGGGCGCCATCGGTGGCGGGGGCGCGGCGCCGACGACGCCGCGTGGGGGAGCGGTCGGCTGGCCGCTGGTGGTCGAACTCGACGACGGCGTACCGGTGGCCGGGGTGCTCGTGGTCGACGTGCCGGTGCTCGGCGCGCTGGTCGGTGGGCTGGTCGACGGCGTGCTCGCAGACGGGGTGCCGGTGCCGGTGCTCGATGCGGTGGTGGTCGGCGTGACGGTGGTCGGCGGTGCGGTGGTACTCGCGGTGCCGGCGCTCGGTGTGGTGGTGCTCGCGGTGCCGGTGCTCGGCGTGGCTGTGCCTGGCGTGGTGGTTGTCGGGGTGCCTGTGCTCGGTGTGGCGGTGGACGGTGCGGGGTCGGCCGGGACGGCCACCGGGCCGGCAGTGGTGGCGGGCGAGGTCACGGGTGCCGGGGTGTCGGCACCGGCTGTTCCGCCGCTCGACGTCGGAGTGTCGAAACCGGGAAGTCCGCCGCCGTAGGGCGCGGCGACGTCGGCGCCCGCTGCCGGGGTGCCGATCGTGGGCGTACCGGTGCCGGTGCTCGCCGGGTTGCCGCCCGGCGTACCCGTCGAGTCGGCGCGCGGTGCCGTGGCTTCGCCGCCTGCGGCCGGGCCCGGCCCCGTGGCGACACCGCCGACCCCACGCGGGTCGGCGCCGGCGCCCGGACCGGCCGTGCCGGGCCCGCTCGGGGTCTGACCTCCGACGCCGTCGGGGCTCGCGCTGCCGTTCGATACGCCCGCTTGCGACCCGTCGCGGACCTGACCACCGGCGGTCTGACCATCCGCGGTTGGACCGCCCGCGGTCTGATCTCCCGCGGTTTGGCCGCCCGGAGTCTGAGTGTCCGGGGTCTGACCGCCCGCAGTTTGGCCGCCTGCGGTCTGACCGCCAGCGCTTTGGCCCCCGGAGGTCTGACCGCCCGGGGTCTGAGCACCCGCAGTTTGGCCACCCGCAGTTTGGCCGCCCGCGGTCTGGCCCCCGGGAGGCTGGCTGCCCGGAGCGGTGCTTCCGGCGCTGCCCTGACCGGTGCCCTGGTTGCCCGGACCCTGGTCGCCGGAGCCCTGATGCGCCGGCCCCTGACCCCCGGCGTCGCCCGGGCCGGACCCCTGACCGGCACCGCCTCCGGCGACCGGGCCGCCCGAGGGCTGCGGACCCGGGCCGCCGCCCTGACTGCCCGGGCCGGCGGAGGAGCCGACGGGTGGGGGCACGGGTGGTCCGTCCACGGCCGTGGGCGGAGGCGTGGGAGCGGTGGTCGTGAGGTTCTTCGTCTCGATCGTCGGCGGTGGCGCCCCGGCACCGGCGCCCGGGCCGTAGCTCTGGCCGACCACTGTGGCGTAGTGGTGGGCCATTCCGCCGATCATCGACGACGTCATGGTGGCCCACGGGTTGAAGCCGCCGCCACCGACCATCATGGTGAACAGGCCCTCGAACAGCGTCTCGGCGAGTGCCGACAGCCCTTCCCGCGACAGGACACTGTTGTTGATCTTCGGGAAGAACTTGCCGCCGATCATCTGCACGCCGCTGACGCCCGCGCCGATGAACGCGCCTCCGGCGAACGCCATCGCCAGGTCCTTGTAGTCCAGGGACTTGCGGTTGCCCTCGATGATCTGCGTGACCTGGGCGGCGGCGCTCTGCCAGAGTTCCTCCAGGCCCTCCTGGAACGCCTCCCAGGCCAGCCGCATCAGCATGTTGCGCAGGCGCTGGCGGAACAGGCTGATCAGCGCCCCGACGATCTCCTGACCGATCTTGATCAGGGCGGGCACCGCCGCCGCGCCGAAGCCGGAGGCCAGCGCGATGGCGATCTCCACGACCTGGGTGAAGGCCGCGATGACGATGTTGTACTGGGTGTTCTCCGAGTCCAGCGCGAAGTTGTAGGCCGAGCCGCCCAGTGCCAGCGCGATGTTGCCGCCGGCCGGCACGTTCTTGGTGATACCGACCTGGTACTGCTGGAACGCGTCCATCGCCGGGCCGGACAGGCTCCCGGCCAGCCCGTAGCCGAGGTTGGCGGTCGCGCCCATCCCGTTGAGGATGGTGCTGCTGAGCGCGTACAGTTCGTCGCCCATGGCCCGCAGGGCGGCGGGGTCGGCCTTCGGGTACTCCTCGCCGACGGCGACGAGGATCAGGTCGTACGCCCACTGCCACTGCGGGTCGTTGGGGATGTGGAAGTCGGGCATGTCCTACCGGGCGCGGGTGGGTGGCTCAGGCGCCGGGGATGATCGGGGTGGGCGTGCCGTCGGGCGCGTAGCTCAGGTACAGCGGCTGGTAGCCGGGCGCGGTGGGGTCCACCGAGGGGTTCTCCTTGACGACGAAGAACCGGCCCTGTCCGGGATCGATCGCCCTGCCGTCCGGCGTGGTGACGGGTGTGCCGGTCAGCGGGGTGATCGAGTCGTAGAGGTTCGCGTCCACCCGGGTGCTGCCGTCCTCGAACGGGTTGAGCGCGATCAGCCGGTACCCCTCGGGCAGCGGCCGGCCGCCGACGTGCGCGGTCGCGTACTCCGGCCGCACGGAGTAGGACGAGATGGCCGGAGTGGCGGCGGTGAGCGGGGTCAGCGCCTCGGCGGGCTCCAGCGGCAGCAGCGGCGTGCCCTGCTGCTGCGGGAGGAGCCTGGCCCGCTCGGCGACCGGCTCACCGGCCGGCTCGCCGACCGCCAGGCGGCGGGACAGCAGATGGGGCCGGCGCGGCTCACCCTCCGCCGTGGGCTCCAGCACCGGGCCCGCCACCGTCCGCCTCGCGTACGTGGGTCCGTCCAGGCCGTCGAAGTCCTTGGCCATCTTCCGGCTGACGTCCAGGGCGGCCTCGTCCGCCTCCCGGTATGCTCGCCCGCTCTCCTTGAGGCCCTGGGCGGTGTAGTGCAGGGTGCCCTTGACGCCGCCGATGATCGCTTCGAGGTTGTCCAGGCCCTGGAGGAACTTGGTCGAGAACTGCTCGCCCATGTCGTCGTCGCCCCAGGCGTCGGCGTACCGGGCGCGCAGGGCGGTCAGCTGGGAGAGGTAGGACTCGTAGAGCTGCACGTGCGACTCGTACGCCTTGCCGAGCCCCTCCACGCCGTCCGGGTCGACCCACAGCCGCCCGCCGGGATTGTTGCTGATCATTCGGGCCCCCGGGTCAGGAGTTCCCGCACGCTCGTCACCATGCGGGGTTCCTTGGGCAGGAACGCGTCGGCCCCGGCCTGGCCCCGGACCAGTTTGTGGGCGTCGAGGCCGTCCGGCAGCATCGGCGCGAGCACGTCGGCCGCCTGGTTCATCACCTGTTCCTTGGCGTCGGCGTAGGTGTCCATGATGAGCCGCGTCAGGTCGGCGGTGGTGAGCCGCTTGTGGGCGCCGGAGGGGAACTGGATGTCGGTCAGCACGCCGTTCTGGCCGACGGTGACGCTCACCTCGCGGCGCGGTGACGTCGCGGTGGCCGAGAGCGCGCTCATCCGGGCCTGCATCTCGGCGAGGCTGGTGCGCTGCCGTTCGTACTCCTGGAACAGGCCTTCGATGCGCTCGCTGTAGTTCACGACGGACCACTCCCTCGACGTCGCGGTCCAGTGAAGACGCCACGACCGTCGCGCCGGAACTCCGGCCGGGGATCAGTGCATGAAAGTGCAACCACTCTTCCCGGGCTGTCGGCCGGTGGCGGCGGTTGCGGGGGCGCTGCCGTGCAATGTTGGGTGACGTTCGGACATGGTGGCGCGACCGGGTTGCCGCGGGGCGCGGCCGCGGATCAACACTCTTCCCTGCCACCTTTCCCTGACATGAGGAGTCCGGCCGTGACGATGCCGACCGTCAGTACCACCGAAGAGGGTATGCAGCGGGCTGCCCAGGAGTTCTCCGACAAGGCCACCGCCTTCACCGGCCAGCTGCGGGCCGTGAACGGGCAGATGGCCATCCTGATCTCCTCCTGGACCGGCCAGGCGTCGCAGGGCTTCAACCAGGCGATGGACAACTGGGAGAACGCGTTCCAGCGGGTGATCAACGAGCTGCTGAACATGCTCGAGGTCATGGGCGTGACCACCAAGGGCTACCAGACGGCCGAGGACGAGGCGTCGAGCGTGGCCAACTCCTTCGGCGCCGCCCTGCCGGGCATCTGAGCCGTACCCCGACCCCCGACCTCCCGAGAGGACTGACGTGTCCAACTACACCTTCGACTTCGTGCAGGCAGACGCCGTGCTGACCGACATGAACCGCATCAACGGCCAGATCCAGTCGTCGCTGGAGGAGATGGAGCGCACTGTCGAGGCCAGCCTCGCCCAGTGGACCGGTGCCGCCCAGGAGCAGTACAAGGTCTCGAAGCTGGCCTGGAACCAGGCGGCCGACTCGATGGTCGGCTACCTGGAGCAGGCCCGCATGACGCTGCTGCAGATCTCGGACAACTACGGCACCACCGAGCAGCGTCACGCCATGATCTGGAACGACGTCCGCGGCGGCTGAACCGCCGGACGGCCGCCGCGGACGCGGCGTGGCGGCCGGCGTCGTCCGTCCCCGGCCCGGTGAGCTAGACGACCCGGGCCGCTGGGGTCTGTGCCAGCGTTCCGCCGTCGACACCCGAGTGGAGTGAGCTCCTTGGCCCGCATTGACTGGGGATACCCCAACGACAAAGCCATCAGCGCGATGAACGCCTACGGCATGGGCGACGCCGCCATCGGAAAGCCGGAGGGCACCACCCAGGCGGCGTACGACTCCTGGATGGCCTTCTACAACAAGCACCAGAACAACCGCACCGGGGTGAACTACGAGCGGTGGAAGGACGAGGTCCGCGCCGAGCATCCGGAGTGGATCGAGGCCCGCGAGTGGTACGACAAGAACATCCTCGACACCGACGGCTGGCGGAACCTCGTCAAGACGTACAAGGACAAGATCACCGACCCGTCGAACGTGACGCCGCCCGCGTTCACCGACAAGTCCGACTGGATCGACGAGGATAAGACCCCGACGAACTCGGGCTTCACCCCGCCGACAATCAACCCGACGTTCAAGGGTGACACCGCCTCGACCAGCGGGGTCGCGGTGAACACCGCCGCGCTGGAGTGGTTCGCCAAGGAGATCCTGGGCAAGATCACCGGTGCCGGGAACATCCTGCTCACCACGGCTGACCAGGTGGGCGCGATCGACCCGCGTCCCGGTGCCTTCGCCCGGGCCGAGGTGCTGCGGCAGGCGGTCGTCGGGGCGACGGCCCAGGACGGCGGCGTCAAGGGCGACATGAAGGACATGCTCGTCAACATGAACACCGCCCTCCTCGCGGTGCAGACCGCCCTGCTGAAGATGGCCGCGGACTACCGGAACCTCGAAGAACTCAACGCGCTGACCACCGACAAGCTCGGCGAGATCATGGGTGACTCCTTCAAGGGCCTGGACAACCTGAGCACCTACGGCCAGAAGATCATCAAGACCGACGGCAACTGACGCGGGCGGACAGGTCCGGCAGCTCGCGAAGAGGGACGGGGCATGGGAAACGGTCTCGGCGACACCAAGCTCGACGGGTGGAACGACCCGGCGGAGCCGGAAGGAACCTTCCCCCCGAAGGTGATCCCCGTCGGCGACCTGTACGACTACCGGACCTGGGCGACCGAGACCCGGGGCTGGCGCAAGCTCATGGCCTCGGTCAACGGCGGCGCCGCGGTGTTCAGCGAGGAGGGCCTGAAGTACGCGGCCGGCCGCGTCAACGTGGGGTCGGTGGTCGAGGCCGCCCGGGCCTTCCAGGCGACGCAGGACCTGCTGATCTGGCTCGAACAGACCATCCGCACCGCCGTCGCCTCGATGGTCGGCGACGACAAGGCGTGGAAGGGTCCGGCGGCCAACGGGTTCCGGGACAAGATGAACTTCTACGCCGACCTGCTCGGCAAGCAGGCCGAGCACCTCGCCGGCGGCGCGGTTCCGGACTCCACCACGGCGGCCAACAGCATCAACTCCTCGACCAACGTCACGTCGCTGCCGTCGCAGCTCTACGACGCCGCCAACCACCTCTCCTGGGCCCAGCAGACGATCTCCTACCTGGACGGCGCCTGGGCGACGATCGCCTCCCAGAACGGCGTCGGCAGCGGCAGCGGTCCGGTGCCGATCAGCGGCACCGAGTACGAGAAGCCGATGGCCCAGCAGATGGCCGATGTCGTCCACACGGTCGCCGAGCAGTACAAGATGACCACCGACAAGGCGGGGACGTCCGGCATCACCATGCCGACGCCCAGCATCACCACGCCGACGATGCCGAACTTCACGACGCCGAACCTCACGACGCCGAACCTCACACCCCCGCCGACACTGACCCCGCCGGGGTTCACCCCGCCACCCGTCGGCGGCATCACCACGCCGGGGTTCACCACGCCGCCGAACATCACAGTGCCCACCATCACGCCCCCGAACCTGGCCGGCATCGGTGGTCCGGGCTCCGGCCAGGGGCCGGGCGGCGTCACCCCGCCGTCGTTCTCAGGCCCCGGCGAGATCGGCGGTCCCACCCCCGGCGGCGGCAGCGGGCTGCCCGGATTCGACGCGCCGGGCATCAACGGCCCGGGGGGCGTCGGCTTCCCGGGCGTCGGCGTACCGGGTGGGGGCGGCCTGCCTGGCGGGCTCGGTTCCGGTGTCGTACCGCCGGGCGTCAAGCCGCCCGGCTCGGCCAACCTCGGTGGCGGGGCGGGCGGCGCCGGCTCGGTCAAGCCGCCGTCGTTCTCCGGGCCGGGTGAGGTGGGCGGCCCGAAGCCCGGGGCGGGCACGGGCACGGGAACCGGCATCGGCAAGCCAGGCGGCGGGTTCACCGCGCCGAGCATCCCGGGATTCGGCCCGCCCGGCGGCGCCGGCCCCGGCGCGGGCGGCAGCCCCGGACTGCCGGAGAAGCCGGACGCGAACGGGCTGCTCGGCAACAGCGACGACTTCGCCCCCGGCGCCGTCGGCGGTGTGGACATCCCGGCCGCCCCCGGTGGCGCCGAGCCCGGTGGCGGTGGCTTCCAGTCGCCGATGATGCCGGGCATGCCCGGCGCGGGCGCGCCCGGTGCCGGTGCCGGTGGCGGCTCCGGTGTCCCCGAGGCGCCGGACGCCAAGGGCCTGGTGGAGGGCGACGAGGCGGACTGGCGGTCACCCGGGTTCGACGGTGTGCAGGTTCCCGGCGCACCGGCCGGCGCCTCGTCCGGCGGTGCCGGGCTGGGTGCCCCGATGCCGGCCGTGCCCGGCATGCCGGGGCCCGCGGGCGGAGCCAACAACCCCGCGGGGGCCGAGTCGCCCGACGCCCGGGGACTCGTCAGCGGCGACCCCAAGACCTGGGGACCGGTGGGCGTGGACGCGGGCGTGCCGGACGGGTCGGCCGGTGCGCCGGCCGGTGGCGACGGGCTCGGCGTCGACGGTCCGCAGATCCCCGCCGGCCCGCCCGTGGCCCCGGGCGTCGGCGTCGACTCGCCGGTCGCGGCGGCGCCGCCCGGAGCCGCCATGCCGATGATGCCCGGCGCGCCGGGCGCGCCGGGCGCCGGCGCGGGCACGCCCGGCGGGGGCGTGCCGGACGCACCCGACGCCTCCGGGCTGATCGAGGCGGACATCGACGACTGGCGCCCGTCGACCCCCGACGCCGCAGGACCGCAGGCGCCCGCGGGCGCAGGTGCGGGCGGCACCGGGCTGGTGGAGCCGCCTCCCTCCGCGCCGCTGATCGCCGGTGCGACGCCGCCGATCGCGGGTGTGGTGCCGCCGGTGGCCGGCCCGCCGGGCGGCAACGCACCCGCCGGGACCGCGCCCCGGACCGCGCCCGACGCGTCCGGCCTGATCCGGCCGGACGAGACCGACTGGACCCCGGCCGGACCGGGTGACTTCGCGCCGGAGGCGGGCGACGGCACGACGGCCGGTGGCGCAGGCCTTGACGGATCCGCGCCGGTCGCCGACGTGTCCGGCCCGCAGCCGGGGCCGGGGGGCGGCACGGCGGACCTCGACGGTTCCGTGCCGGTCACCGGTGTGCCGGGCGCGCAAGCGGGTCCGGACGGTCCGCCGGCCGGTCCGGATCCGGGTGTGCCGGAGGCCGCCGTCGAGGAACCGGCCGCGCCGGACGTTCCGGCAGCGCCCGTGTCCGGCACCGGCGGTACGTCGCCGGGTGCACCCGTACCCGAGGTGATCGCACCGCCGACGGCGGTGGAGGTGCCGACTGTGGTCGACCTGTCCCCGGCGGTCGGCGGTGTCGTGGCGGCTCCGGTGATCGTCGGCCACCCGGGCCAGCCAGGGCAGCCGAGCCTGCCCGCCCAGCCCGGCCCGGTGCCGAACCCATCCGCCCAGACGGCCACGCCGAACCCGGCCGGGCAGCCGAACCCGCCCGCGCAGTCGAACCCGTCGGTCTCGCCGGGAGGCGGCAGTCCGGAGGGGACGCACCGGAAGGCCGGCGTCGCCGCTGCCGTGGCCGACGGTGAGGTTGCCGTCGCCGTCCCCGGCGCACTCGGCCTGGCCGGCGCCGCCGCCGTGGCCGGACTCGCCGGTCCCGGCCCGCAGCCCTCCGGTCGCGCGACGCCCGGCGCGGACCCCGACGACCCGGCCCGCGTCGGTACGGTCCGGGGTCGCTCCGATCGCGACGACGACCGCGAGCCCGGCGCCGACCGGGAGCCCGCCGCCGGCCTGCGCGAGGACGACGCCGTCTGGGGCGGTGACCGCGCCCCGCCGGCCGCCGACGACCACGTTCCGCTGGTCCGGCCGGACGACGACCCGGACGACACGACCGACTGGGACGACCTCAGCGACGCGGACTGGCTGACCGGTACGTCAGCGGACGACGGCAGGGAAGGGTGACCATGTCGGAGACACCGCAGCCCCCGCGCGCCGTGTGGCGGCGGGTCACGCCCGCGAAGGCGCCCCGGCCGGCCGGCGGCACGTTCGACTTCTTCAGCGCCGACCTGGAGAAGATGCGCCGGTGCGGCGAGCCCGGCGTCAGCGACGCCGAGTTCACGACGTCGCTGGCCGAGGAGGAGAAGGCGGCGGCCGCCCGCGCCGAGGCGTTCTGGGCCGAGCAGGAGCGACGCCGCAGGGACGAGGAGGAGCGGGCGGAGAAGGAGAAGAAGCGCCAGGCCGAGGAGGACGACGACGTCAAGGTGGCCGAGCGCTACCGCAACGACCGCTACGCGGTGAAGCTGCTGCGCCAGGAGCGCACCGTCTGGGGCGGCGACGGCGCCGACGCGGGGACGATCGGATGAGTACGGTCACCGTCAAGCGCCCGCCCCGCGCGCCCGGCCCGGAGGCGCCGGAAGGCTCGATCGAGCTCCAGGAGCCGCCGCTGATGGCGGAGGAGGCCCCGCTCGACTTCCGCTCGTTCGCGATGGTCGTGCCGATGGGCCTCGGCATGGGCGCGATGCTTGCCATGTTCGGCCTCTACAACCGCACCCCCGTGATGTACGTGATGGGCGGCGCGATGGCCGGCGGCATGCTGCTCATGGGCGTCATGCAGATCGGCCGGGCGGCCGCCGAGCGCAAGCGCAAGATGCGCGGCGAGCGGCGCGACTTCCTCCGCTACATCGGGCAGTTGCGCAAGCAGGCCCGCGAGGCGGCCGACCAGCAGCGCCGCCACGTGCTGTGGAACAACCCGCAGCCGGGCTGGCTGTGGTCGATCGCGATGGGCAGCCGGCTGTGGGAGCGCCGGCCCAGCCACGACGACTTCGGCCGGGTCCGGATCGGTCTCGGCCGGCAGACCGCGATGCTGAAGTTCAACCCGCCGTCCACCAAGCCGATCGAGGACCTCGAACCGCTGTCGTCGATCTCGCTGCGGCGGTTCTCCGAGGCGTACCGGACGGTGTCCGGCATCCCCACCTCCGTCGGCCTGCCGAGCTTCACCAGCGTCGAGTTCGAGGGCGCGATCGACCCGGCGATCGACCTGGCCCGCGCCATGGTGGCGCAGCTCGCCACGTTCCACGCCCCGGACGAGCTGCGGATCGCGGTGCTCGCCGCCGAGGTGCACCGGGGCCCGTGGGAGTGGGTCAAGTGGCTGCCGCACAACGCGCACCCCACCGCGTACGACGCGGCGGGTCCGGTCCGGATGTTCGCCGGCAGCCACGACGCGCTGATGGACATGCTCGGCCCGGAGATCACCGACCGGGGCGACCACGACCGGGCCGTCAGGCCGACCACCAGCGAGCCGTTCCTGGTCATCGTCGCGCATCTGGTGGACCTGCCGGACAGCTCCCGCCTGCTCGGCGCGGGCATCCGCAACGTGGTGCTGCTCGACCTGACCGGCGCGATGCCCGGCGGCCCCAAGGTGCTGCGGCTGACAGTCACCGACGACGTCGTGGAGTTCCCGGCCGGCGCCACGACCGGCTCGGCCAAGCGGGACGGCCTGGACCAGACCCAGTGCGAGGCGCTCGCCCGCATCATCGCGCCGAAGCGGACCAGCGGCACGCTGGAGGTCTCCGACGAGCCGCTGGACACCAGCTTCGAACTGACCACGCTGCTCGGCATCCGCGACGCCATGACCTTCGACGTGCAGGCCCTGTGGCGTACCCGGACACCGCAACGCAACCGCCTCATGGTGCCGATCGGCGTCACCGAGGAGGGCGAGGTCATCGAGCTGGACCTGAAGGAGTCCGCGCAGGGCGGCATGGGGCCGCACGGCCTGCTCATCGGCGCCACCGGCTCGGGCAAGTCGGAGCTGCTGCGTACCCTCGTCTGCGGCCTGGCCGCGACGCACAGCTCGGAGATCCTCAACCTGGTGCTGGTCGACTTCAAGGGCGGCGCCACCTTCCTCGGCATGGACAAGCTGCCGCACACCTCGGCGGTGATCACCAACCTGGCCGACGAGCTGCCGCTGGTCGACCGGATGCAGGACGCGCTGAACGGCGAGATGACCCGGCGGCAGGAGATGCTGCGCGCGAGCGGTTACGCCTCGCTGTTCGACTACGAGAAGGCGCGCGGCAACGGCGCCCAGCTCGTGCCCTTCCCGGTGCTGCTGATCATCGTGGACGAGTTCAGCGAGCTGCTGTCCAGCAAGAGCGAGTTCATGGACCTGTTCGTGTCCATCGGCCGGCTCGGCCGGTCGCTCGGCGTGCACCTGCTGCTCGCCTCCCAGCGCCTGGACGAGGGGCGGATCAACCGGGTCGAGGGACACCTGTCGTACCGGCTGGCGCTGCGCACGTTCTCCTCGATGGAGTCGCGGTCGGTGATCGGCGTGGGCGCGGCGTACGAGCTGCCGCCCGAGCCCGGCAACGGCTACCTGAAGGTGGACACCACGAACCTGGTGCGCTTCAAGGCGGCGTACGTCTCCGGCGCGTACACCGGAAGTGGACGCCGCGGCGGCGTCGCGGACGCCGGGGACGAGCCCACCGCGGACGTGGTGCCGTTCACCACCCGGCAGGTCGCGGTGCGCCACGACCCCGGGCCGGAGCGCCCGGCCGAGCAGGTCGAGGAGCCCGCCGCCGACGCGAACGGGCCGAGCCTGGTCGAGGTGCTGCTGGACCGGCTCGCCGGCTCGGGCCCACCGGCCCGCCAGGTCTGGCTGCCGCCGCTGTCCAGCGCGCCCAGCCTGGACTCGCTCATGCCGAGTGTGCTGCCCGACCCGGTACGCGGCATGACCATCGACGACCCGGCCGTCCAGGGCGGCCTGCGGGTGCCGGTGGGCGTGGTGGACCGGCCCGCCGAGCAGCTGCGCGAGCTGCTGGTGGTCGACCTGAACGGCGCGGACGGCCACGTCGGCATCGCGGGTGCCCCGCAGAGCGGCAAGTCGACGCTGCTGCGCAGCCTGATCCTGGCGCTGTCGCTGGCGAACACGCCGCGCGAGGTGCAGTTCTACGGCCTGGACTTCGGCGGCGGTGGTCTCGCCTCGATCGCCGGCCTGCCGCACGTCGGCTCGATCGCGACCCGGATGGAACGCGACCGCGTCGTCCGGACGGTCGAGGAGGTCCTCCAGGTCATGGAGAGGCGCGAGGCCGAGTTCGCGCGGCACGGCCTCGACTCCATGACCAGCTACCTGGCCAAGGTCGCCGACGGGGTGATCGAGGACGGCTTCGGGCACGTCTTCCTGGTCATCGACGGCTGGTACACGATGAAGCAGGACTTCCAGGAACTGGAGCAGAAGTTCCAGGAACTCGCCTCGCGGGGCCTGTCCTTCGGCGTGCACGTGATCGTCACCGCGACCCGCTGGTCGGAGCTGCGTACCTGGATGCGGGACCTGCTCGGCACGAAGCTGGAGCTGCGGCTCGGCGACGCGATGGAGTCCGAGCACGGCTCCCGCAAGGCGGCCACCGTGCCCAACCAGGTCGGCCGCGGCCTCACCGCGGGAGCGCTGCACTTCCTGGCCGCGCTGCCCCGGATGGACGGCAGCTCCGAGGTGGGCGACCTGGCCGAGGCCACCAAGTCGGTGGTCGAGGAGATCGGCACGTTCTGGCCCGGCCCGGCCGCCCCGCCGGTACGGATGCTTCCGGCGCACCTGATGGTCGAGACGCTGCCGCCGCCCGAGTCCGACTTCAAGTTCGTCATCGGCCAGGACGAGCAGCGTCTCGCCCCGGTCTGGCACGACTTCATGACCACCCCGCACATGCTGGTCCTCGGTGACAGCGAGACCGGCAAGACCAACCTGCTGCGGCTCGTGCTGCGGTCCATCCAGCAGCACTACCCGCCGGAGCGGGCGAAGGTCGTGCTCGGCGACTCGCGCCGAGACCTGGACACCGCGATCGGCGCCGCGTACCAGGTGGGCTTCGCGTTCACCGGTGACAAGATGCACGAGCTGGCCGGCCAGGCGTCGGTCTCGATGAACCGGCGGATGCCCGGGGCGGACGTCTCGTCCGAGCGGATGCGCAAGCGCGACTGGTGGGAGGGGCCGGAGCTGTTCGTCATCGTCGACGACTACGACCTGATGACCAAGAGCACCGGGATGGGCTCGACGCTCGACCCGCTCCTGCCGCTGCTGGCCCAGGGCGCCTACATCGGCCTGCACGTGATCGTCGCGCGGAGCACCTCCGGCGCGATGCGGGCCATGATGGACCCGGTGATCCGGCGGATGTGGGAGCTGGGCACGCCCGCGACGCTCTTCTCCTACCCCAAGGAGGAGGGCAAGTTCCTCGGCGAGGCGAAGCCCCGTCAACTGCCGCCCGGGCGCGCCCAGCTCGTCACCCGGCGCGGCGTACGCCTGATGCAGACCGGTTTCGTGTCGGACACGGCCCGATGAGAGAGGCTCGCTGGTGACCGCAGCGCTGAACGACCAACTGTGCCGGATCACGGTGATCGGGCCGGCCCGCCGGGCCGACCTGGCCGTGCCGGCCCGGATGCCGGTGGCGAACCTGATGCCGCTGCTGGTGCGGCACACCACCGACGTGGCCCGGGTGCCCGACGGCGAGGTGCCCGACGAGTCGTGGGTGCTGCAACGCCTCGGCCAGCCGCCGTTCGAGCTGTCCGGCACGCCGGAGAGCCTGGACTGGCTGGAGGGTGAGGAACTGCACCTGCGCCTGGCACAGGACCCGCTGCCCGAACTCGACTTCGACGACCTGGCCGAGGGCGTCGCCACTGTGGTCAACCGGCGGGCCGACAGGTGGCAGCCGGAGTACCGCCGGGTGCTGTTCCTCGTC
Organism: Micromonospora sp. CNZ297; assembly: GCF_007827625.1. NCBI lineage: Bacteria > Bacillati > Actinomycetota > Actinomycetes > Micromonosporales > Micromonosporaceae > Micromonospora > Micromonospora sp. CNZ297. The sequence goes on along the minus strand of NZ_VISU01000001.1, from coordinate 520,839 downwards.
CTCTCCCTGGTGGCGATGGGCCTGATCGCCGCCGTACTCGTGGACCGGGGGCCGGTGCTGCCCCAGGTGATCGCCGGCGCGGTGCTCGCGGCCGGGCTGTTCACCGCGGCGATCGTCAGCGCCCGCCAGCAGACCGACGGCGCGTTCCCGCTGCTGTTCGGCGGCGGCGCGGCGTTCTTCGCGGCCGTCGCCGCGTCCAGCGCCGTCGACGGCGACCCGGACGGCGTGGCCTGGACCGCCGCCGCCGGGCTGGCCGCCGCCGTCGCGGTCGTCGCGGTGACCGCGTTCCTGCTGATCGCGCAGCGTACGGTCACGCCGGTCATGCCGTTTGCCCCGCTGCTGATCGTCGCGCTGACCGCCGCGATGGTGGTGCTCGTGCTGCTGGCCGGTGACGGCTTCGCGCTCACCGCGCCGCAGGTCTCCGCGGTGGCCGTGTCGGTGATCCTGGTGCTGATCGTGATCGCGCCCCGGGCGGCGGTGAAGCTGGCCCGGCTGCGCGGACCGCAGCTGCCCAAGACCGGCGCCGACATGTCGTACGACATCGAGCCGGAGGACTCCGACCTGGTCAAGTCGCGCGCGGACGAGGCGGACACCTACCTGACCGCCTGCATGACCGCGTCCGCCCTGGTCCTGCCGGTGCTGATGCACCACACGATGCGGGTGCCGGGCTGGTCCGGGTGGACACTCGTGCTCGTGACATCGAGTGCAATCCTGTTGCGCTCGCGTACCTTCTTCGGGTTCTGGCAGCGGGTCGCCCTGGTGGCGGCCGGTACCGTCGGCTACCTCATGGTGGCCCTGATGTTCTCCGACAAGCTCGCCCCGACCGGCCGGTACGTCCTGCTCGGCGGGCTCGTCGCCCTTCTGGTGCCGCTGGTGATGGCCGCGCTGCGGCCGTGGCCGCGGCGCATGCTGCCGTTCTGGGAGTACACCGCCGGCGGGCTGGACGTCGCGACCGGCCTGGTCGTGCTGCCGGTGCTCGCCCAGGTGCTGGGGCTCTACGCCTGGGCCCGCGGACTCTTCGGGTAGCCGGCGGTGCAGACCCAGCGCGACCACGTCCACGCCCACCAGTTCATGATGGGCCGGTTGAGTTCCGCCCTGGTGCAGGGCGACCCGTCCACGGCGGAGATTCCCGGGCAGCGCGCCGTCACCGGCCTGGCCTTCGGCGTGCTCATCAGCGTCCTGGTCGTGGCCGGGTTCGCCGTCTACGGCTGGATCGTCCCGGGCGGCAGCAAGGCGTACACCAAGAGCGGTGTGATCCTGGTGGAGAAGGAGAGCGGCAACCGGTACGTCTACCTCGACGGCGTGCTGCGCCCGACGCCGAACCTGACCTCGGCCATGCTGATCCAGGGCAGCGGCGCAACCGTGAAGCTGATCTCCAAGGAGTCGATCAAGGACGTTCCGCGCGGACCGTCGATCGGCATCGACGGCGCCCCGCAGTCGGTCGCCACCGGGTCGATGGTCGCCGGCCCGTGGCTGGCCTGCCTGCCCGGCTCGGTCGCCGACGAACCCGGCGACCGCCTCGGCCTCAACCTCGACCCGCGCGCCGAGGCCGTCCCGCTGCCGGCCGACCGCTTCGCCGTCGTCCGCGCCGCCGACGGACCCACCTACCTGGTGACCGCCGGCCGCAGGCACCGGGTGGCCGACCCGGCGGTGCTCGCCGCGCTCGGCGCCACCACCACCCGCAAGGTGCCCGCCCCGCAGGACTGGCTCGACTTCCTGCCCGACGGACCGGACCTGGCGCCGGCCACGATCCCCGGCGAGGGCCGCTCCGGACGGGTCGGCGACCGCTCGTACCCGATCGGCACGCTGTTCCGGCAGCGGCCCGACACCGGCGCGGAGCAACTGCTGGTGCTGCGCCGCGACGGCCTCGCGCCGCTGAGCCGTACCGAGTTCCTGCTGGCCACCGCCACCTCCGGGGAGGAGCCGGTGGAGCTGAGCGCCGCCGACCTCGCCGCGGCCCGGATGTCGGCCGACCGGTCGCTGCTCACCCGGCTGCCCGACCTGACCGGCCTCACCCCGCAGGAACCCGGCCCGTACGCGCTGTGCCTGCGCCAGAGCGCGGTGGACGGGACGCGGTTCGACAGCACCGCGGTGCTCGTCCCGCTGGCCCGCTCCGGCGTCCGCCCCGACGGCCGCACGACGGTGCTCCTGGCGCCCGGCAGCGGCATGGCGGTGCTCCCGGCGCCGGTCGGTCCCGGTGCGGCGCAACCCCTGCCCACGTACATCGCGGACGACGGAAAGGCGTACCCGATCGGCGACCAGGACGCGGTACGGGCGCTGAAGCTCGACCGGGTCGTGAACGTTCCCTTCCCGAGGGAGCTGCTCGCGCTGGTGCCCCAGGGCCCGGCGCTGGGCATGAGGGCCCTCGCGGCCGCAGAAGTGGGGTAGGTCGATCATGGCAACCCGGATCCGGGACCTGTTCGGCGGCGGCAAGGACCGTCCCGAGGGCGTCGTCCAGCACACCGTCGGCAACGCCCTCGTGGTGCACGCCGAGGACGCCATCAGTCCCGAGGCCCAGTCGCTGGCGCTGTCCGTGATCGAGGACGCGGAGAACGACGTCGTCGTGCTCGACCTCGGCGACGGCATGCCGATCAGCGCGTGGGAGGCGATGGCCGGGGTGCTGCCGCGCCGCCGCCGCGGCATCCGGCTCATCGCCTGCGGCCGGCACGGCAACTCCGCGGCGATGGCCGGTCAGTGGCTCTCCGAACGCCTCAACCGCACCGTCATCGCCCCGGACGGCGACCTGGTACGCGGCTCCGCCGGAACGCTGTTCGTCCACTCCGCACCGGGCAGCGGCTGGGTGCGGTTCCGGCCCGGCCGTCCGCCCGCCTGGGACGCCAAGCGCTACCCGACGCCGCGATGGGACCGGGCCGCGATCGACACCCGGCCGTCCAGCGCCACCGCCGAGATCGAGCCGATCCCGGCCGGGGTCTGGATCCACAGCAACCGCGACCCACAGGTGGTCGACCCGCAACGGCAGCGGCTCACCGCGTACGTGCCCTGCCAGGCGGAGACGATGACCGTGCTGCTGGGCTGCCCCGGCACGCCGCCGCTGTCGCTCGACGACGTGGTGCGCTTCTGGCGCGGACTCGACGAGGAGAACCGCCAGCGGGTGCGCTTCGTGCAGTTCGGCGAGGTCCGGATCCCCGAGGGCGAGGCGTTCGGCCAGGCGCTCGCCGACCTGCTGAACACCGACGTCACCTGCTACACCGGCGTGCCGATCGGCAGCCCGCACCGGTACGAGATCCGTACCGTGCTGCCGGACGGGGCGTTCGGCTGGGCGCCGTACGCGCTCGAACTGTCCTACACGCCCCGGGCGCACCCCAACTCGCGGGCCCGCCGCCCCACTGTGCTCAGCCACCGTCCGCCGCTGGCCGGCGCCGAGGAGGTCGCGCCCCGGGTCTACTGGTTCGCCCCCGGCGCGGTGGTCGAGGTGGTGCAGACCGGCCTCTGGGTACGCTCCACCGCCGAGCCGAAGAACGCCGAGCAGGTCCGGTCCGCGATGCTCGGCGCGGGCAGCGGCACGCTCGTCTTCGACGACACCGTCCACTCCACCGCCCACCGGATGCGGGAGCTGGCGCTCGACCTGGCCGCACGCGTCGACGGCATGGCCGGTACGAGCCGCGCGCTGATGCCCGCGTCGGTGCTGGTGCCCGGCGCGAAACCGGCCAGCCGGGCCGAGGTGGTCATCGACCTGGAGACCGAGATGCGGGCGGTGGGCGCGACCGTGCCGGTGCCCGCGTACGTGGAGGTCGCCCCGCCCGCGCCTGTCGCACCGCCCGCGGCGGACAGTGTGGTGGTCGCCGTTCCCGCGCCGGTCCCGCCCCTCCCCGCCGGCCGGGAGCAGCCGGCCGCACCGCCCGTGGTGCCGCTTCCGGTCGCGCCCGCACTGCCGCCGCCTCCGGTCGCGCCGCTCGCGTCCGAGTTGCCGGCTCCGCCCGTGGTGCCGCTCGTGTCCGCGCTCCCGGCTCCGCCCGCGGTGCCGCTCCCGGCAGCGCCTCCGGTCGTCTCCGAGCCGCCTGCGCCGTCGGTCGTGGCGGAGCTGCCGGAACCGCCCGCCGTGCCGCTCGTCTCCGAGCTGCCCGCACCGCCTGCGCCGCCGGTCGTGTCAGAGCTGCCGCCTCCACCTGCTGTGCCACTGCCGACGGCACCGCCGGTGGTGCCCGTGGTGGTGTCCGCACCCACGCCGCCGATCGCCGCCGGTGAGCCGGTCACGCCCGCCGCACCTGCCGGGCCTGGCGCCGCCGGCGGACCGGTGGTCGCCGCCGACTCCGGGAGCGGGCCCTCGGCGGCACCCGTCGAGGACGCCGGACAGGACACGTACCCCGCGCCGCCCACCATGCCGGCGGGCTTCGGCGAGCCGGCGCCGCCGACCATGCCCGCCGGTTTCGGCCAGGCGCTCGCGACGCCGCCGGTGGCGGCCGGGCCGGCGGCGCCGGTCGCGGCCCTGCCGTCGCTGCCTGCCGTCGCGGTCGACCTGCCGCCCGCTCCGCCCGCCGGAGCCGGTCCGTCGCACGTGGCCGCGCCCGCGCGGACCGCCGAGCCCGACGGACAGGCCGAGCCGTCGAACGCCGCCACGCCGTCGGAGAACGCCGAACCGTCGGAGGTGGCCGCCGAGGCGCGGGTGCAGCCGGTGCCCTCGGCCGGCGCGGGCGCGCTGCTGTCGGAGAAGAAGGGGCTCGCCGACGAGCGCGCATGGCTGCGCCGCACGCTCAGCCGCGAGTTCGACGTGATGGCCAGCTCGGTGTCCCGGATCATGTCCGAGCACCCGGGCATGCAGGGCTCGGGCGTGTCCACCGAGGACGTGCTCGCCGACTCGGTAGCGCTGCGGCTCTATCTGGCCGGTCGCGGACCGGGTGTCGACGCGGGTCTGCGCTCCGGCCGCAAGGGGCCGCACGTGCCGTTCGCGCGTTGCGTGGTGGCCGGTGTCTCCCGGATGCCGTCGTTCCGGGGCACCACCGTCTACCGGCTGTCGCCGACCGCCGGGGAGTGGGCGCTCTACCAGGACCGGCGGCTGGTGACCGACTGGAGCTTCGTCAACGCGCTGACCCAGCCGTGCGCGTCCGAGGACGGCGACACCGACGTGCTGATCTGGTCGATGACCGCCCGCCGGACCAGCCTGCTGGAGCCGGAGGGGGACGAGCACGTCGAGGACCGGGTGCTGTTCCTGCCCGGTACGAACTTCAAGGTGCTGGACCTGCGCCGGCCCGCCGAGGGTGAGCGCGGCGCGGTCCTGCTGCGGGAGATCGGCGCCAACGAGATCGACGACACCGGCCGGGTCGACTCCAACCGGGTGTCGCTCGACGAGCTGGCGATCACGTCGCTGCGGCGCAGCGTGGACCGCTGGGCCACGGCCGAGCCCCGGGTACGCATCGGCGCGGCGGCCCGCGGGCGCCTGCGGGTGCTGCCCGGGCTGGACCGGAAGGGATGACGCGGTGAGTCGGCAGGTTCTTGTGGTGGGCGACCGGAAGCCGGGCTCCTATCCGACGATCGGCTCCGCGCTGTCCCGGGCCGAGCCCGGCGCCACTATCGACGTCCACCCCGGCCGGTACGTCGAGAAGCTCGTGGTCGGTGACCGGGTGACGATCAGCGCGGCCCGGCCCGGCACCGTCGAGGTGCACGTGGAGGAGGGCAGCGTCCTCGTCGTACGCGGTGAGGGCGCCCAGCTGCGCGGCATCACGCTCAGCAGCGCCGACACGACGCTGGCGGCGGTAGACGTGTACGCGGGCGAGGTGGCGCTCGACGACTGCCGGGTCAGCGGCGCCTCCTGGGTGACGCTGCTGGCCCGGATGCAGGGCACCGTCGCGCTGCGTGGCTGCGACGTGACCAGCTCGGCGGGCGCGGGCGTGGTGGTGATGTCGGCCGGGTCGAGCACGATCGAGGACACCGACGTCCACGACGTCGCCACGAGCAGCGTCGTGGTGGGGGAGCAGAGCGCCCTGACGCTGCGCCGCTGCCGCCTGCGCACGGCCGGCGCGAACAGCGTGTGTGCCGGCGGCGACGCCCGGCTCACGATCGAGCAGTGCGAGATCACCGGGGCCGGCAAGCCCGCCCTCGTGGTCGAGCAGCGCGCCTGGGCGCGCATCCGCGGCCTGGCCGTCACCGGCAGCGGCAACGTCGACGTCTTCGTGCGCGGCGAAGGCGACGTGCAGATCAGCGACTCGACGTTCACCGGCGCCGCGGTGCAGTCGGCGCACATCGCCGAGGGCGCGTCGCCATCGTTCCGCAACTGCACGTTCGGCGGTGCCGGGCACACCGCCGTGCAGGTGCTCGGCGGCGGCCGCCCGACCTTCACCGACTGCACGGTCCAGGACGCGCCGGTCGGGGTCGCCGTCACCGGCGGCTCGCCCCGCTTCCTCGGGCTGACCGTGCGGGGCACGCGCGACAACGTCGCCGTGCTCACCGGTGAGTCGGCTGTCGTGCTCCAGCGGCTGCGCGCCGAGATCACCACGGGCGGCGGGGTGCTGGTCCAGGACGGCGCCTCGCTGGAGGGCACCGACCTGGTGGTGGACGCGGGCGAGGCGACAGCGCTCGCGCTGACCGGCCCGGCGCGGGGCGTCGTGCACGAGGCCCGCCTCACCGGAACCGGCGTGGCCTGCGTCCGGGTGGGCGCCGGCGCCGACCTGACGCTGCGCGCGTCCCTGCTGCGGGGTGCGGGCGTGCTGGCCGAGGGGACGCTCCAGCTCGGCGACAGCGAGATCGTCGGCGCGGCCCGCGACGGCCTGCGGGTCACCGGGTCGGCGACCGTCACGCAGACCCGGGTGCGCGACGCCCGGGCCGACGGGATCGTCTTCGAGGCGGGCTCCCGTGGGTCGGTGAGCGACGGGGAGGTGTTCGGCAGCGGCGGGGCCGGCATCGGCGTGGACACCGTGGAGCCGGTGGCGCTGACCCGGTGCGTGGTGCGCGACAGCGGCGGCGAGGACGTCCGCCGCGGGCCCGGCGCCACGGTGACGACCGAGGCGCTGACCGTGGGCCGCCCGCAGGCCACCCCGGCGCCCGCCGGTCCGCCGTCCGCCGCGCCGGTCCCGGTGGCCGGCGACGAGGGTACGGCGGCGGAGAGCGGCGCGGACGAGCTGAGCGAGCCGCTTCGCGAGTTGAACGGGCTGATCGGTCTGCGCGGGGTGAAGCAGGAGGTCACCGCGCTGATCAACCTGATCAAGATGTCGCAGGTCCGGCTCCAGATGGGCCTGCCGATGCCGCCGATGAGCCGGCACCTGGTCTTCGCCGGCCCGCCCGGCACCGGTAAGACCACTGTGGCCCGCCTGTACGGCTCGGTGCTCAAGGAGCTGGGCATCCTGTCCAAGGGCCACATGGTCGAGGCGGCGCGGGCCGACCTGGTGGGCCAGTACATCGGCTCCACGGCGATCAAGACGACCGAGCTGGTCACCAAGGCGCTCGGCGGCGTGCTCTTCATCGACGAGGCGTACACGCTGTCCAGCGGCTCGGGCGGCTCCGGGCCGGACTTCGGTCAGGAGGCCATCGACGCGCTGATGAAGATGATGGAGGACCACCGCGACGAGCTGGTGGTGATCGTCGCGGGCTACTCCGAGCTGATGGAGCAGTTCCTCGCCTCCAACCCGGGTATGGCGTCCCGCTTCACCCGTACCGTCGAGTTCCCGAACTACTCCGTCGAGGAGCTCGTCACCATCACCTCGAACCTGGTCAGCAAGCACTACTACGAGCTGACCGACGACGCGGTGGACGCGCTCACCGCGTACTTCACGCGGGTGCCGAAGAACGCGACGTTCGGCAACGGCCGGGTGGCCCGCAAGCTGTTCGAGGCGCTGATCAACAACCAGGCGTCGCGCCTGGCGACCACGCCGCCCACGAAGGACAGCGAACTCAACCGGCTCACCGCCGCCGACGTCGAACCCGAGCTGGCGCTGCTGGAGGACCTGCCGGTCGAGCAGGGCGAGCAGCCCGACGCGGCGACCGACCCGACCGGCGCGATCAACGCGGCCCGCAGCTGGAAGCGGATCTGCGGCCTGGTCGGCGGGCAGCGCGTCAAGGAGGCGGCCGGGCAGACGCTGTTGCAGCTCTGCGAGGGACGCAACCGCCGGCGCGGCCCCGGCCGCACCGGCAACGTGCTGCTCGGCGGCCGGGCCGGGAGCGGCCGCAGCGAGTACGCCCGGCTGTACGCGGCATGCCTGTCGGAGCTGGGCCTGGTGCCGGTCGGCCAGCTGGTGCGGGTGAGCACGAGCCGGGAACTGGCGCCGCAGTGGCCCGGCCAGGCCGGGAGCCTGGTGGACGCGGTCCTCGACGACGCGGCCGGGGGCGTGCTCCAGCTCGACTACGTCGACGACTCCTCGGGCGTCGCGCCGGAGATCGCCGAGGCGCTCGTGAGCCGGATGCGTTCCCGGCTCGGCGATCCGGTGGTGGTGCTGACCGGCGAGGAGGCGGCCTTGGCGAGCCTGCGGACCGCGGTGCCGGCGGTGAACGAGGTGTTCGGCCAGCAGTGGTCGGTGCCCGAGTTCAGCACCGACGAGCTGGCCACCGTCGTGCTGCGGCACCTGGTGCGGCGGGGTCATGAGGTGCCCGACGACGTCCGGGCCGCGCTGACGCAGATGACCGGCCGGCTGCCCGAGCGCACAGTCCACGCCGCCCACCAGTTCTCGCTCGCGCTGACCCGGCGCACCGGCTCCCGTACCCTCGCGCTCGCCGACCTGGCCGCGCCCGGCCCGGCGGCCGGCGAGCGGCTCGGCGGCCTGGCCGCCGTCGGCTGACCACCCGCCCACACACAGAAAGGCCCGGCATGCAGCCCGAGTCCACGCCGATCCCACCCTCGTTCCAGGAGTTCATGGAGAACGCGCAGCGCCTGGAGGACCAGATGCGCAACGCGCAGTCGGAGCTGGAGCGGGCGATCGTCACCGGCCGCTCCCAGGACGCCACTGTGGTGGTCATGGCCAGCGGCCTGGGCAAGGTCCAGGCCGTCCGGGTCGACCCACGGGTGTACGAGCAGCGTGACGCAGCGTCGTTGCAGACGGCGATCATGGAGGCGATCCAGGCCGCCGCCGCGAACGCCGGGAAGCTCGCGACGGAGAAGATGGGCCCCGTCGAAATCAATCTTCACTGACTGAAAAAAGTCTGACCAGCGGTTATGTGCAGATCTTCACGGCTCGACGCCATCAGGAAAGAGAGTGTGGAGATTTCTTGAAGGACTCTCCATGAGACTGTCAGCCCCTACTGACAGTGATGGAGATGGCTGTGGAGCAAGTTGCCGTCTTTGTGCACGCGCCCGACCCGCTGACCCACACCGGCCTGACCGCCCACCTCCGGTCGCGCTCCGACATCACGCTGCTGGAGAGCGCGGACCGGACGCGGGCGCAGGTGCTCGTCGTCGCCGCGGAGCGGCTCACCACCGACGTGATCGCCATGCTGCGCCTCGCGGCGACCGAGATCGGCGCCCCGGTCGTCCTGATCACGACCGAGGTCAGCGAGCAGGAGCTGCTGACCGCTGTGGAGTGCCGGGTGGTGGCGGTCCTGCCGCGCGTGGCGGTCACCGCCGAACGCCTCGTGCACAGTGTCCGGGCGGCCGCCTCCGGCGGCGGCGTGCTGCCCCCGAACCTGGTGGGCGAGCTGCTCAAGCACATCGAACGGCTCCAGCGCGACGTGCTCAACCCCAACGGGCTCAACGCCTCCGGCCTGACCGCGCGCGAGATCGACGTGCTGCGGCTGATGGCCGAGGGCTTCGACACCAACGAGATCGCCGACGAGCTGCGCTACTCCGAACGCACTGTGAAGAACGTCATCTACGGCCTCAACCACCGGCTGAAGCTGCGCAACCGCTCGCACGCGGTGGCCTACGCCCTGCGCTCCGGCATGATCTGAGGTGATCACGCGCCACACCGTCGGCAACGCCCTGGTGCTGCACGCCAGCGAGCGGATCAGCACGGAGGCCCGTACGGTCGCGCTGTCGGTGGACCGGGATCCCGACAACGACATCGTGATCCTGGACCTGCAACACGAACTGCCGTTCGACATCTGGGACACGGTCGCGACCGAGCTGCGCCGGCAACGCCTGCGCCGGGGCATCCGGCTGGTCGTCTGCGGCGCCCGCCCGGAGACCGGGGCGCTCGCCGGCCAGTGGCTCTCCGACCGGCTGGGCCGGCCGGTGATCGCCCCGTTCGGACGGATGATCCCGGGTGCGGCGGGACTGCTGTTCGTGCACGCCACCGATCTCGGCGGCTGGGTCTGCTACCGGCGCGGCCACACGCCGGTCTGGCAGTCGAAGCGCTATCCCGTACCGGCCTGGGACGGCGCCGCCGTCGACCACCTGACGATCAGCTCGACCTGTGCCGCCGAGCCGCTGCCCGGCGGTGTCTGGCTCCGGGAGAGCCGCGACGAGGCCGCAGTCGCCGTGCACGGAAGCCACCTCACCTCGACGATGCCGTGCCTGCCGGACGCCATGCCGGTCCTGGTGGGCTGCCCCGGCACGGCGCCGCTGCGCCTGGACGACATCGCCCGGTTCTGGCGCGGCCTGGCGCCCGAGGGCCGCGAGCACGCCCGCTTCGTCCAGTACGGCCCGGTCGCGCTGCCCGACGGCGAGCAGTTCGGGCAGGCGCTGGCCGACCTGCTGCGCAGCCCGGTGCGCGTCTTCACCGGCGTGCCCAGCGGCCGGCCCGACGGCCCGGCCATGTTCACTGTCGACGCCGACGGGCGGCCCGGCTGGCAGGTCTTCGCCGAGGAGCTGGCCTACCGTCCCCGGGAGACGCTGGGGGCGAAGGCGGTGACGCCGCGCATCCTGCGTCACCGCGCGCCGCCGGAACTCGGCGAGCCGGTCGGCCCGCGCGTCTACCAGTACGCCCACGACGCGGTGGTCGAGGTGATCCCGTCCGGCCTCTGGCTGCGCGCCCCGGAGCCGCCCCGCCACGCCGACCGGATCCGCGCGGTGCCGATGGACCCGAACCGCGTCCGGCTGGTCGTGGACGACCCGGCGCCGGCCGCTGCCGACCGTCACCGGGAACTGGCCGGTGACCTGGCGGCCCGGCTGGACCCGGCGACCCGCAGGCGCGCGGCGGTGCAGCCGTCCTCGCTCGTAGCGCCGGGACGCCCAGGGCTCTCGGCGCGCGGGATCGAGGCCGGGACGTACCGGCACACGACGGGTCACGCCGCCGACCTGCTCCCCGCGCCGTCGGTGCCGGCGCCCGTCCCGGAGCCGGTGCCCGTCGCCGTGGCCGGCCCGCCCGCACCGTCGGCCGGCGAGGTGGCCGCGACCGTTCCCGCAGTCGCCGGTCCCGCCGCCCTGCCGGAAACGACCCTGCCGGACGGCTCCGGGCTTCCCGGCCCGGGGGCAGAAGCGACCAGGCCTCACGGTGCCGGGCCGGACGCGGCCGGGCTTCCCGGGGCCGGGCTGAGCGTTGTCGGGTCGGAGGTGGCTGGGCCTCACGCGGCTGGGCCTCACGCGGCCGGGCTCGACGGCATCGGGCCGGACGCGAACCCGCCGGAGGCGGCGGCGCCCGACGTGGCCGGGCCGGTGCTCGACGGCGGCGCGGGCTGGGCGACCAGCCCGACGATGACGCTGCCGGTGCACCGCCCCGCACCGGCGCCCGTCCGCTTCCAGCGCACCCCCGGCGACGACGCGCGGGGCGTACGCCCCGGCCCCGACCTGGACGAGGAGCGGACCTGGTTCCGGCGCGCGTTCCGCCGCGAGATCGCCGCAGTCTCCGCCGACGTGGCGGACGTGCTCGCCGCGCATCCGGCGCTCGCCGGCGGCGCCGACGCGGTGGAGTACGCGACAGCCGTCCGCCTCTACCTCTCGGCCGCGGGCGACGGCCTCGACCAGGCGCTGCGGTCCGCCGAGCCGGGCGGACACGTGCCGTTCGCCAGGTGCGTGTCAGCGGGCGTACGCCGGCTGCCCGTGCACCGCGGCGTCGCGTACGCAGGCGCCGGGCTGACCACCGCGGACCTGCGCAGGATCGCGCAGCGGCGGGTGCTCACCGACTGGGGGTTCACCAACGCCCTCGCCGAGCCGCCCGCCGACCTGCCGGGCACGGTCGAGGTGCTGATCTGGTCGGCGACCGCGCGGCGCACGGCGGCGTTCGAGACCGGCGACGGCGTGCCCGCCCGGGTGCTGTTCCTCCCCGGTACGGCGTTCACGGTGCTCCAGGTGCAGGAGCCCGAGGCCGGTGCACCCGCCCGGCTGCTGTTGCGGGAACTGGCGGTGGAGGAGCCGCCCGTGGACGGGCGGGTACGCTTCGACGCCCTCGCCCTGGCCGCCCTGCGCCAGCACCTCGTGCGCCGCACCGGCCCGGGTACGCCGGTCCCGGCGGCCGCCGCACGCCGGTTCACGGGCGTTCCCGGGCTGCGCTGAGGCGCTGTACCGGCCGGGCGCCGAGGCGCTACCGGTCGAGACCGTCGAGGAGGGCGGCGAGCGTCGCCCGTTGCGCCGGCGGCAGCCGGTGGCTCGCCAGGGCGCGGCGTACCAGCTCGCGGGCCGCCTCCGGGGCCTGCCGGGACAGCTCGGCGCCGTGCGCGACCAGCCAGCCCACCAGCCACTCGTCCACTTCGGGCGGCCCGGCGAGCAGGTGGTCGGCGACCCGGGTGACGGGGCCGCCGTTGTCCGCGAGCGCCTGCGCCGCGTGCCGGTGCAGCGTCGGCCGTAGCGCGGCGGGGATGCTGCCGGCGAGGGCCCGCCGCAGCACCGGTTGCCGGAACGCCAGATCGCTGCCCGCGTCCACGAGGACGTCGGCGGCGACCGCCTCCTCCAGGTCGGCCATCAGGTCGAACGGGGTCCGCCCGGTGACCGCCGCGACCTCCGTGACGGCGAACTCGTCGCCGAGCAGGGCGGCGTAGCGCAGCGCCTCCCGGGCGCCGGGGGAGAGGTGGTCGAGGCTGGCCCGCACGGTGTCCAGAAGCGAGCGCGGCATGTCGTCGGCTCGCGCGTCGACCTCGGCGAGCCCGTCGACCACCCGTACCCCGTCCTCCGCCACGAGGCCGGTGACCAGTTCCCGGGCGTACAGCGGGTTGCCGGCGGCCAGCGGCGCCAGCGACCGCAGCGTGGCGCCGGGCGGCACGCCGACGGTCCGGCCGAAGATCTGCTCGATGTCCGACGGGGGCAGGGGAGTGAGCCGGATCAGGTGCCCGGCGCGGGTGCTCACGCCGCGCCGCAGCCGGGCCAGGTCGCGGCGGCCGGGCTCGGGCCGGGCGGTCGCGACGAGCAGCAGCGGCAGCCACCGGGTCAGCGCGGCCAGCCGCTCCCAGGCGAGCAGGCTCACCTCGTCGGCCCACTGGAGATGGTCGACGGCCAGGACCAGCGGGCCCTCGGCGGTCAGCCGGCGGACGTGGTCGAGCACCCGGTCGACAGCCGTCGCCGGGTCGTCGTGCGGCGCGTCCTCCAGGCGCAGCGCCCGGCGCATCACGTGCAGGGGGATACGGCTGCTGAGTTCCTCGGCGCTGCCGCGCGCGACCCGGTGGCCCCGCGCACGCGCCTCGTGCAGCGCCGCGTCGAGCAGCGCGGACTTGCCGATGCCCGGCTCACCCTCGATCCACACGATCGCGCTGCGGCCCTCGCCCACCGCGTCCAGCAGGTCGCGCAGCAGCGCCAGTTCGGCGTCGCGTCCGACCAGCCGGCCCCGCTGCGGTACGGGCGGCGCGGCCACCGCTGCCGGCACCTCCGCTACCGGCGTCACCGGTACGGCCGGAGGGGCCGCCGCCGGCTCGGCGAGGATCCGGCTCTGCAACTCGCGCAGCGCCGGGCCGGGCTCGACCCCGAGTTCGTCCACCAGCACCCGGCGCGCCGCGTGGAAGACGTCGAGCGCCTCGGTGCCCCGGCCGGCCCGGTGCAGCGCACACATCAGCAGCTCGTGGAACGGCTCGTGCAGCGGGTGGTCGCGGACCAGTGCGGTCAGGTCGGCGATGAGCGCGTCGTCGCCGCCGCCGGTCAGGACCAGCCGGGCCCGCCGCTCGGCCGCGGCGATCCGCATCTCGGTCAGGCGGTGCCGGTCGAGGTCGGCGAAGAGTCCGGTGACGTTCGCGTACGGCTCGCCCTGCCACAGCGCGAGCGCCTCGTCGAGCAGCGCGACGGCCGGTGCGGGCCGCCCGGCCGCGGCCGGTGCCACTGCGGCCTCGCACAGCGCCTCGAACCGGTCGGCGTCCAGCGCGCCCGGGTCGAGGCGCAACGTGTACCCGGCGCGGCCGGAGCGCAGCATCCCCCCGGCCGGGCCCAGGCTGCGCCGCAGGCCGGAGACGTAGGTGTAGATGTTGCCCGCCGCGGCGCTCGGCGCCGAGTCGCCCCACAGCGCCCGGATCAGCTCGGCGCGGGTGACCGGGCGGTTGGCGTTCGCGGCCAGCATCGCGAACAGGGCCCGCCGCCGGGCCGGTCCGAGGTCGATCTCGACCTCGCCGTTCCAGGCGCGTACCGGCCCCAGAACGGTGACGCGCAGTCTCCTCACCGGTGCCCGACGACCGCCGGTCCGACGCTCGGGGACGGCCCGCCCGGGCCGGCGATCCGGCTCATCTCGGCGCGCGTCGCGGCGTCCCCGGTGTGCGCCGACACCCAGCTCGCCTCGGCGCCCGCGGGCAGCCCGCAGCGGTGCAGCACCCGGGCCAGTTCCGCGGTGAGCAGCTCGCGGGACGGCGCGGAGAGGCCGGGCGAGGCGACGGCGTGCCGCAGCACCGCGATCGCGGGCGCGGGGGCGACGGCGCCCAGTTGCGCGGCGTGCGTGGTCAGCCAGTCCTGCACCCAGGCGTCGACCGGCACCGGTCCGGCCAGCAACTGGCCCGCGACCCGGCCGAGGTCGCCACCTGCTTCGGCGAGCCGCTGGGCGAATTGCCTGTGCATCAGCACCCGCAGCGCGGTCGGGATCGCGCCGCGCAGGACCCGGCGCAGGACCGGATGCCGGAACCGCAGGCGACGCCCGTCCTCGACGAGGACCCCGGCGGCCAGCGACTCCTCCACCGCGGGCACGAGTTCCGGCGCCGACTTGCCGGTGACCGCGGCCAGGTCGGCGACCAGGTAGTTGTTGCCGAGGAACGCGATCGCCCGCAGCAACTGACGGGTGTCGTCGGCGAGCGGTTGCAGGTGCCGGGAGACCGCGTCGGTCAGCTCGGGTCCGGGCGTGTCGGCCGTCCGGCCGTCACGGTCGGCGAGGACGAGATGACGAAGGTAGTACGGGTTCCCGGCGGCCGCCGCCACCAACGAGCGGGTGGTGCCGGCGCCCGGGCCGGGCGGACGGGACCAGTCGCGTACGAGCGCGGTCGCGGTGTCGTCGTCGAGCGGGCCGAGTTCGACGAGCGCGGTGCCGTCGCGGGGCAGCACCCGGCGCAGGAGCCGCACCTCGTATCCGGCCGGAACCGGGCGGGCGGCCGAGACGAGCAGCAGCGGCAACCGCGTGGTCAGCTTGTGCAGCGCGTGCCAGACCAGCAGCGACATGTCGTCGGCCCACTGGAGGTCGTCCAGGACCAGCAGCAGCGGCCGTTCGGCGCACCGCGCCACCACGAACCGCTGCACCGTGTCGATCACGGTCATGGTCGGCGGTGCCCCGGCCGTGCAGGCGTGCAGCGAGGCGGGCAGGCCGTCCGCGTCGTTGCCCAGGGAGAGGCACTCCAGCACGATGCTCAACGGCATCCGGTACGCCAGCTCGTCGCCGACGGCCCAGCCGACCTGGACGCCGAGCGGGGCCGCGCCGCTCAGCCCCTCGGCCAGCAGCGCCGACTTCCCGATGCCCGCCTCGCCGCTGATCCAGACGCTGCCGCCGCGTCCGCCGGCCAGGCCGGTGACCGCCGACCGCAGCCGGGCCAGCGCGGCGGAGCGGCCCCGGAAGCCGGGGTGCCGCCGCGGGGCCGGGCCGGGGCCGCGTGCCGGGGTCGCGGTGCCGGCCGACAGTTGTTCGTGGATCTGCCGGACGGCGGCGGCGGGTTCGGTGCCCGACTCCTCGACCAGCCGGTCCCGCAGCGTGGCGTAGAGCGCGAGCGCCTCGGCGGTACGCCCCTGCGCGGCGAGCGCGCGCATCGCCACCGCGTACAGGCTCTCCCGGGCCGGGTGGCGGCCGACGAGCGCGAGCAGGCGGTCGACGACCTCGGCGCCGCGTCCGAGGCCCAGCATCAGCTCGGCCTGCCGTTCCACTGTCGTCAGGTACAGCTCGCCCAGCCGGATCCGGTGGCCGGCGGCCCGTGGTCCCGGTACGCCGACGAGCGCCTCGTCGCCCCGCCACTGCGCGAGCGCGGCGTCCAGGGCGGCCAGTTCGCCGGCGGTGTCCCCGGTGGCGCGGGGCGCGCGGCTGCGTTCGCGCAACCGCTCGAAGCGGTGCACGTCGACGGCGTCGGCGTCGAGGTGCAGCCGGTAGCTGCCGCCCTCGGAGGTGAGCACCCGGCCGGAGGACCACCTGCCACGGTCCGGTTCGAGCATCCGGCGCAGGGCGGAGACGTACGTGTAGAGGTTGCCGGTCGCGCTGGCCGGCGGGTGGTCACCCCAGACGGCGGTGATCAGCTCGTCCCGGGACAGGCCCCGCTCCGGGGTGAGCGCCAGCGCGCTGAAGACGGCCCGGCGCTGAGCCGAGCGCAGTGGCAGTTCCCGCCCGGCGTACGTGATCCGGAGATTGCCCAGCAAGCGGATGTCGAAGCCACTGCACTGTGCCGTCATGCCGTCCTCGTGGTGACCGGATACCTGCCTCGGTGACAACCGTTCGGCGGAACCCTAGCCCAACCATCTACCATGTCAACTTCGTGTGGATGGCGGAAAGGCTTACGGCGCAGGGCTTTCCGGTGTACGTCGCGTTCATCTCCGGCCGCTGCCGGTAGCGCTAGCAGGCAGTCTTCCCGAGGGCGGGCCCGAACCGTCCACGACGGACCGGCGGGCGGCCGGGCGTCCCGGCGAGACGATACTCACCTCGGGCGGGGCCGGGGTCCGACGCTGGCCCCGCCGAGGTGGTTCAGCTACCGGCGCAGGTGGCGGTGGCGCCGCCGCCGGTCCCGGTGCCCTGGAATCCGAAGGTGGTGCTCTGGCCCGCGCCCAGCCGTCCGTTGTAGCTCTGGTTGGCCACGGTGACGGTGCCGCTGGTGCCGCTGGGCACGCCGTTCCACAACGAGCTGATCGCGGCGCCGCCCGGCAGGGTGAGCGTCACGCGCCAGCCGGTCAGCGCGGTGCTCCCGGCGGTCACGGTCACGTTGGCGACGAAGCCACCGTTCCACTGGTCCTGGACGGCGTAGACGGCGGTGCAGGAGGCCCCACCCGGCGGCGGAGTGGTGGGCGGGGGCGTGGTGGGTGGCGGGGTCGTGGGCGGGGGAGTGGTGGGCGGCGGGCCGTCCAGCGTCAGGTTCTTCTGCTGGACGCTCCACTGGCTGCGGCACAGACCGCAGTCCGGGCCGACGAAGTTCGCGCCGGCGCCGACGTCGCCCTTCAGGCGCCACTTGAGGTAGAGCACCGCGACCCGGCCGAACTCGCCGCCGTTGGGCTGGTCGTACGTGCCGCCGTGCCCGACGTTCAGGTTGCCCATGAAGGCGGGCAGCCCGGCCGGCAGCTTGCCCCAGTCGTCCATCGCGTTCGGGTACGCGATGTCGCTCGGCCCGCCGACGAAGTACGCGATCGGCTTGGTCAGTCGCCGCAGCTGGTAGTCGTCGGCGTCGTTGAGCAGGCCGCTGCTGAAGATGCCGGTGGTGGTGACGCGCGGGTCGTTCGAGACCGCGTACGCCTCCAGGCCACCGCAGGAGAACCCGGCCACGGCGATCTTCGTGGTGTCGATCCGGTTGTAGTACCTGCTGCCCGGCCGGGAGTTCTCCGCCACGGCCCAGTCGATGGACTGGGTGAGCATCTGGGCGTTCGTGGAGCCGGAGCCGTTCGGTGCGCCGTTGGCGATGGCGAGGAAGCCGTGGGAGGCGATCTCGCGCAGGAAGTTGCCCTGCGACAGGCCGTTCGCCGAGCAGCCGCCGTTGCCCCAGACCAGGACGGGAAGGCGCTCGGACGGGAGCGTCTGGGGCCGGAAGATGGTGTGGTTGGGCAGGCTCGACGAGGTCTCGTAGTCAGCGGGGTAGGGCCCCGAGCCGCCGATCGCGGCACCCGCGGGTGTCGCGCCGAGCGCCACGACCACGGAGGCGAGCGGGACGAGGGCGGCTGCGAGCCCCGCGTAGATCTTCGATCGTCTTCTCATGCGCCCTCCAGGGGACACGTCGTGACGGCGCTCCCTGGATGGTGGTGGTGGCGGTGGGTCGGCCACGTCGGTGTGGCGCCGCCGCGATGCGTCCCCGCGGAGGGACCGGCGGGAGCTTTTGCAGTTACTATCACCGCCGTAACAAAATGTGTCAATACACGTTGGTCGATGCCTGACACTGATTTGGTTGACAACTCAACCTTCCTGCGGCACCGTTGGCATCGATGCGCATCGCTCCTGACGGGGTGGGAAACCGCCGCCCCCTCTTGGCCGCCCACCGTCCCTGGAGGACAGAATGCGCACGTCCACCATGCGAATCGCCGCCGGTCTCGCCGCCGCGGCCCTGACCGTCCCGCTGTTCGCCGCGCCCGCCGCCGCCGAGCCGGCCACGATCCCGAACCCCGACACGGGCCTGGTCTTCTACTCCAGCGATCCGCTCGCCGTGGTCGCCCGGCAGGCCGCGCCGGACGACCTGTGCCGCCCGTTCCCGGCCGACGCCGACTGGCTGCTCGGCTGGAGCGGCGGCTTCCAGAACGTCATCGGCTACCAGTCCGCCGACTGCAGCGGGCACGGGTACGGGCTCGGCCTGTTCCGGGGCTGGACGACGCGCGGCACCTTCGGCTCGTACAAGACGCTCTGACCGACCCCCGCGACGCCGGTCCGCGGTACGCCGAGCGCGGCGTGCCGCGGACCCCTCGCGCCACATGTCTTGCGCGCACATCGCCGACGCGCTGGACAGCGGACGCGACACCGCCGAGATCCTCGCCGGTCTCGGCGCACCGAGCGCGGTGGCGGGCCAGGCGCGGGAGGAACTGGGCCTGTCGGTCCGGGACGGCGCGGAGCGGGCCGCCCGGACGCTGTCAGTGGTCGCGGTGGCCGCCGGTGTGCTGATCGCCGTGTGCGTGAGCTTCCTGCTGCCGTCCGCGGTGCCGGTGGACCCGCTCGGCGCGGACTCCGGCGAACAGGGCGTCGTCCGGCGGTTCGGCCCCGGCATCGCGTTGCTCACGCTGCTGCCGGCGCTCCTCGTGGCCGCGCCGCTCGTGCTGCGGGGCCGGTCCCGCGGCGCGGCACGGTTCGCCGGCGCGGCGGCGCTCGTGCCGTGGGCGATGCGGCGAGGCGCCGGTGCACGGTGGTGGCGCTACCTGACCGGCGTCTTCGTGGCGATGCCCGGCGTGCTCGTGACCGTCGCGACCGTCGGTGGCTCGGTCGGCATCGGCTGGGCGGGTGCGGCGCTGTGGATCGCCGGACCCCTCGTGGTCGGCGCGCTGTGCGCGTACGGGATCCGTGCGTGGTACGCGGTGACCGCCCCGGCCGGCGTAGGCCGCGTCGCTCGCCGCCCACGGTGACCCGGCCGCAACGCCCGGCCCGTCGCCGCGACCCGCGCCGGCCCCCGGAGCCTGACCGGGGCCGTGACGCCGGCGGCGCCGGGCGCGGTGAGCTGACCCGGTGGCCGGCCGGGGGTGCCGGTGCGGCGGGGCGCCACACGCCACCCTCCGGATCGAGGTATTGACACCTGCCTAAGTGGACGCCGAGAATTCTCCGAAAAGGTTTTCGGAGAATTCTCGGCCCACCTCGCCGGGCTGAGCCCGAGGGCCGGCATCGGCAACCGCTTACCGCTTCAGCCGTGGAGCCGGCTCCGGGTCCCTCAGAGAACGGGAGGCCGACATGACGATCACACCGAGCCGACGCGGACGGCGGTGGCTGGCCGGGCTCACGGCGGCCGTGCTGGTTCTCGGCGCGGCGGCGTGCGGCGACGACGGCGGCGACGACGGGGCACTGGCCCAGGCCGGCCCGAACGGGCTCGACGACGGCAGCAAGCTGACGCTGTGGACCCGGGCGCCGCTCGAGAAGCAGGCGAAGCTGCTGGTCGAGGCGTACAACGCCAGCCACCGGAACAAGGTCGCGCTGACCGTCGTCCCCAACGACGACTACGTCGCGAAGGTGGGCGCGGCGGCCGGCTCCGGCAGCCTGCCGGACCTGTTCGCCGCGGACATCGTGTACGTGCCGAACTGGGTGAGCCAGGGACTGTTCCAGGACCTCGGCACCAACATCGACGGCCTCGACTTCAAGGACTCGGTCAACAAGGGCCACCTCGCCGCCGGTACGCGTGACGGCCGGAAGTACGTGCTGCCGTTCGTGCTCGACCTGTCGATGCTGTTCTGGAACAAGAAGCTGTTCCGGGAGGCCGGGCTCGACCCGGACCGGGCGCCGGCGACCCTCGCCGAGTACGCCACGGCCGCCAAGGCCGTCCAGGCCATCGGGAGGGACGGTGTCTACGGCACCGCCACCGGCCTCAACTGCGGCGGCTGCCTGGCCTTCACCTGGTTCCCGTCGATCTGGGCGGCGGGCGGCGAGGTGCTCGGCCCGGACGGCACCACCTCCGAACTCGCCGGAGACACCGCAGAGAAGGTCTACCGCACCTGGGCGGACCTGTGGCGCTCCGGCGCGGTCCTGCCGTCCTCGGCGGGGGAGACCGGTCCGACCTGGACCGCGGCCTTCACCGAGGGCAAGGTGGGCCTGATGTTCTATCCGGCGACGCTGCTCTCCTCGACGCCGTTCGACGTCGGGGTGGCCGGCATCCCCGGCCCCGACGGCGGTGCGTCGACATTCGTCGGAGGCGACGGCATCGGCGTGTCGAAGGACTCCCGGAAGTCCGGGCAGGCCTGGAACTTCCTCAACTGGTTGATGTCGGAGCAGGCCCAGGTGGAGGTGCTGGCGAAGAACAAGGACGTGGTGTCGCGCTCCGACCTGGCGGACAACAGGTACGCCGCGCGGGATCCTCGCCTGGTCATCGTCAACGAGGTGGCCGGCAAGGGCGACACCCCGGTCGCCCTGAACTTCCAGCAGGCCTTCAACGCCCCGGGCAGCCCGTGGCTCGCCCTGGTCCGCGGCCAGGTCCTCCAGGGCGGCGGCGACATCCAGAAGCAGAACGACCAGATCACCGCCGTCCTGAAGCAGTAGGCCGCGGCGGGGGAGCGAGGAGCTGCCATGGAGGTCACCGCACCACCGGATCCGCGCCGCGCGACGGCCCGCCGCCGCTTCCGTTCCGGACGCCGGCAGGCGCTGCTCGGCTGGCTGTTCGCCGCACCCACAGCGGCCTTCGTCGCAGCGCTGTTCGCCGTTCCCCTGCTGCTGGTGCTCAAGATGGCTGCGTCGAGGTGGCCGTTGCTGGCCGGCGACCAGGGACTGAACGCGCCCGACAACGTCACCCGGGCGGTGAGCCACCGCTTCTTCAGCGACTCGGTCGTCTTCACCGTCAAGTACACACTGCTCGCGACGGTGCTGCTGATCGCGCTCGGGCTGGGGCTGGCACTGCTCGTACAGGAGTCGAGCCGGTGGAACAACCTGCTGCGCGCGTCGTTCCTCGTCCCCGGCGCCCTCGGGCTGGCCTCGGCGTCCCTGCTGTTCTACGTGATCTACTCGCCGTACGCCAGCCCGTTCGCGCCGGTGATGCGCCGGCTGGACGTCACGTTCCTCGGCTCACCGAACGCGGCGCTCCTGTCGACCGTCTTCCTCGTCGTCTGGCGCTACGCCGGCTTCTACATGGTGCTCATGCTCGTCGGCCTCCAGAGCATCCCGGCGGACGTCTTCGAGGCCGCGCGCGCGGACGGCGCGAGCCGCTGGCAGACGTTCCGGCGGGTGACCCTGCCGCTGCTGCGCCCGACGCTGGCGCTGACGACGGTGCTCTGCGTGACCGGTTCCCTGCTCGCGTTCGAACAGTTCTACATCCTCACGAAGGGCGGCCCGGACAACAGCACCGTCACCGTCGTGCAGCTGATCTACATGATCGCGTTCCAGGGCCAGAACGACCTCGGCGTCGCCGCCGCGCTGTCGGTCGTCGTCCTGGTGGCCCTGGTCCTGCTCAACGCGCTGCAACTGCGCGCCTTCCGGCCCGAGGAGCGTTGAACCATGGCCGTCGACTCCCGTTCCGCCCGCACCCCTGTGGACGAGACGCCCCAGCGTCCTGCCCCGGCGCCGGCCGCCGCGCGCAGGCCGGACGGTCTCACCGTCGCCGGCGTGGCGCTGCGCACGCCGTACTGGGTGTTCACCGGAGGGATGGCGCTGATCTTCCTCTTCCCGCTGGTCTGGACGGCTGTCGCGTCGGTGTCCCCGCAAGCCGGGACCGGCCAGACGCAGGGCTGGGGGTTCGGCAACTACGCGACCCTGGCCGGATATCAGGCGGGCGTGGGGCGCTATCTCGCCAACTCGGCGCTGGTGTCGCTCCTGACGGTCGTGCTCACCCTGGCCGTCTCCCTCCTGGGCGGCTACGCGTTCGCACGGTTCCGCTTCCCCGGGCGCAACGCGCTGTTCCTGCTCACCCTCGCCATCCTGATGGTGCCGTACGCGACCCTGCTCATCCCGCTCTACGTCCTGCTCAACCGGGTCGGGTTGCAGAACTCGCTCGTCGGCGTCGCCCTGGTGCTCACCATGTTCCAGCTCCCGTTCTCCACGTTCCTGATGCGGATCTCCTTCGAGGCGGTGCCGCGTGAACTCGACGAGGCGGCGATGGTCGACGGGTGCTCGTCGTTCGGCGCGCTGCGCCGGGTGCTCATCCCGGCCGTCAAGCCCGGCCTGATCACCGTCGGACTGTTCGCGTTCCTCGCCTCGTGGAACGACTTCATGGCGCCGCTGATCCTCATCAACGACTCCGAGCGGATGACCCTGCCACTCGCGGTGGCCAACCTTCGCGGCCAGACCCAGGGCGTCGTCGACTACGGCGCGACCGAAGCGGGTGTCGTCGTGCTCGCCCTGCCGTGCGTCGTGCTGTTCCTGCTGCTCCAACGACACTACGTGCGCGGCTTCATGTCCGGCGCGGTGAAGGGATGACCATGGCTCGTAGCGTGCCCGCCGCCGCACCTGTCCTGCCGACGCGCGGCCGGTTCCGGCCGCTCGGGCTCGGTGAAGTACGCATCACCGGCGGATTCTGGGCGGACCGGCAGTCCGTCAACGCGGACGCGAGCCTGGGGCACATCGGGCACTGGCTGGAGCGGGAGGGCTGGATCCGCAACTTCGACCTGGTCGCCTCCGGCGGGCCGGCCGGCGGGCGCCGGGGGCGCGAGTTCTCCGACTCGGAGGTCTACAAGTACCTCGAGGCGATGGCGTGGGAGATCGGCCGCAGCGGCGACCCGCGGCTGGAGTCGGTCTTCGGCCGCGTCGTCGGCCGGGTGGCCCGGGCGCAGGACGGCGACGGCTACCTCAACACGCGGTTCGGGCACCGGGGGCAACCACCGCGCTGGTCCGACCTCGGGCACGGGCACGAACTCTACTGCGCCGGCCACCTGCTCCAGGCGGCCGTCGCCCGGGCCCGGACCCGTCCGCACGCCGACGACGGGCTGGTGGCGGTCGCCCGGCGGGTCGCCGACAACATCTGCGACACGTTCGGGCCGGACGGGCTCGACGGGCTGTGCGGGCACCCGGAGATCGAGACCGCGCTCGTCGAGTTCGCCCGCACGACCGGCGACGACCGCTACCTGGCCCAGGCGGCGCTCTTCCTCGACCGGCGCGGCCACGGCCGGCTGGGGGACGTGGAGTGGGGACGCGAGTACTTCCAGGACGAGACGCCGGTACGCGAGGCGACGGTGCTGCGGGGACACGCGGTCCGCGCGAACTACCTGGCCTGCGGGGCGGTCGACGTCGCCATCGAGCGGGACGACCCGGGGCTGATGAAGGCGGTACGCCACCAGTGGCGTACCGCTGTGGCCCGGCGGACCTACCTCACCGGCGGGCAGGGTTCCCGGCACCAGGACGAGGCGTTCGGCGCCGACTGGGTGCTGCCGCCCGACCGCGCCTACTCCGAGACGTGCGCGGCGGTGGGCTCGGTGATGCTGGCCTGGCGGCTGCTGCTCGCCTCCGGCGACCCCGGCTGTGCCGATCTCATCGAGCGGACCCTGTTCAACGTGGTCGCGGCGTCCCCGGCGGCCGACGGCCGGGCGTTCTTCTACACCAACACGCTGCACCGCCGGGAACTCGGCACCCGTCCCGACGACGACCGGCTGAGCATCCGCGCCGAGGCGGCCCAGCGGGCGCCCTGGTTCGAGGTGTCGTGCTGCCCGACGAACGTCGCGCGCACCCTGGCCGGCCTCGGCGCGTACGTGGCGACCACCGACGACGAGGGCCTCCAGATCCACCAGTACGTGCCGGCGACCGTCGCCCACCGCACCCCGGACGGGGGCGAGCGGCACCTGACGGTCACCACGGGCTATCCGGACGACGGCATGGTCCGGGTACGGATCGACAGCGACGACGAGCGGCCCTGGACCCTGTCGTTGCGGGTGCCGGACTGGGCGGGGCGGGGTGCGACGCTGACCGTCGGTGGCCGGACCCGCACCGCGCATCCGGGCTACGTCACCGAGCGCCGGACGTGGCGGAGCGGGGACGAGGTCGTGCTGAGCCTGCCGGTGCAGCCCCGGTTCACGTACCCGGATCCCCGCATCGACGCGGTCCGTGGATGCGTGGCGGTGGAACGCGGGCCGCTGGTGCTCGCGGTCGAGTCGGTGGACGTGCCGCCGGGCGCGGACCTGCAAGGGCTGCACGTCGACACGAGCCGGCCGCCCCGGAGCGCCGGCGACCGGGTGTCGGTGCGCTGCCTGCGGCTCGACTGGCCCGACCACGACTGGCCCTACCGTGGTACGGCCGTACCGCCGGCCGAGGCGGTGACGGAACCGGTCGAGGTCCCGCTCGTGGCGTACCACTCCTGGGCCAACCGGGGGCCGTCCACCATGCGGGTCTGGCTGCCGGCCGGCTGACTCAGCGCGCCGCCGGGGGCGCCGCCGTGCTGTTCCGCACGACGAGTTCGGGCGTCAGGAGCACGCGTCCGGGCGCCGATCGGTCCCCGCCCGCGTCGAGCTGGGCCAGCAGCAGGTCCAGGCTGCGCCGGCCGAGTTCGGCGAAGTCCTGCCGCACAGTGGTCAGCGGGGGCAGGAAGTAGCCCGCGTCGGGCATGTCGTCGAAGCCCACCACGCTGACCTCGTCCGGCACCCGCCGGCCCGCCTCGTGCAGAGCGCGGAGCACCCCCAGGGCGATCTGGTCGCTGGCGCAGAAGACCGCCGTCACCGACGGATCCCGGGCCAGTCGCCGGCCCTGCGTGTAGCCGGCCCGGGCGGTCCAGGCACCCGGCACGGCGTACGGCGACGGCCGGCCGGTGGCGTGCAGGCCGGCTCGCCACCCGTCGGTCCGCTCGGTCGCCTCCGGCCAGTCGGCCGGGCCGGCCACGTGATGCACCGTGGAATGCCCGAGGTCGAGCAGGTGCCGGGTGGCCAGCCGGGCGCCCGCGGCGTTGTCGATCTGGACGTTCGGCACCGCCTCGTCGTGCCCGCCGCCCACGCCGACGACCGCCAGGCCGTCGGACACCTGGGCCAGCGCGGCGGCCACGACCGGCTTCGGGGCGATCGCGATGATGCCCTCGACCGACTGCGCGCGCAGCCAGTCCACCGCGTCCAGCACCGACCGGCGGTCCAGGTCGCGCAGTCCCGCCACGGTCAGGAAGTAGCCGGCGGACCGGGCCGCGCCCTCGATCGCGTACAGCATGGAGGTCGGGCCGTACAGGGCGCTCTCGTACGCGATGATGCCGAGCGTCCCGGAGCGGCGGGTGACCAGCGCGCGGGCCGCCGGGTTGCGGCGGTAGTCCAGCGCCCGCACCGCCGCCAGCACCCGGCGGCGGGTGTCGTCCCGGACGTGCGGGTGCGCGTTGAGCACCCGGGAGACCGTCTGGTTCGACACCCCCGCCAGCCGCGCGACGTCGCGCATGATCGAGTGCCTCGGCACGGGTGTGTCCTCCGGCGTCCTCATCGACTCGGGCGAGGTGTCAGCCGACCGGCTCGCCGGAGGGGGCGGGGAGCCGCACCCCGGTGGCTACCGGAGTGCCGAAGTTCGGTGTGCCGTCGGCGTTCCAGGTGAACTTCTGCGCCCGGGTGCTGCGGTTCATGTCGCAGCCGCCGGATGCCGAGCTGTTCGCGTGGTAGACGATCCAGTCCTCGGTGCCGTCCGGCGACGTGAAGAAGCCGTTGTGGCCGGGGCCGAAGACGCGGTTGGCGTCGCTGCGCTGGAAGACCGGCTGCGGGGACTTGACCCACGACGACGAGTTGAGCGGATCGCCGCCGTTCCAGGTCAGCATCCCGAGCTTGTAGTCCGGTGTGCTGCAGTGGCTGGCCGAGAAGATGATGAACGTCCGGCCGTTGCGTTGCAGGACCTCGGCGCCCTCGTTCACGGCGCCCCCGGACGTCTCCCAGCCGTAGGTGGGGGTGGACAGCAGGCGCCGCGTGCCGGCGGCGGTCCACGGGTTGCTCAGCTCGCGGATGAAGTTGGGCTGTGCGCCGTTGTAGTACGTGCCCAGCAGGTACAGCTTGCCGTTGAGCTGCATGATGCTGGGGTCCAGCTCCCAGGTGTTGTCGGCGGTGGGATCCAGCAGGTCGGCCTTGAACGTGTACGGCCCCGTCGGGTCGGTGCCGGCGCTCTCCAGCACGTGGATGCGCTGGCTGCCCAGGTCGAACGGCTGGCGGCCGGCGACGTAGTACAGGTACCAGCGCCTGCCGTTCGGGCCGTCGAGCAGGTGGAACTCGGGGGCCCACATGGTGCCCGCGCCGTTGGGGCGGGTGAGGGTGAACAGCACGGTGTCGGCCGCGCCGGCCAGCCCGTCCAGCGTCCGGGACCGCCGCATCGTGACGGTGTTGTTCCAGGTCGTGGTCGCCAGGTAGTAGTAGCCGTCGTGGTACTTCAACCACGGGTCGGGTCCGTTCACCTTGATCGGGTTGGCGTACGTGTTGGGGCCGGGGTTCGGCCCGCCGCCCGGGTAGCCGGTGAGCCGCCACGTCCGGCTGGCGGCGCTGGTGCAGGGCAACTGGACCAGAGCGGTGCCGGCCGCGCCGCCGTCGTTGACCGGAGCGACGCACTTCCCGCTGGAGACGGCGGTCAGGTTCACGGTGCCGGCGGCGCCGTTGGCCACCAGGCGGAACTGCTGGTTGGTGCCGCCGTGGCAGGTGTACTGGATGACGGCGGCGTTGTCGGCGGTGGACGCGCCGTAGATGTCGAGACAGCTGCCGGGGGTGAGTGTGGTGATCGTGTAGCGGTCGGTCGTGCCGGCCACCGGCGTGACGGTGAAGGTCTGCCGGGCGCCCGCGCCGCAGCCGGCCTGGACGAGCTGCAGCGCGTTCGTGGCGGCACCGCCGGGCACCTCGACACAGTTTCCGTTCGCCTGGTTGACGACTGTGGTGCCGAAGGCGCTGACGGCCTGGGCGGGGCTGCCGGGGAGCAGGGGCAGGAGCGCGGCCAGCAGCAGGATCGCGACGGCGGCCCCACCGGTGCGCCGGCGGGGGTGCCGGGACGGGTCCATGGGGAGGTCCTTTCGGTGTGGTGACGGGGCGGACGCGCGGCGGTGGGTGGCGGGGCCTCCCACCGCCGCGGCTCAGCTGACCTGGATGCGGTCGAGGTCCGGCGCCCAGCCCGCGGTGTTGCCGAAGGTGAGGGTGTTCGTGCCCGCGTTGAGCGGGAGCGTGACGCTGACCGTGCCGACGGTGTCCCAGCCGCCGGTGCCCGGGGTGGCGACAGTGACCGGGGCGCCTCCGTTGACGCTGATCTGTGTCGACCTGGCCTCGGCCGAGGCGTAGGAGACGGTGACCGTGCGCGGTCCGGCGGCGTTCGCCGTGACGTTCGTGAACCGCAGCGTGTTCGCGGTGCCGTTGCCGACGTAGCCGACGAGCGCGCCGCCGGAGGCGCCGGCCGAGGAGCGCACCGCGGCCTGCCCGGTCAGGGTGTTGCCGCTCGCCTCCGCCTCGTACGAGGTGGAGGCCGGTGGCGTGGACCCGCCGCGGTGGTAGGCCTGCACCTCGGTCAGGCCGGACCGCGCGCCGCCGGCGTGCGTCAGCACCACCCGGATCCGCTGGGCGGCCACCGCGGCGAAGCGGACGTTGTTGTAGTTGCCCTGGGGTGCCGCCGGCGTGCCGACCTGTGCGCCGACGTTCACCCAGGCGCTGCCGTCGTGGTACTGGACCTGGTACGACGCCGGCGGCCGGTAGGTGGCGCCGGCCGGGCGGCTGTCCTTGACGTACAGGCGCAGCTCGTCGACGGTCTTCGGCGAACCGAAGTCGATCTCGTACCAGTCCTGGGCGGCGGACCCGCCGGCGCCCCAGAACGGCTCGTTCGTCGGGTAGCCGTCGATCGCGGCGCCGGCGCTGGTGCCGCTCGCGGTGGTCGAGGCCGTCACTCTCGCGCCGTCGGCGAGGTCGGGCAGGTTCGCGCTCAGATCCACCCCCGCCTTGGCGAGCAGGTCCACCGTGCCGGCGTCACTGTGGACCACCTGGTTGGGGGCCCGCATGCCGGGCACCGGCGTGCTGAAGGTGACACCGGCGGTGGCGCCGGGGAAGCTGACCGATCCGCTGGACGGGTCGAAGACCAGCGGCACGAGCTTGTCGACGGTGACGGCCCGGTTCCCGTTGACGTAGATCGAGTACCCCTCGGGGACGCCCGGGTACCGGGTCACCCCGTCGCCCGGGTCGTCCCAGACGATCGTCAGGTCGCTGTTGCGGTAGCGGATGTTGTTGACTGTGAAGTTCGGCCAGCCGATGGCGATCGGCGACAACTCGACCCGGTTGTCGTTGCGCGGCCGCAGACCGGCCACGTCCTCGACGACCGTCCAGTTGCTGCTGCCGAGGATGTTGTGGTGGATCCAGGAGCGGTAGTCGATGCGCTTGCCGCCCGGGTTCCAGTCGGCCCAGAACTCGTTGGCGTCGGGCCAGCGGGTGTCGCCGTTGACGTACTGGGCCCAGACGTTCCAGTAGAGCAGCTTCTTGTAGTCCTCCGGGCCGACCCACTGGTTGGGGTAGGTGCGCAGGACCGAGGAGAGCAGCCGGAACTGCACTGTGGAGTTGATCGTGGAGAAGTTGTTGCTGCCGGGCGAGCCGGCGGCCGCCGCGGCGGCCTTGTCCCGCTGGTTGGCGGTGTAGAACGGGAAGATCGGGTACTCCGCCGGGTCGGCGAGGAGGCGCAGCGCCTGCTTGTACTGATCGGTGGCGGGCATCAGGCCGACCGCGTACGGGTAGTAGTTGTTGATCTCCTTCCACGGCACGTGGGCGTTCGTCGCCACATGCCGGTGTTCCAGCAGGTTGTCGGCCGGGTTCCAGAGCACCGTGACGCTCGCGTTGCGGATCCGGGCGGCCAGGGCCCGCATCTCGGCGGCCTTGGCCGAGTTGCCGACCGCCTCGTACGCCTGCGCGGCGGCCAGCGCGCCGCTGTACTGGTACGCGCCCTCGGCCCGGTCCAGGTTGCCGGGGCGCCAGTGGAACGAGACGGCGTCGGCGTCGTTGCCGGTCAGCGCGCCCCAGTCGTACTCGATGATGCCGTTGCCGTCGCGGTCGTAGTGGGCGAGCTGGCCCTTGACGTCGCCTTCGGCGTAGCGGGCGAGGCTCGCCGCGATGCCGGGCTGGCCGCCGTGGAGCTGGTAGCTGCGCCAGGCCGCCTCGGCGATGTACTGGGTGTAGCTGTTGGACCAGTTCTCCGGGTCGCCGGGGTTGTCCAGGAAGCGTCCGCCCTTGGACACCTGACCGACCGAGAGCCAGTCGCCGTAGGCGTACTTCGGGTCGCGCAGGTACTTCAGGTCGTCGATGTGCATCGGCTGGGTCAACGCGATGGCGTTGTTGTAGCCCAGCGCGCCCTCCACCGACGTCGGGAACTGGAAGGTCTGCCCGGGGATGTCGGCGTCGAGGTGGTTGAAGCGCATCAGCCACCAGCGGTAGTAGATGTTCTTCTTGATCGCCGGTTCCGGCACGTCGATGTAGGGGACGTTCTCGGCCCACCACCTGTGGTAGGCACGGACGTGGGTGGCGAACGCGGCGTCCGGGGTGGCGTCGCGGTAGCTCAGGTAGTCGGTCGACGACTGCGGGATCTCCCGGGCGGTGAACCCCATGACCACCTTGGTCTGCACCGTGGCGCCGGCGGCGACGGTGACCGTCCGGGTCAGCGCGCCGCCGGACGCGGTGAAGCCGTCACCGGCCAGCCTGGTGGCGAGCGTGGTGAGGCCGTTCTTCACACCGGTCGACCCGGTCAGCTCGTTGCCGCTGCCGGACGACGCGTACGGCGAGGTGGCCCGCAGGATGAGTGTGACAGGAGCGCCGCCGCTGTTCCTGATCGACAGGTTGGTGACCGCGACGTTGTTGTCGGTGATGAACTTGGTGACTGTGGCCTGCACCGGGCCCCCGGCGTACACGCTCCTCCAGTGGCTGGGCGCCTGCCAGCGTTGGCTGCTCTGCTCGGTGAACGTCCCCGGGCCCAGCGCGATCGAGTACGCGGCGGCGTCGCTGATGCTCTCCCAGTACGCCACCCGGCCGCCGAAGCCGATCACCGCCGGGTTGTGCTGTTTCATGAACAGGGCCCGCCCGCGGGTCATCAGGATCCCGCCGTCGGCGTCGGACGGATCGCCGCCGCCGGAGCGCGACAGCAGCCGGTCGATCCAGAAGTCGGTGCCCGCCTTCTCCGCGTCGTAGATCGACTGCATCATGTTGCCGGTGGTGTACCCGACCGGCGGCTGCGGGACCGCCGGGCCGCCGAAGGTGGGATAGCCGATGGTCTGAGCGGCCTGTGCGGGGCTCGCGGCCACCGGGGTGAGCGCGCCGACGACCACCAGGGCGAGCGCCGCTCCGGTGACCCGCCGGAACCGGCGGACGGCCGGGGGTGGCGACGTGCGCACCTCCGGCCCGGCCCGATCGAGGTGTGGACTTCCGGGAGGATCCCATGTGTTCATGGGTGCTCACCGAGACCTTTCGTTGTCGGGATGAGAACTGCACCGCGACAGGCCGGACCGCCGGTACCGCGGCGGGGCGGCGGTCGGGGTGACACCTCGTACCGGTTTCGGCGGCCGTCGTGACCCGCGTGCGCGGCGGGTGGAACGGCCCCCGGTCGTCGACGCCCGGTCGTCGGCGACTGCCTCGCCCGGCCGGCCGGCTGCCCCGCCGACCTGAGCCGAAAACCTTTTCAGCAACATACCACCGCATCGGAGGCTGTCAATCCTCTGCGCAGCCCGGGAGCCGTTCGGTGTGCGGCAGACGGGGTGCCGGCCGGGGCGCCGATCGTCCGAAAAGCTTTCGGGCGAGAGGTGTCGGCGGGCGGGCCGGCGGTACGCGCCGGTGGTGGCCGGCACAGGCGCGGTGCTCGAAATCCTTTTCAGAAATCGGCCGCGGGGTCGGGTATAGTCGGTACGCCTCGGTGGCTGCCTCGGTGATCCAGCCCCGGCCCGAAGGGGATCTCGGTGCGTAGACGACGTTCGCAGTCGGTGACTCTGATGGATGTGGCGAAGCTGGCCGGCGTGTCGGTGGCCACCGCGTCCAAGGCGCTCAACGCCCGTGAGGAGGTGGCACCGGCCACCCGCCGGCGGGTGCAGCAGGCCGCCGAGCAGCTCTCCTTCCAGCCGAACGGGCTGGCCCGGGGGCTGATCTCCGGACGCTCCCACACCATCGGGCTGCTGACCGAGACGCTCGGCGAGCGGTTCGCCTTCCCCGTCCTCAGGGGAGTGGAGAACGCCCTGGGCAACGAGCGGATGTGCGTGCTGCTGTGCGACGCCCGCGGCGACGTCATCCGCCGCCAGCACCACATCCGGACGCTGCTGTCACGTCAGGTCGACGGTTTCGTCATCCTCGGCGACTCCAACGACATCCGGCCGTCGCTGAGCCGCGACCTGCCCGTCCCGGCGGTCTACGTCTACGGCGAGTCGGACGACCCGGACGACCTGTCCGTCCTCGCCGACGACGAGGGCGGCGGGCGGCTCGCGGCCGAGCACCTGGTGTCGCTGGGCCGCCGCCGCATCGCCCACATCACCGGCCCGCAGACCTACCGGGCCGCCCGCGACCGGGTGGTCGGCCTGGAGGCGGTGCTGCGCGAGGCGGGTCTGCCGCTGGTCGGCGGCGGTCCCCGCTACGGCGACTGGTCGCAGCGCTGGGGTCGGCAGGCGGCGGCCATGGTGATCAACGCCTCGCCGGACACGGACGCCGTCTTCTGCGGCAACGACCAGATCGCCACCGGGGTGGTCGAGGCGCTGCGCGACCTCGGCCGCCGTACGCCGCAGGACGTGGCGGTGGTCGGGTACGACAACTGGGAGGTCTTCGCCACCGACTGCCGTCCGCCGTTGACCACAGTGGACCTGAACCTGGAACAACTCGGCGCCACGGCGGTCAAGTACCTGTTCGCGGCGCTGGACGGCAACCCGTCGCGCGGCGTCATCCGGCACCCCGGCCGCCTGGTGGTCCGGGACTCCACCGGCCCGCCCCCGCTCGGGGACGGGCCGGCGGAGGGCGTCAGGACAGGAAGGCGCCGTACGGGCCGGCGAGGATCTGGTTCTTCTGTGCCTGGCTGAAGTGCGTGTTCGGATAGTCGTAGAACGAGGCCGACATCGGGGTGCCGTCCGTCGACGTCGAGTCCGGCAACCCGAGCGCGTGGCCGAGTTCGTGCACCATGCCGCCGTACCAGCGGTTCATCGGGCCGTTCACGCCCGCCGCGCCGTCGGCGTCGTGCTGGCAGAGGATCACCCAGCCGCCACCGCCGCCACCCCCGGCGCCCGGACCCTCGGCGCTGATCTCACCCACGTTGATCCAGCGGTTGTCCGGTGCGCGCAGGCTCAGCTTGCGCATCAGCTCCTGCTGCATGTTGAACACCGACCACCAGTACCGGTCGGAGCCGTTCGGGGTGTTCTCGTACCAGGACTTGACGTGGTCGCCGTCGACCACCTCCACCACCGGGTTGTTCAGTGTGAACGTCCGGCCCAGCTCCTGCCGGTAGTACCGCTGGGCCTCGCGCATCACGGCGGCGATGCCGTCCGGCCACCGCTGGTCGTACGCGACGTCGGAGGGCTTGAGCCAGTAGACGCGCACGGTGCCCGGCGGCGGTGTGCCGCCGGGCGGCGGCGCGGTCCCGGTCGGTGCCGGCGTGGCGGTCGGGGCCGGCGGTACCGACGTCGGCGGCGTACCGCCGGTGCAGGCGACGCCGTTGAGGGTGAACGCGCTCGGGGCCGGGTTGGCGGAGCCGTTCCAGGACCCGTTGAAGCCGAACGACGCGGACGCCCCGGTGCCGAGGCCGCCGTTGTAGCTGACGTTCGTCGCGGTGACAGCGGCGCCGCTCTGCGCCACCGTCGCGTTCCATGCCTGGGTGACGGTCTGCCCGGCCGTGAACGACCAGCGCAGCGTCCAGCCGCTGATCGGGTCGCCCAGGTTGGTGACCTGCACGTTCGCGCCGAAGCCGCCCGGCCACTGGGAGCTGACCGCGTACGCGATCCGGCAGCCCGCGGCGGCCGCGTGGCCGGCGCCGCCGGTCGCCACGACGGCGCCGGCCAGGATCACGGCGAGCGTCGCCGCCGCGAGACGGAACGGGTTTGCACGCATCGGGCACCCCCGTCAGTAGCCGTAGCGGCTCTTGAGGTGCCGCCACCAGTCGCGCAGCATCCAGGCGTCGAAATCGGTGATCGAGGCGGCGCTGCCGGCCTTCATGACGAAGCCCTGGCCCGGCAGCGGATCCCAGTCGTAGAAGTCGTCGAGGCCGTAGGTGTGCCCGAGCTCGTGCAGCAGGATGTGGATGTTGTCGCTGCCGAGATTGGACATGAAGTACTCCCGGCCGATCCGTTGCCCCCAGTCGCCGCCCGCGCCGCCGCCGAACCCGTCGGTCAGCCAGAGCGAGTGGTCGTAGTGGCGGCCGGCGCCACCCGGGCAGTTCGGGTACTGGCCGTTCTGGTTGAAGAACCGGCCGCACGGCTCGCTGCACTGCGGCGCGTTCTCCCGGATGTCGTTGACGTAGATGTCGACCGAGTTGTCGGACCACTGCAACTGGTTGCGGTCCCGCACCGCCCAGCCGACCACCTTCACCGGTACGTCCGTGTAGGGGAAGCCGTTGTGGCCGGCCAGGACGTTCATCCACTTCTTGTACTGGCGGGCCAGCGCGGCCTGGATCTGGTCACGTTGCGCCGCCGTCACGGTGGCCGACGAGTCCCACCGGACGCAGTAGTTGATGTAGCCCCGGTTCGCGAACAACTGGTCCCAGCCGTAGTTGCGGAAGCCGTACAGGTTGCCGTTGTTGTAGGTCTGCTCCACGTGCTGCCAGACCTGGTTGAGCGGTCCGGCCAGGTTCGACGGCGGGTTCCAGCCGGAGCCGGGGGGCGGCGTGGTGGGGCCGGAGGTGGGGGTGGGCGCCGGTGTGGTCGGCGCGGGAGCGGGCGTGGTCGGCGCCCCGGTGCAGGCCGTTCCGTTCAGGGTGAACGACGTGGGCGCCGGGTTGGTGCCGGTGAAGGCGCCGTTGAAGCCGAACGAGGCCGCGGCGCCGGTGCCCAGGGAGCCGTTGTAGGAGGCGTTCGTCGCGGTGACCCGGGTGCCGCTCTGGCTGACGCTCGCGTTCCACGCCTGCGTCACCGTCTGTCCGGCCGCGTACGACCAGGCCAGCGTCCAGCCGGTGACCGGGTCGCCGAGGTTGGTGATCGTCACGTCGGCGCCGAATCCGCCCGGCCACTGGCTGGTCACCCGGTAGTCGACCCGGCATCTGGGCGCCGCCGCCTGCGCCCCGGTGACCACGAGCGCCGCGCCGGCCACAGTGGTCAGGGTGGCGGCCAGGACGACCGCCAGCCGCGCGCCACCTCTCGCTGATGTCACGGACCTCTCCTCTCCTCTCGGTCGGGGCGGCGGCCCGGGAACAACCGTCGCGCCGTCCTAGGTGAAATCGACTAGCATCTATTGCTTTCTCGACCACCATGGAGCCCGAAAAGGTTTTCGTCAAGGACCGGCCCACGTGGCAGGCGGACAGCGCGCAACCGCCGGACGGCCCCGGCAGGGGCACATCCGGCGGTACGGCGGATCAGCGCCGCGGGGCGGTCAGGCCGGCGCGGACCGCGGGTCGGTGGCGGCGTCGTGGGCGGCCATCGTCTCCTGCCGTGCGGGCTCCTCCCGCAGGATCGCGGCGTGCAGCCACGCGTCCGGGATGGCGAAACCGTCCACCAGCGTGCGCATGTACGGGCGCAGCTCCTTGAGCAGCCCGTTCACCACGCCGGTGATCGCCTTGGACCGGGCCGGGGTGAGCCGGCCGTGCTCCAGCAGCCAGCCCTTGTTCGCCTCGATGACGCTCAGCGCGTACAGGTCGCAGACCCGGGACAGCAGCTCCTTGACCGCCGGGTCGGCTGTCGCGTCGATACCGGCCACGAACGCCTCCAGGGTCACCCGGTCGACGTGCGCGGCGGCGACGGCGAGGACGTGGTCCTGCACGTCGTTGAAGATGTCGAACGGACGGTCCTTCTTGGTGGAGGCGCCACCGCGCAGGCGGCGGACCGCGCTGTCGAGCAGGTGCTCCTCGCGGTCCTCGAACACCTTGAGCTGCCAGCCCCGGTCGGTGACGGCGACCTCGTCGTCCCGGCCCGGCACGGCGCCGACCAGCCGCGCGATGAGCGCCCGCGCGGCGGTGCGTTCCAGCACCATCTCGCGTACCTGCTCGGCGACGAACGAGGCGCGCCCCCAGCCGTCCAGCGAGCCGAACTCGTCCCGGTAGCCGGTCAGCAGCCCCTTGGCGACCAGCTGGAGCAGGACCGTGTTGTCGCCCTCGAACGTGGTGAACACGTCGGTGTCGGCCTTGAGGCTGGGCAGCCGGTTCTCGGACAGGTAGCCGGCGCCGCCGCACGCCTCCCGGCACGCCTGGATGGTGCGTGTGGCGTGCCAGGTCTGCGCCGCCTTGAGCCCGGCGGCACGGGACTCCAGCTCCCGCTGCCGGTGCTCGTCGACCGGCCCGTCGCCGCCCTGGATCTCGTCGAGCGCGGCGACCAGCTCGGTCTGGGCGAAGTGCAGCGCGTACGTGGTGGCCAGCGCGGGCAGCAGCTTGCGCTGGTGGGCCAGGTAGTCGTTGAGCAGCACCTCGCGGTCACCCTCGGCGTCACTGAACTGACGGCGGATGTCGCCGTAGCGCACCGCGATCGCCAGCGCCGCCTTGGTGGCCGCCGATGCGGCGCCGCCCACGCTGACCCGGCCCCGCACCAGCGTGCCGAGCATGGTGAAGAACCGGCGGGAGTCGTTCTCGATCGCGCTGGAGTACGTCCCGTCCTCGGCCACCTGCGCGTACCGGTCCAGCAGCATGTCCCGCGGCACCCGCACGTGGTCGAAGCTGAGCCGCCCGTTGTCGACGCCGAGCAGGCCGGCCTTGGGTCCGGCGTCGCCGATGGTCACGCCGGGCATCGGGTTGCCGTGCTCGTCGCGGATCGGCACCAGCCACGCGTGCACCCCGTGCCGGCGCCCACCGCTGATCAGCTGGGCGAAGACCACAGCCATCCGCCCGTCCCGGGCCGCGTTGCCGATGTAGTCCTTGCGTGCCGCCTCGTGCGGCGTGTGCAGGTCGAAGGTCTGCGTCTGCGGGTCGTACACGCAGGTGGTGCGCAGCTGCTGCACGTCCGAGCCGTGGCCGGTCTCGGTCATCGCGAAGCAGCCGAAGATCCGGCCCTCGACGATGTCCCGCAGGTAGGCGTCGTGGTGCCGCTTCGTGCCGAGCGCCGCGACCGCGCCGCCGAACAGGCCCCACTGCACGCCGGCCTTCACCATGAGTGACAGGTCGACCTGCGCCAGCATCTCGGTGGCGACGATCGAGGCGCCCACGTCGGACCGGCCGCCGTACTCGGCCGGGAAGCCCGCGGCGATGCCCAGCTCGACCGGGAGTTCGCCGAGCAGCCGCGTGATCCGCTCGCGCGCCTGGTCGCCGGTCTCGCCGTAGACCGGGAGGAAGCGTTCGTCGAGGTGTTTGCGGTGGGCCTGGCGAACCTCGGCCCACGGTCCGTCGAGCGTCTCCTGAAGGCGGGCGATGTCGATTCGGCCGGACGCGTGATCGAGCATGGTCGCTCCTCGGGGCAGCGGACATATGGGTGCACTCTCGGCCTGATCAACATTACCGGCGGTCACCGTGCCCCGCTGGCGGAGGCCGTGGTGAGCCGTGCCACCCGCCTCGGCCACCCCGGAGGCTGAGGTTAGGCTGTCCTCACTTCGAGTACTGGAGGCAACCCCTCGTGTCCCCGCATCCCGCCGGCGGCGCCGTCACGGCCCGGTACGTGCTGCGTCAGGCGTTGCGCCGCCAGCGACGGCCGGTGCTGATCGGCGTCACGCTGCTCGGCCTGCACCA
The DNA here is from genome assembly GCF_007827625.1 of Micromonospora sp. CNZ297. Classification (NCBI taxonomy): domain Bacteria; kingdom Bacillati; phylum Actinomycetota; class Actinomycetes; order Micromonosporales; family Micromonosporaceae; genus Micromonospora; species Micromonospora sp. CNZ297. Next base: position 483,652 of record NZ_VISU01000001.1, on the reverse strand, counting down.
GGTCGCCGAGGCGCTCGTGCCGGTGGCGATCGGCGTCATCATCGACCGCGCCGTGGTGACCGGCGACCCGTGGGCGCTCGCGTACTCGGTCGCCGGCCTCGCGGCCCTGTTCGCCGTGCTCGCGTTCGCCTACCGCAACGGCGCCCGCCAGGCGTTCGCGGCGGTGGAGCGGGAGGCGCACCTGCTGCGGGTGGAGATCGCCGAGCGCGCGCTCGACCCGCGCGGACACCGTTCCGGCCTGCGCGACGGCGAACTGCTCTCGGTCGCCGCCTCCGACGCCGAACTCTCCGCGCTCGTGGTGCGGGTCGCCGGATTCGGTGTCGCCGCGGTGACCGCGCTGACCGTCGCGGCGACCGCGCTGCTGGTCATCGACATCCCCCTCGGGCTCGGCGTGCTCGTCGGCGTACCGGTGCTGGTCCTCGTACTGCAACGGATGGCGCCGCTGCTGTCCCGGCGCAGCACCTCCCAGCAGGAGGCCCTCGCGGAGACCACGGCGCTCGCCGTGGACCTCGTCTCCGGCCTGCGCGTGCTGCGCGGCATCGGCGCCCAGCACCACGCCGCCGGCCGGTACGCCGCCGCCAGCCGCAACGCGCTCGCGGTGACGCTGCGCGCCGCCAACACCAAGGGACTGCACCTCGGGCTCACCACCGCCGCCAACGGCCTGTTCCTCGCGGCGGTCGCCGGAGTGGCCGGCTGGCTCGCCCTGCGCGGCCGGCTCACCATCGGCGAGCTGGTCACAGTGGTCGGACTCGCGCAGTTCGTGGCCGAGCCGGTGCAGACCATGGGCTGGTGCGTGCAACTGTTCGCGATGGCCCGCGCCTCCGCCGCCCGGGTGGCGCGCGTGCTCGGCGCCGAGCCGCTCACCCGGCCCGGCGACGCGTCGGCGCCGGCCCACCCGGACGGGCCACGGCTGGCCCTCGACGACGTCGGGCACGCCGGACTGGACGGGGTGAACCTGCGCGTCGGCCCCGGCGAGGTGGTGGGTGTGCTCGCGTACGACCCGGCCGACGCCGAAGCGCTGGTGGCGCTGCTGTCCGGGCGGGTGTCGCCGGACGCGTGCCGGGGCACCGTGCGTGTCGACGGCGTGCCCGCCGACGACCTGCACGTCGACGCGCTGCGCGGCACCGTGCTCGTCGAGCCGCACGACGTGACGCTCTTCGAGGGCACGGTGGCGGCCAACCTCGCCGCCGGCGCCCCGGCCGACCAGGCGCGGCTGCACGCCGCCGTCCGGGCGGCCGCGGCCCAGGACGTCGTGGACGCACACCCCGGCGGCCTCGACCACCGGCTCGTCGAGCGGGGCGCGAACCTCTCCGGCGGCCAGCGCCAGCGGCTCGGGCTGGCCCGGGCGCTGCACGCCGACCCGCCCGTGCTGGTGCTGCACGATCCCACCACCGCTGTCGACGCCGCCACCGAGGCGCAGCTCGCCGACGGACTGGCCGAAACGCGCCGGGTGGGGCCCCGGGGCACCCTGCTGATCACCAGCAGCCCGGCCCTGCTGCGGATCACCGACCGGGTGGTGGTGATCGCCGACGGCCGGGTGGCCGCCGAGGGACCGCACGAGCACCTGCTGGCCTCCGACGCCCGCTACCGCGAGGAGACACTGCGGTGACCGCTGACCCGCGTACCCCCGGCCGGACGTTGCTGCCTGTCGCGTCCGCCCGGCAGACCTGGACGACGCTCGGCGCCCAGTTCCGCGCCCGGCCCGGCCTCAGCGCCGCCGCGGCGACCGTGCTCGTCGTCGCCGCCGCGGGTGGCCTGGTCGCGCCCTGGGTGCTCGGCCGCCTGGTCGACGACGTCATCGCCGACGCCCCGGTCTCCCGGATCGCCGGCCGGGTGGCGGTGATCGCCGGCGCCGCCGTGTTCACCGGCCTGCTCACGGCGCTCGGCGCCGCGCTCGCGTCCCGGCTCGGCGAGACGGTGCTGGCCCGGCTGCGCGAGCGCGTCCTCGACCGCGCGTTGCACCTGCCGTCCGCGACGCTGGAGCGGGCCGGCACCGGCGACCTGCTGGCCCGCGTCGGCGACGACGTGGCGGTGGTGACGAACGTGATCGCGGTGAGCGGCCCGGCGTTCGTCGGCGCGCTGCTGTCGGTGGTGCTCACCGTGTTCGGGCTGGTCGCGCTGGACTGGCGGCTCGGCCTCGCCGGGCTGCTAGCAGCGCCCGCGTACGCGCTGGCGCTGCGCTGGTACCTGCGGCGCTCCGCGCCCTACTACGCCCGCGAGCGGGTCGCCACCGGCGAGCGGACGCAGGCGATGGCCGGCGCGCTGCGCGGCGCGGCGACGGTGCGCGCGTACCGGACCGAGGACGCGCACGTGGCAGCCATCGCCGAGCGGTCCGGCGTGGCGCGCGACCTGTCGCTGGAGATCTTCAACCTGCACACCCGCTTCGGGCTGCGGATCAACAGGTCGGAGTTCCTCGGCCTGGCCGCCGTGCTCGTGGCCGGGTTCTTCCTGGTCCGCGACGACCTGGTAACCGTCGGCGCGGCGACCACCGCCGCGCTCTACTTCCACCGCCTGTTCAACCCGATCGGCCTGCTGCTGCTGGAGTCCGACTCGGTGCTGCAGGCCGGCGCGAGCCTCGCCCGGCTGGTCGGCGTGGCAGACCTGCCCGACACCGGCCCGGCCACCGCCTCCGGCCCGGCCGCCCCGCCCGCCAGCCCGCGCGGCCCGGCCGCGCTGGACGTCACGGTGCGCCGGCACCACTACGACGACGGGCCGCTGGTGCTCGCCGACGTCGAACTGCGCCTGGCGCCGGGGGAGCGGGTCGCGCTGGTCGGCGCCAGCGGCGCGGGCAAGAGCACGCTCGCCGGCATCGCCGCCGGGATCATCGCGCCCACCGACGGATCGGTACGCCTCGACGGCGCGCCGCTGACCGGGACGGGCGAGGCCACGTCCCGGCGCGACGTGGCACTGGTCAGCCAGGAGGTGCACGTCTTCGCCGGGCCGCTCGCCGAGGACCTGCGCCTGGCCGCACCGGACGCGACCGACGCCGAGCTGCTCGACGCGCTGGAACGGGTCGGCGCCACCACCTGGCTGCGTGCCCTGCCGGACGGGCTGGCGACGCCGGTGGGCGAGGGCGGCCACCGGCTCACCGCCGCGCAGGCCCAGCAGGTGGCCCTGGCCCGGCTGGTGCTCACCGCGCCGGCCGTCGCCGTGCTGGACGAGGCGACAGCCGAGGCCGGCAGCGCCGGGGCCCGCGACCTGGACCGGGCGGCCCTCGCGGCCACGCAGGGGCGGACCACGCTGATCGTGGCGCACCGGCTCAGCCAGGCGGTGAGCGCGGACCGGATCGTCGTGCTCGACCACGGCCGGATCGTGGAGCAGGGCACGCACGAGGAGCTGCTGGCCGCCGACGGCCGGTACGGCCATCTCTGGCGTTCCTGGCGCGTCCCGGTATGATCACCGACCGCTGCACCGCCCAGGCGAGGTGACCATGACCGACCTGCCGACCCGCTTCGTGCTGTTCCCGGGGCGGCACCACCTGCTGACCCGGTTCCAGGCCGACTACCTGCGCCGGCTCGCCGGCGACGAGGCCACAGTGGTCTGGGCGGTGACGTCAGCCAACCACGAGAACACCAGGCGCAACCCCGTCGCGTACCACAGGCGGGAGGCCGCGATCGAGCGGTTCAGCGTGCTCAGCGGGCTGCGCTCGCTGGCCGTGCCGATCTTCGACACCGCGTACACCGACGCGTTCGCCGAGGTCACGCTCAAGAGCATCGCGGTGGCCACCGGGCTCGAACTCACGCCCGCCGACACGGTGGTGGCCTGCTCCACCCCGGAGGTCGCCAAGCTGTACGAGCGCCTCGGCTTCGGGATCGCGCTGGTCGAGGCCGATCCGGACCTGCCCGGGACGCCGGAACGGCCGTGGGACGTGCTGCTGCGCCTGGCCGCCGGCGACGAGAGCTGGCGGACGCTCACCCACCCGGCGACGATCGACGTGTTCGAGCGCTACCGCCTGGTCGAGGCGATCCGGTCGGTGGTGAACGACCCGCTCGTCGGCGACGAGGGCGGCCTCACCGTGACCCGCGACTACCGCACCTACGTGGAGGCGTTCGCCTCGGCCGCCCAACGCAAGTGGGACTCGGTGCGCCGGTACGTGCAGCCCGGACGCATCGTGGACATCGGCTGCGGCGCGGGCGCGGTCCTGGAGCTGGCCGACCGGGAGGCCGCGCTGCGCGAGAGCGACCTGATCGGTGTGGAGGTGGCCCGCCACCTCTACCAGGAGTGCCTGCACAAGAAGGCGCAGGGCGTGTTCCGCAACGCCAACGTGTACTTCTTCCACCGCAACGTCCTCGGCGGCGCGGTGTTCAAGGACCGGTCGGTGGACACCACGCTCACCTTCGCGCTGACCCACGAGATCTGGTCGTACGGGCGGCAGCGGGAGTCGCTACTCCAGTTCGCCCGCCGCATCCACGACCACACGGTGCCCGGCGGTGTCTGGCTCAACAGCGACGTGTGCGGGCCGGACGAGCCGGACCGGCCGGTGATCCTGCGGCTGACCACCGACGACGGGGACAACCCCGCCTCGCCGCGCCGGGATCTCGCCGACCTGACCTCGGCCGAGGTCCGGCGGTACGTCTCCGGACTGTCGACGCGGGCCCGGCTGGACCAGTTCGCCGTGGACTTCGCGTTCGGCTTCGCGTACGAGCCGCTGGCCGACGGCGCGGTACGTCTCGGCCTGGGCGCGGCGATGGACTACCTGACCCGCAAGGACTACACCGACAACTGGCTGTCGGAGACCAGGGAGCAGTTCTGCGGCCTGAGCTTCGCCGACTGGACGGAGCTGCTCACCGAGGCCGGTTTCGAGATCGGCCCCGCCTCGGCGCCGGTCCGCAACGACTGGGTGATCGACAACCGGATCGCGCCCGTCGCGTCCCTGACCGACCTGGACGGCCGGCCGCTGGACTGGCCGACCACCCACGTCCTCACCGTCGCCCACCGCCCGCGCAACGCCTGACATCACGAGCGCCCGCCGGACCGGCTGGACGGCCGGGCCGGCGGGCGCCGTGATGCAGGTCAGTGGCTCAGCGCGATCCGTACCGCCAGGACGATCAGGATCAGCCCGGTCAGCCGTTCGATCACCAGCAGCACCGACGGCCGGGTCAGCCAGGGCTGCAACCGGTCGATGAGCAGGATGTAGCAGGCCCACCAGAGCACGGCGAGGCCGATGAACGTGGCGGCCAGCACCGCCGTACGGGCCGCCGCGCCGTCGCCGGGCTTGACGAACTGCGGCACGAACGAGACGTAGAAGACGACCACCTTGACGTTCAGCAGCTGGCTGGTGACGCCCATGACGAACGAGCGCCGGGCCACGTGCGGCTCGTCGGCGGCCACCGTCTCCGGCGCGGCGACCGGGCCGGTGTCCGCGTCCGGCCCGGGGCCGCCCGCGCCCACGGTGACCGGCTGCGCGGCCGGGGCGGTCGCGCGTCGTGGCCGGGTGGCCCAGAGGATGGTGCCGCCCAGGTAGAGCAGGTACAGCGCGCCGGCCACCCGCAGCACCGTGTAGAGCGCCGGCGAGGACACCAGCAGGGCGGACAGGCCGGCGGTGGCGAGCGAGGCGTGCACCAGGGCGGCGGCGAACAGCCCGGCCAGCACCACGAACCCGGCCCGCCGCCCGTACCGCACGGTCTGCCGGGTGACCAGGGCGAAGTCGACGCCCGGCACGATGATGATGAGCAGGCTCGCCGCGACGAAGCTGACGATCTGGATGTCAGACACGCTGCTCCTCCCTCGCCTCGGCGCGGGCCGGGGCGGCCTCCTCGATGACGGAGACGCCGCTGTCGCGGCGCGGCCCGTGCCGGCGCCACTGCTCGCGCAGCCGGATCCGGCCGTCCGGCAGCCGCTCGGGCCGCGACTCGCACTCGCCGACCACGATGCTGCCGTCGGTGAGCACCTCCACGTACGCGAAACGCACCACGCCCTGCGCGTCGCAGGTGCCGGCGAGCCGTCCGTGCCGTACCGGGCCGCCGGAGATCTCCGCCCAGACCAGGTCGCCGCGCTGGTGGTAGTGCCCCCGCAGCTGATCGGCGTCACCGGCGTGGTCGACGGAGACGAAGATCCGGTCGTCGTAGTCGAACGATGTCATCGCGCTCACGCCCATCGGGTGCTCAGGTAGTCGTCGCGGAACCGGCAGACCGTGCGGCCGGCGATCGAGTTGAGGATCATCGCGCTGCGGATCGGCAGGATGCTCAGGTTGGAGTCGACGAGCCCCTGGACGTACCGCCCCCGGTTCAGCACGAAGATCTTGTGGTCGTCGGCGTGCTTCCACCGGATCGAGTAGTCCGACTCGATGACCGGCTCACCGCGCTCGTCCAGGTCGATCAGCGCGGTCAGCTCCGGGTCGAAGGGCAGCGGCGCCTGCCGGCGTCCCGCCGCGACGACGAGGTTCACCGCCCGGTGCCGTTCCTCGCCGCTGCCGGCCGTCAGGCACTCCAGCTCGACCTCCCCGTCGAGCTGCCGGGCGCCGGTCACGGTACGGCTCGGCATGATCGTCACCGGGAACCGGCCGGTGCGCAGCCGCTCCTCGTAGTTGTGCTGGTAGACGCCGCGCAACGTGCCCGGGGAGATGCCGTCGCTGGTCAGGATCTGACCGGAGACGAGCCGTTCCCGCACGTCCCGGGACAGGGTGAGGAACGCCTCCTGGTAGGCGGGCCGGTACAGGTCGTTCGCCGACGGGGAGTCCTCCAGCGGGGCGAACCACGACCGCCGCCCGATCCACCTGATGTCGCGGCACCCGCGGGCGAGCAGCGCCGCGACGCACTCGGCGCTGGTCTGGCCGCTGCCGATCACGATCCACGGCAGGTCCGGCTCGTCCGGCACCGTGGCGAGGCGCTGGTGCAGCTCGTCGGCGACGAACAGGTGCCGCGGGTCGAGGGCGTCCAGGAACTCCGGTACGAAGGGGACGGTCCCGCTGCCGAGCACCAGGTGCCGGGAGCGGGCGACCTCCGCACCGCCGCTGCGGCTGACCAGCGCGCCGTCGAACTCGACCCGGTCGACGCGGGTGCCGTACGTGATGCGCGGCAGCCGGCCCGCCGCCCACACCAGGTACTGCTGGTACTCGATCCGGGGGATGGTGTCGAACCCGGCGCCCAGCAGGGCGTACACCCGGCCGGTGGTGACCAGGTAGTTGAGGAACGACAGCGGGTGGGTCGGGTCGTAGAGCGAGACCAGGTCCTTGACCCAGCCGGTCTGCATGCGGACGCCGCTGTGCAGCATCCCGTCGTGCCAGCCCGGCTGGTCGCGGGCCTCGAACAGCGCGATGTCGTGCGGCGCGAGGGTGTCGTACATCGCCGCGAGGCTCAGGTTCGCCGGCCCGGCGCCGATTCCCACTGTGTGAAAGGTCTGCGTCATGAGTCTGCCTCTGTCTGGCCGTGGGGGACAGGGATCGCGGTTCGGGTGTTCAGCAGGGCGGTGGCGGCGAGCCGGCTGGCGGCCAGGACGGTCTTGGCGGCGCCGCCGCTGCCGCCGGTGAAGGTGTGCACCGCACCGGACACGTGGCGCAGGGCCAGCCCGGCGGGTTCGCTGTAGCAGTCGGTGGCGCTCACCGGCGGGCCGGCCGGTCGCGGGTCCAGGCCGGGCAGCCGCCGTGCCGCCACGGTCAGGACCCGTGCCGCCAGTGCGGCGTCCGGCTCGGGGGACGGCGGGTCGACGTCCCACCTGTCGCTGGGCAGCCCGAGCAGCACCCGCCTCGGACCGGCCGGCCGGCCGTAGAGGCCGCTGGTCTCGTCCACGAAGCACGGCAGCTCGGCGACGCCGGTGACGTGGTGGGCGTACTGGATGTGCTTGGTGCGCAGCGAGGTCGGCAGCCCGGCGGCGCGCAGCAGACGCGGGGTCCAGGCCCCGGCGGCCACGACGACGAGGTCGCCGGTGAGCCGGCGGCCGTCGCGCAGCTCGACCACGCGGTCGTCGAGGCGGCCCACCGGTGCCGTCTCGGTCCGGCCGAGGCCACGCAGGACGGTCCGGCGCAGCCGGTCCGGGTCCAGGTAGCCGGCCCGGTCCTCCCAGATCCCCACCGTGCCGTCCGGGAGCCCGGCGAAGCCGAACCGGTCGGCGACCTCGGCCCGGGTCAGCACCTCGGCGCCGTCCACGCCGGCCGCCGCCCGGGCGTCGAGCAGGTAGAGCGAGCCGGTCCGCCGCCACCCGGCCGCTGTCGCGAGGGACGGATCGGCCATCAGTTCGGCGAGGCTCGCGGCGGCGAGGGACCGGGCGGCCGGGTCGGGCTCGAAGGCACGCACCAGTCCGCCGGACGCGGCCGTCGCGTCGGCGGGCCGCCCGGCCGCGCCGCCGCCGTGCGGGCCGATCAGGACCGCGTCGGCGCCCGCGTCCCGCAGCCGCCGGGCGAGCAGGACGCCACTGATGCCCGCGCCGACGACGAGCACGCGCGGCTCACCCATCCGAACCCGCCGGTTCCGCGCCGCCGACGACGCCGAGCAGCCGGGCCGCCCGCTCCGGCGCACCGGGGTACGCGGCCAGCGCCGCCCGGACCGCGGTGGCGGGGTCGAAGTGCTCCAGCCGCAGCGCCTGCTCGCCGCGCGTCAGTTCGGTGTCGGCCAGCACGCCGTCCAGGCCGGCGGTGGTGCCGGCCAGGGTCGCGGCGTACCGGGCGGCGAACGCCTCGTACGCCTCCGGGCGGAAGTCCGACTCGTAGCTGTCCGGCCGGTCCCAGCTCAGGAACGCCCGTACCACAGCCGGGTCCTCGGTGGCCAGGAACTCGTGCGCCCAGATCGCGTGCTCGCGGCTGGTGGAGAACTTGGCGCCGGTGAGCCGGTAGAACTCGTTGACGACCAGCCCGGTCGGCCGGTCGGGCAGCCCGGCGGCCAGGTGCAGGGCCGGGATGAGCAGCGCGTAGTAGAACGCGTTGTCGACCCCGAGGAAGATCCACTGCTCGTCCACGTCCCGCCACGCGTCCAGGTACCCGGCCAGCGTGTCCGCGTCCGGCCGCAGGTGGCGGGCGGGCAGCACCAGGTTGGCCAGGGCCATCTCCGCCCAGACGTCGATGCGCAGGCCGTCGTCCCACTCGATGCCCCAGTCCGTCGGGTACGCCAGCGGCACCTCCGGCAGCCCGCCGTCCAGGTACGACGCGACGAGGCGCCGCAGCCGGGGCGGCAGCACCGCACGGGACCAGAACTCGGCCAGCCGCTCCCGGTGCTCGTCGAGCCGCAGCACCGGGACCGTGCAGGTGACCGGTTCGGGTGCGGCGTCGCAGCAGGTCGACCGCGCGCCGGCCAGGTTCGCGGCGGTGCAGAACCCGCCACAGCCCTCGCAGGTGCCGCCGTTCGCGCCGGCGCCGCAGGCCGGGCAGCGCCCGGCGACCCGGACGTGGTGCAGGGTCCGCCCGCAGGCCGCGCACGCGCGCAGCGACACCGGGGCGACCTCCACCACCTTCGCCTCCACCAGCTCGGTGAGCAGGCGTACGACCACCCGGCGGTAGCCCTCGTCGGCCAGCGGGTCGGCCATGACGTCGTACCGGATGCGCGCGGCGCGCAGCGCGGCGTGGATCGACGACCCGTACCGGGCGACGGTGTCCGCCGGGGTCTCGCCCAGCGCCTCCGCCCGGGCGAGCACGTAGTTCTGGTGCGCGTCCAGCCCGCACTGGGTCACCACCCGCCGGCCGGCGGCACGCAGCGCGCGGGCCGCGACGTCCCCGGCGACGTACGGGCCGCTGAGGTGCCCGAGGTGCAGCGGCCCGTTCGGCGTCGGTGGCGGCGTCACCACCAGCACCACGCCGGAGGAGGTGGCCGCCCCGTCAGTCACGGCCGGCTCCGTCGTCCGCGCCGGCCTGCGCCGCGTCGTCGGGCCGGGGCATCCAGTAGATGCTGAGGATGGTGAGCGGCTGCTCCGGCGAGGGGTTGTGGATGACGTGGCTCTGCTCGGGTTCGAGCAGGATCACGCCACCGGTCGGCACCTCGACCTTCTCGCCGCCCGCCTCGTAGATGGCCGTGCCGCGGGTCACCACGGCGAACTCGACCTCGGGGTGGACGTCCTCGCTGCTGCTGCCACCGGGCGGGATCACGCACCACATGGCGTCGAACGGCAACGGGCCGAGATCGCGGTACTGCGTCCAGCGGCCGATCCGGATGCCGTACTCGTCGGTGAGTTCGGCGGTGTCGCTGACGTACCTTCGCATGTTCGTCCTCCTGGTCGGCGCGCTGCCCGCCGGGCCCGCGCCGGACGGGTCTGAGGTTTGCGGAGAGTGACCGGAAGTGCTGCTTCTGCGACGCTGCACCGATGCCGGGAAGGGCCCGTCTCGTCGACCGTCGATTCGACTCCGGTCGATAGCGTCGGACCCACTGTGGACTTAACCTCGTCTGGCCAACAGGAGCTTCACCGGCAGATCACCGGCAATGTCGCTGCTGACTGCCCGCTCAGCGGCCTCGGCTTCGGTGGTCCACCGGCATGAATCCACCAGAACCGGTACGGAGACGACGCTGTGATCGGCTACATGGATACGTTGGGTCATGAAATCGCTACCGCGCGGCGACTGGCCAACCTGACACAGGAGGAGTTGGCCGCCCGCACCGGACTGAGCGTCCGGAGCATCCGCAACCTGGAGTCGTCGCGGGTGACCCGTCCGCGGCCCGCGACCGTCCGGCTGCTCCGTGAGGTCCTCGGCCTGCCCGCCCACCCGGCGTCCGCGGCCCGGATCCGCCCCATGCAACTACCGCTGGAGATTCCCGGCTTCACCGGCCGTTCCGCACAACTGCGGCAACTCGACCGGCTGCTCGACGGGGGACCGCGGCGGATGTCGAGCGTCGTCGTGTGCGTCCTGTCCGGCCGGTCCGGCATCGGCAAGACGGCGCTGGCGCTGCGCTGGGCGCACCGGTCGGCCGCCCGGTTCGCCGACGGGGTGCTGCACGTCCAGCTCGGCGGCAGCGACCCGGGAAGGGCGGCGGTGGCGCCGGCCGAGGCGCTCGGCGGTCTGATCGAGGCGCTCGACGTACCCGGCGGCGTCCCGTGCGGGCCGGCGGCGCGCACCGGGCTCTACCGCAGCGCGCTCGCCGGACGCCGGATGCTCATCGTGCTCGACGACGCCCGCGACGCCGACCAGGTACGGCCGCTGCTGCCCGGCGTACCCGGCTGCATGGTGGTCGTGACCAGCCGGGACCGCCTCACCGGCCTGGTCGTCGGCGAGGCCGCGTGCCCGGTCGTGGTCGACGAGCTGGCCGCCGGCGAGGCGTGGGACCTGCTGGCCGCCCGCCTCGGCGAGCGTCGCCTCACCGCCGAGCGCGCGGCGGTGCGGGAGATCATCGCGCACTGCGCCGGCGTACCCCGGGCGCTGGCTGTGGTGGCCGCCCGCGCGGCCGTCCAGCCCCGGCTGCCGCTGGCGGAGGTGGCCCGCCAGCTCCGGTAGACGGACCGGGCCCGCCCGGCCGGTCAGCCCTGGTCGGCGCGGGTGCCGTCGCGCGCGGCGACGTGCGCCGGCACCGGCGTCGCCGGCGGCAGCGCCGGGTCGGTCACCGGCTGCTGCCAGCGCGCGACCAGCGGAAGCTCGCCGGCCCAGAGCCCGAGGGCGGCGTCCGGGCCGTCGCCGTCGTCCGGCGGGCCGCTGCGCGTCTTGACCGACGCCTCGGCCAGCGGAAGCGCCAGCAGCGCGGTGGCCGCCAGCTCCCGCCGGTTCGGGCGGCGGGCGTGGTCCCACTGGCCGGGGGCCACGTGCTCGGTCAGCAGCCGCAGGCCGTACAGCTTCTCCTCGGCGTCGGTCACCCACCGGGGCCGGCCGTAGACCATCGCGCTGCGGTAGTTGATCCCGTGCTCGAACACCGAGCGCGCCAGGACCAGGCCGTCGACCACTGTGACCGTGACGCAGACCTCGGCGTCGGTGGTGAGGCTCCGGCTGGCCACCGAGCCGTGCAGGTAGAGGTGCCGGTCGTCGAAGCCGTAGACGGTCGGCACCACCATCGGGCCGCCGTCGACCAGCACGCCCAGATGGCAGACGAAGGCGGCCCGGAGCACGTCGAACAGGGCGGCGCGGTCGCGGTGCCCCTTCTCCTTCATCCGGCGCAGCGTCGTACGCGGCGTCGCGGACAACCGTCCGTCGGTATCGGTCATGGCTGATTCTCCTGTCGGCCCCGCCGTTTCTACCGGGTCGGGCCGCGGTCCTCAAGGGCCGGCCCGCCGGGCCGGTGGGGGAGCGGGTCCGGGGGAAGGATCCGGCACAGCGCCTCCAGCGCGGCGGCGTACGCGTGCTCGGGCGGCGTGGCGTAGCCGACCACGAGGCCGTCGAGGGCGGGCATGGTGGCGTCCGGGTGGCGGAAACCGGCCAGCCCGTCGAGCGCGATCGACTGAGCGGCGGCGGCCTCGACCACCTGGCGCTCGGTGCCCGCGGGCAGGCGCAGCACGGCGTGCAGCCCGGCGGCGACGCCGGTCGGCGTGACGTGCGGGGCGCGGGCGGCGAGCGCGGCGACGAGACGGTCGCGGCGGGCGCGGTACCGCTGCCGCATCCGGCGCACGTGCCGGTCGTACCGGCCGGAGTCGAGGAAGTCGGCGAGGGTGAGCTGGTCCGTCACGCCCGCCCACGCCTCCCGCTCACCCTTGGCGTCCAGCACCGGGCCGACGAGCCGTTCGGGCAGCACCATCCAGCCCAGACGCAGCGCGGGGGAGAGGCTCTTGCTCACCGAGCCCAGGTAGACCACGCGCTCCGGGGCCAGGCCCTGCACCGCGCCGACCGGATCCCGGTCGTACCGGAACTCGCCGTCGTAGTCGTCCTCCAGCACCAGTCCGTCCCGGCCCTCCGCCCACCCCAGCGCGGCGAGGCGCCGCCGGGGATGCAGCGGCCCGCCGGTGGGGAACTGGTGCGCGGGCGTGAGCAGCGCCGCCCGTACCCCGGCGAGGTCGGTCAGCTCCCCGGTGCGGGCGCCGTCCGCGTCGAGCGTGAGCGGGACGGTGCGGACGCCTGCCGCCGCCAGGACCGCGCGGTGGAACGCGAGGCCGTAGGACTCCACCGCCAGCGGTCCGCGCAGAACCCGGCCACCGAAGAGCAGGCGCAGCGCGTGCGCGACACCCGAACACACCACGATCCGGTCCGGGGTGGTGCGGACACCCCGCGCCCGCGCCAGGTACCCGGCCAGTGCCCGGCGCAGCTCCGGGCGGCCCCGCGGGTCGCCCGGCCCGAACGCCTCGTTCGGCGCGGCGGTCAGGGCGCGGCGCGTGGACGCCAGCCACGCGGCGCGCGGGAAGGAGGCGGCATCCGGCTGCCCCTGCCGCAGGTGGTGCACGGCCGGGGCCGGACGCGCGGGCGTCTGCCTCGGGACGCGGGCGACCCGGGCGGGCTCGGCGCGCGGCGCCACCCGCGTCCCGGAGCCCTGCCGGGCGACCAGCCATCCCTCGGCCACCAGCTCGGCGTACGCGGCGGCGACGGTGTTGCGGGCCAGGCCGAGGTCGGCGGCGAGGGACCGGTACGGCGGCAGGAGGGTGCCGGCGGCCAGTCTCCCGTCCCGCACGGCGTCGCGCAGCGCGCGGATGAGCGCGGACCGGCGGCCGCCGGCGCCGGACAGTTCCAGATGCAGGTCGCTGCCGAGCCGTCGCGCCGGATTGGCCCACGAATCCGTCATGCGAATGCACCCTAGTCCGGGTCTTTTCCGACCCTAGTGTGGGCTCATGGACACGATCATGAACGCCCCGCACCCGCTGCGCTCCACCGTCCGGGGCCGGGTCCTGCTGCCGGGGGACGAAGGGTTCGAGGTGGCCGGCCGGGCCTGGAACCTGACCGTCGCGCAGTCACCGGCGGCGGTGGTCGAGGCCGCCGACGCGGACGACGTCGCCGCGCTCGTCCGGTACGCCCGCCCGGCCGGACTGAGCATCGCCGTGCAGCCCAACGGGCACGGTGCCACCGGCCGCGCCGACGGCGCGATCCTGCTGCGGACCGGCCGCCTGGACACCGTGGAGATCGACCCGGCCGCCCGCCGGGCCCGGGTCGGCGCGGGTGTGCCGTCCGGCCGGCTCCAGGCCGCCGCCGCGCCGTACGGGCTCACCGGGCTGCCCGGCAGCTCCCCCGTGGTCAGCGTGACCGGGGTGGCGCTCGGCGGCGGGCTGAGCTGGTTCGGCCGCGCGTACGGCTGGGTGTCCGACGCGGTCACCGCGTTCGACGTCGTGGACGCCGAGGCGCGGCACCGGCGCGTCACCGCCGAGACCGACCCCGACCTGTTCTGGGCGCTGCGCGGCGGTGGCGGAGACTTCGCGATCGTCACCGCGCTCGAAATCGCGCTGCACCCCGCGCCGGAGCTGTACGGCGGACGCATGATGTGGGCGGCGGCGCACGCGCCGGACGTGCTGCGGGCGTTCCGGCGGATCACCGCCACCGCGCCCGAGGAGCTGACCGTCTGGATGGACCTGCTGCACCTCCCCGGCGCCGACCCGATGGTGGCCCTCGACGTCACCCATCTCGGCGACGGGACCGGGGCGCGGGACCTGCTCGCACCGCTGGACCGGTTGCCCGCGCCGATCTCCGACAGCAGGCGGATCATGCCGGTCACCGAACTCGGCGGCATCACGGCTGAACCCACCGCCCCCAGCCCCGGCATCTCCCGCGCCGAACTGCTGACCCGCCTCGACGACGACGCGGCCGGGGCGCTGCTGGCCGACCCGATCGCCCCGCTGCTCAGCGTCCAGCTCCGGCACCTGGGCGGCGCCCTCGCCCGGTACTCCGACAGCCCGCACGGCCCGCTCACCGAGCCGTACGCGCTCTACCTGTTCGGCGTCGCCACCGACCCGGCGGCGGTCACGGCGCGGCAGCGGGCCCTGGCCGCCGCCCTGCCGGTCAGCGGGCGCAAGCCGGTGACCTTCCTCAACCCGGACGAGACGGTGGCCGACGCGTTCACCCCCGCCGTCCTGACCCGGCTCCGGGCGGTCAAGCGCCGCCACGACCCGGACGGCCTCGTCCGGTCCAACTTCCCGGTGGCCGGCTGACGCCCCGGGGCGCGACCCGGTCAGGCCGGGGGGTGCGCGCGGCAGCCCGGCAGTCCTCTGCTCAGCGGACCTTCTTCGTCGGCCGTTTACGAGGCGGGGTCAACGACTCGGCGATCGCCGAGATCGCGGACGGCACCAGGCGGTAGTACGCCCACACACCCCGCTTCTCCCGCTCGAGCAGGCCGGCCTCGGTGAGGATCCGGAGGTGATGGCTGACGGTCGGCTGGGAGAGACCGAGCGGCGCGGTGAGGTCGCTGACTGACGCCTCGCCCTCCGGAGCGGACTGGATCAGGCTGAGCAGGCGCAGCCGGGCCGGGTCGGCGAACGCCTTCAGGACTCCCGCGAGCCGCTCGGCATCGGCACGCTTGATCGGCTCGCCGGCAAGTGGCGAGATGGCAGGGGTGGCAGTTTTCGCAGTTCCCACGCTTGCATCGTTGCACCAATGGCGGCCACCTGCCCGGGCAACCAGGACCGGATCATCCGGTCAGGCGGTGGGGTGCAGTTCGGCGAGCAGTCGTTCCACCCGGGTGCGGATCTCGTCCCGGATGGGGCGTACCGCGTCGAGGCCCTTGCCCGCGGGGTCTTCGAGCTTCCAGTCCTCGTACCGCTTGCCGGGGAAGACGGGGCAGGCGTCACCGCAGCCCATGGTGACGATGACGTCCGAGGACTCCGCCGTCTCGTACCGGAGGAGCCTGGGGGTCTGGTCGGTGATGTCGATGCCGACCTCGGCCATGGCCTGTACGGCGGCGGGGTTGACGGTCTCGGCGGGTGCGCTGCCGGCGGAGCGGACCTCGACGGTGTCGCCGGCGAGGTGGCGCAGCCAGCCGGCGGCCATCTGGGAACGGCCGGCGTTGTGCACGCAGACGAACAGGACGCTGGGCTTGTCGCTCATCGGGTCTCCATGATTCCGGTGGTCGCCGCGCGGCGTGCCGCGGCGCAGTCGAGGCATCTCATGGCCGGGCTCCCGGCGTGGGGAACAGGCGGGCGCGGGCCCACAGCGACACGTAGACCAGGCCGACGAGGACCGGGACCTCGATCAGCGGGCCGACGACGCCGGCCAGGGCCTGGCCGGAGGCGATCCCGAAGGTGCCGATCGCGACCGCGATGGCCAGTTCGAAGTTGTTGCCCGCCGCGGTGAACGCCAGGGTGGTGGTGCGTTCGTAGTTCAGGCCGATGGCCCGGCCGAGCAGGTAGGAGCCGGCCCACATGAGGGCGAAGTAGGCCAGCAGCGGCAGAGCGATGCGGGCCACGTCGGCCGGCCGGCCGGTGATGGCCTCGCCCTGCAGGGCGAACAGCACGACGATGGTGAACAGCAGTCCGTACAGGGCGACGGGTCCGACCCTGGGCAGGAACCGCTGCTCGTACCAGTCGCGACCCTTGGCGCGTTCGCCGACGCGGCGGGAGAGGTAGCCGGCGAGCAGTGGGATGCCGAGGAAGACGAGCACGTTGCCGGCGATGTCCCAGCCGGAGACCTCCAGCGCGGCGCCGTCCAGGCCCAGCCAGCCCGGCAGCACCGACAGGTAGAACCAGCCGAGCAGGCCGAAGGCGAGGACCTGGAACACCGAGTTGACGGCGACGAGGACCGCCGCCGCCTCCCGGTCGCCGCAGGCCAGGTCGTTCCAGATGATGACCATCGCGATGCAGCGGGCCAGGCCGACGATGATCAGACCGGTGCGGTACTCCGGCTGGTCGGCCAGGAACACCCAGGCCAGGGCGAACATGACGGCGGGACCGACGATCCAGTTGAGGACCAGCGACGAGACCAGGAGACGCCGGTCACCGGTGACGGTGTCGAGGCGGTCGTAGCGGACCTTGGCCAGTACCGGATACATCATGATCAGCAGGCCGAGAGCGATGGGCAGGGAGATGCCACCGACCTCGACGGCGCCGAGAGCGTCGTCCAGGCCGGGAACGATCCGGCCGAGCAGCAGACCGGCGACCATGGCCAGGCCGATCCAGACCGGCAGGAACCGGTCGAGGCGCGACAGGCGTGCCACCACCGGTGGGGCGTGGTCGGCTCTGGTGGCGGTGCTCATGCGCACTCCCGTGGGTTGTCGGTGCCGGCGCGTACCCCGATCTCCTGGTGGATGCGGGCGCTGGTGCCGGTCATCGGGTGTCTCCCGACGTGGCGGCGGGGGCGAGGCGGTCGACGCGGTCGGCGAGGTCGGCGTAGGCCGCCTCGAACGCCTCGTCGGTGTCGACGCGGACCGGGTCCGGCACGGACCAGTGCAGGCGGGGGCGGATCGGCCCGGTGAGCTCCTCGTGGGCGTTGTCGCAGACGGCGACGATCAGGTCGTCGTCTCGGACGACGTCGTCGACGTGTGCGGTGCCGGTCGGGTCGAGGTCGAGTGCGTGGCGGTGGGCCACGGCGACCGCGCGGGGATGGACCCGCGGCGCCGGTCTGGTGCCGGCGGACGCGGCGTCGCCGTCGGTGCGTCGCCTCCACAGCGCCGCGGCCAGCTGCGAGCGGGCGGAGTTGTGGGTGCATACGAAGACGACCCGATGCACACCCGCCAGCGGTGGCGGCGCGAGAGCGGAGAGGGCGGCCGGCTGGAGTCGCAGGTAGGTGCGCCGCCGATCGCCCTCCGACCGGCCCCGGACGACGAGGCCCGCGTCGGTGAGGACCTTGACGTGGTGGGCGACCAGGTTCGTCGGCATGTCGAGGGCGTGGGCGATCTCCCCGGGGGAGGCGTCGCCCAGGGTGAGCGCGTCCACGATGGCCAGGCGGGCCGGATCGCCCAGCGCGGCGTGGATCCGCGCGCGCTCGGCCAGAGAAGTAAGCTCAGTTTCCATTGACTCAATTGTTGCTGAGTAACCTCGGAGCCGTCAAGCCGGCATCGGCCGGATCGCTGGGCGGAAGCCCAGGGCGCCGTGCGGTACGGCGGCCTACCGCTGCGTCGCGGCGGTCGGCTCGATCGACAGCAGGCCGGCGAGCCGGCGCAGGATCTGCGGCCGCGCGCGGTAGTAGACCCAGGTGCCCCGCCGCTCGGCGTCCACCAGGCCCGCCTCGCGTAACGTCTTGAGATGGTGGGAGATCGTCGGCCCGGTCAGGTCGAACGCCGGCGTCAGGTCGCACACGCACACCTCGCCGCCTTCGGCGGAGGCGATCATCGACATCAGCTGCAGCCGTACCGGATCGCCGAGGGCCTTGAACGCGGGCGCGAGCACCGCGGCCGTCTCGGCGGGAACCCGGCGCTGCGCCAGCGGGGGGCAGCACGGCGCGTCGGCGCTGAGGTCGACGAGTGGGATCGGCGCCTGCTGCTTCGACATGTCCCTAGGTTGACATCTGTCTAATCAGCGTGCAAGTCGCCGAGCAGGCAGTTGCCATGCCAGGGTGTCCGGAGGAAGTGAGGCTCGCCGGACACGCATCCCTCCACCGGTGGGCCGCCTCGTCGCCGCCGCTGTCGTCCGGCTTCCATGATCGGCGCGGCAGGCTAGGCGAGCAGCGTGCGCAGCGCCTCGGCCAGGCCGGAACCGGCGGTGACCGGGCGGGCGAAGGACAACCGGGTGTCGGCGTGACCGTCCGGCCGCTCCGCCCGCAGCACGATGCCCTCGGCGTCGAGCGCGACCGGGACGACGCGCGCCGAACCGGCTGTGACTGTGGGGTCGACGAGCGTGCCGAGCCGGTCGAGGACGTCGCGGTGGCAGCGCGTCAGGTGCGCGAGGTGGGCGGCCTCGTCGACGGCGATCGGATCCGGCCGGGCCGCGCGGTACGCGCCGAGGTCCACCGCGACGGGATCGGCGGCCCGGTCGAGGACGACCTCGTCCGGCTCGACGGCCCACAGCGCCACCGGGGGCAGGTCGAGCAGCGACATCACGGTGGCCGGGTCGCAGGCGTCGAGGACGGCCGGGTCGAACCGGCGGGCCGTGCCGAGGATCCGCAGCCGGGACCGGACCCGGGAGCGCACGGCGACCGGGGCGAGGTGGGTCACGTCGAGGCGTACCGCGCCGCTGTGGCCGCGCGCGGCGACCAGCATGCCGCCGGTGCGGCTCATCGCGTCGACCGCCAGGACGATCGTGCCGTCGGGGAGGACGGCGTGGGCGGAGAGGAGGTCGGCGGTGGTGTCGCCGAGCGTGAGCCGCAGCGAGGAGGCAGCGGTCAGCACGCACCGGGCGGCGACGGCGTCGCGGGGCGTGGAGGAGGTGCCCGTACCGCCCGCCGACGACCCTGCGACCGGGACGACGCCGGCCGGCGGGGCCGGACGCCCGGCGGGGTGCAACGCCATGTCTGTCTCCTCGGCCGGGAAGGGGTGAAGTCGGCCCAGGTCAGACGGTAGTAGGTAAGGCTTACCTCTGCAACGGCGGGTCGGGTGCCGCGCATGCCGTACGGGTCACGACGGTGACCGTCGTGACCCGTACGAGCGTGGTGTCCGGTTCTGTCAGGCGGGCTGGTAGGTGAGGCAGTCGCTGACAGTGGCGCCCGGACCGACGGTGATCGACTCGGCGGTGCAGGCCAGGTTGGTGTTGAACACGCACTCGGCCCGCGCGCACGCGCCCACCGCGCCGGTGACCTCCGCGATCCCGCCGCTGAGCGACGACTCGACGAACGTCGCGCAGGAGGCCGCGTCGGCGGACGCCGCCACGGTGATCGCGGGAGCGTGGCAGCCGTTGTCGTTGAAGCTGCACGCGGTGGCGGCGCATTCACGTACCGGCGGAGACTGCAACAGGGTCTTCATGGTGCCTCCAAGTCATGCGGGCCGGCGGAAGCGAACGGCCGGCCTCGTGGTGCTCGAATGCCATCTGGTATTTGCCGTGCGGCCGGTCCTCAAACCCGTCGGCCGTCAGTGAGGATCATGCTCACCTTAACAACGGAATGCGGGGTTGGCCGCCGGAAGGGGCCGTTTCCACACCGAATGCCGAACGACGAAGATAAGGCTAACCTTGGTTAGGCGAGTCTTTCTTCACCCACCGGTACGGCGAATGCCGGCGTGCAATTTCCGCCCGTCCGACCAGGGTTCATCTGCGGGAACGCCACTCTCGCCCCGGACGGAGGCTGCGCCTCGGTGGTGGAATGGGCGAGCGCGGAACGCCGGTGAGGACGGAACGGCCGCGCCCTTCGGGTCGCGCCGAAATATCGGCTAAGAAATCAGCGGATCGGCAGGGATCCGGGACCGGCCGGGCGGCGGAATGCGAATCCGGTGGCAGGAAGCGCGGGCTCCGCATACGCGATGTCCGGGCCGGGGTCACCTGTCGGCGCGGGCGTGGCACCCTGAGCGGACCGCACGGGCCCGGTGCGGGCGCGGCGGATCCGGGGCGGGACGGGTGGAGGCGGCGTGATCGAGGGATGGCACGGCTGGTTCGGCACGATCAACGGGGTCGTGCTCCTCACCGTGGCCGCGTTGCCGGCGGCTGCGCTCGCGGTGTGGGTCCTGGCCCGACGGCGCGGCGGGGCGGGGCCGGCGTGGCGGAGGTCGCTGGCCGAGGTGGGCATCGTCTACGGGACCGTGCCGTGGGTCTGGATGATCATGCTGCCGGGGGACGGGGCCGGCGTGGTTCCCGGCCGGGTGAGCCTGGTGCCGCTTCGGGACCTGCTCACCGTCCTCGCGAGCGGGCCGCTGACGGTGACGGTCCAGATCGTCGGCAACCTGCTGGTGTTCGCGGCGCTCGGGTTCCTCGGCCCGCTGCGGTTCGCGGCGCTGGCGTCGGTGCCGCGGATCCTGGCGCTCGCGGCCGGCTGCTCGGTCCTGGTCGAGGTCGCGCAGTACGTCCTGCGGCTGGACCGCGTCTCCTCCGTAGACGACGTCCTGCTCAACACCGCCGGCGCCGGGCTGGCCGCGCTGGCGTCGCGCCGCTGGTGGCGCCGGCCGGCTGAGGTGTCACCCGCCACCACCGGTCCCGGCACCGGCCCGCTGAGCGGGGCACGACCCGGGTGACGCGGACGGCACGATGGGCCGGGCCTGCCGGCCCGGCCCATCGTGTGCGTCAGGTCGACGCGATCAACGTCCGCTCAGCAGATCTTCTTCGCCAGAGCGGTGGTGGCGCCGCCGTGCTCGTACGAGACGAGCAGCGAGGTGCCGGCCGGGAGCGACCCGCTCAGCGGCAGGACGAGCGTGCCGTCCTTGCGCAGAGCGGCGGTGGTCTCCGCCACGACCCGGGTGCCGTCCCAGAGGAAGGCGCGGGCGGTGCCCGCCTTCTTCACCTGGAGTTGCACGGACACCTTGCTCGCGGTGCGGGTGACCTTCTTGATCTTCACGGTGCCGTCCGGCAGCTTGGCGTAACCGCCCGGCGCCACCCCGTCCGAGACGGACTGCAGGAGAGTCTGCGGCGAGTCCACGCTCTGCGCCGCGGTGTCCGGCATGATCGGAGCCTTCGGCGCCGACGGCTTCGCCGCCAGGGCCGGCAGCGTCGCGTTGCCCCAGCGCCACGGGTCGGCCCGTACGCCGCTCCAGGTCGACCAGCCGACCCGGGTCTGCGCGGACAGGTCCTGCGTGTCCGAGTCGTTGACCAGGATGTTCAGGCCCATGCGGTTCGGGTCGACGGCGTCCGGCAGCACGCTGAACGGGATCTTGACCTCGATCCGGTAACCCGTGTAGGGGCTGCTGGTCACCACGGAGGCGATCTCCACGCCAGGCGCGGTCTCCGGGCCGCCCTGGTGGTTGTCCCGCTCCCGGGCGAAGCACGGCGGGTTCCCGTTGGCCGGGTCCTTCGTGGCCGGGAAGAGCGCCATGTTGAACACCGTGGAGGTGTTCGCCGAGTTGCCGCGCGGGTCGATGCCGAACTCGATGTTGTCGTTACGCCGCGGACGCTTGCAGTCCTCCGGCGGCAGGACGGTGCCGAGCACGTCGTCGGTGATGGTGAAGACGGCGTACAGGGCGTCGTCGGTGTGGGTCAGCTGGGCGGTGCCGGAGATGTCCGACGCCGGGGCGGCGGTGCCCTCCCAGCGGGTGGAGATGTCGATGACCTCGCCGGTGTACTCGTTGTCGTGGGCGTGTCCGTCGACGGTCGGCGCGCTGGCGGCCTTCGGGATCGTGGTGACCGGGACCAGGTTGAACGCACCGGGCTCGTTCGCGCTGCCGCCGGTGTAGCTGGTCTCGATCTGCACCCGGTAGGCGCCGTTGTCCGGCGCCCGGTTGGCCGTCGGCAGCGACGTGTCGGTGTTGGTGACTGTGAACGTCACCGAGGTGCTGGCGCCCGGCCGGAGCCCGCTGTACGGCACCTGCTGCTCGGCCACCGAGAAACCGGCGGGGACGTTCAGCTTGACCGCGCCGGACTCGACCCGGGTGCCGTGGTTGGTCAGGTTGACCTTGACGCTGCGGGTGCCGCCGCTGGGGATGTTCAGCAGGGACTCGATGAGCGCGTCGAGCTGCTGGGTCTTGTTCCGCACGGTCCACGCGCGGAAGTCGGCGATCTCCTCCAGCGGCTCCAGGGTGCCGCGCACCGGCGCGGTGCCCTGAACCCGGGCGCTGCTGGTGCCGCTGCCGTCCTTCTTGCTGGTCAGCGTGGCGTCGATCTTGAAGCGGGTGCCCACCTCGACCTGCGCGGGCGGGGTGACCGTGAAGGTCTTCACGACCTCCTTACGCGGGGTCAGCGTGCCCACGTTGCCGTTGCCGGTGACCGTCCAGCCGGCCGGCACGTTCAGGGTGACCTTGGCCCCCGGGACGGCCTTCTCGGCGTACAGGACGGTGTCCACCTTGATGGGCTGGCCCGCGACGGCCTCCCAGGTGCGCGGACGCACGTGGACCTCGGTGCCCAGCGGCAGGCCGCCCTGGGCGCGCAGGGTGGCGCCCTGGAGCGCACCGGTGCCGGCGCCCACGTTCGGGTCCGGGTACGGGGTGCGGGTGTCGATCAGCGTCAGCCGGTTGCAGCCGATGGCGTCGGGGTCGGTCGTCGGGAAGGAGCTGTTGCCCCAGCCCTGCGACACGTACTCCCGGCGGGCCCAGGTCTGGACCGTGTTCCACCGGTTGCCGTCGTGGCGCGCCGACTCGTAGCCCTGCCAGGTGCCGAAGACGACGTTGCTGGCCTCGGCCGGCGTGAAGGTGGTCTCGCAGGCGGGGCCGTTGGTGCCGGTGGTGCCGCTGCCGCCGGTCTGGAAGATGCGGGAGGCCCGCCAGGGCTGGAGGCCCTCCTTCTTGATCTGCTCCGGGAACGCCTTCGGGTCGGCAGCCGCGTAGAAGGCCTCCACGGCCAGCATGGCCGCCTTCTGGTGGTTGCCGTGGTTGCCCTGCGTGGCCGAGGGGTTCATCGTGAGGATGACCTCGGGCTTGGTGGTCCGCAGGACCCGCACGATCCGGGACAGCGTCTCCTGGTGGCCCCAGACCTCCTCGGTCAGGGGAGCGCTGGCGGTGTACCAGAAGTCCAGCGCGTCCAGGTTGTAGATGTGCTCGACGCCGGCCCAGCCGACGGCCTTGCGCTCCTCGGCCTCCCGCAGGATGCCGAGCTCCGGGCCCTCCTCGAGACCGGTGGCGTTGCCGCCGCCCTCGCCGCGGGTGGTGGTGATGACGCCGGCCTTCATGCCGTGATACTCGTTCCAGTATCCGAGCATGCCGAGCTGGCCGGCCTCGTCGTCCGGGTGGGCGCCGATGAACATGATGTCCAGGTCGACCGGCTTGTCGGACTTCTTGGCCTGGGGCTTCGGTGATGCTTGCTGGGGGTTGGCCTGGGCCGGAGTGGCCAGGCCCAACGACAGCAGACCGCACATGGCGATCGCCGCGCTGGTGCGCCATCTCATGGGCATACCTCTTCGTCTCGAAGCGAGAGTGCTGCGGCTGGGGACGGTCGGCCCGGCACGGGCCGGCTGACACGGTGGCTCGTGCCGGGCCGTGTTGCAGACAGCTGTCCACAGAGGACCGTGAGGTCCTCGGGGGTCGTGGTGCTCGACAACGGGATGGTGGTGCTCGCGCACCGTCACGGCGTGAGCGGTACGCACGGTGGCGACGTCGGTCCACCGGAAGGCCTTCGGGCCGTAACCTAGGGATCTTGCGAAGGCGTCGTCAATAGCTCCGGACGACTTTCTTCCTTATCCGAATAAACGATCGCCCCTGCTCAGGGCGATCATCCGGAGGCCGGCCGTGACGTGCGGGCAGTCTTTGTCCAGGTTTGGCACCCCAATGTGGACCACAGGGCTCGGTTTTGCGCGACATGTCGGGCTGGCCCCGGCGCGACCGGCTTGTCGGCCGAAGAATTTTCCCTGGTCGGCGGACCGAGATCATCTCGTTACTTGACGCCAGAATTTTTTCTTACTAGGAAGAAAGTGTGTCTGACAAAGCCCCGACCAGTCCGGTCAGCCGTGAGCGGTCCCGTGAGATCAAGCGTCTCTCGGTGATCTTGGCCGCCCGGCAGGCCCGGCGGCTGTCCCGCGTGGACCTGGCCGAGATGACCGGCCTCTCGGCGGCGACTGTGACCGCGCTCGTGCGGGAACTCGTCGCCGAGGGTTACCTCATCGAACGCGGTCCCGGCGCGCCCACCACCGGCCGGCCCCGGGAGATGCTCGAGTTCAACCCCCGCGCCGAGCTCGTCGCGGCGGTGTCGCTGGAGCCGCCCCGGATCAGCTGCGAGATCGCCGACAGTGAGGGCGCGGTCATCGCGCACCGCGTCGCACGGCTCGGCGCGAACGTGGTGGAGACCGTCTGCGAGTTCGTCCTCGACCTGGTCGGCGACAACCTGCCCTCGCTCCGCGGCGTCGCCATCGCGGTGCCCGGCGTGTCCAGCAACGGCGCGGTACGCCTCGCGCCGTCGGTCGGACTGGTCGAGGCGTGGCCGATCGGCGAATCCGTGCAACGGCGGCTCGGCGTACCCGTGGTCGTCGACAACGACGTCAACCTCATGGCCGCCGGCGAGTGCGTGGCCGGCGCCGGCGCGGACGTGGCGAACCTGCTGCTGATCCACGTGGCCGACGGCATCGGCGCCGGCCTCGTGCTCGACGGCAAGGTCCGCCGCGGCGCCAGCGGAGCCGCCGGCGAGGTCGGCTTCCTGCCGCTGGGCGGCGCGACCGAGCGCCGCTACAGCGGCGTCGGCGAGTTCGAGGCCCGGTGGTCGGTCAACGCCATCGCGGAGCGGGTCGTCGCGCTCAACCCGGGCCGCCGGCCCGAGTCACCGGTACGGGAGCTGAGCGGGCTCGCCGCGACCTCGGCGCCCGCCCGCGAGTACCTCGACGAGGTCCTCGGCGCCTGGGCCGGGCTCATCCTCTCCTGCGCCTGCGTCGTCGATCCGGGGCTGGTGCTGCTCAGCGGCGCCGCGGCGGAACTCGACGACGCGGCCCTCGACCAGCTACAGACCCTCGTCTCCGCCCGGACCCCGGCTCCCACCGAGGTACGCCGGGCCACCCTCGGCGACCAGGCCGTGCTGCACGGAGCCATCAGCTACGCGCTCTCGGCCGCGGTGCCCCGACCCTCGCTTCCCTGACCACCACCTGACCCCGGCCCCCGACGACCCCGACCCCGACACCCACCCCACCGTCACCGTCACCGTCGCGGCGACCGCGTCCGTATCCCGGACGACCGGTCGCGGCGCGATGCGGCGCGCCCCGGTCCGGGCGCGATCCGCGGACCTTCGACCCCGTCCCGGGGAACCGGCGAACCCGCCGGCGCCCCGGGTCGGGATCGCACACCGTCTTTCCCCGCTCCCGATAGTTCCCCCGCAAAATGGAGGTACCAATGAAACGTCGTTTGGCCCTGGCCGTCGCGTTCAGCGCGCTGCTGGCCGTCAGCGCGTGCGGCAGCAGCGACGACGACAAGGACACCGGCTCCTCCGGCTCCGCGTCGGCCGAGAAGGTCGTCATCTACAGTGCCCGCGACAAGTCGGTCACCGACTACGTCGTCGAGCAGTTCACGACCAAGAACCCCGAGTACAAGGGCAAGGTCGAGGTGCTCAACATGGGCGCCCAGGAGGTGCTGGAGCGGGTCCGCGCCGAGAAGGCCAACCCGCAGGCGTCGGTCTGGTGGGGCGGCACCCAGCAGGGCCTCGCCGCCGGCGCGTCCGAGGGCCTGCTGGAGTCCTGGCAGCCGTCGTTCGCCTCGAAGATCGACGCGCGGTACAAGGACGCCGAGGGCCGCTGGTTCGGCGAGATCCTGCTGCCCGAGGTCATCATGTACAACAACAAGGCGCTGACCCCGGAGACCGCGCCGAAGGACTGGGACGACCTGGTCGACCCGAAGTGGAAAGACAAGATCATCATCCGGGACGTGGCCGCCTCCGGCACCATGCGCTCGATCTACGCCTCGATGATCCAGCGCTTCACGGCCGACGGGTCCAACCCGCAGCCCGGCTACGACTGGCTGCGCAAGCTCGACGCCAACACCGTCGAGTACGCGGCCAACCCCAGCGACCTCTACCTGAAGATGTCGCGTGAGCAGGGCGTGGTGAGCGCCTGGAACCTCCAGGACATCCTGCTCCAGGCCAACGAGAAGATGCCGTTCGGCTACGTCATGCCGGCCTCCGGCGCGCCGGTGCTCGTCGACGGCGTGGCCGCGGTCAAGGGCGGCAACAGCGAGGGCGCGAAGAAGTTCCTCGAGTTCCTGTTCGACGACTCGCTGCGGGCCAGCCTGGCCAAGGACTACTTCCAGATCCCCGCTGTCGACATCGCCGAGAAGCCCGAGTGGCTGACCAAGCTCGACCTCAAGCCGATGAACGTCGACTGGAACGTGATCGGCAAGAACGAGACCGCCTGGATCACCCACTGGAACGCCCAGATCAAGGGCAAGGGCTAAGACGCTCGGAACCGGGCCGTGCTCCGGCACGGCCCGGCTTCGTCCTGGAAGGACCCACGAAATGATCGATGTCCGACTGACGGCGGTCAGTAAGCGCTTCGCCAAGTCGAGCGACTCCGCGGCGGTCGATGACGTCACCGTCACCATCGGAGCCGGCGAGTTCTTCACGCTGCTCGGGCCGAGCGGCTGCGGCAAGACGACGACGCTGCGCATGGTGGCCGGCTTCTACTTCCCGACGTCCGGTCACATCCACTTCGGCGACGACGACGTCACCCACTGGACGCCGAACAAGCGGGACACCGGCATGGTGTTCCAGAACTACGCGCTGTTCCCGCACATGACGGTGGCGCAGAACGTCGCCTACGGGCTCAAGGTCCGCCGGGTCTCCCGCGCCGAGCAGGCCCGCCGGGTCACCGAGGCGCTCGAACAGGTGCACCTCGCCGGCTACGGCGACCGGCGCATCGACGCGCTCTCCGGCGGCCAGCAGCAGCGCGTCGCGCTGGCGCGGGCACTGGTGATCCGTCCCCGCACCATGCTGCTCGACGAACCGCTGTCGAACCTCGACGCGAAGCTGCGCGAGGAGACCCGTGCCGAGATCCGGCGCATCCAGCGGGAGAGCGGCACCACCTCGATCTACGTCACGCACGACCAGGCCGAGGCGATGGCGATGTCGGACCGGATCGCCGTCATGGAGTCCGGCCGGGTCCAGCAGGTCGGCACCCCGCACGAGGTCTACTACCAGCCCGCGAACGCGTTCGTGGCCCGGTTCATCGGACGCAGCAACGTGCTGAGCCTGCCGGTGACCGGCGCGGCGGAGCAGCGCGTCCAGGTACGCCTGCCCGGCGGCGCCACGATCGAGGTAGGCGCTCCCGCCGGACACGGGCTCGCCGCGGGCGACACCGCACTGGTCTCCGCCCGCCCCGAGCACATCGCGCTCGGCGGCGACGACGACACCGCGGCCATGCGCGGCCGGGTCAGCCACGTCGAGTTCACCGGCATGGCCACCCACGTCACAGTCGACGTCGACGGTGACGAGGTGATGGCCGCCCTGGTCGACGCGCCCGCCGGCATCCAGCTCGGCGACGTCGTGGGCCTGCGGCTCGCACCCGAGCGGCTCTGGGTGGTCAAGCCGTGACCGCTGCGACCCCGACCGCCCCCGGCTGGGCGGCGGCCCTCGGCCGGCGCCTGGCCGGCGGGGCGAACTCCCGATGGTTCCCCTATCTGCTGGTGCTGCCGCTGGTCCTGGTGCTGTGGGGCTTCGTCGTCCAGCCGATGTTCGCCACCTTCCGGGAGAGCGTCAGCGCCAACGGCACCGACAACTACCTCCAGTTCCTCTCCTCCTCCGGAGTGGCCCGCGAGTCGCTGTTCACCTCGCTGTTCATCTCGGCCGCGAGCGTGCTGCTCTGCGGCGTCGTCGGCGTGGCGATGGCGTTCCTGCTCAAGCGGTTCCACTTCCGCGGCCGGCGGCTCATCGAGGCGTTCATCCTGGTGCCGGCGGCCCTGCCGCCGCTGATCGGCGCCGTGTCCTTCCAGCTGCTCTACAGCAACATCGGCATCGTGCCGCGCGGCCTTCAGGCGCTGCTCGGCACCGAGAAGCCGGTCCTGGCCTTCGACGGGATCGCCGGTGTGCTGGTGGTGCACACGTTCACCATGTACCCGTTCTTCTTCCTGGCCGCCTCCGCGGCGCTGGCCGGGATGGACCCGTCGGTCGAGGAGGCGGCGTACAACCTCGGCGCGGGCCGGGTACGCGTGTGGCGCACCGTCCTGCTGCCGATGCTCACCCCGGCGCTGATCTCGGCGTCGCTGCTGGTCTTCATGACGTCGCTGGCGTCCTACACCGCGCCACTGCTGTTCAACGTCAGTCAGACCATGACGATGCAGATCTACATCAACCGCACCAACGGCGACCTGCCGATGGCCTCGGCGTACGCCTCAGTGCTCGGCATCGTCTCGATCATCTTCCTGCTCGGCATGCGCTGGTACGAGGGGCGGCGCAACTACCAGTCGCAGTCCAAGGGCGTCTCGGCGGTCCGGCGGGAGATCACCAACCCGATCGGCCGCTGGCTCGCGCCGCTCGCCTCGGTGCTGGCCACGCTGGTCCTGCTCGCCCCGGTCGGCGCGATCGCGCTCGTCGCGTTCTCCGAGGACCGGTCCTGGACCACCGAGGTGCTGCCGCCGACGTACACGTTCGAGAACTTCGTCACCATCTTCACCGACCCCAAGGCGTTCCAGCCGATCCTCAACTCGGTGCAGATGAGCCTCATCGCGGTCGTGGGCTGCGTGGTGATCGGCGTGCTGATCGCGTACGCGGTGCGGCGGCTGAAGTTCGTCGGGCGCGGCCTGCTCGACGTGGCCGTGATGATCGCCTGGGCACTGCCCGGCACGGTCGTGGCGATCAACCTGATCTCGGCGTTCAGCACCGGCAACGCGTTCAGCTTCGGGCAGGTGCTGGTCGGCACGTTCTGGATCCTGCCGCTGGCCTACTTCGTGCGGTTCCTGCCGATCGTGTTCCGGTCCAGCTCCGCGACGCTGGCCCTGATCGACCCGTCGCTGGAGGACGCCGCGCGTAACCTGGGCGCCTCCTGGCTGCGCGCGTTCTACACGATCACCGTGCGGCTGATGCTGCCCGGTGTGCTGGCCGGCGCGCTGCTGGCGTTCGTGCACGGCGTCGGCGAGTTCGTCGCCTCGGTGCTCATCTACACCTCGTCGACGGTCCCGATCTCGGTCGCCATCAACAACCGCATGTACAGCTTCGAGCTGGGCACCGCGGCCGCCTACGGCATGCTCCAGGTGCTGCTCATCTTCGTGGTGATGTGGTTCTCCGGACGGCTGGAGAGCAGCCGCACCGCGACCCGGAGGGCCGAGCAGTGGACGAACTGATCGAGCGGTGGCGGACCGGGGGAGGGCTGCTTCCGGTCACCCGGGTACCCGGGCACGCGTTCGCCGCCGTGACCGAGGCGGCCGACCTGGCGGTGCTGCCGGTCGGCGCGGTCGAGTGGCACGGTCCGCACCTGCCGATCGGTACCGACCTGATCCTGGCCGAGGGCTTCGCCGGGGAACTGGCCACCGGGTCCGCCCGGGCGGTGCTGTTCCCGGCCACGCCGTACGCCGCCTGCCCGGGCCAGACCCGGCCGTGGCCGGGCACTGTGGCGCTGCGGCCGGAGATCGCCGTCGGCTACCTCGCCGACGTGCTCGCCGGCATCGTCGAGGCGGGCTTCACCCGGGTGCTCGTGGTCAACGGGCACGACGCCAACATGTCCACCGTCCGCGCGGCGATGGAGTGGGTGTCCGGCCGGCACCGGGCCAGCATGATGCTGGTGAACTGGTTCCAGCTGGTCGGCCCGGACGAGACGGCCGAGATGTTCGGCGACCTGCCCGCCCGGGGGCACGGCGGCGCGTACGAGAGTTCCGCCGTGCTCGGCTTCGACCCGGCCGCGGTACGCCTGGACGCGGCGCCGGACCTGCCGCCCAAGCCGAAGCTGCCCACCCCGTACCCGTACGTGCTGGTGGAGTCGCGCCCCGACCCCTGGCAGGGCTGGTCGGGCCACGTCTCGCTGGCAGGCGAGGAGGCCGGCGGCCGGATCCGCGCCACCGCCGGCACCCGCCTGCGCGAGCTGGTCGGGGCGTGGCTCGCCGCGCCGCTGCCGGGACCGCCCGGCGCCGACCGGCCGGACCAGCCGGCCGGATGACAGTTACGCCCCAGGACCACGCACCACCTCGGGAGGCCTCCATGAGCCCGTCACTGACCGTCTACCAACAGCACCACCTCCGCGTCGTGTTCGACCACCACGTCGCCCACCTCTACCCGGCGATGGTCACGGCCAGCAAGGCCCACGTCGTCATGCTCGCCGAGCAGGGGCTGATCTCCGACGACGCCGCCGCGACGATGCTGCGCGGCCTGGTCGCCCTCGCCGCGGACCGGCCGGAGGAACTGGAGTACGACGGCAGCGTCGAGGACGTCTACTACACGCTGGAGAAGCGCCTCGCCGCCGCGGCCGGCATCGAGGTGTCGCAGCTGAGCGTGCAGCTCGCGCGTAGCCGCAACGACCTCGACGCCGGCGTCTTCCGGATGGTGCTGCGCGACCAGCTGCTCCAGGTGCTCGACGCGCTGCTGGCGACCGGCCGTACCGTGCTGGACCGCGCGGACCGGCACGCCGACGTGGTGATCACCGGCTACACGCACCGCCGCCCGGCCCAGCCGACCAGCATCGGGCACGTCTTCGCCGGCTACGCCGAGGCGCTCGCCGGCGAGGCCGCCGCGTACGCCGGCCTGCTGGACGAGATGAACCGCTCGCCGCTGGGCTCCTGCGCCTTCGCCGGCACCGACCTGGACATCTCGCCCCGCCGGCTGGCCGACCTGCTCGGCTTCGACCAGCTCATCGTCAACTCGTACGAGGCGGTGGCCGGCGCCGACCACCTGGTCCGGGTCGCCACGCTCAACGCGCAGGCGCTCGCCACCGGCGCCCGGCTGGCCCGCACCCTGATGGACTGGCTGAGCTGGGGCTGGGTGGTCACGCCCGGCGAGTTCACCCAGGGCAGCAGCATCATGCCGCAGAAGCGCAACCCGGTGGTGCTGGAACACCTCGTCTCGATGGCCGGCGCCGCCGCTGCCGACGCGGCGAGCGTGCTCAACAACGTCGGCGCCGCCTGGTGGGAGGACTCGAACAACGCCACCACCGACGTGCAGTCCCGGCTCTGGGACGGCGACGACCGGGCGTACCGGTTCTTCTCGCTGCTCGGTGGCCTGATCGACAAGCTGGACCCGCAGCGCCCGCCGTCCGGCGAGGAGATCGTCGCCTCCGGCGCCACCACCACCGCGGCAGCCGACGCGCTGGCCCGCCACGGCGTGCCGTTCCGCGGCGCCCACTCGCTGCTCGGCCGGCTGGTCCGCGGCGGCGCCCCGGCGACCTGGACCGAGGATCTGGTCCGGTCCACCGCCGCCGACCTCGGTCTGGCGCTCGACGACGCCGCGGTACGGGACCTGCTGGCCGCCGCGGTCCGCCCGGAACTCGTGCTGCGCCGCGCCCAGGCCGACGGTCCCGGCGAGGCGGCCGTCCGGGACCAGGTCGGACGACTGTCTACAATGCTCGACGCGGTGCAGGAGCGGGCGCAGGCGTTGCGCGAGCGGCTGACCCGTGCCGACGCGGCTCTCGCCGAGGCGGTCGCGGCGAGGGTAGGCCTGTGACGGGGCGGCAGCCGCAGCTGGCCGTGGTCGCGGACGTCGTGTCGCGGCGACCACGTGATCTGGACCGACGGCCCGAAGGGCGATCTGACATCACCATGGAACGACCGGCAAATCCGCGCCTGCTCGGCATCGACTTCGGCGGCACCAAGATGGCGATCGGCGTGGGCGACACCGACGGCCGGCTGCTCGTCTCCGAGCGCCTGCCCACGATCGCCGAGCGGGGCGCGCAGCAGGCCCTCACCCGGGCGCTGGACCGGGCGTGCGAACTCGCCGAGCAGACCGGCGGCACGATCGTCGCGGCCGGCATCGCCTCGCCCGGCGTCGTCCACGACGACGGCATCGAACTGGCGCCGAACGTGCCCGGCTGGGAGCAGTTGCGGCTGGGCGAGGCGGTCCGCGCCCACCTCAACCTGGCGCACGTGCGGGTGACGAACGACCTGAAGGCGGCCGCCTACGCCGAGCTGCGGCTCGGGGCCCTGCGCGACGCCGATCCGGGGCTCGTCGTCGGGCTCGGGACCGGGGTGGCCGCCGCGGTGACGGTCAACGGCGAGGTGCTGCCGGGCCGCCACGGCGCGGCCGGCGAGATCGCCTACGGACTGACCGACCTCAGCTGGCCGCCCCGCCTGGAACCGATGCTGGAGGCGACGTTCTCCGGCCGGGCCCTGGACGAGCTGGCGCAGCGCCTCGGCGTGGACGGCCGGGCCGCCGGCCTGTGCGCGGCGGCGGAGCAGCCCGGCCCGGTACGGGAGCAGCTCCGCCTGCGCGTCGACGAACTGGCCCGCCAGCTGGTCACGTGCTGCCTGCTGCTCGACCCGCAGCGGATCGTGCTGGTCGGCAGCGTCGCCGGCAACGACCTGGTGCGGGAGCTGCTGACCGAGCGGCTCACCCACACGCTGCCGTACCCGCCGGAGATCGTGCTGTCGGACTTCGCGCAGGACGCCGCGCTGCTCGGCGCGCTCGTCATGGCCACCGAGGCACAGCCCGCCGTGGTCTGACCGGAGCGGCGGCGTGATGCCGCCGGGCGGGGCGCACAGCGGCGCCCCGCCCGGTCCCGCGGCGGACGGGTCACCTGCGGAACGCGGCCACCGCCTCCTGGATCGCCGGCCCGGTCGCCGAGGACGCCTGGGCCCACGACTCGAACTCCAGCGCGGCGGCGAAACCGGCCGTCTCCGCGGTGCGCACCGACGTCTTGATGTCCCGGGCCAGCGCCGGGTCCAGCGCCGCCCACCGTTCGGCGCGCTCGTGCGCGGCCGCCAGCGGGTCGTCGGCGAGCGTCGCGGCGAGCCCGACGCGTACCGCCTCGGGGCCGTCCACGCTCCCGCCGTCGAGCAGCAGTTGCAGGGCGCGTTCCGGGCCGAGCGCCCGGGTGAGGAACCAGGTGCAGCCCCCGCCGGGGTGCAGGCCGAGCTTCGTGAACGAGGCGATCAGCTTCGCCTTCGGCCCGACGATCCGGGTGTCGCACGCGAGCGCCAGGTTCAGCCCGGCGCCCACCGCCGGTCCCTGCACCGCGGCGATCGTCGGGATCGGCAGCGCCCGTACCCGCAGGAAGCTGTCGTAGACGCGGTGCAGGTCGGCGCGGATCTCCGCGACGCCGCGGCCTGGTTCGCCGAACATGGCGGGCAGGTCGGCGCCGGCGCAGAACGCCGTGCCCGCGCCGGTGACCACGAGCGTGCGGGCGTGCCGGTCGGCGGCCACCTCGGCGATCGCGTCGCCGAGCGCGTCGCGCATCTCCGCGTCGATGGCGTTGCGCCGGTCCGGGTCGTTCAGCGTGAGCGTCCAGCGCCCGTCCGCGTTGTGCAGTTCCACTTTGCTCATGACTCAGCCTCCTGATCGGTCAGCCAGGACCAGACGCCCGCGCTGCCGCGCGGCACCAGCGCCGCGCCGAGCGTGGCGGCCCAGAACTGCTGGGTGCCGTTCTCGTCCCGCCAGGACCAGAGCCTGCGGGTGGACAGGTGCAGCGGGTGCTCACGGGTGACGCCCATCGCCCCGTGCAGCTGGTGCGCGCCGCGCGCCACGATCGTCGCGGCCCGGCCGGTGAGCACCCGCGCGGCGGCGACCCGCAGCGGGTCCGGCCCGGCCAGCGCGGCGTCGAGCGCGGTGCCGGCGAGCAGCGTGTGCGCGGTCATCCGGGCCAGGGTCTGCCCGACCGCCTGGAACGCCAGCAGCGGCCGGCCGAACTGCTCCCGCGTCGTCACGTGCTGCCGGGTGTGCTCCACAGCCGTCTCCAGCGCGCCGGTGAGCGCGGCGGCGGTCAGCAACGCCGCCTCGGCGCGTACCGCCCCGGCGGGCGCGACGCCGGTGAGCCGCATGTCGCCGGTGACCGGCACGTCGAACACGACGTCGTCGCGCGGCTCGGCGGCCAGGTTGCGGCCGGGCGTGACCCGCACGCCGGGGTGGTCGGCGGGCACCACGAACGCCTCGTCGCCCGCGTACACCAGCAGTGTCCGCGCGGCGGCGGCCCACGGCACGCGGGCAGCCGTGCCGCGCAGCCGCCCGCCGGCCACCGCGAGCCCGTCGCCGGCGACCACGGTGGCGACGCCCTCGGGCAGGCCGCGACCGGCGGCGGCGAGCTGCCGGGCGGCCAGCACGGTCCCGGCCAGCGGCAGGGAGACACCGTGGCGACCCAGCCCGCGCACGAGCGCGGCCAGGTCGGCGAGCGTGCCGCCCGAGCCGCCCGCGTCCTCCGGCACCGACACCCCGGTCCAGCCCAGCCCGTGCACTGTGGACCAGAGCGTGGGCAGGCCGTCCGGGTCGCCGCCGTGACCGCCGAGCACGTCGTCGGTCAGCTCCCGCAGCTCGTCGCCGCCGCGCCGGGGCGCGTGGGCGGCGCCCTTGGCGATGATGGTGCGCAGCACCTCGGTGGTGCCGCCGCGGATCGAGAAACCTGGCGCGGCCAGTAGCCCCTGGGCGAGCAGCCCGGCCGGTCCGTCGCCGTCGGGGTCAGGCTCGACGTCGAGCACGGTACGCGCGATCTCGTTGACGTCGGCCTCGAACTCGGTGCCCAGGTCCTTCAGCACCGCCGCGGCGTGCACCGGGGCCTGCCCGGCGTCCAGCTCACCGGCGATGCGCCAGGCCAGGCCGCGCAGCCCGGCCAGCCGGGCCAGCGCCTCGCCCAGCGCGGCGTCCGCGTCCCGCCGCGCGGCGCACGCGTCGACGGTGGCGGCCAGCAGCGGGTACGTGCTGAGCACCCGCTCCATCCCGCCGCGCTCGAAGGACAACTGCTCGGTGACCTGCGTCCAGCCGTTGCCGGCGGTGCCCAGAACGTGGTCGCCGGACACCCGCACGTCGTCGAAGACGACCTCGTTGAAGTGGTGCTCGCCGCGCAGGTCGACGATCGGCCGGACGGTCACGCCGGGCGCGGACATGTCCACGATCAGCTCGGTCAGGCCCTCGTGCCGGTCGCCGCCGGTGCCGGTGCGGCACAGCACGTACGCGTGCGTGGACCGGTGGGCGTGACTGGTCCAGATCTTGCCGCCGGTGAGCCGCCAGCCGTCGCCGTCCGGGCGGGCGGTGGTGCGCACCGAGGCGAGGTCGCTGCCGGACTCGGTCTCGCTCATGCCGAGGCAGAACGTCACCTCCCCGGCGGCGATCGCCGGCAGGTACCGCTCGCGCAGCGCGGGGGAGCCGTACCGCAGGACGGCCGGGCCGATCTGCCGGTCAGCGATCCAGTGCGCGGCCACCGGCGCCCCGGCGCGCAACAGTTCCTCGGTGACCACCAGCCGGGCCCGGTTCGAGCGGGCCTGCCCGCCGTACTCGCGCGGCCAGGTCAGGCCGATCCAGCCCCGGTCCGCCAGCGCGCGGCTGAACTCCGTGTCGTACGAGCGCAGCCACGCGTCGCACACCGGCCGGAACCGGTCGCCGTCGCGCCACTCACCGACCAGCTTCCGTACCTGCCGGCGCAGCTCATCGAGATCGTCGTCAGTCATCCTCTGTCCGTTCCCTTCGCCACTGAGTAGCCCCGTACGGCGGCCCGCCGCAGCACGCCCACGGCCGCGGCGCGTTCGGCCGTGGTGACCGGCGGCCGGGGCGCCGCGCCGTCGACGGGTACGCCGAGCGCGGTCAGGTGGGCACGCAGCACCTCGCCGTCCGCGGTGACCTCCTCCAGCCGCGGATCCGCGCTGAGCCGCACCACGCCCCACCGGGTGTGCAGCCGCACCAGCGCGTCCGGGGCGGGCGCGGCGGTCACGTGCTCGACCGCGCGCACGATCCGGCGTGGATCCCGTGCGCCGTGCAGCAGCACCAGTTCCCGTGCCGCCGCCGCGATGTCGGCGGCGCCCCCGCCGCCGGGCAGCCGCACCGTGGGCCGCTCCCGGGGGCCCAGGTACGACGAGTTGATCCGGCCGCGCAGGTCGACGTTGCCGGCGTCGAGCACCACCCGGTCGAACCGGTGGCCCATCGCCAGGAGCACGTCGGCGGTGCCGCCCAGCCAGCCGAACCCGCCGGCGTACGCCGGGTAGTCGGTGGTGCTGGTCGGCACGTCGGCGCCGGGCCGGTGCGCGCTGGCGCCGGCCTCGAAGACCTGGCTGAACGGTTCGCCGGGCAGCGCGTACGCGCACTGGCCGGCGAGCACCGGCCAGTGGAAGCCGGTGAACACCCAGCCGCCGCGCCGGAACTCCCGCGCCGCCCGGACCAGGAAGTCCGCTGTGGTCACAGCACCTCCTCGGCCAGCCACCGCCGGAAGCCGTCGGCGGTGGCCGAGCGGCGGGCATACCGCTGGTACGCCTCGACGTCACGCGGGTACCGGCCGACCGCGCCGTCGGGGTGCACCGCGCCGGGGGACTCGACCACCGCGTCGACGAGCAGCCCGGGGATGCTGATCCCGGCGGCGCGTACCGTCTCGGCGTCGGAGACCTGCTCGGCGACGAGCACGGTGCGCCGGGCCGCCTGGGCGGCCACGAGCACCTCACCGAGCGGGCCGCGGATCATCCCGTTGCCGTCGGCGTCGGCCAGGTCCACGTGGACGAACGCCACGTCGGGCCGCTCGGCGCGGACCACCCGGGCCGGCCCGAACGCCGAGTCGACCGAGGACAGCCGCCCCCGGCTCCAGTCCTCGTCCAGGTAGCCGGTGCCGGGCAGGTCCGGCACCGGCATGAACGGCACCCGCCAGGCGCCCGCGGTGAGCGCTGCGGTGAGCAGCCCGAGGCTCAGTTCGTGCAGCGTGACGCGGGTGTCGCCGTCCTGCGCGGCACGCCGGAAGTTCCAGGCGGGCGCCGGGCCGACCGGGCTCCAGCAGTGGCCGTACGTGGCCGACCGCAGCACCCCGGCGCCGAGCAACTGGTCCATCAGCAGCCCGCCGGAGGCGATCACCACGTCCACGTCCCGGATCCGCTGCCGGATCATCTCGTGGCCCACGGCGAACAGTTGCGCGCCGAAGTTGCCCAGGTAGACCCGTCGTCCGGGGCGTACGTGCTCGGCCACGACGTCGGCGAGGGCGCGGCTCACCGGTACGCCTCCGCCAGCATGTGCAGCCCCGGTCCCAGGTGTGCGCCGCCGTCGAGCTGGATGAGCTGGCCGGTCATCATGGCGGCGGCCGGGCCGGCCAGGAACGCCACCAGCTCGGCGACCTCCTCGGCGCGGGTCGGGCGGCGCAGCGGCGTGGCCCGGTCCACCAGGTTGTCCCGCACGTGCCGGTCGGCCTCGGCGTCGAGCGCGGCGGTGAGCACCGTGCCCGGTCCGAGGCAGTTGAGCCGGATACCGTCGGCGGCCCACTCCAGGGCCAGCGTGCGGGTCAGCCCGAGCACGCCGGCGCGGGCCGCGACGGCGTGCGCCATGCCCTGCCCGCCGCGTTCCACCCCTGACAGCGACATGTTCACCACCGCGCCGCGGGTGCGCCGCAGGTACGGGTACGCGGCGGTGGTGAGGTGGAAGACGCTTGTGAGGTTCAGGTCGACGACTGCGGCCCAGCCACCCGCAGAGATCCGCGTGGCCGGGGCGAAGAACTGCCCGCCGGCGTTGTTCACCAGCAGGTCGATGCCGTGCGCCTCGCCTGCCTCGGCGAGGGTGGCGGCGGCGCGGTCGTGGTCGCGGACGTCGCAGACCGCGTACGTGTAGCGGCCGCCCCCGGTGGCCGCCTCGCCGGTGATCGCCTCGCCGGTGGCGGCGAGCGTGTCGGCGTGCCGGCCCAGCCCGGTGACGTGGGCGCCCAGCTCGGCCAGGCGTATCGCGACCGCCCGGCCGATGCCGCTGCCGGCGCCGGTGACCACCGCGTGCCGCCCGGCGAGCACACCCGCGCGCAGCACGGCCACACCGGTGTCGTCCCCCCGCGTCACCGGGCGGCCCTCGCCTCACCGATCGCCTGCCGCCGCAGCAGTTGCGCCGGCCGGTAGCGGGGGTCGCCGAACGCGTCGGCCATCGACCGCAGGGCCTCGTACACGGTCCCCGCCCCGGCGGCCCGCAGCGTCTCGAACGGGCCGCGCGGATGGTTCATCGCCAGGCGCAACGCCACGTCCACGTCGTCGGCGGTGGCGGTGCCCTCCTCGACCACAGTGGCCGCCTCGTTCACCAGGCAGTGGGCGAGCCGGTCGCCGACCAGGCCGGGCAGCGCCGGCACCCGCACCGACGACGCGCCGAGGTGATCCAGCAGCCGGTCGACGAAGCCGGGGACGGCGACGCCCGCGACCGGGTCCTCGACCACCTCGGCGAACACGGCGTCGTCGGCGCGCCGGTGCAGCCGGATCCAGCCGACGTCGGCGGGCAGCACCTCGGCCCAGCCGGCGTCGGAGCTGTCCAGCACCACGTTCTGCCGGGCCGCCAGCCGGGCCAGCTCCGCCACCCGCTGCGGGGTCGGCGCGCCGAGGCTCACCACGCGGGCCGCCGGACCGTTCGGCGCCCCGGGCCGCCGGACCACCCGGGCGTTGGCGTCGCGCGGCGGCTCGGTGGCGTAGTCGTAGAAGCCGCGGCCGGCGGCCTTGCCGGTCAGACCGGCCCGGACCAGGCCACGCACCTGGGGGATGGGCCGGTAGCGGGGGTCGCCGAACTCGCGCAGCGCGGTCTCCGACGAGGCCAGGTGGGTGTGCAGCCCGGTGAAGTCGAGCAGTTGCAGCGGACCCATCGGGTGCCCGAGCGCGCCCCGGGCGACCGCGTCCACCACCGCCGCCTCGACGCCCTGCGCGAGGAGGAGTTGCGCCTCGTAGTACAGCGGCCGGCAGACCCGGTTGACGATGAAGTTCGGCGAGTCCCGGCACACCACAGCGGTCTTGCCGAGCGACTCCACGCGCGCCAGCGCCCGCCGGACCGTCGCCTCGCCGGTGGCCGCGCCGACGATCACCTCCACCAGGCGCATCCGGGTGGGCGGGTTGAAGAAGTGCAGCCCGAGCAGGCGTTCCGGGGCGCCGAACGCGCGGCCCATCTCGTTGACGCTCAGCGACGAGGTGTTGGAGGCGACGAGCAGGTCCGGCCCGCCCGCGGCGGCGACCCGGGCGAGCAGGTCGCGCTTGGCGGCCATGTCCTCCACGATCGCCTCGATCAGCACGTCCGCGCCGGCGAGCGCGGTCTCGACGTCGGCGGCGGCGCCGAGGTCGCCGGTGGCACCGTCGGCGCGGATCCGCTCCAGGCCGGCACGGCCCAGCTCGGCGGTGGCGTCGACGACCCGTACGGTGTGCCCCGCCCCGGCGAGGACCTGCGCGATGCCCCGGCCCATCGGCCCGAGGCCGACCACGACGGCGATCATCGGGTCACCCGCTCGATCACGGCGGCGATGCCCTGTCCGCCGCCGACGCAGAGGCTCGCCACGCCGTACCGGCCGTCGCGGCGGGCCAGCTCGTGCAGCAGCGAGACGATCAGCCGGGCGCCGCTCTGTCCGGTCGGGTGGCCGAGGGCGATCCCGCCGCCGTTGACGTTCACCCGCTCCTCGTCCAGGCCCAGCGCGCGCACGTTCTGCACGATCTGCGCGCCGAACGCCTCGTTGATCTCGAACAGGTCCACGTCGGCGACGGTCAGCCCGGC
This sequence comes from Micromonospora sp. CNZ297, assembly GCF_007827625.1. Classification (NCBI taxonomy): domain Bacteria; kingdom Bacillati; phylum Actinomycetota; class Actinomycetes; order Micromonosporales; family Micromonosporaceae; genus Micromonospora; species Micromonospora sp. CNZ297. The sequence goes on along the minus strand of NZ_VISU01000001.1, from coordinate 443,977 downwards.
CCGGTGCAGGGCCAGCGGAATGGCCTCGGCCGGTCCGACGCCCATCATCGTCGGGTCCACGCCGACGGCCGCGAACCCGACGATCCGGCCCAGCGGGGTCAGCCCGTACCGCCGTACCGCCTCGCCGCCGGCCACCACGACAGCGGCGGCGCCGTCGGCCATCTGGCTGGCGTTGCCCGCGGTGACCGTGCCGCCGTCGGTGAACGACGGGCGCAGCCGGGCGAGCCGTTCCGGTGTGGTGTCGGGGCGTACCGTCTCGTCGCGGTCCAGCTCGTCCAGCGGCAGGACCTCCTGCGCCATCGCGCCGGACTCCCAGGCCCGGGCCAGCCGCTGGTGGCTGCGCGCCGACCAGGCGTCCTGGTCGGCGCGGGACACGCCGAACTCGCGGGCCACCTTCTCCGCGGTCTCGCCCATGCTCATGCCGCAGATCGGGTCGGTGCCGCCGTCACGCCAGCCGTCCTGGAGCAGGACGTCGCCGCGGCGCACCCCGTCCCAGCGCAGCGTGTACGGCGCCAGGTACGGCATCGTGCTCATGCTCTCCGCGGCCACCGCCAGTGCCACGTCGGCCTCGCCGGACCGCACCGACCGGTGCGCGAGCTGCACCGCCTTGAGGCCGGAGGCGCAGGCCATGTTGATGGTCTGCGCGGGCGTCGGCACCGGCACGCCCGCCGCCAGCGAGATCTGCCGTCCCGGGTTCGGGCCGTTGCCCGCCTGGCGGCAGTTGGCGACCACCGTCTCGTCCACCGCCTCGGCGGGCACCCCGGCCCGCTCCAGCGCCTCGGCACCGGCGAGCCCGCCCAGACGCACCACCCGCACGTCGCGCAGCGCGCCGCCGTACCGGCCGTGCGGGGTACGCACGGCGCCGACCAGGAACGCTTGCCTGTCCATCACGGAACCTTCCGGTCGGCGCGTACGACGCGCTTGCTCTTGTGGGTGCTGCGCGGCAGCGTGCCCTCGGGGACGGTCTCCACCACCGCGCGCACCGTCAGCTCGGCGCGCACGGCGTGCGCCAGCTCGCGGGCCACCCGCTGGCCGTCGCCGGTCGCCTCGACGCGCAGCTTGATGCCGGTGAGGTAGCCGGTCGCCGGGTCGGTGACGTCCTCGTCGAGGACGATGAGGTATTCGCCGCAGGCGCCGGGCGTGGCCCGGACGACCTGCTCGACGGCGGACGGGAACAGGTTCACCCCGCGTACCACGAGCATGTCGTCGGCCCGGCCGACGACGCCGCCCGGCAGCCGGGCGAGCGTGCGCCCGCACGGGCAGGCGGTGCTGTCGCGGACCACCACGTCGCCGGTGGCCCACCGCACCAGCGGGCTCGCCCGCTTGTCCAGGTGGGTGAGCACCAGCAGGCCGGGTGCGCCGTCGGGCACCGGCTCGTGGGTGTACGGGTCGAGCACCTCGGCGTACGCGAAGTCCTCGGCCAGGTGGCCGCCGGCCTGTTCCTCGCACTCCCAGGCGATCGGCTGGAACTCCAGGCTGCCGTACCCGTCGAAGCACTTGGCGCCCCAGCGCTGCTCGATGTGCGCGCGGGTGGCCGGCACCCCGGCGCCGGGTTCGCCGCCGACCTGGATCCGCCGCACCGGTGAGTCGCGCAGCGGTGTGCCGGCGCGTTCCGCGGTCTCGGCCAGGTGCAGCATGAACGACGGCGTGCCGCCGACGGCTGTGGTGCCGTACCGGAAGATCGTGTCGATCTGTCGCTGGGTGTCGCCGGACCCGGCGGGCAGCAGCGTCACGCCGATGCGCTGGTAGCCGGCTGTCGCGCCGAGCCCGCCGACGAACCAGGCGTAGCTGAACAGGCACTGGTACACGTCGGTGTCCCGGACGCCCTGGCTGTACGCGGCCCGCGCGTACAGGTCGGCCCAGCGGTCCAGGTCGTGCGCGGTCCACAGCACCGGGGTCGGGTTCGAGGTGGTGCCGGAGGAGAAGTGCACGCGGCGGCGGTCCGCGACCGGCGCGGCGACGGCGCTGCCCCACGGCGGGTGGGCGGCCAGGTCGGCCACGTAGTCGGCCTTGCCGACCAGCGGCAGGCGGCGCAGGTCGGCCAGTTCCCGGACGTCGCCCGGGTGGAAGCCGAGCGCGTCCCACCGGGTGCGGTAGAAGTCGCTGGCGGCGTACACGTAGGACAGTTGCGCCTTCAGGCGGGTGAGCTGGTACGCGGCCAGCCGCTCGCGCGGCCACGTCTCGGCCTCGTGCCAGTGGCGCTCGGAGAACGGCCCGGTCATCGCGGGCTCCGGCGCAGCCCGCCGACGATGAAGTCGGCGTACTCGTCGGCGAGCCGCTGGCGGGTGTTGTAGTCGCCGCGCTGCGGGTCGTACCAGAGGCTGATCCAGTTCAGCGCGCCGAGCAGCGGCTTGGTGGCCAGCCGGCTGTCCACCTCGCGGAACACCCCGGCCTTCCGGCCCTCGTCGATGACGTCGGCGAAGATCTGCTCGTACCGGTCGCGCATGGCGATCACGGTCTCCAGGGCCTGCTGCTGCGCCGGGGCCTCGCCGAGGCGGCGCATCTCGACCGCGCGCATCGCCACCCGCTGGAACGAGTTGCGGGTCATCATCAGCCCGGCGTGGTGGTGCGCCATCCGCCAGAGCCGGGTGGCCGGGTCGAGGCCGCCGTTGCCGGCGATCGGCTCGATCCCGTCGATCAGCTCCTGCATGCCGGTGGTGACGATGTCCAGGAAGACGTCCGCCTTGGCCCGGTAGTAGTGGTAGACCCGGCCCTTCGTGGCGCCCATCTCGCGGGCGATGTCGTCGATGGTGGTGGCCGCGTACCCGTTGCGGGTGAACGCGGTGGCGGCGGCCTCCAGGATGTCCCGCCGGCCGGGGGCGGCCGGGCGCGCGGCGGTCTCGTCGTCGGCGGTCATGCGGTGGTCTCCGGTGCGGTGGTGTCGGGTACGACGGCGAGCGGCCGGATCGGTGACCCGGTGCCGCCGCGGATGGACAGCGGGGCGGCGATGAAGAAGAAGTCCCAGACCTCCTCGGCGGCCAGCGGCGCGAGGTTCATCGCCTCCATGATCGGTACGCCGTGGTCGACGAGCAGGTGGCAGTGCACCGCCAGCGCGGGGCTGGGCATGTGCTCGAACGCGATGGTGTCCGCGCCGGCAGCCACCACGCCGTGGTCGGTGAGCCAGCGCGCGCCGCTGACGTCCACGCCGGGTGCGCCGGTGGCGACACCGAGGTACGCGGCGTTGTCCGTCCACTTCTCGTCCCAGCCGGTACGCACCAGCACCACGGCGCCGGGGCGGGGGCGGGGGCGGTCGGCGAACCAGCGCTCGAACAGCTCCGCGCCGACGCCGTCGGCGGGTGTCAGCGGCCGGCCGAGCGCGACTGTCGCGTCCACCAGATGACCGGGCGCCAGCATCGGCGGCAGCTCGTGCACCGACACGTCCGGCACCCCGCCGGCGTACGACTGGCTCGCGGTGACGTCCACCCCGCCGTACACCTTGCCGAGCCGGGAGACGTGGGCGAGCCCGTCGACGTGGGTGCCCACGTGCCCGCCCGTGGTGATCATCTCGGCGGCGGCGGAGACGCCGTCCGGGTACATGATCTCGCCGTGCCGCTTGGTCAGCGTGAAGCTGTACGGCGGGTGGTTCGGGTGGTGCGGGATGCCGGTGTACATCTGCTGCGCCAGGTCGAACACCCGGGTCGGGCCGGACGCGGGCCAGTCGACGTTCAGCCGCCAGGACGCGCTCATGCCGCCACCGACGCCTTGATCGCCCGGCCCAGCACCAGCCGCTGGATCTCCGAGGTGCCCTCGTAGATCTCCAGGATCCGCTGGTCCCGGTAGAGCCGCTCGGCGGGGCAGGGCTTGCAGAAGCCGTCGCCGCCGAACACCTGCACGGCCGTGTCGACCGCCCGGTGCGCGACCTCGCTGGCGTACAGCTTGGCCATCGCGCCGAGGATGCCGACGTCGCCGCCCTCCTGATGGGTGCGGGCGGCCTCGAAGGTGATCATCCGGGCGGCGGTGATGCCGGTGGCGACGTCCGCCAGCGGGAACGAGATGCCCTGGTTGTCGATGATCGGCCGGCCGAACGTCTCCCGCCGGGCCGCCTCCCGCGACGCGACGTCGAAGCCGGCCAGGGCGACGCCGAGCGACTGGGCGGCGACGCTGATCCGCCCGGCGGACAGCGTCTGCATGGCCAGCCGCATGCCCCGGTTGAGGTCGCCGAGCACGTCGCCGTCGGGCACCCAGGTGTCCAGCTTGAGGTTGCTGGTGAGCGTCCCGCGGATGCCCATCTTGTCCTCGTACCGGTCGATGACCACGCCGTCGGCGTCCTTGTCCACCAGGAACGCGGTGATGCCGCGGGTGCCGGCCTGCGGGTCGGTGAGCGCGAAGACCACGTAGTAGCGCGACGCGCCGCCGTTTCCGATGTAGATCTTCTCGCCGCGCAGCCGCCAGCCCGCGCCCTCGCGCTCGGCTGTGGTGCGGATCCGGGCGGCGTCGCTGCCGGCGCCCTCCTCGGTCAGCGCGAAGCTGATCGCCTCGCCCCGGGCCAGGCCACCCAGGTAGCGCTCGCGCTGCTCGGGGGTGCCGGCCAGCACCAGCGGGGTGGCGCCGAGCGCGTACGCGGTGAGGATCGCGCCGGTCGACGGGCAGGCGCGGGAGACCTCCTCGATGACCGCGCAGGCGGTCACGAACGACGCGCCCCGCCCGCCGTGCTCGCGTTCCACGAGCAGCCCGGCCAGCCCTTCCTCGACGAGCACCCGCACGCTCTCCCACGGGTAGCGCTGCTCCCTGTCGAGTTCCTCGGCCAGCGGCGCGAAGTGGCGCGCCGCCACGTCCCGGGCGAGGTCGCGCCAGTGGCGGCCCTCGTCGTCCAGGCGTGGCTCCCAGATCACGGACACGTGGTGCCTCCCGGTTCTCCGGCGCGGGCCGGTCGTTGCGCCGCACGCCATACCGTTGCGTATGTCGAGATGTCTAGGCGGTGCGCTGGAAGTGTGTCAAGCGCTTCCCGGATGCTGTTTTCCCTTGTGTCGTACGCTTGCCAAGCCGTCCGCGAAGATCTTGACGACATACCGAAGAGTATGTTCGCCTGGTGCGGACGACAGGGAGGTGATCCGTGGAACCCGTCGGTTACGCGGTACACGACGCGGTGGCGGTCGCCACCATCGACCGGCCGCAGACACGCAACGCGCTCAGCGCCGACGTCCTGCGCGCGCTCGCCGCGGCGATGGACCGGGCCGAGGCCGACCCGGCGGTACGGGTGCTGGTGCTGACCGGCGGCCCGCGGCTGTTCGCCTCCGGCGCGGACATCCGCGAACTGCGCCGCACGTCGCCCGCCGACTACCTGCTCTCCGAGCGGCTGGAGTGCTGGAACCGGTTCGCCCGCTTCGGCAAGCCGGCCGTCGCAGCCGTCGCCGGATACGTCCTGGGCGGCGGGTGCGAACTGGCCATGACGTGCGACGCGGTGGTCGCGGCCGACTCCGCCGTGTTCGGCCAGCCGGAGATCAACCTCGGCATCATCCCCGGCGCCGGCGGCACCCAGCGCTGGGCCCGCGTCGCCGGCCGGTTCCGGGCCGCCGAGCTGGTGCTGGGCGGCCGGCTGGTGGACGCCTGGACCGCGCAGCGGATGGGCCTGGTCAGCCAGGTGGTGCCCGCCGAACGGGTGGTCGAGGCCGGGATCGCGCTGGCCGCCTCGATCGCCGCCCGCAGCCCGGTCGCGGTCCGCCTCGGCAAGCAGGCGCTGCTTACCGCCGAGGAGGTCGGCCTGACCGCCGGCCTCGCCCACGAGCGTTCGCTGCTGCTGACGCTGCTGTCCACCGACGACCACATCGAGGGCATCGACGCGTTCCTGGAGAAGCGTCCGGCCCGCTTCACCGGCCGATAGGAGAGACACGTGACGCAGGTACACGAGGCCGCCGACCCGGGCGCGGGCGAACGGCTCGGCCCGGCCGCCCGGGCCGCCCTGCTCGACGCGCTCAAGCGCCACGCCCGTACGCCGGGGGAGCCGCTGCTGATCCGCGTCGAGGGCGACGCCTGGCGGCACGAGCCCGACGACCTCACCCAGCCGGTGGTCAGCGGGCAGTTGCACGAACTCGTGCTGCGGGTGCACGCCGCACCCGGCCCGGTGATCGTCCACGTTGACGGCGCGGTACGCGGCCTCGGGCTCGGCTTGGCCCTCGCCGCGGACCTGCGCGTCGCCGCGCCCACCGCGACGTTCGGCACCGGCTCGCCGGCGGCGTTCCTGGCCGGCGGCGCCGGACGGCTGCTCGCCGGTGTCGCCGGCACCGGCGTGCTGGCACACCTGGCCTGGACCGGCGCCACGCTCGACGCCGACGAGGCGTTGCGGCACGGCCTGATCGGGTCGGTGTCGGCCGACCCGGACGCCGGGGCCGCGCTCGCCGCACGGGTCGCCACGATCGGCGCGGGCCCGGCGTCGGCGCTGGCACGCGCGCTGCGCGGCCGGGACCGGCCGGAGCTGACCGCCGCGCTCGACTACGAGTCCTGGCTGGCCGGCGTCGCGTGAGCCGGTCGCGCCGGCGCGCCCCGGCCGTTCCGCCCCGGCGGGACCAGCCGGGGCGGGCCGGGCGGGCGCCGGCACGGGACCGATGGCCGGGGAGCCCGGGCCCCGTGCCGGCGGCCGGGTCACGCGACGGCGTCCAGCCCGGCGCGCGCGACCTCCATGTCCTGCGTGTAGTGCCCGCCGCTGACCCCGATGCCGCCGATCACCGCGCCGTCGGCGGTGATCGGGTAGCCGCCGCCGAACACCACCAGCCGGTCGATGCCCGTGGTCGCGCCGGTGGCCAGCGGCGCGTCGTCCTTGATGAAGTCGTACCAGCCGTCGGTGGGCATGCCGAAGCCCGCCGCCGTGTACGCCTTGTCCTGCGCGACCTGCACCGACAGCAGCGCCGCGCCGTCCATCCGGGCGAACGCCTTCAACACGCCGCTCTCGTCGACGACGGCGATGACGCACGGCAGCGCGATCTGCTCGGCCTTGGCGATCGCGGCGGCGAGGATCCGCTGCGCGGCGCCGATCGTGACCGACGTCTTGGTGAAGTTGTCCATGAGGGGTTCCTTCCGTGGTGGTGGGTGGGGTGGGCTCAGACGACGCCCGCGGCGCGCAGGCGGGAGATCTCGTCGCCGTCGAGTCCGGCGACGTCGCGGAGCACCTCGTCGGTGTGCTCGCCCAGCTCGGGCCCGACGCGGCGGATGCCGCCGGGCGTCGCGGTCAGCTTCGGCACGACGTTCTGCATCGGGAACTCGCCGAGGTCCGGATGCTCCAGCCGGACGATCGCCTCCCGGGCGGCGAAGTGCGGGTCGGTGAGCATCTCCTTGGCGGTGTAGATCCGCCCGGCCGGCACACCGTGGCGGTGCAGCAGCTCCAGCAGCTCGTCCCCGGCGTACCCGGCGCACCACTTGGCGATCAGCTCGTCCAGCTCGTGCTGGTGCCGGCCGCGGTCGGTGTGCCCGGCGAACCGCGGGTCGGCGGCCAGTTCCGGCTGCGCCATCGCCTCGGCCAGCCGGCGGAACACGGTGTCCTGGTTCGCCGCGATAACCACCATGCCGCCGTCGGAGGCGACGTAGACGTTGCTCGGCGCGATGTTCGGCAGGATCGAGCCGGTGCGTTCCCTGATGTAGCCGCCGATCGCATACTCCGGCACCAGCGACTCCATCAGCGCGAGCACCGACTCGTAGATGGCGCTGTCGACGATCTGGCCCCGGCCGGTCGCCTCGGCCACCCGCAGCGCGCCCATCGCGCCCACAGCGGCGAACGTGCCGGCCAGCGAGTCGCCGATGCTGATGCCGACCCGGCTGGGCAGCGAATCGGGATCGCCTGTGGTGTAGCGGATGCCGCCCATCGCCTCGCCGATCGAGCCGTACCCGGCGCGTTCGGCGTACGGCCCGGACTGCCCGTACGCGGACACCCGCACGATCACCAGCCGCGGGTTGATGTCCCACAGCACGTCCGGGCCGACGCCCCAGCGCTCCAGCGTGCCGGGCCGGAAGTTCTCCACCAGGACGTCGGCCTCGGCGGCGAGCCGGCGCAGCACCTCCTGCCCCTCCGGAACGCGCAGGTTGAGGGTGACCGAGCGCTTGTTGCGGCCGAGCACCGGGAACCACAGCGACTTGCCGTACGGCCGCTCGCGTCCCCATTCGCGCATCGGGTCGCCCCGCCCCGGCTCCTCCACTTTGATCACGTCGGCGCCCAGGTCGCCGAGGATCTGGCCGCAGAACGGCCCGGCCAGCAGGACCCCGGCTTCGATCACGCGCAAGCCGGACAACGGGCCGCGGGCATAGTCGTTCATGTCGTCCCTGTTCTCTCGTCGGTCGTCTCGTTGGTGCGGGCGGAGGTCAGGCCGGCACGGCGTGCGGGCGGGCCTCCGGTTCGGGTTCCGGCTCGGGGGAGTGCCGCTGGGTGCGCTGGCGGATCCAGCCGAGCGACACCGCGCCGAGCAGCGTGACGCCGAGCAGGATGTCGCCCAGCGGCAGCGGCATGCCGCGCAGCCGGAAGATGTTCAGCACGATGCTCAGCGAGAGCAGGCTGAGGAACGCGGTCATCGGGCTCCCGTGCCCGCCGCCGGCGAGCCGGAACCCGGCGATCAGCAGCGCGCCGTAGACGTACAGTTCGGTGCCCTCGCCGAGGGTGACGGCCGAGGCGCCGGTGCGCATCACCTGGACGCACCCGGCGACCGCCGCGGCGGTGCTGGTCAGCACGAACAGCGCCACTGCCCCGGCGGCCGGTGAGCGCCATCCCGCCGAGCAGCAGGATCGAGATCACCCGGAACTCGGTACCCGGGGTCAGCGTGGACCGGACGATGTCGCCCTGGGACGCGAGGACCAGCCCGGCGAGGCCGGCGACCAGCCCGCAGGACACCAGCGCGCCGGCCTGGATCCGGTCCGGCCGCAGGCCGCGCACGATCAGCGCCGCGTTCACGATGCCGATGAGCGTGCCGAACACCAGCACCGCCACCAGCACCACGGCGAACGGCGCGCCGTCGGTCAGCAGCTGGGCGGCGATCAGCGCGGCGGCCACAGCGGTCACGCCGACGGACAGGTCGAACTCGGCACCGCTGAGCATCACCAGGCTGACGCCGACGACCAGGACGCCGATGAACGCCATGTTGAAGGCCACCGCGATGACGGTCTGGTGGGACAGGAAGGCCGGCGACTTCACGGCGTGGCCAGCACCAGCGCGACCCAGAGCGCGGCCAGGGCGAGGGTGGCGCCGTGGCCGCGGAGCACGGGGAGAACCGTGCTCCGCCGGACGGCCGCCTGCGGGGCAGACACGGACATGGTCAGGTGTAGCCCTCGTACCAGAACGGGGTCGAGCCGCCGAGGCCGGCGGCGCTCGACGTCCCCCGGACGAGGGACTGTCACTGCCTGCTCTGTCATGGCGAGAGAGTCAAGCAATGTATGCAATCACTGTCAAGGATTCTCCGCGAGGCGGTGGCTACGGTGCTCGCCGCCGGGTCTCATTCGACCCGGCGTGTCGAGAAAATCGGGAAAACAACCAGGTGAAGACGCTGCTGGCGGCATGCGCCGGCCGATCTCACTGACCACGAGACAGTCTTGACCGCTCCGGGCTGCGCACCTATGTTGTGTACATTCTCGGGCTGCTGGTGGCCGCGATCACATACCGCGCAACGCCCCGACGAGCGGCCGCGCCCGTCCACCACCTCGTCGCGCTCCCGTCGGCAGGAGAACGGAGTTGACATGATCAATGGGATGGTCGTGGTGGACGGTGTCGTCCACGGGTACGACTTCCGGCCCGGGAACCGGGCGCCGCACTGCTCCCAGGCCGCGTACGACGGCATGGTGAACGCGCTGTACCGCATCGGCCACACCCCACCCGAACATCTGGGCGACGATCGAGTCGGTGTCGAACATGATCGTGCGCAAGCCGCGCCGGTTCGCCGAGATCGTCGGCATGCTCATGATGCACGGCGGCACGGATCGCATCATGTTCGCCACCGGCGTGCCGTCCGCGCACCCGCAGCCGATCATCGACGCCTTGACGGATTTCGAGATGCCCCGGGATCTGGTGGACGGGTGGGGCTTCCCGGAGTTCACCCCGGACGTGTTCGCCAAGCTGATGGGCGGCAACGCGTTGCGCCTGCACGGCCTGGGCGGGGAGAAGGTGCGCGCGGATGCTGACCGAGCACGGCCGGGCGGTCCTGCGCATCGGGCGTTCCGCGGCGTCCGTCCGCTGACGCGTACCCCGCGAGCCTCACGTCGGAAAAATACAATTTCTCCGCCCGGTCGGGGCGAACGCGCCTCCCTCGCGGGCTGGAGAAACGCTCTCTAGCAGGGCTTATGTTTCGGCATTGCGAACTATTGACTGTCGATGTTGATCGTGTTGGACTGCGATTGCATGCAACCCGAAGCGCCCGTCACGCGCCGGGTTTGTTTTCGCCCCTCCCTGCGCCGACTCATCGATTCGCTTCTTTTCGACGACTGCCACCCACCGAGGGAGTAGCACCGTGACACACACTTTCGGAGCCCGCCGGCTCCGCGCCGCCGCCGCCGCATTCGGGGCGGCCGCCCTTCTGCTCACCACCGCCGCCTGCGGATCGGGTGCGGAGAGCACCGCCTCCGACACGCCCGCCGCGGTGAACGACGAGTACACCGAGACGGCCCGCAAGCTGATCGCCGCCGGCACCGGCGGGATGCTCTACTTCGAGGGCAAGGAAGCCGACATCACCCTCGACAAGATCAAGGTCTACGAGGAGTGGTCCGGTCCGACGACGTCGGTGAAGCCGCCGGCGAACGGCAAGCTCAACATCATCGTCTGCAAGATCGGCACCTCCTGTGAGGAGGTCGGCAAGCGGGCCACCGCCATCGCCGAGAAGCTCGGCTGGAGCGCCGAGATCCTGGACGGGCAGGGCACCCCGGAGGGCTACCAGAAGGCGCTGGCCACCGCCGCCGCCAACAAGCCCACCGCCGTCATCACCGTCGCCATCCCGGAGAACCAGGTCGCCGACGGCATCGCCGAGCTGCAGAAGGCGAAGATCCCGGTCGTGGGCGTCTCCGCCGTCGCCGAGGGCGGCGCGGTCGGCTACGACGCGCACGTGTCCAGCCGGGAGACGTTCCAGGCGGTGCTGGCCACCGCCAAGGCCGTCGCCGACTCCAACGGCAAGGCCAAGGTCGTCTTCCTCTGGGACGTCGGCTACCCGCACCTGGTCGAGGCGCTCAACGCCAGCAAGCGCGTGCTCGCCGGCTGCACCGGCTGCGAGTTGCTGGAGGTCCGCGAGCGCACGCTGGCGCAGGCGGTCGACCCGATCGAGATGCAGAACATCACCACCTCGCTGATCCAGAAGCACGGCGACAAGCTGCAGTACATCCTCACCCCGTACGGCAACGGCGTGGAGTCCGTCATCGCCGCCATCCGGGCCGCCGGCCGCAACGACATCAAGGTGCTGTCGAAGAACGCCGAGCCGGAGCGGCTGGGCAGCGTCGCAGCCGGTGACCAGCTCGCCGACTTCGGCGCCATCCGCGGCTGGAACGCCTACGCCGCCATCGACCAGGTGGGCCGGCTGGCCGCCGGTCAGCCCGCGCTGCCCGACGCCGAGCAGGGCATCCCGGCCACAGTCTTCGACAAGTCGAACGCCCCCAAGGACGGCGCGGTCGACTGGAACAGCTACGTGAACTACGCCGAGCGCTACGAGAAGATGTGGAGCGAGGCCCGATGAGTGCCGCCCCGGTGCTGGAGGCGGTGGGCGTCAGCAAGTCCTACGGCCGGGTACGCGCCGTCACCGACGTCTCCTTCGACGTACGCCCGGGCGAGATCCTGGGCGTCGTCGGGGACAACGGCGCCGGCAAGTCCACGCTGATGAGCATGGTCAGCGGCGCGCTGGCGCCGGACACCGGCCGCCTGCGGGTGGCCGGCCGGGACCTGACGCCGCACACCATCGGCGCGGCCCGGTCCGCCGGGATCGAGATGATCTACCAGGATCTCGGGCTCTCCGACAACCTGAGCATCGTCGAGAACGTCTTCCTCGGCCGCGAGTGGACCGGCGGTGTACGCGGCCTGCCCGTGCTGCGCAAGCGGGCGATGCGCGAGCGTACCCGGACGGTGCTGGAGGAGCTGGGCATCGACCTGCACGACATGAACGTGCTGGTCGAGGGGCTCTCCGGCGGGCAGCGGCAGATGGTCGCCATCGCCCGCGCGCTGGTCACCGAGAACGAGCCGCGCGTGATGGTGATGGACGAGCCGACCGCGGCGCTCGGCACCACCGAGTCCGACGGCGTCAACGCGCTGATCCGCCGGCTGCGCGACCGCGGCTACGCGGTCATCGTGATCAGCCACCGGATCCCGGAGATCCTGTCGATGGCCGACCGGCTGCTGGTGATGAAGGGCGGCCGCAACGTCTACCACGGCCCCACCGAGGGGCTCGACGTCGAACGGTGCGTGCAGCTGATCGTCGCGGGCACGCTCGCCACGGCGGGGGAGGCGGTCCGATGACCGCCGCCACGACGAAGACGCCCCCGGGCGGCGGCCGCACCGTCGTCAAGCAGAGCGCCGACCGGTCCCGCGCCGGGGCCGGGGAGCGGGCGGTCGAGGGGGTGAGCCGGTTCGGGCTGCTCGGCATGCTCGTCCTGGTGATCGCGGTCTTCTCCGCGCTCACCCCGGACACGTACTTCACCACCACCAACTTCCGGCTGATCCTGGTCAACCAGACAGTGACGGTGATCGTGGCGATGGCCGCCACGCTGCCGTTGCTGGCGCACTATCTGGACGCGTCGGTCGGCCCGATGCTGGGCCTGGCGCAGGGCGTGAGCATCTGGCTGATCGCGGTGCAGGGCGTGCCGATCTGGCTGGCCCTGCTCGCGGTGCTCGCCGTCGGCGTCGCGGTCGGCCTGCTCAACAGCCTGCTGGTGCTGAAGTTCGGCATGAGTTCGATCATCGCCACGCTCGCCGTGGGCAGCCTGCTGATGGGTCTGCTCTACATGGTCACCGGCGGCCGGGTGCTGTACCAGAACGTGCCGCCGGCGTTCACCGAGATCGCCCGCGGCGACCTGGGCGGCGTCCCGCTGCCGCTGATCTACCTCGTGGTGCTGGTGCTGGCGCTGGAGTTCATCGTCGTCTGGACGCCCTTCGGGCAGCGGCTCTACGCGATGGACGGCAACCTGCGCGGCGCCGCCCGGGCCGGCATCGACGTCCGCAGCTACACCGTCCGGGCGTTCGTCGGCGCGGCGGTGCTCGCCTCGCTGGCCGGCGTGCTGCTGGCCTCGCGGATCGGCTCGGCCCAGCCGACGGTCGGCGAACAGTTCCTGCTGCCGGCCTTCGCCGCGGCCTTCCTCGGCGCCGCCGCGCTGCGACCAGGCCGGGTCAACATCCTCGGCACCGTGATCGCCGCGTACTTCATCACCTTCACCATCGCCGGTCTGCAACACCTCGGCGCCGCGACCTGGATCGAGCGCGTCTTCAACGGCCTCGCCGTGATCACCGGCGTATCGGTCGCCGCGTGGTCGGTGCGCCGCCGCCGCCAGCTCGCGGTCCGGCACGTCGAACGCCTGGAGAACGACACCACCCCGAAGGGACGTCCCACCCCATGAAGAACGGCTTCTTCGTCCTCGACAACGCCATCCACATGTACAAGCTCACCGACGAGAACATCGACTTCAACCACGGCGGGAAGAAGTCGACGAACGCGCTCGTGGAGTACGCCCGCAAGTACTCCGCGCCGGGCTACCCGTACGACGACATCTCCGGCCGCGAACTGTCGGTCGAGGACGCGTACCGGCTGATGTTCGAGGAGTCCGACACCGACATGGCGATGGCCCAGACGGTGCCCAGCCACGGCGGCTGGAAGCTGGGGTTCTCGCCGGCGGAGAACAACTACAAGCTCAAGGAGGCGTACCCGGATCGGGTGCTGTTCTGCGGCGGCGTCGACCCGATCACGCACGGCCGCTACGGCGCGGTGACCGAGATGATCCGCCAGATCGAGGAGTGGGGCGCCACCAGCTTCAAGTTCTACCAGGCGCACTCCGGCGGCCTGTCCTGGAAGATCGACGACCGGCAGGTCGCGTACCCGCTGTGGGAGACCGCCCTCGAACACGGCGTGACGAACGTGCAGTTCCACAAGGGCCTGGCGTTCAACACACAGCACATCGCCGACCTGGCCCCGTACGACCTGGAGCGCGCGGCGCAGGACTTCCCCGAGATGACGTTCATCGTGCACCACCTCGGCGAGCCGTTCATCAACGAGACGATCAACATCGCGGCCCGGTACGAGAACATCCACCTCGCGCTGACCGCCTGGATCAACCAGTACCCGGTCGCGCCGCGCGCCGCGCTGCACGCCATCGGCAAGTGCCTGCTGCACGTCGGCCCGGACCGGCTGCTCTGGGGCTCCGAGGCGTTCGTCTGGCCGAAGGTGCAGGCGTACATCGACCTGTTCGCCGAGATGCGCATGCCGGAGGACCTCCAGGACGGCTACGGCTACCCGGAGCTGACCGACGAGATCAAGGAGAAGATCTTCGGCCTGAACTTCGCCCGGGTGCTCGGCATCGACGTGAAGGCCAAGAAGAAGGAGCTGTACGGCAAGAGCGGCAAGAAGTCCGCGAAGAAGGGCCGTAAGGATGGGCGCTGACAAGAGGGCGAAGGCCGCCGACCGCGCGCTCGACGGCAAGGTACGCCAGCTCGTCGAGGCGCACGGCGGCGGCGTCACAGTCGACGTGGACGCCGACGGCGACGCCCGGGTGACGTTCCACGGCCGCTGCGCCGCCTGCCCGTCGGCGCCGGTCACCATGGGCTCCCTGGTCCGCCCGGCGCTGCTGAAGATCGAGGGCGTCCGGTCGGTGACCCGGGCGGGCGCGGTCTCCCGGTTCGCCGAGGCCCGCATCGAGAAGATGTTCGGACTGTCGGAGCCGGCCGGATGACCGACGGCTTTCCCGACGGGCCGCTGACCGGGGTACGCGTGGTGGAGGCCGGCGTGCTGCTGGCCGGGCCGTTCTGCGCGCAACTGCTCGGCGACTTCGGCGCCGAGGTGATCAAGGTCGAGCAGCCGGACGGCGGCGACCCGATGCGGCAGTGGGGGCGGGAGAAGCCGCACGGCAAGTCGCTGTGGTTCCCGGTGGTGGCCCGCAACAAGAAGTCGGTCACCTGCAACCTGCGGATGCCCGAGGGACAGCAGCTCATGCGCGACCTGCTCGCCGGCGCCGACGTGTTCGTGGAGAACTTCCGCCCGGGCACGCTGGAACGCTGGGGACTCGCGCCGGAGGAGCTGCACCGGATCAAC
Organism: Micromonospora sp. CNZ297; assembly: GCF_007827625.1. Taxonomy (NCBI): domain Bacteria; kingdom Bacillati; phylum Actinomycetota; class Actinomycetes; order Micromonosporales; family Micromonosporaceae; genus Micromonospora; species Micromonospora sp. CNZ297. Next base: position 428,801 of record NZ_VISU01000001.1, on the reverse strand, counting down.
CCACGGCTCGTCGTCGTGCGGGTCACCGCGTTCGGGCAGGACGGCCCGTACGCGTCCCGGGCCGGCTACGGCTCGATCGGCGAGGCGATGGGCGGGATCCGGCACGTCACCGGCGACCCGTCCACGCCGCCGAGCCGCATCGGCGTGAGCCTCGGCGACTCGCTGGCCGGCACGTTCGCCGCGCTCGGCGCCATGATGGCGTTGCGGGTGGCGACCAGCACCGGCCAGGGCCAGGTGGTGGACAGCGCCATCTACGAGTCGGTGCTGGCGCTGATGGAGTCGCTGGTGCCGGAGTACGCGCTCACCGGCTACATCAGGGAGCGGACCGGCTCGATCCTGCCCAACGTGGCGCCGAGCAACGCGTACCCGACGCGCGACGGCGCCACAGTGCTGATCGCCGCGAACCAGGACACGGTGTTCCGCCGCCTGGCGGCGGTGATGGGCCGCCCGGACCTGGCCGACGACCCCCGGTACGCCACCCACGCCGCCCGCGGCGCGCACCAGGCCGAACTGGACGACCTGATCGCGGCGTGGACCGTCACGTTCGAACCGGCCGCGCTGCTGCGGCTGCTGCATCTGGGCGGCGTACCGGCCGGGTCGGTCTACACCGCCCGGGAGATGCTGACCGACGAGCACTTCGCCGCGCGCGAGGCGATCGTCGAACTCGACCACCCGGAGATGGGCGCGTTCCCGATGCAGAATGTCGCGCCCCGGCTGTCCCGCACCCCGGGCCGGCTGCGTTCGGTGGGCCCCCGGCTGGGCGAGCACACCGACGAGGTCCTGCGCCAGGTGCTGCGCCTGGCCGACGACCGGATCACCGAACTGCGCGCCGCCGGCGCGATCTGAGGAGGCAGTCATGGCGAAGAACCCGTACGTGGTGAAGAAGCGCTCGATCTCCGCGCCGGCCGCGCGGGCGATGGTGGCCGCCGCCGTCGCCCGCGCCGAGGAGATGGGCTTCGCGGTCACCGTCGCGGTGTGCGACGAGAGCGGCGTGCTGAAGGCGTACGAGCGGATGGACGGTGCGCCGCTGGTGAGCGTCCAGCTGGCGCAGGACAAGGCGTACACGGCAGTCGGTTTCGGGCTCAGCAGCGACGGCTGGTACGACTTCATCAAGGACGACGGCCCGCTGGCGATGGGCGCCCCGCCCGCGATCGACCGGCTGGTGACCTTCGGCGGCGGCTATCCGGTGAAGGTCGACGACGTGCTGGTCGGTGGCATCGGGGTCAGCGGCGGCCACTACACGCAGGACATGGAGGTCGCGCAGGCCGGACTGAAGGCGCTGTCTTGAACGTCGAGATCGTCGAGGTCGGCCCCCGGGACGGCCTCCAGAACCACCCGGCGGAGCTGACCACCGGGCAGAAGGCCGAACTGGTACGCCGGGCCGTCGCGGCGGGCAGCCGGCGGGTCGAGGTGACGAGCTTCGTCAACCCGGCGAAGGTGCCGAAGCTCGCCGACGCCGACGCGCTGGTGGCACTGGTCCGCGACGAGCCGGGCCTGGCCTCGATCGGCCTGGTGATGAACGGCCGCGGCCTGGACCGGGCGGTCGCCGCCGGTGTCACCGAGGTCAACTTCGTGGTCGTCGCCACCGACACGTTCTGCCGGCGCAACCAGGGCACGACCACCGCCGAGGCGGTGGCGCAGGTGCGGCGGCTGCTGCCCCGCGCCCGCGAGCAGGGGCTGCGCGCGTCGGTCACGGTCGGTGCCGCGTTCGGCTGCCCGTTCGAGGGGGAGACGCCGCCGGAGCGCGTGCTGCGCGTCGTCGACGACCTGGCATCGGTGGCACCGGACGAGGTGGCGCTCGCCGACACCATCGGCGTGGCCGTGCCGTCCCAGGTGGAGCGCCTGTTCACCGCCGTACGCGAGCGCACCGGGGCGAGCCTGCGCGGGCACTTCCACAACACCCGCAACCTGGGCCTGGCGAACGTCCTGGCCGCCGTCGGGGCCGGGGCGCGGGCGATCGACGCCAGCGTCGGCGGCATCGGCGGCTGCCCGTTCGCGCCGGCCGCCACCGGCAACGTGGCCACCGAGGACGTGGTGTACGCGTTGGAACGCTCCGGCACCCGGACCGGGGTGTCGCAGGAGGCGGCCATCGACAACGCCAGGTGGCTGGGCGAGGTGTTCGGCGCCGAGCTGCCGGGCATGCTGAGCCGGGCCGGTGGCTTCCCGTGACCGGGCCGCTGACCGGACTCCGGGTGCTGGACCTGACCAGCACGTTCTCCGGCCCGTACTGCACGCTGATGCTGGCCGACCTGGGCGCCGAGGTGATCAAGGTGGAGCCGCCGGGCGGCGACATCGCCCGCCAGCTCGGCGCCGCCCGCACCCCCGGCATGGCGGCGGTGTTCCTCAACATGAACCGGGGCAAGAAGAGCGTCCTGCTGGACCTCAAGGCGCCCGCCGACCGGGCCGCGTTCGACCGGCTGGTGCCGACGGTGGACGTGCTGGTGCACAACATGCGCCCGGCCGCCGCGGCCCGGCTCGCGCTCACCTACGACGACGTACGCGCGCTGCACCCGGCGATCGTCTACTGCGCGATCCCGGGCTTCCGTGGCACCGGCCGGCACGCCGACCGGCCCGCCTACGACGACGTGATCCAGGGCGCCTCCGGCATCGCCCGGCTCCAGAGCGTCAACCAGGACCAGCCCGGGTACGTCGTCACACCGCTCGCCGACAAGATCACCGGGCTCACCGCGTCCACCGCCGTGCTCGCCGCGCTGCGGCACCGCGACGCCACCGGCGAGGGGCAGCGCGTCGAGGTGCCGATGTACGACACGATGGTCGCCTTCGGCCTGCTCGAACAGCTCGACGGCTGGACGTTCGACCCGCCCACCGGGCCGCCGCTCTACCCGCGTACCGCCGCGCCGAACCGCCGTCCGTACGCCACCGCCGACGGGCACCTGTGCGTCCTGATCTACACCGGCCGGCAGTGGGAACGGTTCCTCACCCTGGTCGGGCGCGCCGACCTGCTGCGCCACCCCGACTACGACACCGTCGGCAAGCGGATCGCCAACGCCGACGGGCTCTACCGGGTGGTCGCCGAGGTGCTGCTCGGGCGTACCACGGCCGAGTGGCTGGCGGAGCTGTCCGCGATCGACGTGCCGTGCGCGCCGCTGGCCGGCTACGAGGAGATCCTCCGCGAGGAGGAAGAGGCCGGGTCCGGCCTGGTGTCGATCGTCGAGCATCCGGTGGCCGGGCGGCTGCGCAGCGTCGCCTCGCCGATCGTCATGTCCGGCTCGCCGTTGCCGGCCGGCCGGCTCGCACCGACGCTCGGCGAGCACACCGACGAGGTGCTCGCCGACGGCACCGAGGGGAGAAGCGGATGAGGGGCAGGGTCGCCGTCGTCACCGGCGCCGGATCGGGGATCGGGCTCGCCGTGGCCCGCCGGCTGGCCGACGAGGGCGCCGAGGTGGTCTCCGCCGACCTGGACGTCTCCGCCTGCGTGGGCGTCCCGGTCACCGCCGACCTGGGCACCCCGGCCGGCGTCGCCGCCGTCGTGCGGGAGGTGACCAGCCGGTACGGCGGCGCGGACGTGCTCGTCAACAACGTGGCGCTCGCGCCGTACCGGGACGCGTTCACCGACATCGACGACGCCGCCTGGCAGCGCACCTGGGACGTGAACGTGATGTCCTGCGTGCGCCTGTGCCGCGCGCTCGTGCCGCTCATGGTCGAGCGGGGCGGCGGCAGCGTGGTCACCATCGGCTCCGAGGCGGCGCGGCACCCCAAGCCGCACATGCTCGACTACGCGGTCAGCAAGGCCGCGCTGCTCAGCCTCGCCAAGGGCCTGGCCCTGGAGTACGGCTCCCGGGGTGTACGGGTGAACACCGTCGCGCCCGGCCCGACCCGGACCGCGACCATGGACGCCTACCTGGAGTCGGTCGCGCTCCGGCTCGGCATCGACGTCTCCGCCGCCGCCGACCACGTCGTGCACGAGCTGCGCCGGCTGCCGCTGGGCCGGATGAACGAGCCGGAGGACGTCGCCGAGGTGGTGCTCTTCCTGGCCGGGGACCGGTCCCGGCAGGTGACCGGCTCGGAGTACGCCGTCAACGGCGGTTCCACCGCGTCGATGTAGGTTCACCATCGGTGAACAGAGGGGGACGCATGGGCCGGGCCACGCAGTCGGCGTACGAGTCGATCAAGACGCGCATCCTCGGTGGGGCGTACGAGCCGGGGAAGAAGCTCTCCGAGGAGGACCTCGCCGCCGCGGTGGGGGTGAGCCGCACTCCCGTACGGGAGGCGCTGCGCCGGCTGCACGCCGAGGGCCTGGTGGACTGGGAGGCCAACCGGGGCGCCACCGTCCCGGCCTGGCGGGAGCAGGACCTGGAGGAGATCTTCGAGCTGCGTGCCCTGCTGGAGGGGTACGGCGCCGAGCTGGCCGCGACCCGGATCACGCCGGAGGAGATCGTCCGGCTGCGCGAGCTGTGCGCCGAGATGGAGGGCTACGCGGCCGGTCAGCGGCGGGACCGGGCGGACCGGATCGCGGTCTGCAACGCGCAGTTCCACGAGATCATCCTGGGCGCCGGGCGGAACCGCCGGTTGAGCGCGCTGCTCGGGGCGGTGGTGCAGACGCCGCTGGTGAACCGCACGTTCCGCCGGTACGACGAGGCGGCGATGGCGCGCAGCATGTCGCACCACCGGGAGCTGATCGACGCGTTCGAGGCGCGCGACCGGGCCTGGGCCGGCTCGGTGATGCGGGCGCACATCCTCGCCGCCCGCGCCACGCTCGGCACGCCCTGACCCACGCCGGGCCGGGCCACGTCGTACCCGTCGACGGTCCCCGGCCCGGCGTCACGTGTCACCCCGCGGACGCCTCGGCGCGGCGTACCACCTCGGCGGCGGCCCGTACCACCGCCCGGTCCAGCAGCCGCCCGCCGGCGTCGGTGGCCACCCCGGAGCCGCCGCGTTCGGCCCGCTCCAGCGCCTCCAGTACGGCCCGCGCCGAGGCCACCTCGGCCTCGGTGGGGGTGAACACCTCGTTGACCGTCGCGATCTGCCCGGGGTGGATGGCGCTGCGCGCCCGGAAGCCCTGCCGCAGCAGCGCCCGGGTGGTCTGCTCCAGCCGCTCCGGGTCGCGCAGCGTCGTCTCCACCGGTCCCACCGGCGGGGTGATGCCGGCCGCTGCCGACGCGACCACGACCTGGGAGCGGATCGGCGCGAACTCCGCCCGCTCCGGCCCGGGCTGCAACCCCAGCTCACCGGCGAGGTCCGCCTCGCCGAGGCCGAGCCGCAGCACCCGCGCTGCGGCGGCCACCTGCGGCGCGGTGAGCACGCCCCGGGCGGTCTCGATCAGCGCCACCACCCGGAACGCCGGGGCGTCCGGGCCGAGCCGCCGCTGCACCCGGGCCAGCGCGGCGTCGACCTCGGCGAGCAGGTCCGGCTCGGCCTTCGGCACCCAGACCCCGGCCGCCGCCGGGGAGAGCACCTCGACGTCCGCCTCGACCTGGTCGCTGTTGATCCGCACCCACAGCTCGGGGCCGGCCGGCGCGGCGGCGCCCAGGTACCCGGCGACCGTCTCCCGGGCCTGCGCCTTGCGAGCCGGCGTGACCGCGTCCTCCAGGTCGAGCACGAGCGCGTCCGCGCCGCGCCCGGCCGCCTTGTCCAGCAGGTCCGCCCGGTCGCCCGGCACGTACAGGTAACTGCGCGCCACCGCCGCCATCAGTCGTTCCCCCTACCGCTGCGGGCGGGCGAGGTAGCGGCCGGCCGGCTCGCCGGTCACCTTGCCGCCGACGAGCACGTGCTGCCCGCGGACGAAGGTGTCGGTGACCCGTGCGGTCAGCTCGAAGCCCTCGAACGGCGTGTACTCCTGCGTCGACTCGGAGTCCTCGGCGCGCACCGTCCAGGTCGAGTCCGGGTCGACCAGGCAGATGTCGGCGTCGTACCCCTGCAGCAGCGCGCCCTTGTTGCGCAGGCCGAAGCGCTGAGCCGGGTTCCACGAGGTCAGCTCCGCCACCCGCTGGTACGACAGGCCACGCCGGTTGCCCTCGGTGACCAGGCCGGGCAGCAGGTACTCGGCGCCGCCGAAGCCGGACTTGGCGACGAAGATGTCGTCGCGCGGCTCACCGAACTTGACCTCGTCCTTGCAGCAGGCGTGGTCGCTGACCACCCAGTCGATCTTGCCGTCCAGGACGTACCCCCAGAGCGCCTCGACGTCGGCGCGCGGGCGCAGCGGCGGGTTGACCTTGCCGCCCAGGCCGTGCGCGGTGTCGATGTCGGCGACCAGGTGGCCGATGGTCACCTCGCGGCGGAAGTCGATGTGCGGGAACGCCCGCGCCATCCGCAGCGCCGCGTCGACAGCCTTCTCCGAGGTCAGGTGCAGCAGGTTGATCTTCGGCAGACCGGTCTCGTGCGCCAGGTACGACGCGATCGACACGGCCAGTCCCTCGGAGTGCGGCGGCCGCGAGGCGTGGTACGCCTCCAGCCCGCGCAGCGTGCCGTCCTGCTCGACCTGCTTGGTGTACGCGCTCATGATCTCGGCGGTCTCGCAGTGCAGCGACAGCGAGATCTCGTCGGCCAGCTCGGGGAAACGCTCCCGGGCCGCCTGGACGCCCCGCATCACGAACTCGAAGTGGGCGTAGTCGTACCGCTCGCCCTCCGGGATCATGAGGAACGAGTTCTGGTCGGCGGACCGGCCGTGCAGGCCGTGGCTGCCGTAGAACATGAAGATCTTGAACGAGGTGACGCCGTGCTCCTCGACCAGGGACGGCACCTCGCCGATGTGCTCCCGCGACATCGGCGCCAGGTGGAAGCCGTAGTCGATGTAGGAGCGGCCCTCGGTCGCGGACAGCACCTCGGGGAAGAAGTCGGCGTACCGGCCGCCCCGGTTGAGGTAGTACTGCCCGGTGCGCATGTAGTTCAGCGCCGTGGTGACGCCGCCCTGCACCGAGGCGCGGCTCTCCGAGACGGCGTCCTCGCTCAGCGGGTTGTAGATGCCCCAGTGCTGGTGCGCGTCCACCACGCCGGGGAAGGCGAGCCGGCCGCCGCCGTCGACGACCTGGGCGGCCTCCGCCCGGTCGATCTGCGGGGCGACGCGGCTGATCCGTCCGTCGGTGACGCCGATGTCCATCAGCTCGGGTTCGGGCCGGTCGTGCCGGACCACGCGGACGTTCGTCAGCAGCAGGTCGTAGGTGCTCATGGTGTTGCTCCTCGTGCTCGGTTCAGCGGCGGTTGATCAGGCCCATCAGGCCGTGGACGTCGGGGGCCCGGTCCAGCCGGTGGACCTCCTCGGTGATGCGGTCGGCGGTCGCCTCCGGCAGGGCGGCGGCGTTGGTGCGGAACTTGACCGCCAGTTCGGCGTCGCTGAGCGGACGCTGCGGCCCGCCCCGGTTGGCGAGCACCTCCTGCACCCACTCCCGCCCGTCGCGGGTGACCACCCGCAGCACGGCCGGGAACTGGTGCGGGAAGATCGCGTCGCACCGCTCGTCGCCCACCACGTCGACCAGCGCCATCAGCGCCCGCCGCTGCGGGTCGTGCGCCAGGGCGTCGGTGAAGTCGGCGAGGTCCACGCCGAGACCGCCGCCGCCGATCAGGCCGGCGACCACCGCGTACGGGCCGCTGAACTGCGCCTCGTAGCCGGTCTGCGGCGCCCGCTTGCGCTCGATGGGCTGGCCGATGGTGCGCACCGTCGGCGTCGGCACGCCGAGCGTGATCGACTCGATCTCGTCCAGCGGCAACCCGCGCTCGCGCAGCGCGATCGCCGCGTCGATGGCGGCGTGGGTGAAGTGGTTCGCCGGATACGGCTTGAAGAAGATGCCCGGCACCGCCCAGTCGGTGCCGAGCCCGCGGACGATCTCGTCGCCGTCGAACTCGCCGCGCAGGAACGCCTGGAAGAAGCCGAAGCGTCCCTCCAGCACCGTCGGCGGGCCGGTCACGCCGTGCCGGGCCAGCTGCGCGGCGCTCACCGCCGCGTGCGCCGCCCAGCCGCAGTGGATCCGCTTGACGGTGCCGCCGTTGCGGTTGGACTCGATCAGACCGGCGGCCATCGAGGCGGACACGCCGAGCGCGTCGAGCGCGCCGTCGGCGTCCAGCTTCAGCAGCCGGGCCGCCGCCACCGCACCGCCGAGCGTGCCGCAGATCGAGGTGGCGTGCTGCCCGTGCTCGAAGAAGACGGAGTTGCCGGCGGCCGGGTCGTAACCGGCCATGCCGAGCCGGACGCACACCTCCAGGCCCACGGCGATGGCCGCGACCGTCTCCCGCCCGGACGCCCCGGACGCCTCGGCGGCGGCCAGCGCGGCCGGCACCACCGACGCGCTCGGGTGCAGCACCGACGGCAGGTGCGTGTCGTCGTAGTCGAGCGAGTGCGCCAGCACGCCGTTGGCGAACGCGGCCAGCGCGGCCGGCGCCTTCTCGTCCAGGCCGACGACAGTGGCCTGGCCGCGGCCGCCCTGCTCCTCGACGTAGGCGAGGGCCGCCTGGCTGGTCGGCAGCGGCCGGGCCGCCACGCAGAGGCCGAGCACGTCCAGGACACGGGCCCGGACGCTCGCGACGACCTCGTCGGGCAGCGTCTCGGCGGCGGTGTCGGCGGCGAAGGTGGCCAGGTGGCGGCCCAGGGTCGGCTCAGCCACGGCTGATCACCGCCAGCGGGCGCACCGGGGAGCCGGTGGCGCCGTACAGCGGCAGCGGCGCCATGACGAATGTGAACTCGTGCACCTCGTCGCGGGCCAGCTCCTCCAGCGCCATCGTCTCGATCAGGTAGACGCCGTGCTCGACCAGCAGGATCCGGTGGGCCGGCAGCGAGCTGTGGCCCTTGCCCGGCGGCAGGCACTCGAAGGCGATGGTGTCCGCGCCGGCGGCGTGCACCTGCCGCTGCGCCAGCCACGTCGCGCCGTCCGCGCCGACCCCCGGCACGCCGGAGTCCTTGCCGACGTACACGCCGCGGTCCTCGTGGTCGAACAGCCGGCCCCACCCGCTGCGGATGAGCACGACGTCGCCCGGGCCCACCGGCGTGCCCTGCCGGGACACCGTGGCGTCCAGGTCGGCGGGGGTGATCTCGTAGCCGGGCTCGCAGGCCTCCACGCCCAGCGCGGCGGGCACGTCCAGCAGCACGCCCCGGCGGACCATCGGCGCGACGGTGTGCACGCCCAGTTCGTCGAACCGGCCGCCGACCTGCGCGTCGGCGGCGTCGGCGCCGCCGTGCAGCCGGCCGTCCTGGGAGACGTGCGCGAGCGCGTCGACGTGCGTGCCGACGTGCGTGCCCATCACCAGCAGGTCGTTGGCGGCGGAGCCGCCGTCGGCGCGCACCATGTCGCCGTGGCGGCGCGGCAGGGTGAGCCCGAACGCCGGGTGGTTCGGTGACTGCGGCATGCCGACGGTCAGCCGCCGGCCCAGGTCGTAGATCGTGACACCGGCCTGCACGGCGTCGAGCAGGCGGTCGGCGGTTCTGGCTGTGGTGCCCACGGGGTTCCTCGCGTTTCGGCTGTCGGCGTCGTCAGGCGACGACGCCACGGGCTTTCAGGTCGGCGATCTCGGCCGGGTCGCAGCCGAGTTCCTCGACGAGCAGGGCGTCGGTGTCGGCGCCGGGGGAGCGTCCGGTGAACCGGATCCGGCCCGGCGTCTCCGACATCCGCCACATGACGTTGTGCATCCGCATCGGGCCGAGGTCGGGATCGTCGACCGTGGTGATCATCTCGGTGGCCCGGACGTGCGGGTCCTCGACGATGTCCTTGGCGCTGTAGACCGGGGCGACAGCGGCACCGGCCTCGGCGAACGCCGCGGCCACCTCGTCGCGGGTCCGCTCGGCGATCCACGACCCCACGTACTCGTCGAGCAGGTCCGCGTGCGCCACCCGCCCGACGCCGGTACGGAACCACGGCTCGTCGATCACCTCGGGGTGGCCCACCAGCCGCAGCACCCGCTCGGCGATGGCCTGGGCGCTGGTGGAGATGGCCACCCACGACCCGTCCTTGGTCTGGTACGTGTTGCGCGGCGCGTTGTTCGTCGAGCGGTTGCCCTGCCGCTGCTCCACCACGCCGAGCTGGTCGTAGACGGTGGGGCCGGGACCGACAGCGGTCATGATCGGCTCCAGCAGGCTCATGTCGACGACCTGGCCCCGGCCGCCGGAGCGCTCCCGGTGCCACAGCGCCATCATCACCGCCGACGAGGTGGCGATGCCGCAGATGCTGTCGGCCAGCCCGAACGCGGGCAGCGTGGGCGGGCCGTCCGCGGTGCCGGTCAGGTGGGCGAACCCGCTCATCGCCTCGGCCAGCGTGCCGAACCCGGCGCGGGAGGCGTACGGGCCGGTCTGCCCGAAGCCGGTGATCCGGGCGATCACCAGACCGGGGTTGACCCGGTGCAGCTCCTCCGGGCCGACACCCCAGCGCTCCAGCGTGCCCGGCCGGAAGTTCTCCACCAGCACGTCGGCCCGCTCGGCCAGCCGCAGCAGCAGCGCCGCGCCCTCCGGCGCGGACAGGTTCAGCCCGACCAGCCGCTTGTTGCGGGAGATCTCCTTCCACCACAGGGGATGGCCGTCCTTGGCCTTGCCGTGGCCGCGCATGCTGTCACCCATGGTCGGGTGCTCGATCTTGATCACGTCGGCGCCGTAGTCGCCGAGGATCTGACAGCACAGCGGCCCGGCGAGGATCGTCGAGACGTCAAGCACCCGCAGGCCCGTCAGCGGTCCGTCACTCACCTGTTCCACCTCCCCAGTTCTGTTCCTGACCCGTCCGCCCGGCGACACGCTGCGCCGGCGGCCGGAAACCCAGTTCGGCGGAGATCTCCGCCGCCGCCGCGGCGACCAGCGCCCCGTGCGCGGCGCACACCTCCGGGGTGAACCGGTTCTGCGGCCCGCACAGCGAGATCGAGCCGAACACCTGCCCGGTCGCGTAGCGCACCGCCGCGGCCACACTTCCCGCGCCGTTCTGCCGCTCGCCCATGCTCACCGCGTACCCCTGACGCCGGATCCGGGCCAGGTCGGCCCGCAGCTTGGCGGTGGAGGTGATGGTGGCCGGGGTGACCGCGTCCAGCGGGTGGTGGCCGAGGTAGTCGTCGACCTCCGCGTCCGGCAGCGCCGCCAGGATCGCCTTCGACGACGACCCGGAGTGCAGCGCGTGGCTGGTGCCCAGGGACACCGACATCCGGACCTCGTGCGGCGACAGCACCTGGTCGATGTAGACGCGTGACCAGCCCTGCCGCACCGACAGCGTGGCGGTCTCGCCGGTGTCGCGCACCAGCCGGACCAGGTAGCGGCGCGCGATGTCCGGCACGTCCAGCGCGCGCAGCGCGGCCAGGCCCACCGCGAGAGCGCCGGTGCCGAGCCGGTACCGCTTGGTCTCCTCGTTGAAGGTGAGGAAGTTGTCGGCCACCAGCTCCTTGAGGATGCGGTGCGCGACCGCCTTCGGCAGACCCAGTTCCCGCGCGATCGTCGACACGCCGAGGGTCTCCGGTGCCCGTTCGGCGATGATGTTGACGATGTCGAGGGCGCGGCCCAGACCGGAACGGGTCCGGCCGGCGGTGCTCTCGACGACCGCTGTCGTGATCATCTCTGTTCCTCCACTGTCGACGTACGTGCGTGGGGTCGCCGGGCGTCAGGCGGGTGCGACGGGGGTCTTCCCGGGCGGGAGGCCGTCGGCCTGCCGGGGTCGCTCCCGCGCGATGACGAGCGCCACCGAGGCGAGCACCACGGCACCGGCGAGCACCTGTCGTCCGGACAACGATTCATCCAGCACCATCATGCCGAGCAGGACCGCCACCACCGGGTTGACGTACGCGTAGGTGGACGCGAGCTGGATCGGCGCGTTGCGCAGCAACCACGTGTAGACGCTGAAGCCGACCACTGTGCACACCAGCATCAGGTAGGTCCACGCCAGCCAGGACCGGCCGGTCACGCCGGCCGGGTCGAACCGTCCCAGCTCACCGCTGACCACGCTCGCCACCGCCACCGCGACGCCGCCGACGAGCATCTGCCAGCCGGTGCCGACCAGGTGGTCGGCCGGCATGTGCAGCCGCTGCGACAGCGTCGAGCCCAGCGCCCAGACCATCGTGGAGACCACCAGCAGCAGCATCCCGCCGAGGTGCCATCCCTTCGTCGGCACCGAGAACAGCAGCGCCAGCCCGGCCACCCCGCCCAGTACGCCCACCGCCGCCAGCGCCGACGGCCGCGGACCGACCGCCAGCCGCAACACCAGCACCCACAGCGGCATGCCGGCCACCACCAGCGACGTCAGCCCGGTCGGCACGTACTGCTGGCCCAGGGCGAGCAGCGCGCTGCCCGCACCGACCATCAGCAGCCCGCTGGCGCCCACCCCGCCCCACTGCCGCCGGGGCAGCAGCAGCCCGGCCGGTCCCCGGCGCAGCGCCGCCACCGCGAACAGCAGCAGCGCGGCGGCCAGGAACCGGGCCGAGGTGGCGACCAGCGGCGGGATGCTGTCCAGGGCCACCCGGTTGCCCAGGTAGGTCGAGCCCCAGATCAGGTAGACCGCGCCGAGCCCGACGGCCAGGGCCATCGGGCCGGCGGGCCGCTGCGGATCCGCCGGGTGGCGGACCGCTGCGGGCCGGGTCAGGTCAGCGGTGGCCATCGACCCGGATCGCCACCGCGGTGTTGCCCCGCAGGGCGTTCGAGTAGGGACACATCCGGTCGGCCAGCTCCACTGCGCGCTCCAGGTCGGCCTGCGGGCACTGCGGCGCGGACACGTCCAGCACCACGGCGATCGCGTACCGGCCGTCGTCGGTCTGCCCGAGGGAGACCGAGGCGGTGACGGTCGTCGGACCGGGCCGCACGCCGGCCTGCCGGGCGGCGACCGCGAGCGCGCTGTCGAAGCAGGCCGCGTAGCCGGCCGCGAACAGCTCCTCCGGGTCGGTGCCGGGCGCGTCCGGACCCCGCTGCGCGGGGCGGGTCAGGTCGACCCGCAGCGACCCGGTCAGCGACCGGGCGCTGCCGCCGCGACCGCCGGAGACCTCGACTGTGGCGGTGTAGACAGTGTTCGCCGGTACGACCTTCGCCTCGGTCACCGGGGTGCCGGCGCTCATGCCGCCACCTCCCGCCCGAGGTCGGCGTGCACCCGCGCGGCGACCGCGTCGGCGAACGCCTCCGGCTGCTCGTCGGCCACGAAGTCGGTGCCGCCGGGGATGGTGACCAGCTCGGCGCCGGGCAGCGCGGCCCGCACCTGCGGCGTCATCCGGTCCAGCAGGTCGTCGGCGCCGTGCAGCAGCACGATGGGCAGCGCGTCCAGGGCGGCGGTGTCGACGTGGTGGTCGAACACCGCCCGGTACGCGGTCGCGTAGTCCGGTCCGGTCAGCAGGTACTCGGTGACCTGCCGGTCCGCCTCCTCCGGGGTCAGGCGCGGGTACAGGCCGTACACCCGGTCCCAGATCACCTTCAGGTGCCCGCCGTCGCGCGCCGGCACGTAGCCGGGCGCGTACGACCGCTTCTTCTCCGCCCGCTCCTGCTCGTCGTAGAGCGGGATGCCCTGGAGAATCAGCCGGTGCACCCGCTCCGGCGCCGACATCAGCGCCTCCGCGCCGACGATCGCGCCGGTGTGCTGCCCGAGCAGGTGTACCCGGGACAGCCCGAGGGCGTCGGCGAACTGCCACACCCCGGCCGCGTACTCCGGGATGGACCACGGGCGCGGCGGCGCGTCGGACATGCCGAAGCCCGGCGTGTCCGGGGCGATCACCCGCAGGCCGCGGCGGGCCAGCGGCTCGATCACCGCGTCGTAGGTGGCCGAGGAGAGCGGGGACTGGTGCAGGATCAGCAGCACCGGGGCGTCGGCGTCGCCGCCGTGCCGGTAGTGCACCTGACCCCACGGCACGTCGACGTAGGCGCGGCGGGCCACGCCGCGGGCCCGGGTCACTCGGCCACCGCCAGCGCCGCCATGACCTCGATGACGTGCTTGATGCCGGCCTTGTAGTCGTCCAGCCGGATGTTCTCGTTCGGGCCGTCCACACCGGAGTCGGCGCGGGACACGCCGACGCCGACGATCGGCCGGTCGGCGATCACGCCCTGGTTGCCGATCCACTGCGTGTACGGCTCGATCACCGGCTCGGTCCCGTACACCCGGCGGGCCGCGTCGGCGACCAGCGCGACGAACGGGTCGCGGTGGTCGGTGAGGTTGGGCCGGCTGGTCGCCATCACCTCGATGCGCAGGTCACCGAAGCCGGTCGCGGCCAGGTGGTCGCGGATGCAGCCGAGCACCCGGTCCGGGTCCTGGCCCGGCACCAGCCGGATCTCCAGCTTCGCCGAGGCGGTCGACGGGATGCCGAGCGTCACGTCGTCGCGCATGTCGCCGCCGGCGAAACCGGCGACGGTGAGCGTCGGCACGGTACGGATGGCGACCGCGGCGCCCTGGTCGTCCAGGTCACCGGTGAACCGGTCGACCTGGGCCCGCTTGCGCAGGAAGTCCCCGTCGAACGCCACCTTCTCCAGCAGCGCCCGCTCCTCGTCGGTCGGCGGCCGGGCGTCGTCGGCGAAACCGGGGATCGTCACGGTGCCGTCGGGCCGCTGCAACTGCGCCAGGGCGGCGGCCAGCCGGGCCGTGGCAGCCGGCAGCAGCGCGGTGTTCTGGCTGGTGAGGTCGCGCGGCAGGGTCTGCGCGGTGAGGCGCAGGTAGAGCACGCCCTTCTCGGCGAGCTTGAGCAGCAGCCGGTCCTCGCCGTCGAGCCAGGAGTTCTCCCACAGCGCGGCGTCGCTGGCGAGCCGGTCGGCGTGCGCCTCGACGAACGAGCCGAGACCCGGGCTGTGCAGCCACTTCTTGCCCTCGAAGATGATCCGGTTGGTCACCGGCGGGGTCAGCCCGGCCAGCTTCCAGGCCGCCGCCGCGTGGATGCGGGACATGACGACGCCCTTGTCGTCGGCCACGCCCCGGGCGTACAGCCGGCCGTCGTGGATCTCCGCCGCGTACGGCGGGCTGATCCAGTCGGCGTCGTCACCGGCCGGCTCGACCTCCACGTCGTAGTGGGTGAAGTGCAGCAGCGCCTTGTCGCCCTCGCCCGGCACCTCGGCCAGCACGTACGGGTACGACTGCTCCCACGGGATGATCTCGGCTTCGCCGCCCCAGCGGCGGACCGACCCGGCGATGAACTCGGCGGTGGCCTCCATCTGCTCCGGCTCCTGGCGGCGGCTGCGGATGCGGCACAGCTGCTGGAGCTCCTCGACGAACTCGTCGAAGTGCGCGTCGACGGCCGCAAGCGCGGCCGCGGTATCCGGTTTGGGCATGGTGGTCCTCACAGAAGGGGTCGGGGAGGGGGAAGTCAGTGGATGGTGACGCCGCCGTCGACGAAGATCGTCTGCCCGGTGGTCATGGCGGCGGCGTCACTGAGCAGGTAGGCGACCGCGTTGGCGACGTCCTGCGGCTGCGCCATCCGGCCCAGCGGGATCGACGCCATCTTGTCGGCCAGGTACGCCTCGTCGCCGCGGACGTCGGAGGTCATGTCGGTGGGCACGATGGTGGGTCCGACGGCGTTGACCCGGATCCGGTCCGGCGCCCACTCCAGCGCCAGCACGCGTGCCATGTGCATCACGCCGGCCTTGCTGACGCAGTACCCGAGCGTGTTCAGCACCGCGACGTGCCCGTTCGTGGAGCCGATGTTCACCACCGCGCCGCCGCTGCGCCGCAGCGCCGGGTACGCGGCCTGGCTCATCCGGAACGTGCCGGTCAGGTTGACGTCCAGGACGGTGGTGAAGTCCTCCTCGGACATCGTCGCCGCCGGTCCGCGCCGGACGATCCCGGCGTTGTTGACGAGCAGGTCCAGGCGGCCGTGGGCGTCCAGGACCTCGGCCACCAGCTGCGTGCAGGAGGCGGCCGACCGGACGTCCACCCGGTGCCGGGTGTGCGCGCCGCCGGTCAGCTCGGCCTCCGCCCAGTCGTCGAGCAGGTCGGCCTGCGCCACCGTCGCGCCGCGCTGTGCCAGCGTCGTGGCGATCCGGGCGCCGATGCCGCGGGCCGCCCCGGTCACCACTGCCACCCGTCCGTCGAACCGGTTCGGGTCGGTGTTCATGTCTCGTGTCCTGCCTTTCCGGTCCGGCCACCGGCCGGGCGGGCGTGAACCACGCCCGGCCGGTGCTCCGCACGCGTGACGACGGTCCCGTCAGCTGTCGTCACGCGCCGATCACCTTCGTGTCCTCGGCCCAGAAGGCCAGCCGCTTCTGCAGCAGCCGGATCACGAAGTGCGCCACCAGACCCATCACCGACAGCACCACCAGGACGGCGAACATGCCGGCGATGTCGAAGTTGTAGTTGGTCTGCAGCAGCAGGTAGCCCAGGCCCTCCTTGGCGCCGATGAACTCGCCGACGACCGCGCCGAGGATGGCGAAGACGATGCCGATGTCCAGGCCGGCGAAGATGAACGGCAGCGCGCTGGGCAGCCGGACCATCCGGAAGATCTGGGTCTTGCTCGCGCCGAACACCGTCAGCATCTGGATCTTGTCGGCGTCGGCCGCCCGCAGGCCCTCGATGACGTTGACGAGCATCGGGAAGAACGAGATCACCGCGGCCATGACCACCTTGCTGGTCAGGCCGAAACCGAACCAGACCACGAACAGCGGGGCCAGGGCGACCTTCGGGACGGTCTGGAAGGCCACGATGTACGGCATCAGGGTGGCTTCGACGATCTTGATCTGGGAGATGAACGTGCCGAGCAGCAGCGCGGCCCCGACACCGATCACGAACCCGAGCAGCGCCTCCTGGGTGGTCACCCAGAAGTGACCCCAGAACTGGTCGTCGCCGAGCTGCTGCCACAGCGACTCGACCACGCTCGACGGCAGCGGCAGGACGTACTCGTCGACGCCGATGAGCTGGACGCCGTACTCCCAGGCCAGGACGACCACGACGAAGACCGTCGGGACCAGCCAGAGCTGGGGCTTCTCGCGGAGGTCGAACTTGCGCCGGGCGGGCTTGGCGGGCCGGGCGGACGGCGCCGGTGGCTGGGCCGGCTCGCGGACCAGGTTGCTTGTTGCCATGGCTGTCCCTCGTCAGTCGATAACGCCGGCGGCGTTGAAGTGTCGGCGGATCCGCTCCACGTAGACCCCGGCCCGGTCGGACGACATGACGCCGAGGTCACGCGGCCGCTCCAGGTCGATGTCCATGACCTCCGCGATCCGGCCCGGCCGGGGGCTGAGCACGACCACCCGGTCGGAGAGGAAGACCGCCTCCGGGATGGAGTGCGTGACCAGCACGATCGTCTGGTTGCTCTCCTGCCAGATGCGCAGCAGCTCCACGTTCATGTACTCGCGGGTCATCGCGTCGAGCGCGCCGAACGGCTCGTCCATCAGCAGTACCGCCGGGTCGTGCACCAGCGCCCGGCAGATGCCGGCCCGCTGCTGCATGCCGCCGCTGAGCTCGTGCGGGTACTTCTGCTCGAAGCCGTTGAGACCGACCATCTCGAGCAACTGCTGGGCGCGTTCCCGGTGCCGGCGGGGATCCAGTCGCTGGATCTCCGCCGGCACCATCACGTTGTCGAAGATGGTGCGCCACGGCAGCAGCGTCGGTGCCTGGAACACCATCCCGACCTCGGGAAGGGGCTTCGTCACGTCCCGCCCGGCGATCCGTACCGCGCCGCCGGTCTTCGGGCTGAGCCCGGCGAGGATCTTCAGCAAAGTGGTCTTGCCGCACCCGGACGGTCCCACGACCGAGATGAACTCGCCGCGACGTACCGTCAGGTTGATGTCGCTCAACGCCTGGGTCGGTGCCGACTTCCGGGGCCGGTACTCCTTGTCCAGCCCGTCGATCTCGATCCAGGAGTCTTCCGACACCGATGCCGGAGCCTGCGTCTGCGCCCGGCGGGCCGTCGCCTTGATGGCCATCGAAATCCCTTCCGCTGTCCGCTGCCTAGGCGGTGTAGTTCGCGGCCTTGCTCAGCACCGCGGCCTTGTCGAAGTTGTTGGCGCCGGAGAGCAGGCTCGGATCCCACAGCTTCTTGAGGTCGACCTCGCCGGTGATCTGCCCGGCCTCCTTGGTGTACGCCTGGGTCTTCGCCCACTCCTCGTCGCTGATCGCGCCCCAGTCGCCGAACTGCTCCGGGTCGCCGCTGGCCGGGGTGGCCGTCTTCAGCCAGGCGGTCAGGCTCTCGGTGTCCGCCTTGAGGCGCTCGTCGGCGGACTTGCCGGCGAGGATCTGCGGGAAGACCTTGTAGCCGATCTTCATGGCGGCCTCGGGGTTCTTCGCCGAGAAGAGCATCGCCTTGTACGCCGCGCGCAGGAACCGCTCGTACGAGTCCTTCTTGGCGTCGAAGTCACGGGCGCCGACGCTGAAGGTCAGCGACCGGATGCCGGAGAACACGTCCGGGTTGGTCAGGTACTTCAGCTCGGTGCCGGCGTTCTCGATGACCGCGTACGCCTGGGTGTAGAGCGCCAGCATGTCGACCTTGCCGTCGTTGAGCGCGGCGGCGGCCTGCGCGCCGACGCCCACCGGCAGCAGCTCGACGTCCTTGGTCGGGTCCAGGCCGGCGGCCTTGACGTAGGCGCGGGCGTACGGGGCCGAGCCGGAGGCCAGGCTGATCACGCCGATCTTCTTGCCGCGCAGGTCGGCGCCGCCGGTGAGCGGGGAGTCCGGCTTCACAGCCATCACCCACGGCCAGTTCTGCACCAGGCCGCCGATCGCCTTGATCGGCACGTTCTTCTCCGCCGCGCCGAGCGCCGAGCCGGCGTCTGCGGGGGTGATGTCGCCGCTGCCGGACGCGACCGCCTGGAGGGCGGCGACCGAGCCGTCGGCGTTGATCGTCTCGACGGTCAGCTTCTCCTCGGCGAAGTAGCCGAGTTCCTTGGCGACCGCGTAGACGGCCACCTCCTCCTTCGGGCCGATCACGGCCGAGGCGATGGCCATGGTCAGCTTCGCCTCCTTGCCCTCGCCGCCGGCGCCGTCGTCGTCGGAGCCGCCGCCGCACGCGGACAGGACCAGCGCGGCGGCCAGCGCCGCCGGGAGCAGAGCCCACTTTCGTTTCATATGCACACACCTCGTCATGAGTCGGGGGAGACCACCTCCGCCGCCGGAGCGGCGGAGGTGGGGGAATCAGGCGTCGCGCTGCTGCGCGACCGTTATCCGTCAGGCGTCGCGCTGCTGCGCGACCAGTGCCAGATCGTTGTAGACGTGCTGCTCGACGATCAGTCCGCCGTCGAGCACGAAGACGTCCGCGTAACGGATGTCCTCGAACGGAGTGCCGTCGAGCCATTCCCCGTACAGCCGCCCGAGCGAGGTCACGGTGACCCGCCCGTCGGCCTCACCCACCAGGTAGCGGTCCCGGTGCTTGCGCACCCACCGGTAGGTTCCGGTCGACGCGGCCGCCATCTCCCGCAGCGACGAGTACTCCCGGCCGCCCGGGAAGACCAACCGCGCCCGCTCCGCGAGAAAGCGCTCCGCTTCGTCGAGTTCGCGGTCCTCGCACAGCTGCAGGTAGCTGTCGATCAGGCCGGGCGCGTCCGGTGTGCTCATCAGCCGGTCTTCTCGCTCAGCGCCGCCTCCCACTGGTCCCGCAGCGGGTGCTCCGCGGGGCCGTGCTCGGTGAGGATGCGCATGAGGCGGGCCAGCAGCTCGTCCCGCTCGCGGTCGAGGACCTTCTGCTCCTCCTCGGTGGAGACGAACCCGTCGACGGCGCCCGCGGTGAGCGCGCCGGAGCGGGTCAGCAGCGCCTCGACGACGCGTACCCGCTGGCGGGTCACGTGCAGCTCGGTGGAGAGCTGCAGCACCAGGTCGAGCAGCTTGCCGACCTTGGGGTCCCCGAAGTAGTCGAACTCGGTGCTCATCACGCCTCCGGCTTGGTCGCGGCCAGTACGGCCCAGGGGAAGTGCCACTCGGGACGGTCGCCCCAGCCCTGCGGCTGGACGCCGTTGCGGCGCTCGTCGAACGGGGTCCACGACACGTCGGTCAGACCGGCCTCGGTGCAGACCTCGATCAGGTCCGAGCCGAACAGGTCGTGGAAGAACGGCTCGTTGTTGCGCTCGGCGTGCTCGTAGACGGTGGCGTCGCGCAGCGGGTCGCCGGTGAGCATGAACTCCAGGAAGCGCAGCGATCCGCCCGGCTTGAGCAGGCGCGCGGCCTCCACGATCGTCTCCCGGATCGCGGTGGCGGGCATCTCGTGCAGCACCATCGTGCCGGTGACCACGTCGCAGCTGTCCGCCTCGATGCCGGTGGCCCGGCCGTCGGCCTGCCGGTAGTCGATCGCGACTCCGGTCGCCTCGGCCTCGGCGTGGGCCAGGCGCAGACCGGGCGCGGCCAGGTCCACGCCGATCACCTGCGCGGTCGGGTACTTGGCGGGCAGCGGGCGGGTGCTCTTGCCGAAACCGCACCCGATGTCGACGATCCGGGTCGCCGCGGGCAGCTCGGGCAGCGCGGTCTGGGCGAACAGCGTGTGGAACTTGTAGCCGTCGTTGTCGCGCAGCATGACGATGCGCGCGCCGAACTCGTACACGTAGGCCGACATGTCGTCGGAGAAGAAGCTGCCGGGCTGGATGTGGATGTCGTAGTCGGTGTACCAGTCGGGCAGTTCCAGGTCGGGGTTCAGCTCCAGCGAGCCCTTCGGCTGCTCGGGCAGCGAGGTGAGCTGGCCGGTCAGCTCCTCGCGGCGGCTGAGCACCGCGTCGCCGGCGACCTTCCACAGCATCTTCTGCTGCACCCGCTCCAGGTGGCTGAACCACGGGTAGAGCGGGAGACCGCGCAGCACCTGACCGGCGTCGGCGACGGTGGTGGCCGACGCCCCGGTGGCGCCGTACTCCTCGCGCAGCGCCGGGTAGACGGTGTCCGCCCAGCGCTTGCGCAGGCCGAGGACGAAGTCCACGGCGGAACGCTCATCCAGGGTGAGGCGCTCCTCGACATCGAACATGCCTTGTCTCCTCTACAGGTGGGGGAGGTCCGGCCCGCGGTGCACCGCGACCGGGGTGGACGGGTCAGTGGGCGTACCGCACGCGTTCGGCGGCCGCGGTGTCGAAGGCGCCGAGGAACGCGCCGGCCATGCGTCCCTCGTAGACGGCCTCGAAGGCGCTGCGGGGAGCGTTCGCGTCGCCGACGACGTGGACACGGGGGCCGTCGGGCAGCGCGTCGAGCTGCCGGTACAACTCGTCCGCGGCCTGCGCCGAGCCGCCGTCGACGACTGTGGTGACGCCTTCGACGATCGTCTCGCCGCCGGCGAGCGGGCCGCCGAGCGCCACCGCGCCGGCGCCCGCCGCACGGGCGGTCCGCATCGGGTGGACCGCGATCCCCAGGTCCGCGAAGCGCTTGAGCAGCGCCAGCCGGGAGTAGGTGGTGATCTTGGCGCTCACCGTGGCGGTGGGGGAGACGAGGTGGACGCGGGCGCCCCGCCGGGCGAACGCCTCCGCCACCGACGCCGCCGACCAGGTGCCCTCGTCGTCGAGCACGACGACGGCGCCGTCCGGCCGGTAGCCGGGGTCGGCCAGGTGGTCGACGGCCTGCCAGATGTCGACCACCGGCGGGCCGCCGGGCAGGTCGCGGCGGGCGGGCCGGGAGCCGGTGGCGAGGACGACGTCCTGGTAGCCGCCGGACAGCACGTCCTCGACGCCGGCGCGGTGGCCGAGCCGCACCGGGATGCCGGCGGCAGCCACGTCGCGGGCCAGGTCGCGGGTGAGCAGACCGAGCCGCTCCCGGCCGGGTACGCGCGCGGCCACCTCGACCTGCCCGCCGAGCCGGTCGCGTGCCTCGACAACTGTCACCCGGTGCCCGGCCCGGTGCGCGGAGAGCGCCGCCTCCAGGCCGGCCGGACCGCCGCCGACGACCAGGACGTCCCGCGCGCCGGACGGTCCGGGCAGCTCCGGCCAGGCGTCGGCCCACTCCCGCTCGGCGCCGACCTCCGGGTTCACCACGCAGGAGATGGGCAGGCTGGTCTCCAGCCGGCCGATGCAGCCCTGGTTGCAGGCCAGGCAGGCGCGTACCTCGTGCTGGCGGCCCTGCTCGGCCTTGCGGACCAGGTGCGGGTCGGCGATGTGCGGGCGGGCGAGGCCGACCAGGTCGGCCTCGCCGGCGGCGACGAGTTCGGCCGCCTCCGGCAGGCTGTCCAGCCGGCACACCGCGAGCACCGGCAGGTCCGGGAACTCCTGCTTGAACAGCGCCGCGTGGTGCCGGAACGGGGCGTGGCCGAAGCTCATGTCCGCCATCTGCGTCGCGAGCGACCAGCTGCCGTGGTACGCGGAGTGGCTCACGTGCACGTAGGCGAGGGGGAACTCGGCGCGCAGCTTCCCGACGATCTCCAGCACCGCGGCCGGGTCGAGGCCGCCGGGCAGGAACTCGTCGGCGCTGACCCGCAGCCCGACGGGCAGCTCGGGTGCGGCGGCGAGAACCGCGGTCAGCACCTCGCGGGTCAGGCGCATCCGGTTGTCGAGGCTGCCGCCGTACGCGTCGTCGCGGGTGTTCGTGTGCGGCGAGAGGAACTGCTGGAGCAGGTGGCCGTGGCCGGCGTGCACCTCCAGGCCGTCGAAGCCGGCCTCGCGCATCCGCCGCGCGGCGGCGGCGAACGCCTCGACGACGACCGCGATGTCCCGGCGTCCCATCGCGTGCGGCACGTGCGAGCCGGCCGCCCACGGCACCGGCGACGAGGACCAGGCGGCGGTACGCGTCGCGTCGCCGTTGGCCTGCCGTCCGGCGTGCATGATCTGGGCGAACATGCGGGCCCCGTGCTCGTGCACGGCCTCGGTCACCGCCGCGTACGCAGGGATCGACGAGTCGTCGAAGCTGCCGAGGCTGATGCTGCGGCCCGCGCTCGTGGGGTGCACACGGATCGCCTCGGTGATGATCAGGCCGGCGCCGCCGCGCGCCCGCTCCGCGTGGTACGCGACGTGGCGGCGGGTGGGCACATTGTTCAGTCCGAAGTTGGTGGTGTGGCCGGGGACGAAGACCCGGTTCCGCAGTGTGAGACGCCCGAGCCGGGTGGGGGAGAGAAGAGCGAGAAGCTTGTCGTCAGGCATGCCTCGGACTTCCTGTTTCGGGCCGCACTCGGCGAGGCCGAGAGCGTTCGGATGAACCGTACGCCGTTCGATTGAGTGGAACGGTAGGGCCGGGTTCACATGCCGTCAACGGGCTACTGATCAGTAACTTAGTTCCCCGTACCGCCTCTGAGCTGCTGTTCCACTAGGCGGAACGCTGACCGATGACGACCGTCGATGCGGCGGTCGATCGTTCGGTTCCCCCTGCTCGGACGACAGTGCCGGCCGCCCATCGCCGGTCGGAGGCCCGTGCCGATCGTTCGGACGGCCGCTCCGGCCCGCGTCGGCGGACGCCCGCCGGCAGCGCCGGCGCGTCCCCGGGTGCCGGGTCCGGACATGCGTCGGCCCGGGTCGTCGCCCGTGCGCGCACGCGTGGTGCGGCTGCCGGCGACGACCCGGGCCGACGTTGTTCAGCAGGTGTGGTGGTGCCCGGACGCCGTCGCGCCGCGCCGGATCTCAGAGGCGGGTGGTCAGCCGGCGTCCGGGCGCAGGTACGGCGTGAGCAGCTCGCGGGCGAGGCCCCTGGCCGCCGGAAGGTCGAGACCGTTCTCGATCATGCGGCTCAGGGCGTAGACGACCGACTGGACGAGCTCCGCCATCCGGTCCGGGTCGCTCGCCCCGTGTTCGGTGAGCGCGGCGCGCAACGGCGCCTCGAGGCTGTCGTGCAGCAGCCGGCTGGAGGTCGCCAGCACCTCGCTGTTGCCCGCCGACGCCAGTGCCCGGGCCAGCGCGTGGTCGCCCCGGGCAACCAGTTGCAGGTTGGCCTCGACGTACGCCAGGATCCTCGCCCCCGGCGTGCGGGCCTCGGCCATCTGCTTCTCGACGAAGGCCGACCACCGGGGGAACGTGTCGGCGACCAGCACGTCGAACATGTCGGTGCGGGACTTGAAGTACGAGTACGCGCTGGAGCGGGCCAGCCCGGCGTGCCGGGCCACGTCGGCCAGGCTCGGAATCTGCTCCGGGTGCTCGGAGAGCAGGGCGCGGGCGGCGTCGAGCAACGCCGCCCGCTGCGCGGCCCGGTGTTCCGCGACGGTAGAGGCTTGGATCTTCGGCACAGCGACCTCCCCGTGTCTCCCGCCGCCCGTGCCCGGTCCGCGTCGCTCCCTGCTCGTCGCGGTCAGCTGCTCGTGGCGAGCTTGCCGTCGATCATCTCGTAGATGGTGTCACAGTATTGCAGCACGTCGTGATCGTGAGTGACCATCACGACGGCCACCGAGCGCTCCCGCGCCTCCTGGGCGAGCAGCTGGACGATGTCGTGGCTGCGGGCCCGGTCCAGCGCCGCCGTCGGCTCGTCCACCAGCAGCACCGACGGCTCGGTCATCAGCGCCCGGGCGATGCCGACGCGCTGGCGCTCGCCGCCGGAGAGCTGGTGCGGCCGGCGGTCGGCCTTACCGGCCAGGCCGACGTGCGCGAGCATCTCCAGCGGGTCGCGTCCGGACCGTTCCCGTCGCCCGCCCAGCCGCAGCGGCAGGCGCAGCTGGTCGGCGGCGGTCAGCGCGGGCAGCAGGTTGCCCGACTGGAACACGAACCCCACGTGCCGGCGGCGCAGCTCGGTGCGCGCCCGGCGGCTGGACACGGTCATGTCGTGCCCGGCCACCGTGACGGTGCCCTGATCGGGGCGGGCCAGCCCGCCGGCCACGGCGAGCAGGCTGGATTTGCCCGCGCCGGACGGTCCGACGATCGCGGCCAGCTCACCGGGCGCGACGGTCAGGTCGACGTCGTCCAGCGCGTGCACGGTCTCCGCGCCGTCGCCGTGCCGCAGGTGGACGCCGCGCATGACCAGGCCGAGGCCGGCTCCAGCGGTGCCCGGCGTCGAGAGGGACGGTGTGGTCCGGCTGCTCATCGGTTGCCTCCCAGGGCGGTCGCCGGGTCGATGGAGGTGAGGCGGACGACGGCGGCTGCCGCGCCGACCAGGCCGAGCACGAGCAGGCCGGCCGCGGCGGCGGCGATGCTCTGCGGGTGCAGCGCGAACGGAACGTTGCCGCCGGAGATCAGCGCGCCGAGGCCGAGGCCGATCCCCATGCCGACGGCGATGGCGAGGGCCAGCAGGATCAGTGCCTGGGTGAGCGCGTCGCGCAGCACCCAGCCGGTCGAGGCGCCCAGCGCCCGCAGCACGGCGACCTCCTGCTTGCGCTGGATCGCCCAGACCGCGAAGAACGCGCCGGCCACGAGCGCCGAGATGGCGTAGAGGAAGCCCTGGATCAACTGGAGCGTGGTCGTCTCGGCGGTGTAGCCGGGCGAGGCGCCGTACGACTCGTCGAGCGTCAGGCTCTCCGTGCCCGCGGCCTTGTCGCCCGCGGCCAGGTCCACCGAGCCGCCGCCGGCCGCGCGGACCGCGACGGCGGTGATCTCCTGGGTCGCCTGCGCCGGCACCTGCGCGCCGGCCGGGGTGCCGGACTTGACCGCCTGCCACGTCGCCAGCGGCACGTACGCCACGTCGACGTGGCCGAAGGTGTCCTGCTGCTCGGTGACGCCGACGACGCGCAGCCGCGTGCCCAGCCGGTCCACAGTCACGGTGTCGCCGACGCGCAGGCCGGCGTCGATGGCGGTGGGGCTCACCACGATCCCGTCCGCCGGGCCGAGCCGGTCGCCCTCGCTGACGGCGGGGGACAGGAACGAGCCGGTCTCGACGCCGAACAGCGCGAGGTCGACCTCGGTTCCCCCGTCGGTCCGCCCGTTGACGAGCGTGTTGCCGAACGGGGTCGCCTCGGCCACGCCCGGCTGGTCGCGCCAGGTGTCCACCGCCGAGGCGTCCACCACGCTGCGCGAGAACGCCGAGTCGTGCTGCACGCCGTGGGCGAAGGCGAACGAGGTGACCGGCAGGTTCTGCAGGCCGGAGACGCCGTCCCGGACCAGCCCGACGGACAGGCCGGACAGCATCACCATCAGCACCGAGATCAGCGCGATCACGGCCCCCATCAGGGCGAATCGCAGCCGCGCGAACCCCAGCTCACGAATGGCCAGGAACATCAGCCGCCACCTCTCAAACTTGTCGACACCATGTCGTCATGTTAACAACGCGGTGTCGGCAAAAAGGGCCGGCGGTGGCTGTCTACCCGACCACACTCCGTGACGGCGCGGGTCGGTCCCCCGGGCGGCGCCCCGTGCCCGGCGTCAGGCGGCGACCGGGCCCGCGGTGGCGCGGCGCGCGCGCCGGCCGAGGGCGGTCACCGCGACGACGATGATCGGGGCGAGCGTGAGGTGGCACGCCGCGAGCGTGATCTTGCTGGTGGTGTCCAGATCCGCGGGCAGCGTCATGGTGGCGATCGTGAGCACCGCGAGCGCCGGGCCGATGATCAGCGCCGCCCGGACCACCCAGGCGAACCGGGACGCCAGCAGGGCGACGGCGGTGAGCCCGAGCGCCAGCGGCAGCGCGCTGAAGCCCGCGACGGTCACCGCGTCGACCTCGACCCGCCGGCCGTCGGCGGTGAACAGGAAGCTGCCACCGGCCGCCCGGCCGATCGCGTACACGATCAGGTTGACGACCACCGCGACGGCGGTGGCGAGCGCGACGACGGCGGTGCGGGACAGGTCAGCCACGGGAGGTCTCCTCTGCGTGCTCTCGGATCAGGTACGCCTCGATGCGGGCGAACGCCCCGGTCCAGACCTCGCCGACGAAGAAGTCGCGCAGCTGCGGGGTCGGGAAGCCGCTCTGCACCACAGTCATCAGCGTGCCGCCGTCCTTCGCCTCGAAGGTGACCTCGATGCGCGTGGTCATGGTCGTGCCGTCCGGGCCGGTACCCGTCGACTCGGTGACCAGCCGGTGCGGGCGGTCGATCTCCAGGAACGTCTGCGTCTCGCGGAACAGCATGTCGGGGGAGGGGCCCCAGACGGCGGTCTGCTTCCCGCCGACCCGCAGGTCGACGTCGATCTCCACGATGCCGGGCTGCTCGTCGAGGATGCCGAACCAGATCTTCTGTTTGCCGGCGTCAGTGTAGGCGTCGAACGCCTCGTCAGGGGTGCCCGGAAGGTGTCGTGTCACTCGCATGTGGAGCGTCATGGTCGTGGTCCTCCGTGGTGAGTGTGAGGTAGGCGTCGAGGCCGTCGAGGCGACGGGCCCAGAGACGTCGGTAGAAGGCGATCCAGGCCATGGCCGAGTCCAGCGGCGCCTCGCTGAGCCGGCACTGCCGGGACCGGCCGACCTTGCGCGTCACCACGAGGCCCGCGTCCTCCAGCGCCCGGACGTGCTTGCGCATGCCGGTGAGGCTCATCCCGGTGGGCTCGGTGAGCTCGCTGATGGTGGCCGGGCCTGCGCCCAGCCGGATCAGGATGTCGCGTCGGGTGGGGTCGGCCAGGCTGGCGAAAACCCGGTCGAGCGTCTCTTGCTGAACCACGAGGTTCACCGTACGACACTGAACCATTCGGTTCAACGTTATGCCGAGGTGTGCATGGCGTACGCGTGAAACGGCCCCGCGACCTCTCGGGTCGCGGGGCCGTCCCCGGCGCCGTGGGAAGAAACGCCGGAGTGTGCGGTGCCGGTCAGGCGAGCGTGCAGGGTGCGCCGTTGAGGCTGAACGAGCCGGGCCGGGCGGTGTTGCCGGTGTGCGTGGCCTGGAAGCCGATGGTGGTCGAGCCGCGAGCCGGGATGACCGCGTTGTACGCGAGGTTGCGCGCGGTCACCTGACCCGAGGCGGGGGAGTAGGAGGCGTTCCAGCCCGAGGTGATGGTCTGGCCGCCGGGCAGCGTGAACGTCAGCGACCAGCCGTTCACCGCGGCCGAACCGGTGTTGCTGATGGTGATGTTCTCGGTCAGCCCGTTGTTCCAGGCGTTCAGCTCGATGCTCACCGAGCAGGCGCCGGTGCCGGGCGGGGGCGTGGTCGGGCCGGGCGGAGGCGTGGTCGGGCCGGGCGGAGGCGTGGTCGGGCCGGGCGGAGGCGTGGTCGGGCCCGGCGGCGGCGTGGTCGGGCCGGGCGTGGTGGTCAGGCCGAAGAACGCCACTGCGGCCGCGGCCATGCCGGCCGAGGGCAGGCTGTGCCCGGCGCCCTGGATGCTGTACGCCTCGACCTGCACGGTGCCGGTGCCGTCGGCGTAGCGCCGCCGGTTCCAGCCGGACTGCGGCGTGTCGGTGGACGTGGGCGTCTGGCTGAGGCCGAACACGTTCGTCCACTGCTCGATCGTCTCCTGGAGCAGCGAGTACGGCACCAGCGTGTCGTTGGTGCCGTGCCACAACTGCACCCGGGCACGGGGACCGGTGTAGCCGGGGTACGCCTGGCGGACCGCGTCACCCCACTGCTGCGGGGTGCGGTTCATGCTCCCGCCGGTGCACTGGCTGGATCCGGGCGGATAGTCGGCGGCGCCGGCGAAGCAGTTGAACGGCACGCCCATGAACGCCGCGCCGGCCTTGAAGACGTCCGGGTAGAGCGCCAGCATGTGGTTGGTCATCATGCCGCCGGACGAGCTGCCGGTGGCGTAGACCCGGTCCGGGTCTGCGCCGTACTGCTGCTGGACGTAGCGGACCATCGAGATGAGCGACACCGGGTCGCTGCCGCCGCCGCGCCGCTTGGCCGCGTCGGACCAGGTGTCGAAGCAGTTGCCGAAGCCGGCCTGCTGGGTCGCGCTGGGGTAGATGACGATGAAGCCGTACCGGTCGGCCAGGCCGGCGAACTCGCTGCCGGAGTAGAAGCCGGGGCCGGAACCGCCGCAGCCGTGCATGGCCACCACAGTGGCCGGCCGGGCCGGGCGGGCGTCCGGGACGTAGACGTGCATGCGCATCCGGCCGGGGTTGTCGCCGAAGCTGGTCACCTCGGTCAGCGACGCCGCGTACGCGGGTTGGACGGCGGGGATCACCAGGCCGGCCGCCGCCAGCGACGCGGCCAGGGCCACCACCATCTTGGCTCTGATTCTCACGGAGACTCCTTCGATCGCCCTGTGCGGGCGGGGTCGGGCGGATGCGCCCCGCGCCGGCGACCCGGGCCGCCGCGGTGTCGCGCCTCACCCACTGACGTGGTTCGCCCGGCCCGGCTCCGTCGTGTGGCACATAGTGTTCCGGCCGGACGGCGAAGTGTCAATCGACACACTCCGATGAGCTGCGGCGGCGTTCGTCTACAGTCGGTGCACCGTCCCTGAGCCGAGCCCGGAGCGCGTGTGGCAAGCCCGTTCGACATCGAGGAGATCTACCCGGACGAGGGACCGGCGCCGCGGCTGCCCCGGCGGCAGGCCGGCACCTCGCCGCAGAGCGTCGCGGTGACGCTCCTGACCGACTACACGCTGCGTACCCGCGCCGCGCTGCCGTCCGCGGCGATCGTCGCGCTGCTCGGCGAGGCCGGCGTGACCAGCGCCGGCGCGCGTACCGCGATCAGCCGGCTGGCCCGCCGCGGTGTGCTGGAGGGCAGCCGGCAGGGCCGCAACAGCTTCTACCGGCTCAGCCGCGCCGCCGCCGCCGACCTGTCCGCCGGCGGGAACTGGATCACCGCCTCCACCGCCGAGACGCAGGCGTGGGACGGATGCTGGACGATCGTCGCCTTCTCGCTGCCGCAGGACCACGGCACGCAGCGCCGGGCGCTGCGCGGCCAGCTGCGCTGGCTGGGCTTCGCGCCGCTCTACGACGGGCTGTGGATCTCGCCGTACGAGCTGGCCGGGCCCGCGTGCGCCCGGCTGGCCCAGCTCGCCCTCGGTGCGGTCACGGTGTTCCGGGGACGGCAGGACGCGCTGGACGCGATCGGCCAGCGCGCCCCCGTGGACGCCTGGGACGTCGACGCGATCAGCGGGCACTACGAGGCGTTCCTGCGGCGGTGGACGCCGCTGGTGTCGCGGCTCGGCTCCGTCGACGGCGCCGCCGCCGTGCGGGCGCGTACCGAGGTGATGGACACGTACCGGCGGTTTCCCACGCTCGACCCGCGGCTGCCACTGGAACTGCTGCCCGCCGGATGGCCGCGCCGGGCGGCCCGGGACCTGTTCGCGGCCGTCTACGACGGCCTGGCCGGGGCCGCCGAAGCCCACGTCCGGGCGGTCGTCGCCCGGTTCGCCGACCCGGTGCCGCCCGGCATCCGGGCGCACACCACCGCCGACATGCTCGCGGGCGTCGGCGAGGAGCGGCCATGCGCGTGACCATCTCCCTCGACGAGCTGCTCGGCGACGAGGTACGGCGCGACCCGTACCCGTTCTACGCCCGGCTGCACGAGGCGGGAGAGGCGGTCGCGCTGCGGCCCGCCGACCCGCACGCGCTCGTCGTGCACGGATATGACGCGGTCAACCGGGTGCTGCGCGACCCCGTCTTCCGGGTGCTCGGCGCCGACTACCTGGACCGGGCCGGGGTGCGCTGGCGCGAGCACCAGGTCATCCGGATCCTCCAGTCGTCGATGCTCAACGCCGCCGAGGGCGACCACCTGCGGGTCCGGCACCTGTTCTCCCAGGCCCTCACCCCGCGCCGGGTCGCCGCGCTGGAGCCGGCCATCGGGCGCATCGCCGACGGCCTGCTCGACGGGCTCGCCGCCGAGGGCGCGGACGGCCGGCCGGTCGACTTCATGGCCCGCTTCGCGCTCCGGCTGCCCAGCGACGTCATCGGCGAGCTGCTGGGCGTGCCGGAGGCGGACCGGGAGTGGTTCCCGTCCCGGGTCCGCGCGTTCGACGCGGTGCTGGAGATCGGCCGCCGGTCCATGCGCGAGGTCCGGGCCGCCAACGTGGCGGCGGCGGAGCTGACCGCGTACTTCACCGACCTGGTCGCCGCGCGCCGGGCGGCGCCGCGCGACGACTTCGTCTCGGCGCTGCTGCGCGGCCTGGACGACGAGCCCGGCCGGCTGAGCGCCGACGAGCTGCTGGCCAACCTCATCATCATGTACAACGCCGGGTTCCGGACCACCGCGAACCTGCTCGGCAACGGGCTGGTGCTGCTCACCGAGCGGCCGGACGCGCGGGACGCGCTGCGCGCCGATCCGTCGCTGGCCGCGTCGTACGTCGAGGAGATCCTGCGGTACGAGCCGCCTGTGCACTTCGCGGTCCGGTACGCCGCCGAGGACACCGAGGTCGCCGGCCTGCCGGTGGCGGCGGGCCGGACGGTGGTGGTGCTGACCGGTGCCGCGAACCGGGATCCGCGCCGCTTCCCCGACCCGGACCGGTTCGACCCGTCCCGCACGGACAACCGGCACCTGGCGTTCAGCGCCGGGCCGCACTACTGCTTCGGGGCGACGCTGGCCCGGACCGAGGGACGGCTGGTCCTGCCCCGCCTGCTGGACCGCTTCCCGGCGCTGGCCGCCGAACCCGGGCCGCGCCGCGCGCTGATGCTGCGCGGGTACGACCGGCTTCCGGTACGGCTGACCGACCGGATATCTTGCCAAACCAATCCGATCGAGTAAGGTCGATGCTACGCGGAGTGTCCGCTCCGCGCCTCACAGGTTCCGTCGAGCAGGTCGAGTGCGCCGCCAGGACACCGTGGAAGGGAAACACCGGGCATGACCGACGAGATCCGCGCGTTCCTCCTCGCCGCACTCACCGAGATGAAGTACGACGTCTCCGACGTCGACGACGACACCGTCTTCGGTCCCGCCGGGCTCGACGTGGACTCCCTCGGCCTGGCCGAGCTGGCGGTACGCGTGGAGGACCGGTTCGGGGTCGCCTTCGACGACGACGAGGCGGAGGACCTCGCCATGATGACCGTCGGCGAGTTCAGCCGGACGGTGGCGGCGCGCATCGCACCGGCCTCGGCGCACTGACCGATGTCGGGGCACGGCACCCGGCCGCGCGGCGTCCCGGCGCCCACGTCGGCGCAGCGGTTCCGGTGAGCGTGCGCGAGCCGGTCACCGTCACCGGGATCGGACTGGTCAGCCCGGTCGGCGCGACCGCCGCCGAGGTGTTCGACGCGGTCTGCGACGGCCGGTCCGGGCTCACCCGGCCCCCGGCCGGCCATCCGCTGCACGGCGTCGTCGACGTCGCCGCGTTCGCCCCGGCGATCGACCCGGCGAGCGTGCTGCCCGGCCCGGAGTCACGCGTCGTGGACCGGTCGATCGTGATGGTGCTGCGCGCCGCCGAGGACGCGCTCGCCGACGCCGGACTGCGGATCGGCCAGGACGTCGATCCGTACCGGGTGGCGGTCGTCGTCTCCGGCGTCGGTGGTCTGTCCACGCTGGAGGAACAGGTGCTCGCCCGCGCCGGGCGGGGCCGGTTCGGGGTCAGCCCGTACATGCTGCCCGGGACGCTGCCGAACATGGGCGCGGCCCGCATCGCGATCAAGTTCGGCATCCACGGCTACACGTCGTCGATCGGCACGGCATGTGCGGCCGGGGCGCAGTCGATCGGGGAGGCGCTGCGCATCCTGCGCGCCGGCGAGGCGGACGTGGTGCTCGCCGGATGCGCCGAGGCGCCGCTGTTCCCGACGTTCGCCGACGCGTTCGGCAACGCCCGCGCGCTGGCCCGCGGCTGGGCCGACCCGGCCGCCGCGAGCCGCCCCTTCGACCGCCGCCGCAACGGGCTCGTCCTCGGCGAGGGCGCCGGGGTGTTCGTCCTGGAACGCGCCGCGCACGCCGCCGCGCGCGGCGCCCACCGGCACGCCGACGTGCTCGGCTGGGGCGCCACGAACGACGCCCACCACCCGACCACGCCGCGCCCCGACGGCGCGGGCGCGGCCCGGTGCATGCGGATGGCCGTCCGCGACGCCGGGCTGGTGCCCGGCGACATCGGGTACGTCAACGCGCACGGCACCAGCACCCGGGCCGGGGACGCCGCCGAGCTGGCCGCGCTCGCCGAGGTGTACGGCGCCGCCCCGCCGCCGCTGAGTTCGACCAAGGGCGTGACCGGGCACATGCTCGGCGTCTCCGGCGTGATCGAGGCGGCAGTCGCGGTCGAGGCGCTGCGTCGCGGCCTGCTGCCGCCCACGCACAATCTGGACGACCCGGAGCGCGACGGCGAGGTCGACCACATCCGCGGGCGGGCACGCGCCACGGCGGTGGGCGCGGTGCTGTCCAACTCGTTCGGCTTCGGCGGGCACAACGTCAGCCTCGTCCTGGCCGGGCCCGCCTGAGCGGCGCGGCCCCCTGCCCGGCCGGGTACCTCAGCGGAGCGTGATCACCGTGGCGGTGTCGTACGCGGCGACGGCGACGGTGAAGTGCGGGCGCAGCATGTCGGCCACGTAGTCGAGGTCGGCGACCAGCGGCACCGGCAGCAGGGCGCGCTGGTCCGGGCCGGTCCGGGTGGCGACCAGTTCGATCCGGTCGGCCTTGAGCAGCCCCCGGGTGAGGAACGCGGGCAGGTCCTCGGGCAGCAGGCACCGCCACATGTCGACGTTGACGATCACGTCCAGCGCGCCGGCCTTGAACTGCTGGAGCACGGTGCCGAGCAGGTGGGAGTTCGTCTCGCCGACCGGCGCGTCGTGGTCGAACGTGTGCGACCCGGCGCCCAGGTCCAGCGCGGACACGCCGTTGCCGACGACCAGCGCCGCGCTCGCCGTCAGCTCCTCGCGCAGCGACGCGGGCAGGACGTCCGGCCGGCCCAGCCCACCGGCCCGGTACGCCTCGATGGCCTGGCCGTAGAGCCGGATCCGGCCCAGGTGCCGGCCGAACGTGTTGAGCCCGTACAGCACCTCGACGTCGTAGCGCAGGTGCTTGCGCAGCAGGTACTTCATGTTGTCCATCGAGGCGAGCCCGTTCGACGTCTTGCGGAAGTGCGGCAGGTGGTAGGAGAGCGCGTCGACGTCCAGCCGGAACAGCTCCGGCGGCGCGCCGTGCAGGTGGAACACCCGGTAGAAGAAGTCGAGGTCCTCGAAGCCCCACTTGACCATCGCCTCGTCGAAGCCGCCGACCCGCCGGAACGACTCGTGGTCCACCGAGGCGTTGTGGGTCAGGCCCAGCACCCAGGGCGCGCTCGGGAAGTCGTCCGTCCGCTGCGGGAGGGCGATGTCCTCCAGCCGCGGGTCGCCACGCTCGGCGTCGAGCATCGCCGGGGCGACCGGTTCGCCCCGGCGCAGCGCGTCCGCGCCGGCCCAGTCCAGGTCGTACCGCTGGCCGAGCAGCACCCCGGGCCGGCCGGCGCGACCGGCGTGGAAGTCGCGGTGCCGCTCCAGCAGCCCGGGATGCGCTACCGTGTCGGCGTCGAGGAACATCAGCGTGTCCGCGCGGGCCCGGGCCGCCGCCGCGTTGCGGTTGGCGCTGCGGCCGCGGTTCCGCTCGCTGCGGACGTAGTCGATCCGCAGCCGGTCCCGGTAGGCGTCCACCACCGGGCCGAGCGCCACGGCCGAGCCGTCGTCGCCGACGATCACCTCGAAGTCGCCGGGCGGCAGCGTCTGCCGGGTCAGCGACCGCAGCGTCGCGTCGAGTGCGGAGCCGTTCTCGTGCGCGGGCACCACCACGCTCAGGCCGGGCCGGTCCACGTCTCGGCCTGCTCAGCGCGGGGTGGAGTTGGCGGTGATGTAGTCGGCCAGGTCGCCGAGCGTGGCCATCCGATCCTCGTCGAGTTCCTCGACGTCGATCTGGATCTCCAGCTCGTCCTCCAGCGACAGCAGCAGCTCCAGGCCGAGCGAGGAGCTGAGGCCGAGGTCGTCCATCAGCTGGGTCTGCTCGGTGACCGGCGCGTCCGGCCGGAGCATGCGGGTCAGCAGGACGGTCAGGCGGTCGACGACCTGGTCACGGGGCGGCGCGTCGGCCGGCGCGTCGTGTTCTAGCATCGGGCGTCCCGCGAGTCGATCATGCGCGTCGGCATGGAGTCATCAGAGCAGGGGACATCGGCGGGTGTCAACGGGTACGGCGATCGTCACCGATCGTGACCGAGGCCGGTGTGGCACTCGACGGCGTACGGCCGGTCGCCGGCGAGCGCGACCGCCACCGCGTACCCGGCGGGTGTGGGCAGGTCGGCGAGCCGGTGCGGGCCGGCCGGCTCGACGCACTCGACCACGTCGGCCCGGTGCACCGGCACGGCGAGGTTGGGCCACAGCCGGCCCCCGGCCGCCTTGACCGCCGCCTCCTTGCGCGCCCACAGCCGGGTGAACCGCAGTGCCCGGCCGGCCGGGTCCGGTCCGGCGGCGACGTGCCGGGCCTCCCGCGGGTCGAAGAAGCGCGCGGACGCCGACACCGGGTCACCGCCCGGCGCGACGTGCTGGATGTCCACCCCGACCGGGCGGCCCTCGCTGAGCGCGACCGCCACCAGGTCGCCGGAGTACGACAGGCTCGTGTGCAGGCCGCTCCACGGGCCGGTCAGCGCCGGTTTGCCGTACCGGCCGCGGTGCCAGGTCAGGGCCGCCGGTGGCGCGCCGGCAGCCCGCCCGGCCAGGACGCGCAGCGCGCCGTGCGCCACTGTGAACCGGTCCCGCAGCGCCCCGGCGCCGAGCCGCGCGGCCCGGTTCCGCTCGTCCGCGTCGAGCACCGCCCGGTACCGGGCCAGCTCGTCCGCCGGCACCGCCACCGGGACGATCCAGACCCGGACGGCGTCCCGCATGGACGGCAGCGTAACCGTGCGCCGTCACGTTGACACACACCGATGCGCGTTGCTCTGATGAGCGGGTGTTCGCGCAGACGGTCCAGGCCCAGGTTCCCGTGGCGTTCGCCGGGCCGGGCGCCGGCACCGCGCCCCTGACCTGGGGGCAGAAGGCCATCATGCAGGACATGCGGGAGACCGGCTGGACGCACAACGTCAGCGGCGCCCACCCGATGCCCGCGGGTGTCACGATCGAGCAGGTGGCGGCCGAGTTCGCCGCGCTGATGGCCCGGCACCCGGCGCTGCGGATGCGGCTCGGCGCCGGCGACGGCGGCGGCCCGTGCCAGGTCGTGTCGGCGAGCGGCGAGACGGTCCTGGACGTGGTGGACGTGCCCGACGACGCGGACCCGGCCGACGTGGCCGCGTTCGCCTACGACCTGGGCCACGCCCGCCTGCTCAGCCACTACGACCTCTACCGGGACTGGTCGGTGAGGATGGCGGTGATCCGGCACCGCGGCGCGCTGGTGCACCGGGTGCTGACGATCGACCACCTCGTGGTGGACGGCACCGCCACGTCCCTGATCCTGGCCGACCTCGGCCTGGCCGGCCGGCCGGTCCGCCGGGTCGCCGACCCGCGTACCGTGCAGATCCTCGACCTGGGGCGGCGGGAGGAGACGCCGCCGCTGCGCCGGCTCAGTGACCGGGCCGTGCGCCACTGGGCCGAGCATCTGCGGGACGTCCCGCCGCTGACGTTCGGTGAGCCGAAGGCCGGTGGGCGCCGGGGCCACCGGTACTGGCACGGCCGGTTCAGCTCGCCCGCCGCGTACCTGGCGGTGCGGGCCATCGCGGCGCGGACCCGCACGGACACCTCGCGCGTGCTGCTCGCGGTCATCGCGGTCGCGATCGGCCGGGCCACCGGCGTCAGCCCGCTCACCGCGAAGCTCATCGTCGGCAACCGGTTCCGGCCGGGCTTCGCCGAGGCCATCGCCCCGCTCAGCCAGAACGGCGTGCTGCGCGTCGACACCGCGGACACCACCGTGGACGAGGTGGTGGCGCGCGCCCGCCGGGCCGCGGTCTCCGCCGGGAAGTACGCCTACTACGACCCGGCGCAGCTCGCCGAGGTCTCGGACCGGCTGGACGCCGAACGCGGGTACCCGGCCCGGATCAGCTGCCGGATCAACGACCGGCGGGTGACCACCCGGCAGGCGGCCGACGGCGGGCTGCACGACGACCCGGTGACTGCCGAGCGGATCCGCCGCCGGGCCGACGAGACGTTCCTGGTCTGGGACGGCCCGCTGGACCACCTGCCCGAGCAGGTCTTCATCACCGTCGAGGACCAGCCGGAGACGGTTCACCTCCAGGTCATCTTCGACTTCGGCTGCTTCACCGAGGAGCAGGCGGAACGGCTGCTGCGCGGCGTGGAGGAGGTGGCGGTGGAGGCGGCGCTCGACGCCGCCGCGCCGACCCGGGTCGTCCCCGGGTCGGCGGGCGGCTGACCGGTCACCGGTCCCAGGTCACCGGCAGCGACTCCAGGCTGCGCACCACCAGCCCGGGCCGGAACCGCAGCTCCGCCTCGTCGACAGCGAGCCGCAGCCCTGGCAGCCGCCGCAGCAGCGCGCCCAGCGCCTCCTGCAACTCCATCCGCGCCAGCGCCGCGCCCAGGCAGTGGTGCGGACCGGCGCCGAACGCCAGGTGCGGATTGTGCACGCGGGTCAGGTCGAGCGTGTCCGCGCCCGGGAACACAGTGGCGTCCCGGTTGGCCGACGCGATCGCCGGCAGCACCGCGGCGCCGGCCGGCAGGCGTACGCCGCCCAGCTCCACCTCCTCGGTCGTGACCCGGGGCAGCAACACCCCGTTGTCGCCGAGCTGGATGAAGCGGGACAGCTCCTCGACCGCCCGGGCCACCGCCACCGGATCGTCGCCGCGCAGCCCGGCCAGCTGCTCCGGATGGCGGGCCAGCACGAGCAGGAACAGGTTGAGCTGGTTGGTGGTGGTCTCGTGCCCGCCCACGAAGATCCCGGCGGTGACCGACACCAGCTCCCGTTCGGTCAGGTCGTCGTGGTCGTCCCAGACCGAGATGAGCGCACTCATCAGGTCGTCGCCGGGCTCGCGGCGCCGCTCGTCGATCAGCTCGCGGAACGCCTCCAGCGCGGCCCGGGGCGCGTCCGGATCGGCGTCCCAGTCGCCGACGAGAGCGTCCGACCACTGGCGTACCCGCTCCCGGTCCCGCTCCGGGATGCCGAACAGCGTGCTGATCACGGAGATCGGCAGGGGACCGGAGAGGTGCGTGATCAGGTCGGCCGGCGGGCCGGCCGCCTCCAGCTCGTCGATCATGCGGTCGACGAGCGCCGCGACCCGTGGGCGCAGCTCCTCCACCCGGCGGACGGTGAACGCGTGCGAGACGGCCCGGCGCATCGTGGTGTGCCGCGGCGGGTCCATCCCGATCAGCGAGTCCTCGGCGAGTGAGCCGAGTTCCCGGGTCGGGCGGTTCGGGCCGGCCGCGGCGGCCCGGCTGAACCGCTGGTCGGTGAAGACCCGGCGCACGTCGGCGTGCCGGGTGGCCAGGTACGCGCACGCCCCGTCGGGCAGCTCGACCCGGGCCACCGGGCACGTCTCCCGCATCCGGGTGTAGTCCGGCGACGGGTGGTAGATCGTCGGAGCCGGCGCGAGCGGGTACGGGATGGCCGGTGGCTCCTGCGTCATCTGCGACTCCTCAGATCGGGCCGCCCCGGGCCAGGGCGGCAAGCGCCGGCACCAGATCCGCGGGGGCGGGCATGGCGTGGACCCGGTCACGCATCGACGTCGCGGCCCGTCGCCGGGGCCCGTCACCGACCAGCTCGCCGACGAGTTCCCGGACCGCGTCGGCGGTGGCCTGCTCACCCGTCAGCGAGGTGCCGGCGCCGGTGGCGGCCAGCCGTTCCGCGTTGAAGTGCTGGTCACTGACCTGCGGCAGGACGAGCTGCGGCACGCCGTAGGCGAGCGCGGTCATGGTCGTGCCGGCCCCGCCCTGCTGCACGAGCGCGGCGCAGGTCGGCAGCACCAGCCGTACGGCCAGCGGCCCGTCGACCAGGCGGACCCGGGCCGGCAGCGGGCCCAGCCCCTCGTGCTGACGCGGTTCGACCACCACGACGACCTCCACGTCGAGCCCGGCCACCGCCCGGATCACCCCGCCCAGGTCGAACCGGTCGTGCAACCCGGCGGCGGCCATCATGGTGCCCGCAGTGACGCACACCCGGGGCCGGCCCGCCGGGCGGCGCAGCCAGTCCGGCACCACGGCCGGACCGTTGTACGGCACGAACCGCACCGGACGGCCGGGGCGCGCCGTCGGCACCTGCATGGGCGGCGGCACCGGATCGAGCGTCAGGACGCCGTCCAGCGGCACGTCGGCGGCGCGCAACCCGAACCGGGCGGCCAGCGGCCCGACCACCTGATCCGGGTCCATGCGCAGTGTGGTCGAGGAGTCCGGCCCCCACAGGTTCAGCACGCCCGGCACGCCCAGCGCGGCGGCGGCCACCGGCGCGGCCAGGTTGAACGGCTCCCAGAGGACCAGGTCCGGCCGCCAGGACCGGCCGAAGGAGACCAGGTCGTCGAGGACGGCGTCGGCGAACCGGACCACCCCGCCGTCGGCGGTGATCGCCGGCACGACCGCGCCGGCCGGCGCGGAACCGGCGAGCGGGGCCACCGTGCCGATCCGGCCGGCGAACGCCTCGGCGAAGTCGACGTCCGCGCCCAGCGGTACGGCGGCGAGCCCGGCCGCGCTGATCGTGGCGGCCATCGACGGGTGACTCGCCACCCGCACCTCGTGACCGGCGGCCTGCAACGCCCAGCCGAGCGGGACCAGGCCGTAGAAATGCGACCGCCAGCCCCACGTCGACATCAGAATTCGCAGCGGCGCAGTCAAATCCCACCAATCCGCGCGGCGAAACGGCAGCCCTGGAGAACCGATGCTAGGGGATCGGCACCGGTACGCGGAAGGCCGCGGACGCATGCGACGGATATTGACGCCGGACTAACCGATGCTGGACTCTTAGCCGATGTCGGACGTGGACCGCGATCAGCTGCCCGGTGGCCCGGTGACAGTCAATTCCGGGCTGCGTTCCTATCCGTTCGAACCGTTCACCGGAGACCTTCCCGCCGAGCTGCTGGAGATGGTCGTCGCCGAGCCGGTCAGCCGGGTGCGGCTGCCCGACGGGCGGGCGGCCTGGCTGGTGCTCGGCTACGAGGACTGCTGCACCGTCCTGGCCGATCCCCGCTTCTCCCGGCTGCCGCTGGGCGCGACGGCGACACCGGACGGCGGCGGTCCCCGTGAGTTGAACATGGACGGTCCGGCGCACGCCGTGGTGCGGCGGGTGGCCGGCCGCGCGTTCACCGCCCGGCGCATCGGGACGTTCCGGCCCCGGGTGCAGCGGCTGGTGGACGAGCTGGTCGACGCCATGCTGGCCGGTCCGCGCCCGGCCGACGTGGTGGCCGGACTGGTGGCGCCGCTGCCGGTGCTCGTGGTGTGCGACGTGCTCGGTGTCCCGGCCGCCGACCGGCCCCGGTTCTACGCCTGGATCGAGGGGCTGAACTCGGTCACCGCGTACGGCTCGGCCGCCGCCATGACCGCGCAGGCCGAGCTGCGGGACTACCTGGCCGGGCAGCTGGCGCGCAAGCGGGCCGAGCCCGGCGACGACCTGCTCTCGGCCTGGGTCCGCGGCGGCGGCGCGCACGAGCTGGTCGACGCCGAACTGGTCGAGCTGGCCATGGGGGTGCTGCTCGGCGGGCTGGAGATCAATTCGACGAGCGCGGGCCTGCGCGCGTTGTTCCAGCACCCGGAGCAGCTGGCGAAGCTGCGGGCCGCGCCGGGCAAGCTCGCCGCGGCCACCGACGAGATCCTGCGCTACACGTCGGTGAGCGCCATGTTCCGGGTACAGGTGGTCCGCGAGGACCTGGTCCTCGGCGGGGTCGGGATGAGGGCCGGCGACTGCGTGATGGCGATCCCGTGGGCCGGCAACCGCGACCCCCGGTTCTTCCCCGAGCCGAACGTCTTCGACATCGACCGCCGGCCCGGTGTGCCGCATCTGACCTTCGGCTTCGGGCCGCACTTCTGCCTCGGCACGGCGCTGGGCCGGATGCAGGTGGAGCTGTCGCTCGGGGCGCTGCTGACCCGGATGCCGGCGCTGTCCCCGGCCGTGCCGCTGGCGGAGATCCCGTGGCGGCACGACCGGATGAACGGCGGCATCGCCTCCTTCCCGGTCACCTGGTGACCGGCGGTCAGTAGCTCTCCACCGCGTTGACCCGGCCCGGCCAGTAGCGTTCGCCGGGTGCCGGGACGTAGTGCTCCCACCGGGGCTCGTTCCCGGCCGGGTGGTCGCCGAGCACGGTGATCCGCTGCCCGCGCCGCAGCCCGTCGTAGTCGTTCACGGCGTAGTGCTGGGTGACCCGGTTGTCCCACACCGCGACGTCCCCGGTCCGCCACCGGTAGCGGCAGGTGAACTGGGGACTCTCGGAGAAGGTGAACAGGTGCTCCAGCAGCGCGTCGCTCTCGTTGCGGGTCAGCTGCGGGATGTGCGAGGTGAACAGCCGGTTGACGTACAGCGAGCGGCGCCCGGTCTCCGGGTGCACCCGGACCACCGGGTGTTCGGCGCGGCTGGTGAACTCGGTGCCGATCCGGATGACGTGGATGGCGGTCAGCCCGTCGAGCAGGTCCCGCATCGGCGCGGAGAGCGCCTCGTAGACCCGGTACTGGTTGGTCCACATGGTGTCGCCGCCGACCTCGGGCAACTGGATCAGGTGCAGGATCGAGGCGATCGGCGGGCTCTGGTGGAACGTCATGTCGGTGTGCCAGACGTCGACCTTGCCGCCGTCGGCGGAGTCGATGACGACGATCTCCGGGTGCCCGTCCAGCCGGGGCAGGTACGGGTGCAGCTCCACCTCGCCGAAGCGGCGGCCGAACGCGACGTGCGCCTGCGGCGTCAGCCCGGTCTGACCGGCGAGGAAGACCACCTGGTGCTTGAGCAGCAGGTCGTGGATCAGCGCGAAGCCCTCGTCGGTGAGCGTGTTCAGGTCGATGCCGTGGACCTCGGCGCCCAGCGCGCCGGAGACGAGCCGGACCTCGGCCGCGATGGATGTGGTCATCGATGATCCCTCCGGTCTGCGCCCCTCGGCTGGTCCGCGAATTGTTCCACGTCCATGAATGTCCTCACCAGCCGTCGTCGTTGACTCACCCGCCGTACGCCTGAAAGCATGCGCACCGGCGGGGGCGGCGGTGCCGGCCCGCGACGCGGGAGGAGGCGCCGGTGTCGATCGATGCCCAGATCGAGGGTGACGCGGGGGAGCGGCTCGACCGGCTCACCGACCTGGCCACCCCGTTCGCGGTCCGCACGGCGGTGACGCTGCGCGTGCCGGACCGGATCGCCGCGGGCGTCACCGGTCTAAGTGAGCTGGCCGGCGCCTGCGGCGCGGACGCCGCCGCGCTGGGCCGCCTGCTGCGCTACCTCGTGCACCGGGGCGTGTTCGTCGAGGTGTCGCCGGACGTGTTCGGCCTCACCGACGTCGGCGAGCTGCTCTGCGACCGCGACGGCGGCGGCCACGGCGCCTACCTGGACCTCGGCGGGCTCGGCGCGCGCATGGACCTGGCCTGGACCGGCCTGCCGCACGCGATCCGCACCGGCGGGCCCGGCTACCGGGAGGTGCACGGGCGCGACTTCTGGGCCGACCTCGACGCCCACCCGGAACACCGGGCCTACTTCGACGCGCTGATGCTCAGCCAGCAGCGGTTCACCGCCCCGGAGGTCGCGGCGCTCTACCCCTGGCACGAGGCGAAGCACGTGGTCGACGTGGCCGGGGGTGCGGGCGGGCTGTTGCGGGAGGTGCTGGGCGCCCATCCGCACCTGCGGGGCACGCTCGTCGACCGCGACGAGCCGGTGGCCACCGCCGCCGCGACGTTCGCCGCCTGCGGCCTCGCCGACCGGGCCGAGACCGTGGCGGGGGACTTCTTCGCCCCGCTGCCGCCCGGCGCCGACGTGTACGTGGTCTCCCGCGCGCTCACCGACTGGAGCGACGCCCACGCCACCGCGATCCTGCGGCGCTGCGCCGAGGCGGCCGGGACCACCGGCAGGGTGCTCGTCATCGAGGTGCTGCCGACGGTGCCGCACGTGCCGCACCTGTCCCCGTACGACCTGCGGATGCTGGTCCTCGTCGGCGGCCGGGAGCGCGGGTTGCCCGAGTTCGCCGCGCTCGCCGCCGCCGCGGGCCTGGCGCCCCGGCGCACCTACCACGGCACCGACGGGCTGACGCTCATGGAGTTCGCCGCCGGCGCCTGAGCGGGCCCGGGGGAGCCGAACCTGTCCGGTGCCGTCCCGTGCGCCCGAACATTGACGTATATGCATCGAGATGGCGGCCGTGGGTCAAACGGCGGATTTCTCTGCGCATCGGTCAATGTGCTGAAGAATGCTGTCGCGACATTTGCGGCCACCCATGTCCATGCGCGTTTATCAATGGTTGTTCCGGGGAGGACCTACCGGTAACGTCTCGCGTGGCGACTAGCCGATCCCTGGCGAAAGGGTCGACGCGTCATGACGGTTGCTGGCTCCACGCGATATCCGCCCTTCATCGACGACCTGGCCCGCAGCGAATCGGGGCGGCTGCTGCGCGCCGAACTCGGCCGGCGGTGGCCGGAGACGCCCGACCAGCTCGACGCGATCGTGCGCTACGCGCTGCTGCCGGCGGGCAAGATGCTCCGCCCGATGATGACGCTGCACGCCGCCGAGGCGGTGGGCGGATCACCACGGGACGTCCTCGCCGCCGCGCTCGGCACCGAATACCTGCACGTCGCGACGCTCGTGCACGACGACATCATCGACGCCGACACGCTGCGCCGTGGCCGCCCGGCGGTCCCGGTCGCGTACGGCATCCCCGGCGCCATCGTGGCCGGCGACCACCTCATCTTCCACGCCTTCCAGGCGATGGTGGAGAGCGGCCGGGCGGTCCCCGCGGCGTCGGTCGTCGCCGCCGTCACCGCGCTCGCCGAGGCGGGCCAGGACCTGTGCCGGGGCCAGGCGCTGGAGGCGCGGCTCGTCGGCGACCTGGACGCGGGCGCCCGCTGGTACCCGGAGATGATCCGGCTCAAGACCGGCTCGCTGTTCCGCGCCGTGTGCCACATCGGCGCGCTGCTCGGCGGCGCCGACCCGCTGGTGGCCTCCGCGCTGGCCCGCTACGGCGAGCACGTCGGCACCGCGTTCCAGATCCGCGACGACCTGCTGTCCTACCTGTCCACCCCGGAGCAGACCGGCAAGCCCGCGACGAGCGACCTCAACAACGGCCGCCCCACGCTGCCGTTGCTGCTGGCGT
This sequence comes from Micromonospora sp. CNZ297, assembly GCF_007827625.1. Lineage (NCBI taxonomy): Bacteria > Bacillati > Actinomycetota > Actinomycetes > Micromonosporales > Micromonosporaceae > Micromonospora > Micromonospora sp. CNZ297. The sequence goes on along the minus strand of NZ_VISU01000001.1, from coordinate 385,288 downwards.
ACGACGCGATCAGCGACGCCGCACGGGTGGAACTGCTGGCGGTGCTGCACCGCCGTGGCGCCGGTCCCGGCGACGTCGAGTGGGTCACCGCCCTGCTCCGCGAGGTGGGCGCTGTCGACGGCGCCCGGCGGCTGATGGTGGAGCACGCCGAGCGGGCCCGCGCCGAGCTGGCAGCGCTCACCCCGTCCGCGAGCGCGGACGTGCTCACCGGCATCGCGGCCTGGATGACGAGCGAGATGGCGTGAGCACGGCCGGCGCCGTGCGAGCACTGCGGGCCCACGTGGAGACCTGGCGGCCCTACACCCTCTGGTACGTCGGGCTCGTCGGCCTGGCCGGCGCCGCAGTGGCCGGTGGCCACGATCCGTGGCTGCTGCTGTCGGCCTGGGCCGCGCCCACCGCCGGCTGGCTGGGCGGCCACTATCTCGGCGACTACTTCGACCGGGACCTCGACGCCGGCAGCAAGCCGCACCGGCCGATCCCGTCCAGCCGGCTGCGCGCGGGCACGGCACTGTGGTGCGGCAGCGCCTGCTTCGCCGCACTCGGCGTCCTGGCCGTACTCGGTGGATGGGGCACCACAGTGGCGGCGCTGCTGGCCGCGTGCGGCATCGTCGCGTACAGCAGGTGGTTCAAGGCCCGGGGGATCGCCGGCAACCTGGTCCGCGGCGCGCTCGGCGCGGTCGCGCTCGGCTACGGCGCGCTCGCCGCCGGCCTCGCGCCGGACCGGGACTGGGCGGTGCCGGTGCTGCTCGCGCTCGTCGTCGCGTTCTGGTCGCACGACGCCATGTCCAACCTGGTCGGCGCGCTGCGCGACATCGACGGCGATCGTGCCGGCGGCTACCGCACGCTGCCGGTGGGGCGGGGCGTGCCGGCGGCCGTACGGACCGTGGTGGCGCTCTACGCCGTCACGATCGGCGCCGCCGTGACCGCCGGGCTGCTGGCCGAGCCGGGCACACGGATGGCGTACCTGGCGACTGTGCTCGTCGTCCTGGTCACCGGCGTCGCCGCGCTGGCTCCGCTGGTGGCGCGCCGCGACGGGATGCCCGTCCTGGTGGCGCTGCGCGCCCACTCGGTCCTGGTCGTCGAGCGGGTCGTGCTGGCCTCGGCGGCGGTCGGGCTCGGCCTCGGCGTCGCCGTGCAGCTCGCGCTCGCGCTGCCGATGGTGCTGCTGACCTGGCTGGCGCAGCGCGGCATGCGCGTCCGGCACGAACTCGGCCCGCCGGTCGCGGGCCTGACCCTCGCCACCCACAATCGACTGCCTCTGGAGGACGCGCCATGACCGCTGTGACCGCCGAGGCCGTCGGGAAGGCCCTCACCGCTGGTGCCGAGGCGCTGTTCCGTCGCCGCCGCCCCGACGGCGCCTTCAGCGACGACCCACCCGCCTCGGTGCTCGGCACCGCTGGCGCTGTCGCCGCGCTGCACGCCGCCGACCCGTCCGGCTGCGCCGACCTGGTCGACGCCGGAACCGCCTGGCTGCGCCGCGCGCAGCACGACGACGGCGGCTGGGGTGGCGTCGTGGGCGCCGGCACCGCCGTCGTACCCACCGCCGTGGCGGTCGCCGCGCTGGCGCTGAGCGCACCGGCTGACAGCGCCGACGCGATTGCGGCGGGCCGCGCCCGGCTGGCCGCGCTCGGCGGCGTCGACACCATCACCGATCCGGCGATCTCGCTGCTGTGCCGGCAACTGCTCACCATGGCCGGGATGACAGCCGAGGCCGGCCCGCTGCGCCGGCTGCCGCTGGAGATCGTCCTGTTCGACCGGGTACGCCGGCAGCGCCTGTCGTTCCGTACCGCGCCGTTCGTCGGGCTGGCCCTGATGCAGGCCGACATGCTGCCCGCGGGCCGGCTGCGCCGGGCCACGCTGCGCCGCGCCCGTCCGGCGGCGGTACGGCTGCTGCGGTCCATCCACGACCACGAGGGCCGCACCGGAGCGCTCAGCGAGGACCCGTGGCCGGCCGCGCTCGTCCTGCTCGGTCTGGCCCGCAGCGGCGAGGCGCCCGACATCGCCCGCGCCGTCGTCGGCTGGCTGCGCCGGGCGGTACGCCCCGACGGATCCTGGGACGCGGTCAGCAACCTGGACCTCACCCGGTCCGGGTACGCGGCGACCGGGCTGATCGCGGCCGGCTACGCCGACGATCCCCGGCTGCACGCCACCCGGGAGTTCCTCCACGCCGCCCGCAAGACGGAGGCGTTCGAGGTGCTGGACGTGCCGCCGGGCGGGTGGAGCTACTCGAACGCCCGGGGCTGGCCGGTCACGCTGGAGTCGGCCGAGATCCTCTCCGCGCTCGCCGGACTCCCCGGTGCCGGCACCGACCCGGTGCTGCGCCAGGGACTGGCGTGGCTCGTCGGCCGCCAGGACAGCCGCGGCTCGTGGAGCCTGTGGGTCCGCGACACCCGGCTCGCCAACGACGGACCCTGCCCGGCCATCACCAGTCAGGCGATCCTCGCGCTGCACGACGCCGGGTATCCGGACGACCATCCGGCGATCGCCCGCGCGGCGGCCTGGCTGCTCACCCGGGCCGCGCCCGCCGGCACGTTCGAGAACCTCTGGTACCGCGACCACACCTCCGGCACCGCGGTGGTGGTCGCCGCGCTGTCCCGGGTCGGGCACGCCCGGCACGAGGTGGTGCGCCGCGCGGCCCGGTGGCTGCGCGACACCCAGCTGCCCGACGGCTCGTGGGGCCCGGGCGACGGCACCGGCGGCACTGTGGAGGAGACGTCCTGGGCGGTGCAGGGCCTGCTCGCGACCGGCGATCCGGACGCCGCCGACGCGGTGGACCGGGGCGTCGCCTGGCTGGTGGCCGCCGCCGGACCGGACGGCGCCTGGCCCGCCGCCCGGGTGTGCAACTACATCCGCCACCACATGCGGTACCCGAACGCGGTGATCACCCAGGCGCTCGCGCTGCGGACGCTCGGCGAGTACCGCCGGGCCGCCGCCACGCGGTCCGGCGCCGCACCGGGGGCGGTGGCCCGATGACCGCCGACGTGGTGGTGGCCGGCGCCGGCGCGGGCGGGCTGGCCTGCGCGCACGCGCTCGGCGCGCTCGGCCTGCGGGTGCTCGTGCTCGACCGGCAGCGCGCTCCCGCGTCGATCGCCAAGGGCGAGATCCTCCAGCCCGAGACGATCCGCATCCTCGACTCCTGGGGCGCGCTGGACGCCCTGCGGGCCACCGGCGCGCGTCCGGTCGGGCGGCTGGCCATCCGCGACGCGCACGGCGAGCCGCTGCTCTGCCTGGACTACGCGGGCCTGCCCGGGGCGTACCGGCAGATCCTCTGCGCCGACTACGGCGACCTGCGCGCGGTGCTGACCGACCGGCTGCCGGCCGGCGTGGAGGTCCGGTGGGGTGTGCGGGTGACAGGCGTCCGGCGCGATCACGACGGGAGGATCGACGGCGTCCGGGTCGTCGCGGACGGCGCCGAGCGGGACATCGAGGCGTCGCTGGTGGTCGCGGCCGACGGCATGTCCTCGCCGCTGCGCCGCGCGGCGGGGATCGGCGTGGAGCGCCGGGAGTACCCGCACGGCCTGGTCGCCTTCGACGTGGACAGCGCCGAGGTGGCCGACGAGGTGTCCGCCTACCGCACCGCCCGGGGACTCTGCCTGGTCTACCCGCTGCCGGGCGGGCGGTGCCGCCTTTATGTGCAGGTCACACCGGACGAGTTCCGGGGCCGCGTGGACCTGGACGCGTGGTGCGGACGGCTGCTCGCCGACGTCCCGGCGATCAGCCCGCTGGAACCGGCCGTGCGCGCGAGCCTGCACCGGCGCCAGTTGCTCGCGGTCTACCGGCTGCGCAGCGCGCGCCTGGCCGCACCGGGGCTCGCGCTCGCCGGTGAGGCCGCCCACGCGGTGCACCCGATGGCCGCGCAGGGCGTCAACAGCTCCCTCGGTGACGCCGAGACGCTCGCCGCCTGCCTGGCCGCCGAGGGCGGCGCGCCGGAACCGGCCGCCGTGGACCGGGCGCTGCGGGCCTTCGAGGCGGCCCGGCGGCCCCGGCTCGACCACGTCGCCACCGTCAGCCACAACGCCTCCCGCATGATCACCGCCGTGTCCGGGCTGCCGAAGCTGCTCGGCGCGCGGATGATGCGCCGTACCGCCGCCAACCCCCGGCTGCTCGGGCTCACCGCCGGCAACCTCTCCGGCACCGACGTGCGGCCGCTGTCAGCCGTCGACCGGCTCTACCAACTGGGGCTGCTGGCCGACCGGCACGCGCACACCCCGTCCCCACCGGTCCCGTCGGAAAGTGAGCGATGATGACGCCTGCCACCGCCGTCGGGACGCAACCCCCGGCCGACCTGTCCATGAACGAGACGCCCTACCCGCCGCTGCCGGGGATCCGGCGGGTGGTCGAGGGCGCCGCCGCGACGCTCCAGCGCTATCCGGACCGCACGTCGTCGGCGCTCGTCGCGGCGCTGTCGGCGCGGCTCGGCGTGGGCCCCGAGGCGATCCTCGTCGGCCCCGGCTCGGCCGGACTGTGCCAGCACCTCGTGCAGTCCCTCGGACCACGCCCGGACGTCGTCCACCCGGCCCTGTCGTTCGAGGGCTACCCGCTGATCATCGGCAACGCCGGCGCCCGCGCCGTGCCGGTCCCGATGGACGGGTACGACCACGACCTGCCGGCCATGGCGGACGCGGTCACCGACCGGACCCGGTGCGTGCTGCTGTGCAACCCCAACAACCCGACCGGTACGGCGCTGCGCCGCGACGACGTCGAGGCGTTCCTGGAACGGATCCCGGCCGACGTGCCGGTGATCGTGGACGAGGCGTACCGCGAGTTCGTCACCGACCCGCGCTCGCCGGACGGGATGGACCTGTACCGCGCGTACGACAACGTCTGCGTGCTGCGCACGTTCTCCAAGGCGTACGGGCTCGCCGCGCTGCGCGTCGGGTACGCAGTGGTGCCGCCCCGGCTCACCCGGGCCGCCGCGCTCACCGGGGCGGTGTTCTTCCCCTCCGCGCTCGCCCAGGCGGCGGCGGTGGCGAGCCTGACGCCGGAGGTGGGTGCCGAACTGACCCGGCGGTGCACCGAGCTGGTGGCGGCGCGTACCGGCCTGATCGGCGCGCTGCGCGGCCTCGGGCTCAGCGTGGCGCCCAGCGAGGCCAACTTCGTGTGGCTGCCGCTGGGGGAGCGGGCCGTGCCGTTCGCCGAGCGGGCCCGGGAGGCGGGCATCCTGGTGATGGCGCTACCAGGCGCCGGGGTCCGGATCACCGTCGGCGCCCCGGAGGCGAACGAACGGCTGTGCGCGTTCGTCCGCGCCGCGCTCGCCGACGGGCTCTGACCGGTCCGCCGGCGCCAGCGCGGCCACGCTCAGGTAGCCCAGGCCGGGCTCGTAGTCGGCCACCACCACCGGCCGGGGCCGCGCCGCGTCCCCGGCGAGACGGTCCAGCAGCGCCCACCAGACCCCGGTGGACGGCTGCCTCGGTGGACCGGTCGTCACCGCGCCGCCGCCGGGGCCGGGCCACGCGGCCGCGAGGTCGGCGCCGAGCACGACCGCGACATCGGTACGCCCGGCCGTCAGCTCGTGCACCTCGGCCGCCGCGAGCGCCGCGACGTCGCCGGGGCCGACGTCGGCGTGCTGGCGCAGCCCTGTCACCCGCGCCCCGCCGGTCCGGGCGGTGTCGTCGGCGGCGGTGCCGTAGAGCATGGCCACCGCCCGGTGGCGGGCCGGTACGGGCACCGCCGTGTCGTACGGCAGGACCGCCTGCTCGACGGTGAGCAGCAGGGCGCGGCGGCACCCGTACTCGCGGGCGATCCGCAGCCCGGTGAAAGCCGCCGCCGAACCCTGGTCGCAGAGCGCGAACGACATCGGCGTGCCCGGGCACACGTGACTGAGGTACGCCGCGGTGGCCCGCCCGGGCAGCACGTCGTGCACGGCGAACGCCAGCACCAGCAGGTCCACCGGCTCGTCCGGCGGCACGACCGCCCGGATCAGTCCGGCGGCCATCTCCCCGTACGACTGACCCAGCGCCCCCGACGGCGCGTCGAACAGACCGTCCGGCACGCGCAGTCCGTACGGCCGGGTCAGGTCCGCCAGGTAGCCGGCGGTGCGCTCGCGCAGCACGGGATCGGCGAGCAGCGCGGCGGGGCCGGTGACCGTGTGCCGCGCGGCCCGCAGCAGGCGCAGCCCGTCGTCCAAGGTGGCCTCCCGCACGCCGGTCAGTGCTCGAACACCATGGCGGCGAACGTCGCGCCGTCCCCGGCGCCCACCGCCGCGACCAGGTACCTGTCACCCGGCCGGAGCAGGTCGCGCTCCCGGGCGGTGCGGTAGTTCACGAACGCGTCGGCGCAGAACACGTGCCCGGTCTCGGTCACGTTGTCCAGCAGCACCCGGTCCAGCGGCAGCCCGATCAGCCGGCACAGCCGCTTCCAGGTCATCAGGTTGACGTTGTGCGGCAGCACCAGCCGCAGCTCGGACAGCGCCGTCCCGGCCCGGTCCAGCGCGCGGCCGATCACCTCGGCCAGCGCCGGCCGGTACGCCCGCTGGAACCGTGCCGGGGACTCGCCGCCGGCCACGTCGAACTCGCCCCGCTGGTGGCAGGCGTACGCGAGGAGCCGGTCCCGGCCGCCTCCGGCGCTGAGCAGGCAGGCCGAGGAGCCCTCGCTGAACACCGACGTCTCGGGGATGAACTGGGCGTCGCGGGTGAACGCCTTCTCCCCGGTGAGCACCAGCGCGAGCGGCGGGCCGTCGGGCGTGTCCGGTTCGGACGCGAGCAGCCGCCCGGCCACGTCGATCGCGGCCAGCGCGCTGGCGCAGGACTGCTGGGTGAGCGTGAACGCGAGTGCGTGGCCCAGCCCGAGCGTGCGGCACACCTCGTGCAGCGGGTTGACCGGATAGGGGGTGACCACCGGGAACGCCCGCCCGTACACCACGAACCGCACGCGCTGCCGTAGCGCGGGAAGCGCGGTGAGACCGGCCGCCGCGTGCAGCAGCAGGTCGGTCAGGGACAGCCCGGGGTCGCGACGGACCTCGGTCAGGCCGTGGAAGCGGCGGAACAGGCGGACCTGCATGTCGGTCAGGCCCAGCGGCGCGGCCAGGCTCTCGACCGGCACCCGGCGCTGCGGCAGGAACACCGAGACGGCGTCGATCGCCGTCATACGCGTACCGTCACGCCACGGATCAGATCAGTGACGCCGATGGATGTCAACGCGCGTGCGATCATATCGACGTGCCTCGCTTCCTGTTCGTCGTGCTGCCGGTGGAGTCCCATCTGCACGCCCCGGTCGCCATCGCCCAGCAACTGGAGGCGGCCGGGCACGAGGTGGCCTGGGTCGGGCCGCGCAGCGACCTGCGTCCGCTGGTCGGCCCGGACGCCACGCTGTTCCCGACCGGCAAGCGCTACTACCGCCCCGACGGCGCGTCCGGGCCGGACTCCGTGCGCAGCCTCTGGGAGGGGCACGTGCTGCCCGCCAACCGGTTCATCCGCGACGCCGCCGACTCGGCGGTCGAGCGGTACCGGCCGGACGTGGTGGTGGCCGACCAGTACGCGCTGGCCGGCGCGCTCGCCGCGCACCGCCGCGGGCTGCCGTGGGCGACGTTCTGCGTCGGCATGCTGGAGCTGACGCCGCCGACCGGGGAGATGCCCGAGTTCACTGACTGGGTACGCGCCCAGGTCCGCCGGGTGTGGGCGATGACCGACGTACCGGTGGACGAGACGATCGACCTGCGCTTCTCGCCGTACCTCGTGATCGGGCTGACCACCACGGCGCTGACCGGCCCGGCGCCGCTGCCGCCGGGCTGCGTGCTCACCGGGCCGGCGCTGGGACGGCGGCCGAACGCGCCCGCGTTCGCCTGGGACGCGTGGGATCCCGGCCGCCGGCACGTGCTGGTCACGGTCGGGACGATGGCCGAGCACCTCGCAGCCGACTTCTACCGGCGGATGACGGCGGCGACCGCGCCGCTCGCCGACCGGGTCCAGGTGATCCTCACCGCCGCCCCCGGCCTGGTGCCCGACCCGCCGCCGCACGTGCTGGTCGCCCCCCGGGTGCCGGTGCTGGAGCTGATGCCCCGGCTGGACGCGCTGGTGTCCCACGGTGGCCTGGGCACGGTCTCCGAGGCGCTGGCACACGGCGTGCCGGTGGTGGTCGCGCCGATCCGGCACGACCACCCGGCGGTGGCGCGTCAGGTGCGCCGGGCCGGCGCCGGCCTGGAGGTCTCCTTCGGATCGGCGACCCCGGCGGAGCTGACCGCCGCGCTGAGCGCGGTGCTCGACGAGCCCGCGTACCGGGCGGGCGCGCGCCGGGTGGGGGAGTCGTTCGCGGCGGCCGGCGGCGCCCGCGCGGCGGCGGCGCACCTCGCCGCGTTGGCACGGACGGCTCCCGACGCCTGACGCATCGACCGTTGTCCAACAGTCGGGGCCGAACTAGCCTGACCTGACGCACCCGCGCAGGCGTCGTGCCGCACGAGGAGGCTCGATGATCGAGGCCACCGGCCTACGCAAGTCCTTCCGGGTCGGCCGCGGGCGCGGCGCCACCACTGTCGACGCGGTACGCGGCGTCGACTTCGCGGTACGCCGAGGCGAGATCGTCGGGTTCCTCGGCCCGAACGGCGCCGGTAAGTCCACCACGCTGCGGATGCTCGCGACGCTGATCCGGCCCAGCGGGGGAGCGGCCACCATCGCCGGTGTCGATCTGCTGCGCGCGCCCGCGCAGGTCCGGCGGCGGATCGGCTTCGTGGCGCAGGCCAGCGGCACCTACGACGACTCCACCGCCCGCCGGGACCTGGTGCTCCAGGCCCGGATGCACGGCCTGTCCAAGTCGGTGGCGCAGGAACTGGCAGCCGGGGCGATCCGCGCGTTCCAGCTCGACGACTTCGCCGACCGCAAGATCAAGACGTACTCGGGCGGACAGCGCCGCCGTCTCGACGTGGCACTGGGTGTCATCCACTCGCCGCAGGTCATGTTCCTGGACGAGCCCACCGCCGGGCTCGACCCGCCCAGCCGGGTCCGGATGTGGCAGGAGGTACGGCGGCTGCGCGAGGAGGGCATGACCATCTTCCTCACCACGCACTACCTGGACGAGGCCGACAGCCTCTGCGACCGGGTCTCGATCATCGACGCCGGGCGGATCGTGGCCGAGGGCACCCCGTCGGCGCTCAAACGCGAGATCTCCGGTGACGTGGTCGCGATCGACTTCGCCGCCGCCGACGTCGCGGGCGAGACCGGCGGCGACCTGCCGGCAGCGACGAAGCTGCTGGCCGAGGCGCCGTACGTGCACGCGGCCGAGCCGGTCGACGGCACGCTGCGGCTCTACGTGGACAGCGCCGCCACCGCCATCCCGCAGATCATGCGGGCGCTCTACGACAGGGGCATCGAGCCCGGCGCGATCGAGGCCCGCCGGCCCAGCCTCGACGACGTGTTCCTGGCCAAGACCGGCCGGTCGCTCGCCGAGTGACCGGACGCCGAGAGGAGTACGGCGTGAAACTCGTCCGCGACACCTGGCTGATCTTCCAGCAGGAGGCCGGCCTGATGGTGCGCAACCCGGTGATGGTCGCGTTCAGCCTGGCCCAGCCGATCACCTACCTGATCCTCTTCGCGCCGTTCCTCAAGGTGGTGATGGTCGACCGGGGCGCCGCGTCCTACGCCGACGCGTACCGGATCTACGTGCCCGGCCTGTTCGTGGCGATGGGCCTGTTCGGTGGCCTGTTCGCCGGTTACGGGCTGCTCAGCGCGCTGCGCGCGGGCATCATCGACAGGTGCCGGGTGACGCCGGTGAGCCGGACCGGCCTGCTGCTGGGCCGGGCGCTGATGCACGTGTGCCTCAACGTGGTGCAGGCCGTCGTGGTCACGCTGGTGGCGCTGCCGTTCGGCCTGCGGGTGCACCTGGCGAACCTGCTGGTGTCGTACGCGCTGCTGTCGGTGATGGTGCTGCTCAGCACCTCGATCTCGTACGACATCGCGTTGCTGGTGCGCAACGAGAACAGCCTCGGCGTGCTGGTGAACACCGTCGGGCAGCCGGTGTCGCTGCTCGCCGGCGTGCTCATCCCGCTCGTGCTGGCGCCGATGTGGATCCAGCGGGTCGCGGTGTGGAACCCGTTCGCCTGGGCCACCGACGGCATGCGCGCGCTGTTCGCCGGCCAGATCACCCAGACAGTGGTGTGGCAGGGCGCGCTGATCATGTCCGGGCTGGCCGCCGCCAGTCTGTTCTGGTCGTCGCACCTGTTCAACCGCGAGGTCTCCTGACCGTCCGTACATCGACCATTGTCTCAGCGTGGCGGGCGCTCTAGCCTGATCGTGTCCCCGCTCGGCGGCCGGTACGGGGCGCGGCCGTGACGCGTGTCAGCTGAGGAGGCCACTCGTTGGGTGCCGACAACTTCCGGGCGACGCTGGCGGCCGACATGGAGCTGGGCGCGGGCAACGTGCTGCTCCGGCTGGCCGAGCACGGCGCCGACATGGACATGCCGCGGGTGACGTTCGACGCCGACGTCGACGGCATCCCCGCCTGGACGCCGCTGTCGCTGGCCACGCTCACCGACCGGGTCGCGGCCCGGGCCGCCTGGTTCCGGGCGCGCGGCGTCCGCCGGGCCGACCCGATCGCGGTGTACGTGACCTCCGCGCCCGACGTGTTCCTCAACTTCCTGGCGCTGACCTGGCTCGGCGCGATCCCGGCGCTGATGAACGGCAACATGCCGGTCCCGCTGGCGGCCGAGTTCGTCAGGCGGCTGCGCGGGGCCGGCGTGGTGGTCGACGCCGACCACGCCGCGCTGGCCGGGCACGACCTCGGCGTGGAGATCCTCGGCGACGCGGCGCAGACCGGCACCGGCGACCCGGCGCAGGCGCCGCCGCACCACCCTCACCACCCCGAGGAACCGGTGGTCATCACCCACTCCTCGGGCACCACCCGGGTGCCGGCGGCGATCGTCCACTCGCACCACGGCCTGTTCGCCGCGATCCGCGCGGTCCGCCTCACCGAGTCCCGGCCGTACGGCGAGGTGCGGGAGATGTCCGCGCTGCCGGCCGCGCACGCCGCCGGCATCATCACGCTCAACCAGGCGCTCTGCAACGGCTACCAGCTGCTGTGCCTGTCCGCGCAGGGCGGGCCGTTCGAGCGCAGCGCGGAGACGATCCTGGACGCGATCGAGCGGTGGCGTCCCACCGGCGTCTTCGGCTTCGCGGTGACCTGGTCGGAGCTGGCCCGGGTCGACCTGACCACCCGCGACCTCAGCTCGGTGCGCAACTGGTTCAACACCGGTGACTGCGCGCACGAGGCGCACGTACGCCGGCTGGTCGCCGTCGGCAGCCACCCCGCGTACACCCGCGACGGCATGGTCGACGTCCCCGGCTCCAAGTTCGTCGACATGCTCGGCTCCACCGAGATGGGGCACGGCGCGTTCCGGATCACCCACCGGCTGGGCAGCGACCGCTACGATCGCTGCGTCGGCAGGCCGTACCCGTTCGCCGAGATCGCGCTGCTCGACGTGGACACCGGCGAGGAGGTCCCGCCGGGGCAGGTGGGGCACGTCGGCCTGAAGTCGCCGACGCTGGCGCTCGGCTACTGGAACGACTCGGTCACCACGTACCGGACGCGGCTGGGCGGCTACTACCTGACCGGTGACCTGATGTACCGCGACGCGGCCGGCGACTACCACCACGTCGACCGGGCCAGCGACGCGGTCGACCTGGGCGGCGGCACCTGGCTGTACACCGCGCTGTCCGAGGAGCGCATCCTCCGGCACTGCCCGGACGTCCGCGACTGCACCGTCCTCGCGGCGGCGGGGGAGGACGGCACGACTGTGACCGACGTGCTGCTCCTGCTCACCGCCGACGCCGATCCGGCAGCCGACCGTACCGGCCGGGTCCGGGCCGCGCTGGGGCCGGCGGTGTCCGCGACGCTGCGCCGGGTGGTGACGGTCCCCGACGACGACGTGGTCATGGGGCCCACCGGGAAGGTGCGCAAGTTCCTGATGCGACAGCGGCTGCTGGCCGACGCCGGAGCGCCCGCGGGCTGACCGGCGGGGGATCGACGGTTGGCACGGCCGTGCCAGAATCCAGCCGTGTCCTACCTCCCCTCGCAGCCGTACCCGCCGATGCCCGGCGGCGTCAGCCCGCTGATCGCCTACCCGCACCCGATCACCCCGCCGCCCGGCTGCGGCGTGCTCGTCGTCTCGGTGAACCGCGGGCCGTACCTGATCCCCGTGCCGGCGACCAGCCGCTTCAAGATCGACCGTCAGGTGGTCGCCATCCCCGGCGAGGGGACATGGCACGTCGCGGTGCCGGCCGGCGCGCACGACATCCGGTACACCGACTTCATGGGCGTCCCGATCGTCACCACGACGCTCGCGGTGCAGCCGGGGGCCGCGCACCACCTCGCGTTCCGCTTCGGCGGGTGGCGCAACCGGGTGTACGACGGCTACGGCACCGACGTCACCCGGTTCGGCATGTGGTCCAACTACAGCGTCATGCTGGTCCTGCTGGCCGTCGTCGGCGTGGCCTGCTGCGGGGTGCTCGGGCTGGCCGTGGGCTCGAATCCCTGATCCGGTCCGGCCGGCCGGACCGGCCGCGCGGCTAGCGCAGCGACCAGGTCTGCTTCACGTTGAACACGCAGGTCCAGGCGTTCAGCGGTGCGCCCGCGGCGTGCCCGTCGACGTCCAGGCAGCGGTCGGTGGCCCGGTTGAACAGCGACCGCCGGCCCTGGCTCTCGATCCACTCCCACTTCTGCGCCGGGTTGCCGCTGCACCACGCCGTCTGCACCGGTACGCCGTCGCGCTTCTCGCCCCAGGCCACGTCCAGGCAGAGGCCGCCCTCGACCCGGACGCTGCCGTCGGACGCGAACGTCCACCACTGGGAGCGCTCCTCCCGGCAGGCCCGCAGCACGACGCGTACGCCGTCACCGCTGCCGCCGCTGGCGCACAGGCCGGTCTCCTTGCCGACGAGTTGCTTCGCGCCGGCCGGGCGGACCGGTGCGGCCGGCTTCTCCGGCTCCTTCGACGTGCCCGCTGCCGGCGACGACGTGGACGGGCGCGCGGCCGACGAGGCCGGCGGCTTCGGCGTCCGGGTGCCGGGCGACGGCGTGCCGGAAGTCACCGGCGTGCCCCGCAGCCGGCCGTCGAGGGCGTAGAAGTCGGTGAACTCCCGGACCGTGCGCAGGAACTCCTGCGTCCTGGCGTCGAAGTCGCCGCCGGTGTGGCGCACGGCGTCGGTCCCGTCGCGGTACGCCGCCAGCGCCAGCAGGTCCGGGTCGCCGTCGAGCGCGGCCAGTTCGCGCCGTAGCGCGCAGAGCGTGGCGCCGGCCGCCGGTACCGCCGCCTGCGGATCCCACGGCGAGGCGCCGGACGGGCCGTACGCACGCCACAGCTCGGGCCGGAACTGGGCGATGCCCTTGCGGCCGCCGTCGCCGAGCAGGTTCGGGTCGAAACCGGAGGAGGCCATCAGCTGCGCGGCGACAGCGGCCGGCGGCACCTGCGGGCACACCGAGCCGGCCCGTACCACGAGGCGGACGTACGCGGCGGGGACCGCCTTGGGCTGCCGGCGTTCGCTCTCGCGGTTCGCCGGGCCGGTCTCGGCGAAACCGTCCTGCCGGCCGTAGTAGGCGGCGTACCGGCTTGCCTCGTCGACGTACGGGACCGCCGTCGAGGGCACCCCCTCGGAGGCGCGTACCTCCTCGAACCCGGTGTGGAACGCGGCGAGCGACAGCCGCCACGGGTCGCCGGGGACGGCAGCCGCGCGAACCTGCCCGGCCAGGTCGCACATGTGGTGGGCGAGCGCGAGGATGTTGGCGGCGCTGTCGGTGCGCTGCGCGTCCGGCCACGGCGCCCAGGTCCGCCACCGCTCGTCGTCCAGCCCGGCCAGGCCCCGGCCGCCGGACGCGGTCCGCTCGGCCCGCGCGTCCAGACCCGACTCGGCCATCAGCTGCCCGGCCAGCCGCGCCGGGGTCAGCGCGGGGCAGGACCGGGCCGCGGTGCGGATCGCGGTCAGGTGCTCGGCGGAGACGGTCCGGGCGGCCGGCTCGTCGTCGCGGGCGGCGGCGACGCTCCCGCTGAGGGCGGCGACCACCAGGCTCAGCGCCGCCAGCCCGGCGGCGCCGGCGGCGACCACGCCGCGCGGGATCCGGCGCGGCCGCGGGCGCGCGCCGGGGGCATCGGGTGTCACAGGGCGGTCCTTCCGGTGATGACGTACGCCGGACGGGTGCGCGACGTCCTCGGTTCACCCGGCCGGAATCGGGTCCGACTCCGGTCCGGCCGTCATTGAACCGACCGACCGGCGAGCCGTCAAATGTGGACTGTCCGGCCCGGCCCCGACCGCTCGCGCGCGCCGAGCAGCCGGGGCAGTGTTGATCCGGAACAGGGCCGAAAAGTTTCGGAATCAAGTCGCCTTCAATGGCGGTCGGGCGCCCTTAGTCGACATGTCGATGCTGATCCGAGGCCCTTTCCGGCAGCCGTAACGGCCGTTCAGGGCCGGACGGCGGTTACCACAACATTTCCGGAACTCGTTGACAGGATGAACCGGGCCTCCAATACTGTGGCCATCGGCGTATCTCGATTGACGTCGATGTCCGACCACCACCCGTGGCGCGGCTGTCGCCCCGGTCCCGCCGTCCGCGGGCGGGCGAGCACCCGCGGCTCGCGCCACCGGAAGCTGGCCGCCCGCCAGCCGTCACAGGGAGGAAACCCGTCCATGAAAGACGCCCCCGTCCGTACGGGCATCCGCAGGCGCGGACGCCTCAGGATGGTCCTCGGCGGCGCCTGCGCCGTGGCGCTGATCGCCGCCGGGGCGACGGCCGTCGCGTCAGGTCCGGCCTACGCCGACACCACCGTCACGTCGAACTCCACCGGCACCAACAACGGCTACTTCTATTCCTTCTGGAAGGACAGTGGCAACGTCTCCATGACCATGGGCAACGGTGGTCAGTACAGCACCCAGTGGAGCAACATCAACAACTTCGTCGCCGGCAAGGGCTGGAACCCGGGCGGCCGCCGCACGGTCAGCTACTCCGGCAGCTTCAACCCGTCCGGCAACGCGTACCTGACGCTCTACGGCTGGACGCGCAACCCGCTCGTCGAGTACTACATCGTGGACAGCTGGGGCAGCTGGCGCCCGCCGGGCAGCGGCTACATGGGCTCGGTGTCCTCCGACGGCGGCACGTACGACATCTACCGCACCCAGCGGGTCAACGCCCCCTCGATCGAGGGCACCCGGACGTTCTACCAGTACTGGAGCGTCCGCCAGTCGAAGCGCGTGGGCGGCACCATCACCTCCGGCAACCACTTCGACGCCTGGTCGCGCTACGGCATGAACCTCGGATCGCACGACTACCAGATCCTGGCCACCGAGGGCTACCAGAGCAGCGGCAACTCCAACATCACGATCGGCGGGACCGGCGGTGGCAACCCGACCACCCCGCCGCCGAACAACGGTGGCTGCACGGTCAGCGTGAGCCGGGCCGAGGAGTGGGGCGACCGGTTCAACGTGACCTTCTCGGTCAGCGGCACCAGCAACTGGGTGGTCAACATCCAGACCCAGGGCGGGCAGAGCCTGCAGAACAGCTGGAACGCCTCGATCAGCGGCACCAGCGGCACGCTCACCGCGCGCCCGAACGGCAACGGCAACAACTTCGGCATCACGCTCTACAAGAACGGCAACAGCAACACACCGACGGCGAGCTGTTCCGCCGCCTGAGCCCTTCTCCGGGGAGGGGGTGCCGCGTCGCGAGGCGCGCGGCACCCCCGTTTTCGTGCGCCCGGACCCTGCTGGTGTGACGGCCGACACACCTGGGCAAAAACTTGATTCATTCCAAAAGACCGGACTAAGGTCGTCGCATGACGGCCGACTTCGAGACGCAGCTCCGGGCGGTCTCGTTGCGGGTGACCCGGCCCCGCGTGGCGGTGCTGGCCGCGCTGCGTGACCACCCGCACGTCGACACCGACACGGTGATCGCCCTGGTCCGCGCCGAGCAGCCCACCGTGTCCCACCAGGCGGTCTACGATGTGCTCCGGGCACTCACCGACGCCGGGCTGATCCGGCGCATCCAGCCGGCCGGCGCCACGGCCCGCTACGAGTCGCGGGTGGGAGACAACCACCACCACGTCGTGTGCCGTTCCTGCGGCGCCATCGCCGACGTCGAGTGCGCCGTCGGCCGCGCCCCCTGTCTCACCGCCTCCGACGACCACGGCTTCGTGGTGGACGAGGCGGAGGTCGTCTACTGGGGCACCTGCCCCGGCTGCGCGGCCGACCGCACCGCCCAGTGATCCGCCAGTTCGGAAGGAAGCAGATGAGCGACACCCAGGACAACCGGCCCGTCAGCCCGCAGGGCGTGGACGCCAAGGAGGCGGCCGGCTGCCCGGTCGCGCACGACTCCGTGACCGCGCACGGCAGCGAGAGCGAGAACCCGGCGATCGACTCGCCGACCCCGAAGACCGGCGGTCGTCCGCGCAGCAACCGCGACTGGTGGCCCAACCAGCTCGACCTGTCGGTGCTGCACGCCCACTCGTCCAAGGGCAACCCGCTGGGCCCGGAGTTCAGCTACGCCAAGGAGTTCGCCAAGCTCGACGTCGAGGCGCTCAAGCGGGACATCACCGAGGTCCTCACCACCTCGCAGGACTGGTGGCCGGCCGACTTCGGCCACTACGGCGGCCTGATGATCCGGATGAGCTGGCACGCCGCGGGCACCTACCGCATCGAGGACGGCCGCGGTGGCGCCGGCGACGGCGGGCAGCGCTTCGCCCCGCTGAACAGCTGGCCGGACAACGCCAACCTGGACAAGGCCCGCCGGCTGCTCTGGCCGGTCAAGCAGAAGTACGGCCAGAAGATCTCCTGGGCCGACCTGCTGGTGCTCGCCGGCAACGTGTCCCTGGAGTCGATGGGCTTCAAGACCTTCGGCTTCGGCTTCGGCCGTGAGGACGTCTGGGAGCCGGAGGAGATCTTCTGGGGCCCCGAGGACACCTGGCTGGGCGACGAGCGCTACGCCTCCGAGAAGGACATGGTGGCCGGCGTCGGCGCGACCGAGATGGGTCTGATCTACGTCAACCCGGAGGGCCCGCGCGGCAACGCCGACCCGCTCGCCGCGGCGCACTTCATCCGCGAGACGTTCCGCCGGATGGCGATGAACGACGAGGAGACCGTCGCGCTGATCGCCGGCGGCCACACGTTCGGCAAGACCCACGGCGCCGGCCCCGCCGACCGGCACGTCGGCCCCGAGCCGGAGGCCGCGCCGCTGGAGGCGCAGGGCCTGGGCTGGCTGAGCACGTACGGCGAGGGCAAGGGCGGCGACACGATCACCAGCGGCCTCGAGGTCACCTGGACCGACAAGCCGACCCAGTGGAGCAACCGCTTCTTCGAGATCCTCTTCGGCTACGAGTGGGAGCTGACCACCAGCCCCGGCGGCGCCAAGCAGTGGGTGGCCAAGGACGCCGAGGCGATCATCCCGGACGCCCACGACCCGTCGAAGAAGCACAAGCCGACCATGCTCACGACCGACCTGTCGCTGCGCGTGGACCCGGCGTACGAGAAGATCTCCCGCCGCTTCCTGGAGAACCCGGACGAGTTCGCGCTGGCGTTCGCCAAGGCCTGGTACAAGCTCCTGCACCGTGACATGGGCCCGGTCAGCCGCTTCCTCGGCCCGTGGGTGCCCGAGGCCCAGCTCTGGCAGGACCCGGTGCCGGCCGCCGCGCACGACCTGGTGAACGACGCCGACGTCGCCGCGCTCAAGGCGAAGGTGCTGGAGTCCGGCCTCACCACCGCCCAGCTCGTCTCCACCGCCTGGGCCTCGGCCGCGAGCTACCGCTCCACCGACAAGCGCGGTGGCGCCAACGGCGCGCGGATCCGGCTGGAGCCGCAGCGCAACTGGGAGGTCAACCAGCCCGAGCAGCTCGCCACCGTGCTGGCCACCCTGGAGGGCATCCAGCAGGAGTTCAACGCCGCCGGCGGCGCCCAGATCTCGCTCGCTGACCTGATCGTGCTGGCCGGCTCGGCCGCTGTCGAGCAGGCGGCGCGCGACGCCGGCGTCGAGGTGACTGTGCCGTTCCACCCGGGTCGTACCGACGCCACGCAGGAGCAGACCGACGTCGAGTCGTTCCGGGTGATGGAGCCGCGCGCCGACGGGTTCCGCAACTACCTGCGGCCGGGCGAGAAGACCCAGCCGGAGGTGCTGCTCGTCGACCGCGCGTACATGCTGAACCTGACCGCGCCGGAGATGACCGTCCTGGTCGGCGGCCTGCGCGCGCTCGGCAACAACGTCGGCGGCGCCGCGCACGGCGTGCTCACCGACCGGCCGGGCGTGCTCACCAACGACTTCTTCGTCAACCTCCTCTCCCCGGGCACCCGGTGGAAGGCGGCGGAGTCCGAGGAGCACGTGTACGAGATCCGCGACCTGGCGACCGACCAGGTGAAGTGGACCGCCACGGCGGTCGACCTCATCCTCGGCTCCAACTCGCAGCTGCGGGCGCTCGCCGAGGTCTACGCCAGTGACGACGCGCGGGAGAAGTTCGTCCGCGACTTCGTCGCCGCCTGGACGAAGGTCATGGAGCTGGACCGCTTCGACCTGGCCTGATCCGGCACATCTGAGCGAGCCCCGGTCCGTCGCGACGCGACGGACCGGGGCTCGTCCGTGTCCGGCGGGTGCCGGGGGCACCCGGCCCGCAAACGTTGGAAAATCTGCTCGGAAGTTGCGATCGTCCCGCGAAGCGGGTCGGCGCGTCCCGAGCGGCGGGAATCGCCTCCGGCGCCCGATCGTCCGGTCCAGCGTGGATCGCCGCTGGTGGCCGGGAATCCGAGACCACTCGTGTTGCCTGCTGGTTTCGAAAACTTTGCCGCAAGCTCTTGCAAAGACTTTCATGGATGGCGCATGGTGTTCGCTACCCGGGACGGCCGCCCCACCCCCGCTCACCCTTTCGAACCCACGGAAGAGGTCCCCCGACCATGCAATCCGCCAGGCCACACCCCCGTGGCCGCGCCGGTCGCCTGCTGCTCGCCGCCGCGCTCGTCGCGGCCGGCGGCACGGTCGCCGTCGCCGCTGCCACCACCACCCCCACCCCCGCCCGCGCCGCCGTCGTCCTGAACGACAGCGAGGTGACCGCCAACCTCTGGGAATGGAACTGGAACTCGGTCGCCGCCGCCTGCACCGACCACCTCGGACCGGCCGGCTACGGCGCGGTGCAGGTGGCGCCGCCGCAGGAGTCGGTGAAGCTGCCCGCCAGCGCCGACGGCGCCTACCCCTGGTACGAGGTGTACCAGCCGGTGTCGTACAAGCTGGACAGCCGGTTCGGCAACCGCCAGCAGTTCGCCGCCATGGTCACCGCGTGCCACAACGCCGGTGTGCGCGTCTACGTCGACGCGGTCGTCAACCACATGGCCGGCACCAACAACCCGGCCGGCACGCGCGGCTACGCCGGCACCGAGTTCTCCGGCTACAGCTACCCGGCCGTGCCGTACGGCGCCGGCGACTTCCACCGCCCCGGCGACAACTGCCCGACCGGCGGCGGGATCAGCGACTGGAACAACGAGGCCCAGGTGACCAGCTGCGAGCTGCTGTCGCTGTCCGACCTCTACACCGAGAAGGAAGCGGTCCGCAACAAGATCGCGGGCTACCTCAACGACCTGATCGGGCTCGGCGTCGACGGCTTCCGGGTCGACGCGGTCAAGCACATCCGCAAGGACGACTTCGCGGCCATCCTGGGCAAGCTGAACAACACCGTCGCCGAGGGCCGGCGTCCGTACGTCGCGCAGGAGATCTTCGACGGCGCCAGTAATCCCGCGTTGCAGGCCCGGGCGTACATCGGCAACGGCGACGTGCTCGACTTCGCGTACGCCAAGGGCATCCGCTCGGCGTTCCAGGGCTCGATCTCGGCGCTGGCGAACGTGCCGAACTGGAACCTCGACGCGCCGAGCGCCAACGTCTTCGCCATGGTCACCAACCACGACCTGGAGCGCGACGGTGTGGTGCTGTCGTACAAGAACGGCACCGACTACGTGCTGGCGAACTACTTCGCGCTGGCCTACCCGCACGGCAAGCCGTCGGTCTACGACAGCTTCACCTGGTCCAACCGCAACCAGTCCCCGCCGCACGACGGCACCGGACGGGTCACCGACACGACCTGCGGCGCCGCCTGGAACTGCCTGAGCCGCACCACCGGCGTCAAGGGCATGGTCGGCTGGGCCAACGCCGCCCGGCCGGTGAAGACCGTCTCGGACTTCACCACAGTGAACAGCAACGTGATCGGCTTCCACCGGGGCGACCGGGCCTGGATCGGCGTCAACGACTCCGGCTCGGCCACCACCGCCACCTTCGTCACCGGGCTCGCCGACGGCCGGTACTGCGACGTCATCTCCGGCGTCGCCACCGGCAGCGGCTGCACCGGCTCCACGGTGACCGTGTCCGGCGGCCGGGCCACGGTGACCCTCCCGGCCAACGACGCGGTCGCGATCCACGTGAACGCCCGGCCGGGTGCCAGCCCGTCCCCGACCGCCTCCCCGACCGTGTCGCCGACGGCCTCCCCGACCGCGTCCCCCACGGTCAGCCCGGGTGACCGGATCGCCACCACGTTCACCGTCGCCGCGAACCTGGCCGCCGGGCAGGACGTCTACGTCGTCGGCAGCATCCCCGAGCTGGGCTCGTGGACGCCCGCGAACGGCGTCAAGCTCGCCGCGC
This sequence comes from Micromonospora sp. CNZ297, assembly GCF_007827625.1. Lineage (NCBI taxonomy): Bacteria > Bacillati > Actinomycetota > Actinomycetes > Micromonosporales > Micromonosporaceae > Micromonospora > Micromonospora sp. CNZ297. Next base: position 364,720 of record NZ_VISU01000001.1, on the reverse strand, counting down.
AGGGCGGCGGCACCTACCGCGCCACCGTCAGCCTGCCCCGGTCCACCGGCGTGGAGTTCAAGTTCGTCAAGCTGACCACCGCCGGTGCGGTCACCTGGGAGTCCGGCGCGAACCGGACGCTCACCACGCCGGCCACCGGCACGTACGCGGTGACCGAGACGTTCCGCGGCGACACCGTCAGCACGGCTGTGGCCACCACGTTCTCCGTCACCGCGACCACCGTCTACGGACAGAACGTGTTCGTGGTCGGCAACGTCCCGGCGCTCGGCGGCTGGAACCCGTCCGCCGCCGTCGCCCTCTCGCCCGCCGCCTATCCGGTCTGGCGGGCCACGGTCGACCTGCCCGCGAACACCGCTGTCGAGTACAAGTACGTCAAGAAGAACCCGGACGGCACGGTGATCTGGGAGTCCGGCGCGAACCGGACGTTCACCACGCCGGCCGGCGGCACCCGGGCCGTCAGCGACACCTGGCGCTGACGATCGTGCGGCCCGTCCCCCTCACCCCTGGGGACGGGCCGCATCCGCGCCGGTCAGACGGCCGCGAACGACCAGACCTGGGCCGGGTTGCCGAAGCCGGTGCAGCGGTAGATCTGGACGGTCGCGCCGTCGGCGTCCGATCCGCCCCGCACGTCCATGCACCGGCCGCCGATCTGCGACTTGATCTGGTGCACCCCCGCGAAGGAGTTCGGGTCGACCGTCCACTTCATGCTCGACGTGCCGGTGCAGGCCCACTGCTGCAACGGCGTGCCGTCGGCGTTCACCCCGTTGCGGACGTCCACGCACATGCCGCTGAACTGGTTGACGAACGTGTAGGTGTCCCTGCCCACCGGCGACCAGCGCTGCACGGCCTGGCCGTCGCAGGTGCGCTGCACGACCCGGCCGCCGAGCGACGACGGGGCGCCGGACCGGTCCACCTCCAGGCACTTGCCGCTGCCGTAGTTGACGATGGCGTAGTGGCCGGTCGCGGCCTGCGCCGGCGGGCCGGACGCCACCCCGAGCCCGGTGGCGAGCAGTCCCGCCGCCAGCACCCCGGCGGCTCTCTTCCCGATCATGGTGTCTCCCCTCGGAGTCGTGTCGCCGTCCCGGATGCGCCGGTGGTCACCGGCCGGACGACTGGGGACGACGCTAGGGATCCGCGACGGCCACCGGATCCGGGTTCCTCCTAGTCGACGAGGCCGCGCGAGCCTCCTGTCGGGTTCGCGTCGCGCCCGCCCGCCCTGACGACGCCGGCGGCTAGCGTGCGGTCATGGGCAGTGGTCCGGCGCCGGCCGGTGCCGTCGGCACGGCCACGGACACCGGCGGGGACGCCCTGCTCGGGCGCGCCGGCGAGTGCCGGCGGCTCGGTGCGCTGCTGGCCGACGCGGTCGACGGTCACGGCGGCGCCCTGGTGGTGCTCGGCGCGGCGGGCGTCGGCAAGACGGCGCTGCTGGAGCACTGCGCCGCCCGGTCCACCGGGATGCGGGTGCTGCGCGCCACCGGCGCCCCGTTCGAGGCGGAACTGCCGTTCTCCGCGCTGCACCAACTGGCGCGCCCGCTGCTGCACCGGCTCGGCGATCTGCCCGCGCAGCAGGCCGACGCGCTGCGTACCGTCTTCGCCATCGGCGGCGGCTCCCGTCCGGTCAACCGGCTCGCCGCGTACGTGGCGACGCTGAGCCTGCTCACGACGGCGGCCGAGGACACGCCGGTGCTCTGCCTGGTCGACGACGCGCACTGGATCGACCCGGCCTCGGCGGAGGCGCTGCTGTTCACCGCCCGGCGGCTGCTCGCGGACCGGGTCGCCGTCGTCTTCGCGGCCCGCGACGCCCCCGCGTTCCCCGCGCCCGGCCTGCCGGAGCTGCCGCTGACCGGTCTGCCGCGGGACGACGCGATCCGGCTCGCCATGCGCGCCGGCCTGGACCCACGGGTCGCCGCCGACCTGGCGGCGGCCACCGCCGGCAACCCGCTCGCGCTGACCGAACTGCCGGCGACGCTGTCCGAGGAGCACCGCAACGGGTGGCTGCCGCTGCGGGAGCCTCTCGTGCTCGTCGAACGCATCGAGATGACCGTCCTGGCGCACGCCCGTGGGCTCCCCGACGACACCTGGCGCGCGCTCGTCGCCTGCGCGGTCACCGAGGCCACCACCCCGGCGCTGCTGGAGCGGATCCTGGCGGCGGACGGGCTGCGCCTGGGCGTGCTGGACCCGGCGGTCGACGCCGGGCTGATCCGGGTGACCGATCGCGAGGTGACGTTCCGCCACCCGCTGACCCGCGCCGCTGTGCACTCGGTCGCCGGCCCCGGCCGGCGGCGGGCCGCCCACCTGGCGGTGGCCGCGGCGCTCACCGGTGACGACACCGCCGACCGCCGGGCCTGGCATCTCGCGGCCGCCACCACAGTGCCCGACGAGGGCGTCGCCGCGTTGCTGGCCGACTCCGCCGAGCGGGCGCAACGCCGGGGCGGCGTGGTGGCCGAGGCGCGCGCGTACGAGCGGTCCGCCCGTCTCACACCGGACCCGGACGTACGCGCGTCCCGGCTCGCCGCCGCGTCCCGCGCCTGGGCCAACGCGGGCGCGAGCCGGCACGCGATCACGCTGGGGGAGGAGGCGATCGGGCTGACCCGGCGCGCCGACCTGCGTTGCCGGGTCAAGCCGTTGCTCGCCCACCTGGCGCAGCAGCACTGTGACACGGCGGGCGCCGAGGCGTACCTGGCCGACGCGCAGGCGTACGCGCAAGCGGATCCGCTCGGCGCGGCCCGGCTGATGAGCGCCCGCGTCAACCAGTTCTGGGCGCGGCTGGACGTCACCGGCATGGTGCCGCTGTGCGCGCGGGTGGCCGAGCTGGCCGCCGCGGACGCGGGCGCGACCTGGCCGAAGGGGCCGATCCGGCTGGCCGCGGCGCAGGTGCTGGCCGGGCTGCCCGAGGGGGTCGCGTCGGCCCGTGCCCTGGTCACCGCCTGCGCCGGCCACGCCGACGGCTCGGCGGCGGAGCTGGCCGAGGTGTTCTGCTGGATCGGGGAACACGACACCGCGCGTGCGCTGCTGGAACCGGAGATCGACCGGGCCCGCGCCACCGACGACGTGTTCCTGCTGGCGTACGCCCTGCCCCGGCTCGCCGGGCTGGAGTGGCGCACCGGCCGGCTGCACGCGGCGTACCAGGCCGCCGCCGAGGCGGTCCGGATCGCCGAGCAGGTGGCGCTTCCGGTGCTGCGGGCGGAGGCGCTGGCCGTGCTGGCCCTGGTGGAGGCGCTGCTCGGCGAGGAGCCGGAGGCGCTCGCACACGTCGAGGACGCCCGTCGTCTCCTGCCGGGCGAGTTCCGGGAGATCGAGGTCCGGCTCCGCTACGCCACCGGGATCGCGGCGGTGGTGGGCGCGCGCTGGCACGACGCCGTGACCGAGCTGGAACGGGTCCGCCGGGCCCAGCGCGACGGCGGCATCGCCGAACCGGGGTGGCTGCCCGTCGCGGCCGAGCTGGCCGAGGCGTACGCGCACCTGTCCGACCCGCAGCGGTCGGCACGGCGGTTGCGCGACCTGGCCGGTACGGGTGGTGCCGCCGCCCGCGCCGCCTCCGCGCGCGTCGAGGGCCTGCTCGCCGGCGAACCGGACCTGGACGAGGTCTTCGCGGCGGCGCTGGCCCGGTGTGATCCCGCCGTCGTCCCGCTGGAACGGGCCCGGACGCTGCTGAGCTACGGGCAGCGGCTGCGCCGGGCCCGCCGTCGCCGGGACGCGCGGGTCCAGTTGCACGCCGCGCTGCGGTTGTTCGAGGCGCTCGGCGCACAGGGCTGGGCGCGGCGGTGCCGCACCGAGATCGACGCCACCGGCCGGCGGCCGCCCGAGCCCGGCGACCGGACCGTCGACCGGCTGACCGGCCAGGAACGCCTGATCGCCCTGCACGTGGCGGAGGGCCTGACGAACCGGGAGATCGCGGCCCGGGTCTTCCTGTCACCGAAGACCGTCGAGTACCACCTCGGCAACGTCTACCGGAAGCTGCGGCTGCGTTCCCGGCCGGAGCTGATCCGCCATTTGTCCGGCCCGCCGGCCGCCGGTTGACGACGCGGCCGGACGGCCGCCGCCAGTGCCGCGGCCAGGCACGCCACCGCGGCGAGCACCAGCGGCGGCCGGCCGCCGACCGCGACCGCCGCGGACCCGAGCGGGATGGCCAGCGTGATCGGGCCGAACATCGCGGTGTTCGCGGTCCCGGCGACCCGCCCGAGCATCGCCTGCGGCGTGTACGTCTGCACGGCGGTGACCGCCGCGACGAGCGTCCACGGCAGACCCACACCGACGACGACCGAGGCGGCCACAGTGCCCGGCCACCAGGGCAGGCAGCGCCCCAGACAGCCGGCGGCGAACAGGACCGCGCCCGCGGCACCGACCGTGATCTCGCCGTGGCGACGGACGAGCCGGCCGACGACGAGCCCGGCGAGCAGTGACCCGCCGCCCTGCGCGCTCGCCAGCACACCGAGGAACGTCGACGGCAGCGCCAGGTCCGTCACCACCACGTCGTACAGCGCTGCGGTGGTGAACCCGGACATCGCGATGGACACCGCCGCGAGCGCCACGGGTACGCGCACCGCCCGCCGGGCCAGCAGCGCGGCGAGGCCGTCCCGCACCCGCGCCGGGCGTGCGGCCGGGGGAGCGGGGGCGGTCCGCGTCAGGCGCAACGCGCCGTACAGGGCGGCCGCGAGCACCGGTACGGCGGCGGCCAGCACCGCGACGACGTGCCCGCCCCGCCACGCGTACAGGCCCGCCCCGGCCAGCGGCGCCACCAGCTTCATGCCCTCCTGTGCGCTCGACCGCCAGCCGTTGACGTCGGCCAGCCGGGCCGGGGGGAGCGCGGCGGGCAGCAACGCGGTCTCGCCGGCGTCGACGAGCACGTAGCCGATGCCGTAGGCGAGCGAGACGGCGTAGATCAGCCACGCCTCGCCGGGCCCTCGCACCGCCAGCAGGCTCAGCAGCGCGGCGGCGAGCGCGAGGTCGACACCGATCACCAGGGGACGCCGGGGCACCCGGTCGAGCAGGCCGCCGAGCCACGGTCCGGCCAGCGTCGGGGCGTAGACGCAGAGCCCGGCCAGCGCGGCGAGCCCGGTGGAACCGGTGAGATCGAGGATCCAGATGCCGGAGACCAGGGCCATGGCGCTACCGCCGAGGCCGGACAGCAGCGAGACGGCCACGAACAGGACGGCGTTGCGGCGCATGGATCCCCCGAGAGGTTGAGTCTGGTGGACTCACATCCTCCGGAGTTGAGCCGTCTCGGGGCAATGCCTTGGGCGTACGTCAATGTGATGTTGACAGCGCGGCGGCGATGCGCCGGGCGGCGTCGCGTGCCGGAGCGGGCAGCCGCCGCCCCGCCCCGGCCAGGTCGTCGGCGAGGTGCGCGGCCAGCGCGTACAGCGGCCCGGCGGGGGCGTCCAGCGCGAGCGCGCAGGTGCGGCGCGTCAACGCCGCGCGGGCGAAGCGCCCGTCCCACGCGCGGTCCGTCTCGATCCAGCGGTGCAGGTCGGTGACTGCCGCCCGCAGCACGGGCAGTTCGGGGGAGCCGCCCGGGTCGAGCCGGGCCAGGCGGGTCCGCCGGGCCGCCACGAGGCGTTGCCGGCGCTGCTCGGCGGCCTGCCGGCTGCCCAGGCCCAGCGCCCGCGCGACGTCGGCCCAGGTGGCGCCGTCATGCCGGGCCCGGTCGATCAGGTCCAGCTCGCGGTCGTCCAGCCGGACCCGGGCCGCGGCGACTTCGGACAGGCGGTCCAGGGTCACCCGTCAACGCTACATTGACATCGGCCTGGCACGTCAGTCCTCCGGGACGCCCGGGCCCACCTCGCCGCGCGCCAGGCGCTCGGCGTTGCGGTCGGCCTCACTCTCCGCGTTCTCCGCCCCGGCGCCCGGATCCCGGGTACGCCGCCCCTCGGCGTCCTGGAACACCTGCCCGCGCTCGAGCGCGCCCTCCTGCTGCCGCTGGAACTGCTCCGGATCAGTCATGACCGTCAGGTGCCCCGGCGGCCGCGTGGCAAACCGGTACGTCAGCGCGGCGGCGCCACGTAGAGGGCGGTCCGGCAGCCGGTCTCGCCCGGCTCCAGCCAGATCCGGTCGTACCCGGGACTCTCGATCTTCCCGGCCGGCGTGCGGACGAGCAGGAGACAGTCCCGTTCGGCCGGTACGCCGACGGCGGCGACGAGCGCGCCCTCGTGCACTGTCGTGTCGACGCTGATCCAGTCCTGTGGGAAGGCCGCCCGCACCGCGCCCGCAAGCGTGTCCGGGGTGGCGGTGCGCAGCACGGCGGTGAGCCGCTGCCGCCCGTCCTCGGGCACCCTCGGCACCGGCGCGGCGGTGGGCGGCGAGGGAGCGGGGCCGCTCGGACAGTCGATCTCGTGGTACGTCGTGTAGCGGTAGAGCTCGAACTCGTAGCGGTAGCAGCGCGTGGCCTCACCGGCGCTGTTGCTCGCGCCACCGATCGACACCGGCGGCTGCTCCGGCACCGTCACCACGAACCGCACGTCGACGGTGGCCCGCTCGTTCCCGGCGGTGCGCCCGGACCAGGCCAGCGCCTCCCGCCGGACTGTCGCACCGCCGCCGGACGCGGCGTCCGTCGGCTCCTGGACGATCTCGGCCGCTGCGATCGACCCGGCGTCCCGCGCCCGGTTGCGGTGACCCAGCTCCGTGTTGAGCTGCTTCGCCTCCGCCGCCGCGGTGTCACGCGCCAGCGCGTCGCCGCTCTCCTCCCCGAACCCCCTCCCGCACCCCGCCGACGCGAGGAGGAGCACCGCGAGCGTCCACCGGACCCATCGGTGACGGGACGGAGGTGTCGGCTCGGTGGCGCTGCGTGTCCGGCTCACCGCGCCGACGTTACCGGCGAGCCGGGGGCCGCGCTGCCCCGTACGCGGGGGGCCGTTGGTCCCGGGTCCGACAGGCCCTCGGCCCTGCGAGCCACGTAGGTTCGCGCGGCATGCTGGGATTGCCCGGCGCGGGCGGCGACGACATGGAGGACGATGTGGTGATCAACGGCGGGCCGGCGACAGCGACGACGCCCACCGAGATCTCTCCGGCCCCCGCGACCGGGCTCAGCTCGGCCGAGGCGGCCGCCCGGCTGCGCGCCGACGGCCCGAACACCGTGGCCGCCCCGCGCAAGCGCGGGCTGGCCGGCCGGGTGTTCCGCCAGCTCACCGACCCGCTGGTGGCGCTGCTGCTGGCCGCCGCCGTGGTGACCACGCTGCTGCGCGACTACCCGGACACCGCGGTGATCGTGCTGGTCGTCCTGATCAACACCGCGATCGGCGTGGTGCAGGAGGTACGCGCCGACCGGGCCGTCGCCGCGCTGGACCGGCTCGCCGCACCGACCGCGCGTGTGGTCCGCGACGGCCGTGACCTCGTGCTGCCCGCCGCCGACCTGGTGCGCGGCGACCTGGTCCGGCTGGAAGCCGGCGACGTGGTACCCGCCGACCTGGACCTCACCGACGCGGTACGCCTCAGCCTGGACGAGTCGGCGCTGACCGGCGAGTCGGTGCCGGTGGCCCGGGTCGCGGGGGAGGAGGCCAGCGCCGGCACCGTGGTCACCACCGGCCGCGCCACCGGAACCGTGGCGCGCACCGGCGCGGCGAGCGCGCTGGGCCGGATCAGCGCCCTGGTCGCGGCGACCCGGCCGGCGCCCACCCCGCTGCAACGACGCCTGTCCTCGCTCGGCCGGGTGCTCGGCCTGACCGCCGTGGTGCTCTCCGGGCTGGTCTTCGCCATCGGCGTGCTCGACGGGCGGCCGGTCACGCAGATGGCCGTCACCGCCGTCAGCCTCGTGGTGGCGGCCGTACCGGAGTCGCTGCCCGCCGTCGTCACGCTGGCGCTCGCCCTGGGTGCGCGCCGGATGGCCGGCAGCCGCGCCATCCCCCGCCGGCTGCACGCGGTGGAGACCCTCGGCTCGGTCACCGTGATCGCCTCCGACAAGACCGGCACGCTCACCGAGGGCCGCATGGCGGTGCAGTACGCGGTCGTCCCCGGCCGGGACCGCTACGCCGTCACCGGCACCGGCTACGCGCCCGACGGCGAGGTGCACCACCGCGGCGAGCCGGTGAGCGCCCCCGACGAGCTGCGCGCTCTCGCCCGCGCCGGGCTGCTCTGCAACGACGCCACAGTGACGCCGCCGACCGACGAACGGCCCGAGTGGACGGCGATCGGTGACCCGCTGGAGGCGGCGCTCGTCACGTTCGGCGCCCGCTGCGGCCTGGACCCGGACACCACCCGCGACGCCTGGCCCCGCGTGGCGGAGGCCCCGTTCGACCAGGACCTGCGCCGCATGACCACGGTGCACCGCCGCTGCGACGGGCGCTACCTGGTGGTCTGCAAGGGCGCGCCGGAGAACCTGCTGGCCGCGCCGCTGGTGGACGCCGACGCCGCGGAACTGGCCGAGCTGACCGGCGCCGCGCACCGGCTCGCCACCGAAGGGCTGCGGGTGCTGGCGGTGGCCTCCGCGGTGGTCGACACCCTGCCCGACCCGGCCCGGCCGACCGGCCTGCGCCCCCTGGGCCTGGTCGCGGTCGGCGACCCGCTGCGCGCCGCGGCCCCCGGCATCGCCGCGGGCTTCGAGGAGGCCGGCATCCGGCTGGTCCTCATCACCGGCGACCACCCGGCGACCGCCGCCGCCATCGGCGGACGGCTCGGGCTCTGGCGCGACGGCGACCCGCTCGCCAACGGCGACGACGGCGACCCGGGCCGCGCCCACCCCGAGACCCGGGTGTACGCGCGGACCCAGCCGGAACAGAAGCTCGACATCATCGCCGGCCTCCAGAACCGGGGGCACGTGGTGGCGATGACCGGCGACGGCGTCAACGACGCTCCGGCGCTGCGCCGCGCGGACATCGGCGTGGCCATGGGCGGCGGCACCGAGGTGGCCCGGCAGGCCTCCGACCTGGTCCTCGTCGACGACGACCTGACCACCGTGGCGACCGCCATCGGCGAGGGCCGCCGGATCTACGACAACATCCGCCGGTTCCTGCGCTACGCGCTCGCCGGTGGCGTCGCCGAGATCGCGGTGATGCTGCTCGGCCCGCTGTTCGGCCTGCCGGTGCCGCTGCTGCCGGCGCAGATCCTCTGGATCAACCTGCTCACCCACGGCGTACCCGGTGTGGCGCTCGGCGCGGAACCGGCCGAGCCGGGCACGCTGCGCCGGCCGCCCCGCTCGCCGCAGGAGTCGGTGCTCGGCGCCGGCCTGGGCCGGGACGTGCTGGTCACCGGCGGGCTGATCGCCGCGGCGACGCTCGGCGCCGGGGTGTGGGCCGCGGCGGCCGACCGGCCGTGGCAGTCGGTGGTGTTCGTGGTCCTCGGCCTCGCCCAGCTCGGCGTGGCGCTGGCGGTCCGCGCGATCCGTACCCCGGGTTCGCGCGAGCGCAACCTCGCGCTGCCGGTGGCGGTAGCGATCTCCGCTGTGCTCCAGGTGGCGGGCGTGCTGCTGCCGCCCCTGCGCGAGCTGCTCGGCACCTCGCCGCTCAGCGCGCTCGACCTGCTCGCCTGCGCCGCGATCGGCGTGCTGCCCGGGCTGGTGCTGCGGCTGACCCGCCGCTTCCGCGGGACCAACGGCCCCCACGCCGGGCCCGCCGGCCCTGCCGGGCCGGCCGCCTGACCGGCAGGCTGAGGACGAGTGAAGGAGGACGACATGACGATCCACTCGCAGGCCCCCGTCGTGGTGGGCGTGGACGGCTCCGCCGCCTCGCTGGACGCGGTCCGGGTGGCCGCCCGCGAGGCCGCCGACCGGAACCGGCCGCTGCAGGTGGTGCACGCCTTCATCTGGCCGCTGACCCGCGCGCCGCTCACCCCGGCCCCGGGCGCGCCCGCCGGCGCCGGCCTGCGCAACCAGGCCGAACGGGTCGTCGCCGAGGCGGTCGCCGAGGCCGGCAAGGTCGCCCCGGACGTGCCTGTCACCGGCGTGGTGGTCGACGGCGCGCCGGCGGCGGTGCTGGTCGCCGAGTCCCGCGAGGCGGCGCTGATCGTGCTCGGCCACCGCGGTCTGGGCGGGTTCGCCGGCCTGCTGATCGGCTCGGTCACGCTCCAGGTGTCGGCCCGCGCGCACTGCCCGGTGCTGGTGACGCGCGGCGAGGCGCGCGCCGACGGCCCGGTCGTGGTCGGCGTGGACGGCTCCGAGCTGTCCACCGCGGCGGTCGGGTACGCGTACGAGGAGGCCGACCGCCGGGGCGCGTCGCTGATCGTGGTGCACGCCTGGCTGTACCCCACCCCGATCGGCCCCGGCGACATCCTGCCCCTGGTGTACGACCCGGAGGCGCTCGCCGAGGAGTCCCGGCGCGTCCTCGCCGAGTCGATCGCGGGCTGGGCCGAGCGTTACCCCGACGTGCCGGTACGGCAGCGGTCGCTGCGCGGCGCCCCGGCCCGGGTGCTTGTGGAGGAGTCGAAGGACGCCCAGCTCGTGGTGGTCGGCGCGCACGGACGGGGCGCGCTGGGCGGGCTGCTGCTCGGCTCGGTCAGCCACGCGGTGCTGCACCACGCCCACTCGCCGCTGGTGATCGTGCGCAACGGAACCTGACCCCGCGACCGCGCCCGACCAGGCGACAGCCCGTGACGGCGCCCGACCCGCGACAGCGCCTGACGCCCCGACGGCGTCAGGCGCTGCGGACCGTGGTGAGGTCGGCCAGCCCGGAGATGGTCAGCAGCGGCTCCAGCAGCGGGCCGGCGATCAGCGCGATCCGGTCGGCGTGCGGGAACAGCGCGGCCAGCCCGGCGCTGTCCAGGTACTCCACCTTCGTGAGGTCCACGACCAGGGGCTCGCCGTCGGGGCGTACGGCCTCGGCCAGCGCGTCGGCGAAGGCGGACGCGTTGCTCATGTCGATCTCACCGACGGCGGCCAGCACGCGGACGCCGTCGGGGCTGTCGCTCGTGGTCAGGGTCAGGGACGTGCTCATGGCGTGATCCTCGCCTGCATGTCGACGGTGGTGCCGGTGGCCCCCGGAGTGACGCTGATGTTGTCCATCAGCGCGCGCATGAGCACGAGTCCCCGGCCGCGGTGCGGGTCGGGAGGCTGGTCCCGGTCGCGCCAGTGTCCGCTGTCGGTGACGCTCAGGCGCAGGGCGCCGGCGGTGGCGGCGGCGCGCAGCCGGATCCGGCCGCCCGGGTTGTCGCGGTGCCCGTGCTCGATCGCGTTGGCGCACGCCTCCCCGGCCGCCACCAGGATGTTGTACGCGTGGGCCGGGGCCAGCCCGCAGCGGTCCAGCCATCCCCGCAGCGCGGTGCGGACCTCGGCCAGGCGCGTCGACTCGGCCGGGAACTCCAGTTCCAGCGGCCCGGGGTGACGGTAGAGCAGCAGGGCCACGTCGTCGTGGTAGCCCCCGTCCGGGGTGAGCCGGTCCATGATCTCGGTCGCCAGCACCTCGACCGGCGCGTGGTGGCCCTGCTGGATGGCGTCGGTGGCGCGGGCGATGCCGGCGGTGATCGGCTGGCGGCGGCGTTCCACCAGGCCGTCGGTGTAGAGCATCAGGGTGGCGCGCGGCGGGACCGTCGCCTCCGCCTCGGGACGTTCCTGCCCGGGGCGTACGGCCAGCGGCCGGGACCGGCCGTGCTGCAGCAGTTCGGGAGTGCCGTCGGCGCGGACCACGATGGCCGGTGGGTGACCGGCGCTGGAGTAGCGCATCAGGCCGGTGGCCGGGTCGAGGACGCCACAGAAGACGGTGGCGCAGGACGCCCCCGGCAGCAGCGCGGCGAACCGGTCCAGCGCCACGAGCGTCCGGGCCGGGCTCGGGTCCTGCAACAGCAGGGCACGGCAGGCGCTGCGCAGCTGACCCATCACCGTCGCGGCCTGAAGGCCGTGTCCCACGCAGTCGCCGACCACGATGCCGATGCGCCCGTCCGGCAGCTCGACGGTGTCGTACCAGTCGCCGCCGACCTTGAGCGGCATCGCGGCGGGGGAGTACCGCACCGCGAAACCGGCGGGGAGCTGCGCCGGGCCGAGGATCGCCCGTTGCAGGGCCAGCGCGGTCTCCCGCTGCTGGTCGATCTGGTGCACCCGGTGCAGCCCCTGCCCGATGTGGCCGGCCAGCAGCGCCAGCAGCGTCTGGTCCTGCTCGGTGAAGGGCCGCTTCTCGCCCAGGTCGATCCAGAGCGCCATGGTGCCGTGCGGATGCTCGACGGCGATGCCGGCGCCGTGCGTACGCGTCGCCACCGGGGTCAGCAGCGGGGTGTCCCGCAGCGCGAGCAACGCCTGCCGGCGCTCCTGCGGTAACGTCTCCCACCGGGCCGCCGGATCGGTGGCGGTCACCTCGGGGGCGGGCAGGTCGCGGAAGACGGCGGTGAGCACGCCGGCCGCCCGCCACAGCTTGCGCAGCTCGTCCAGCACCCCGTGCAGCGCGTCGGTGAGGTCGTCGGCCTGCGACAGCCGCATGCTGAGCCCGGCCAGGGCGGTCTCCCGCTGCACGGCGTAGTGCTCGGCGGTGACGTCGCGGAACGTGCCGACGATCATCCGGCGGCCGCTGTCCGGGTCGTCGACCTGGTTGAACGCGGCCGAGATCCAGATCCGGTGCCCGTCGCGGTGGGTCACCGGCACGGTGTACGTGCCACGGGTCTGCCCCACGAGTCTCGAGAACGCCTCTGCCACCTGGCGGTGCGCCTCGGGCTCGGCCTCCCGGTCCGGCCACCACGGGTGCACCGCGGGGTAGGGCAGGTCCTCGGTTCCGTACCCGAGGATGCCGGTGAACGCCGCGTTGATCTCGACCACCGCGCCGTCCTCGTCGCAGACGAAGAACGCCTCCTGCAACGAGTCGACGAGCGCGGTACGCCAGCGGGCGTGGTGGTTGCGCAGCCGGGCCAGCTCCACGTTCGCGCGTACCCGGGCCAGCAGCTCGGCGGCCGGGAACGGCTTGACCAGGTAGTCGTCGGCGCCGGCCTCCAACCCCTCGATCGAGGCCTCCTGACCGGCGCGGGCGGACAGCAGCAGCACCGGAGTGCCGGCCGTACGCTGGTCGGCGCGCAGCGCGGCCACCAGTTGCAGGCCGTCGAGCCGGGGCATCATCACGTCGCTGACCACCAGGTCGGGGGTGTGCGCGCGGGCGGCGTCCAGCGCGGCCCGCCCGTCGGCGACGGCCCGCACCTCGTGTCCGGCCGAGCGCAGCAGCCGGGTGAGGTACTCCCGCATGTCGGCGTTGTCGTCGGCCACCAGGACCCGGGCCGGCGCCCCACCGGGCAGCGGCTGGACCGGCCCCTCGGCCGGGTCGCCCTCGCCGACGGCGGCGCCCGGGTCGGCGGGCAGCCAGCGCAGCGCCTCCTGCACGAACGGCTCGGCCGACACCGGCGCCCGGCCGGTGCCCGCCGGGGCGAGCGCGTCGGCGGGCAGGTGGGCGGTGCCGAACGGCAGCCGGATCGTGAAGGTGGTGCCCCGGCCCACCGCGCTGGACGCGTCGATGTCGCCGCCGTGCAGCGTGACCAGCTCCTGGACCAGGGCCAGGCCGATGCCGCTGCCCTCGTCGGAACGGGAGCGGGCGTTCTCGATGCGGTGGAACCGCTCGAACAGGCGCGGCATCTCGTCGGCGGGTACGCCGATGCCGGTGTCGGAGATCCGCAGCACCGCCGCGTCGCCATCGGCGCGCAGCTCCACCCGGATCGTGCCGTCGAAGGTGAACTTCAGCGCGTTGCTGAGCAGGTTCAGCACCACCTTCTCCCACATGCCGCGGTCCAGGTGCACCGGCTCGGGCAGGGGCGGGCAGTCGACCTCGAAGGACAAACCGGCCCGTTCGATAGCCGACCGGAAGACGCTCGCCAGGTCGGCGGTCACCGCGGCCAGGTCCACCGGCTCGTAGCGGGCCTGCATCCGCCCGGCCTCGATGCGGGAGAAGTCGAGCAGGCTGTTGACCAGCTTGCCCAGGCGCAGCCCGTTGCGGCGGATGACGTCCAGCTCGGTGCGGACCTGCTCGTCGGCGCCCTGCAACCGGCCGCGCAACTCGTCCAGCGGTCCCATGATCAAGGTGAGCGGGGTGCGGAACTCGTGACTGATGTTGGAGAAGAACGCGGTCTTCGCGCGGTCCAGCTCGGCGAGTTCCTCGGCGCGCCGCTGCTGCGCCTGGTAGCTGCGGGCGCTGGCGATCCCGGTGGCCAGATGCCCGGCGGTCAGCTCGACGAAGCCGCGGTACCCGTCGTCCAGCGCCCGGTAGCGGTTCAGCCCGGCGACCAGGAACCCGTACGGCGCTCCGCCCTGCTGGCGCAGCGGCACCAGGAGCGCCTCGGCCGGCGCGGCGGGCCAGACACCGGCGGGCAGGTCCGTGAAGGCGGGGCCGTCGAGCGCGACCCGCACCGACTCGCCCTCGGTGAGGGCGCCGGCCGGCCACGGCGCGGCCGGGTCGCCGGGGGACAGCGTGGCGGGGGCCGCCGGATGGCCCGCCGCCAGCCCGGTCGCCTCCACCAGCCGGGCGCCGCCGTCGTCGTCGTACAGGTAGGTGAGCGTGAACGGCAGGTCCTGCGGGTTGCGGGCCAGCTGGCGGCTGACGAACGCGAGCGTCTCCTGTTCGGTGCGGATGACGCTCGGGTCCGAGCCGAGGTCGCGCAGCGTGGCCATCCGCCGTTCGCCGATGACCCGCTCGGTGTCCTCGCTGACCACACAGAGCATCCCGACCAGGCTGCCGTCGTCGGCGCGCAGCGGGCTGTAGGAGAACGTGTGGTACGTCTCCTCCCGGTAGCCGGCGCGCTCCAGGAACAGCAGCAGGCCCTCGTCCCAGGTCGCCTCGCCGGTGCGCAGCACGGTGTCGACACGAGGGCCGATGTCGTCCCAGATCTCCGCCCATACCTCGTTCGCCGGCAGCCCCAGCGCCCACGGGTACTTGCGGCCGAGCGTGTCCCGCCGGTAGGCGGCGTTACAGAAGAAACTGAGCTGCGGCCCCCAGGCCATCCACATCGGGAACCGGGAGGACAGCAGGATCCGCACCGCGGTCCGCAGGCTCTGCGGCCAGGTGTCCGGCGGGCCCAGGGGGTGCGCCGACCAGTCGATCCGCGCCAGGTCCGGCCCGATCTCCGCGTCCACGGCGAAGACGTCGGCACGCGTACGCGGGTCGGTGTCAGCGCCGCTCATCGCCCGAGTCTCCCCCACCCCGTCCGGTCCCGCTCGTCCGGGCCGCGTCGCGGCCTCGTGGTCGCTTCTTGCCCCGTCGCGCCCCCGGCACTCCACCCGGGGCGGGGAGATCTGACTCACGTGACGGCAGCGGGTCAGGGAAGGGGTTCGTGGTGCGGCAAAACGAAAGGCAAGGAGACACCTCTCCTCGCCACTATCAACGTATATCGCACCCCGGGTCTTGCCGCAAGGCCCCGGTGATGCCGCAGAATCAGCGGCCGATGCGGGTCGAGCTGCGAAAACGGGGGCACGGCATGACCGGACGGTACGTGTGGCAACTGCACGAGGTCGACGAGACGCGGATCGCCGCGGTCGGCGGCAAGGGCGCGCACCTGGGGGCGTTGACGCGGATCGACGGGGTGCGCGTACCCCCGGGTTTCTGCGTCACCACCGACGCCTTCCGGCTGGTGGCGCGGACGCCGTCGCTGGCCGGCCCGCTGGACCGGCTCGCCCGCGCGGACGCGGACGACCCGGCGGCGCTCCGGACGGCCGCAGCCGAGGTGCGTCGCGTCGTCGAGCGGACCGCGCTACCGGGCGACGTCGCGGCGGCGGTCACCGCCGCGCTGGCCGGGCTCGGCGCGGACGCCGCGTACGCCGTGCGGTCGAGCGCGACCGCCGAGGACCTGCCGACCGCCTCGTTCGCGGGCCAGCAGGACACCTACCTGAACGTGGTCGGCACGGCCGAGGTGCTGCGGCACGTGAGCCGCTGCTGGGCCTCGCTGTTCACCGACCGGGGGGTGACCTACCGGCGGCGCCACGGCATCGACGACCGTGCCGTGGACATGGCCGTGGTGGTGCAGCTGATGGTCGTCCCGGACGCGGCCGGGATCATGTTCACCGCCGACCCGGTGACCGGGAACCGGACGGTGGTCTCGGTGGAGGCCGGCTTCGGTCTCGGTGAGGCCCTGGTCTCCGGCCTGGTGAACCCGGACGTCTTCACGGTGCGCGACGGCGCGGTGGCCGGCCGGACGATCGGCGCGAAGGCGCGGGCGGTGCACGCGGTGCCCGGCGGCGGCACCCGGGAGACGCCAGTCGACCCGGCGCGGCAGGCCCAGCCCGCGCTGACCGACGCGCAGGCGGTACGCCTCGCCGCGCTGGGACGGCGGATCGAGGCGCGCTTCGGGTGCCCGCAGGACATCGAGCGGGCCCTGACCGGCGACGACATCCACATCCTCCAGAGCCGGCCGATCACCACGCTGTTCCCGGTGCCGGCGGCCGCCGACGGGCGGTTCCACGTCTACCTGTCGGTCGGCCACCAACAGATGATGACCGACGCGATGAAGCCGCTGGGCCTGTCGATGTGGCGGCTGACCGCCATGGCGCCGATGCACGAGGCGGGTGGGCGGCTGTTCGTCGACGCCACGCCGCACCTGTCCACCCCGGCGGGTCGTACCGCGTTCCTGGGCATGATCGGCCGGGCCGACCCGCTCACCCGGGACGCGCTGGACACGGTCCTCGCCCGGGACGTCGTACCGGCCGCGCCGGACCCGGCCCCGGCCGGCCCGCCCGTGGGCGGCCCGCCGCCCTCGATCGACACCGACCCGGCGATCGTCACCACGCTCGTCGAACGCAGCCGGGAGTCTCTCGCCGCCCTGCGCCGCGACGTCCGCGGCCGCTCCGGACCCGAGCTGTTCGACTTCCTGGTCGAGGCGTTCGCCGAGCACAAGCGGGTGCTCACCGATCCGGTGAGCGCCCAGGTGATCATGGCGGGAATGCAGGCCACCTGGTGGCTCAACGACAAGCTGGGGGAGTGGCTCGGCGAACGCGACGCCGCCGACACGCTCACGCTCTCCGCGCCCGGCAACGTCACCGCCGAGATGGGCCTGGCGCTGCTCGACGTGGCGGACGTGGTCCGCGCGTACCCAGAGGTGGTGGCGTTCCTGCGGGACGCCGCCGGCGACGGGTTCCTGGACGAGCTGCCGAAGCTGCCCGGCGGCGTCGAGGCGCGCGACGCCATCGCCGGCTACCTCGACCGGTACGGCATGCGCTGCGTCGGCGAGATCGACATCACCCGGCCACGGTGGAGCGAGCACCCGGCCACGCTCGTCCCGCTGATCCTGGACAACGTCCGCACCTTCGCCCCGGGCGCCGCTGCGCGCCGCTTCGCCCAGGGCCGGGAGCGGGCCGAGGCGAAGGCCCGGGAGGTGCTGGACCGCCTGCGCGCGCTCCCCGACGGCGAGCGCAGGGCCGCCGAGACGCAGGCCGTGATCGAGCGGGTACGGACGTTCGCCGGCTACCGGGAGTACCCGAAGTACGACATCGTGAGCCGTTACGCCGTCTACAAGCAGGCGCTGATGGGCGAGGCCCGCCGGCTGGTGCGCGCCGGTGTGCTCGCCGGTCCGGAGGACGTCTTCTACCTCACCTTCGACGAGTTCCGCGAGGTCGCGGCCACCGGCTCTGTGGACGCCGCGCTGATCCGCAGCCGCCGGGAGGAGTTCCGGGCGCACCGGGCGCTCACCCCGCCCCGGGTGCTCACCTCCGACGGCGAGGCGCTGAACGGCTCGTACCGGCGCGACGACGTGCCACCGGGCGCCCTGGCCGGGCTGGCGGTCTCGGCCGGCGTCGTCGAGGGGCGGGCGCGGGTCGTGGCGGACCTGGCCGGCGCCGACCTGGAGCCGGGCGACATCCTCGTCACCGCACACACCGACCCGAGCTGGACGCCGCTGTTCGTGGCCGTCGCGGGCCTGGTGACGGAGGTCGGCGGGCTGATGACGCACGGCGCGGTGATCGCCCGTGAGTACGGCCTGCCCGCAGTGGTGGCGGTGCCGGACGCGACCCGGCTGATCCCGGACGGTGGGCGGATCCGCGTGCACGGCACCGACGGGTACGTCGAGCTGCTGTCCTGACCGGCGCGGCATGCTCGATGATGGAGGTCCGGCGAGCGGGGAGGCGCGATGCGGATCGGGGAGCTGTCGGCGCGGACCGGGGTGAGCGCCCGGTCCATCCGGTACTACGAGCAGCAGGGGCTGCTCGCCGCCGTGCGCACCGCGAGCGGGCAGCGGGTCTTCGCCGAGTCGGCCGTGGACCGGGTCCGGCTCATCCAGCGGCTGTTCGACGCCGGGCTGAGCAGCCGCCGGATGGCCGAGCTGCTGCCCTGCGTGACCGATCCGGAGGTCCGCACCTCGTGGCTCACCGACCGGCTGCGCGAGGAGCGGACCCGGATGACAGCCGAGATGGCACGGCTCGCGCACGCCGTCGCGGTGCTCGACGACGTGGTGTCCGACATGACAGTGACCGAGGACACCCGGGATCCGGCCGCCTGAGCGCTTGCCCTTGACACCGGTGTCAACTCCTAGCGTCGGGTCATGAACGCGACCCTGGACACCGGATCGCCGGTGACGCCGCTGCTGGAACCCGTCACCGTCGCCGGGCTGCCGTTGCCGTCCCGCTTCGTGATGGCGCCGATGACCCGTAACCGCGCGCCGGGCGGCGTGCCGACGCCGGAGATGGCCGACTACTACCGGCGCCGCGCCGCGGCCGGCATCGGCCTGATCGTCACCGAGGGTGTGCTGGTCGACCATCCCAGCGCGGGGCACGAGGACACCGTGCCCCGGATGACCGCCGGCGCGGCCGAGGCCGGCTGGCGGGGAGTGGTCGAGGCCGTGCACGCCGCCGGCGGCCGGATCGCCGCGCAGCTGTGGCACCTGGGCAGCCTGCGCGAACCGGTCGACGGCCGTCCGGCGTGGACCCCCTCGGGGGTACGCGAGCCGGGCCGTCCCGCGCCGTACGCGATGACCGCGGCCGACGTGGACACCCTGCTCGCGGCGTACGCGAATGCAGCAGGGGTCGCGGTGCGGGCCGGGTTCGACGCGATCGAGATCCACGCGGCGCACGGTTACCTGCTCGACGAGTTCCTGTGGCCGTACACGAACCGCCGGACCGACGCGTTCGGCGGCTCGCCGGAGCGGCGGGCGGCGTTCCCGGCGGCGGTGGTGCGCGCGGTCCGCGCGCAGGTCCCGGCGCGTCACCCGGTGATCGTGCGGTTCTCCCAGTTCAAGGAGCGGGCGTTCGACGCGCGGATCGCCGAGACCCCGGCCGAGCTGGCGCAGATCCTCGGCGCGTTCGCCGAGGCCGGCGCGGACGTGCTGCACGCCTCGCAGCGCCGCTTCTGGCAGCCGGCGTTCCCCGGCTCGCCGCTGAACCTGGCCGGCTGGGCGAAGCGTCTCACCGGCCTGCCGTCGATCACCGTCGGCTCGGTCGGGCTGCGGCGGGACTTCCTGCGCCCGGACGGCCCGGAGTCGGTGGCGGGCCTGGCCGCGCGGCTGGCGGACGGGGAGTTCGACCTGGTCGCGCTGGGCCGCGCGCTGCTGGGCAACCCGGCCTGGGTGACGCACGCCGCCGCCGGACGGCTGGGCGAGATCGTCGACTACCGCAAGGCACACGAGGACGTGTACCCGTAGGACCGGGATGAGCCGAAGGGGTTGACGCCGGGGGATGTTATCGCTCACAGTCGATGGCAGGGCATGAGCGCCGCAAGGCTCACCGGGCGAGCCGCGCTGGTCGTACCTCGACACCATCCGCCACCGGACGCGGGGTCGGGGAGTCGCACCACCACCATCGCGCAACCCCCCGGAAGAGGAATCCGCATGAGACGAAAGAGAGCCTTGCTGACCACCGGCATCCTGGCCGGCGCGCTCGCCGCCGGGATGGCGGTGGCCCTGGCGCCGGCCGCGAGCGCCGGCACCACGCTGCGCGCGGCGGCGGCCGAGAAGGGCCGCTACTTCGGCGCCGCCGTCGCCACCGGCAAGCTGTCCGACAACACGTACGCCACGGTGCTGAACCGCGAGTTCAACTCCGTGGTGGCCGAGAACGAGATGAAGTGGGACGCCACCGAGCCGCAGCAGGGGCGGTTCAGCTACACCGGCGGCGACCGGTTGGTCAGCCACGCCCGCGCGAACGGCATGTCGGTACGCGGGCACACGCTGCTCTGGCACGCCCAGCAGCCGTCGTGGGCACAGGGCCTGTCCGGCAGCGCGCTGCGCAACGCCGCGATCAACCACGTCACCCAGGTGGCCACCCACTTCCGGGGGCAGATCTACGCCTGGGACGTGGTGAACGAGGCGTTCGCCGACGGCGGCAGCGGCGGGCGCCGCGACTCGAACCTGCAGCGCACCGGCAACGACTGGATCGAGGCGGCGTTCCGGGCGGCCCGCGCCGCGGATCCGGGCGCGAAGCTCTGCTACAACGACTACAACACCGACGGCATCAACGCGAAGTCGACGGGCATCTACAACATGGTCCGCGACTTCAAGTCGCGCGGCGTGCCGATCGACTGCGTCGGCTTCCAGTCGCACCTGGGCACCACGATCCCCGGCGACTACCAGGCCAACCTCCAGCGCTTCGCCGACCTGGGCGTCGAGGTGCAGATCACCGAGCTGGACGTGATGACCGGCGGCAACCAGGCGAACATCTACGCCGCCGTGACCCGCGCCTGCCTGGCGGTGTCGCGCTGCACCGGCATCACGGTCTGGGGCGTGCGGGACTGCGACTCGTGGCGCGGCTCGGACAACGCGCTGCTGTTCGACTGCGCGGGCAACAAGAAGGCGGCGTACAACGCGGTGCTCGACGCGCTGAACGCCGGCGGCAACAACCCGCCGCCGACCACGACCCCGCCGCCGAACAACCCGACCACCCCGCCGCCGGGTCAGGGCGGGTGTTCGGCCTCGGTGTCGCTGAACTCCTGGACCGGTGGGTTCGTGGCGACGGTGAAGGTGACCGCGGGCTCGTCGGGCACCCGGGGATGGACCGTCACCATGACGTTGCCGGGCGGCGCGAGCATCACCAACACCTGGAGCGCCACCGCGAGCGGGAGCAGCGGCACGGTGCGGTTCGCGAACGTGAGCTACAACGGCCAGCTCGGCGCCGGTCAGAGCACCGAGTTCGGGTTCCAGGGCAACGGCAGCGGATCGGGCATGACGCCCACCTGCTCCGCGACCTGAGCCGGGCCACCGCGGGGGCGGCGCGCCGTCGCCTCCGCGGTGTTCCGCTACGTCGTCCCGTCCGACCTGGACTGTCGTCTCTGTTACGAGAAAGAGACATGCGCATTTCGCGCGATTGGTTGACGGGGCAACTTGTGAGCGTTAACACTCCCCGTGAGGGTTACCTGTGTCACAGGGACCGCCACGACAGGGAGGACGCTCGTGCGCAGACGACTTCTGGCCGCACTCAGCGGTGCCGCGCTCGCGATCAGCCTGGCCGCCTGCAGCGGCGAGGGCGCGGGAGGCGGCGGAGACACCAGCTCGGCCAAGCCCGGCGACCTGACGATCGGCGTCTCGATGCCGACGCAGACCTCGGAACGGTGGATCGCCGACGGCAACTCGGTGAAGGAGAAGCTCCAGGCCAAGGGCTACAAGGTCGACCTCCAGTACGCCGGGGACGACATCCCGACCCAGTCGCAGCAGATCGACCAGATGATCACGCAGGGCGCGGACGTGCTGGTCATCGCCCCGATCGACGGCACCGCGCTCAGCGGCCAGCTCCAGGCCGCCGCGGCGGCGAAGATCCCGGTCATCTCCTACGACCGGCTCATCCGCAACAGCCCGAACGTCAGCTTCTACGTCAGCTTCGACAACTACAAGGTCGGCGTGGCGCAGGCCAACGCGCTCCTGGTCGGGCTCGGCCTGCTCACCAAGGACGGCGCCAAGGGCACCGCCACCGGCCCGTTCAACGTGGAGCTGTTCGCCGGCTCGCTCGACGACAACAACGCCGGGTTCTTCTTCAACGGCGCGATGGACACGCTGAAGCCGTACTTCGACGCCGGGACGCTGAAGGTCAAGTCCGGGCAGACCAAGATCGAGCAGGCCGCCATCCTGCGCTGGCAGCAGGAGACCGCGCAGAAGCGGATGGAGGACCTGCTCACCTCCAGCTACAACGACGGCAGCAAGGTCGACGGCGTGCTGTCGCCGTTCGACGGCCTGTCCCGCGGCATCATCACCGCGCTCCAGAACGCCGGCTACCGCGGCGGCGCCAAGAAGATGCCGGTGGTGACCGGCCAGGACGCCGAGGTCGCCTCGGTCAAGCTGATCAACGACGGCGTGCAGAGCTCGACCGTCTTCAAGGACACCCGGCTGCTGGCCGAGCAGGCGGTGATCGCCGCCGAGGCGTTCCTGCGCAAGGAGGAGCCGAAGGCCAACGAGACCAAGGCGTACGACAACGGCGTCAAGGTCGTGCCGGCGTTCCTGCTGCCGGTGCAGACCGTCTACAAGGAGGACATCAAGTCCGTCCTGATCGACTCCGGCTACCTGACCGAGCAGGAGGTCGCCGCGGGCCGGGCCGGCTGACCCGCGGCGACGGGCCCGGCGGCCGCGGCCGCCCGCGCCACCGGGCCCGTCCGCTCCGGACACCACGACCACGAGCAGGACGGATATCCATGAGCGATCACATCCTCGAGATGCGTGGCATCACGAAGACCTTCCCGGGCGTGACCGCGCTCCAGGACGTCTCGCTCGCCGTACGGCGTGGCGAGATCCACGCGATCTGCGGTGAGAACGGCGCCGGGAAGTCGACCCTGATGAAGGTGCTGTCCGGCGTCTACCCGGCGGGCAGCTACGACGGCCAGATCGTCTTCGACGGCGAGCCGGTCGGGTTCCGGGGGATCCAGGACAGCGAGGCCCGCGGCATCGTCATCATCCACCAGGAACTCGCGCTGGTGCCCTACCTGTCGATCGCCGAGAACATCTTCCTCGGCAACGAGCGCCGCGGCCGCGGCGGGCTCATCGACTGGCACCGGACCAACGCGGAGGCCGCGGCGCTGCTGCGGTCGGTCGGGCTGCACGAGAACCCGGTCACCCCGGTCATCCAGCTCGGCGTCGGCAAGCAGCAGCTCGTGGAGATCGCCAAGGCGCTGTCCAAGAAGGTACGGCTGCTGATCCTCGACGAGCCCACAGCGGCACTCAACGACGTCGACTCCGCGCACCTGCTGGACCTGATGCGCCGGCTGCGCGACCAGGGGATCACCTGCATCATGATCTCGCACAAGCTCGGCGAGATCACCGCCGTCGCCGACTCGACCACAGTCATCCGCGACGGCCGTACCGTCGAGACGCTGGACATGTCCGACGGCGCCGTCACCCAGGACCGGATCATCCGCGGCATGGTCGGCCGCGACCTGGCCGCCTTCTACCCGACCCGCAGCGTGACCCCCGGCGACGAGGTGCTGCGCATCGAGGACTGGTCGGTGCGCCACCCGACGCAGGACCGCCTGGTCGTCGACCGGGCCTCGCTGCACGTGCGGGCCGGGGAGGTCGTCGGCATCGCCGGCCTGATGGGCGCCGGGCGCACCGAGCTGGCGATGAGCGTGTTCGGCCGGGCGTACGGCCGGGACATCAGGGGCCGGCTGTTCGTCAAGGACCGCGAGGTACGGGCGCGCACTGTCGCCGAGGCCATCGCCAACGGCATCGCTTACGCCACCGAGGACCGCAAGCACTACGGCCTCAACCTGATCGACGACGTGCGGGGCAACGTCTCGGCCGCCGCGCTCGACAAGCTGGCCCGGCACGGCTGGATCGACGGCAACCGCGAGATCCAGGTCGCCGAGCGGGGCCGGCGCGACATGAACATCAAGGCGCCGACCGTGATGTCGGTGGTGGGCAAGCTCTCCGGCGGCAACCAGCAGAAGGTCGTGCTGGCGAAGTGGCTGTTCACCGACCCGGACGTGCTGATCCTCGACGAACCGACCCGGGGCATCGACGTCGGCGCGAAGTTCGAGATCTACACGATCGTCAACCGGCTGGTGGCCGACGGCAAGGCCGTCGTGCTCATCTCCTCCGAACTGCCCGAGCTGCTCGGCATGTGCGACCGCATCTACACCCTGGCGGCCGGCCGCATCACCGGGGAGATGCCGGTGGCCGAGGCCACCCAGGAGAACCTGATGGAACTCATGACCAAGGACAGGGATCTCGTCCGATGACCAGCACGAAGCCTCCCCCCGCCACGAAGATCGCCGCGCCGGACACCGGCGCGGCGGCGACCCTGCACACCGGCACCAGCGATCCGCGCGCGCTGATCCTGGGCAACCTGCGGCAGAGCGGCATCTACATCGCCCTGGTGGTGATCGTGGCGCTGTTCGCGGTCCTCACCGACGGCGTCTCGCTGAGCCCCGGCAACCTGACGAACATCGTCCTCCAGTACTCCTACATCCTGGTGCTCGCGATCGGCATGGTCATCGTGATCATCGGCGGCCACATCGACCTGTCCGTGGGATCGGTGGTGGCGCTCACCGGAGCGGTCTCTGCGGTGCTCGTCATCCGCGAGGGCATGCCCTGGTGGGCCGGCGTCCTGGCCGCGCTCGCGGTGGGCGTCGCGGTCGGTGCGTGGCACGGGCTCTGGGTCGCGTACGCCGGCATCCCGGCGTTCATCGTCACCCTGGCCGGCATGCTGTTGTTCCGGGGTCTGACGCTGCGCGTGCTGGACAACATCTCGCTGTCGCCGTTCCCGGAGGAGTACCAGCGGGTCGCCGCCGGGTTCCTCAACGGTCTGCTGGGCGGCCAGGGCTACGACGCCTTCACGCTGTTCATCGGCGCCTTCGCCGTGGTCGGGTATGCGGTGAGCGTGTTCCGGACCCGGGTCGCCCGGGTGCGCCACGAGCAGCCGGTGGAGTCGTTCCCGCTGTTCGTGCTGCGGATCGTGGTGGTCGGCGCCGTGGTCATGTGGTTCGCCTGGCAGCTCGCCCACGCCCGGGGCCTGCCGATCGTGCTGATCGTGCTCGCCGTGCTCGTGCTCGTCTACGGCCTGCTCACCCGCCGTACGGTGTTCGGCCGCCAGGTGTACGCCATCGGCGGCAACCTGCCCGCGGCGATGCTGTCCGGCGTACGGGTGAAGCGGGTCAACTTCTGGATCTTCGTCAACATGGGCTTCCTGTCCGCCGTGGCGGGCGTGATCTACTCGTCCCGGTCCAACGGGGCCCAGCCGGCGGCGGGCAACATGTTCGAGCTGGACGCGATCGCGGCGGCGTTCATCGGCGGCGCGGCCGTCACCGGCGGCGTCGGCACGGTGGTCGGCGCCATGGTGGGTGGCCTGATCATGGCGGTGATGAGCAACGGGATGCAGCTCATGGGCGTCGACCAGTCCGTCCAGTCGGTGGTCAAGGGCCTGGTGCTGCTCGTCGCGGTGGCGTTCGACATCTGGAACAAGCGCCGGGCCGCCGGCGCCCGGTGACGGCCGGCCGGACGCTCGCCCCTTCGTCCGGCCGACCGCCGTTCACCGGCCGTAGCCGCTCACGCCCGGCTCCACCGTTGGTTGGCGTTGCCGTGGCAGGTCCAGACGATCACCCGGGTGCCGTTGGCGGTGCCCGCGTTGTCGACGTCCAGGCACAGCGACGGGAAGCGCCCGTTGCTCACCGTGCCGTTGCCGTTGATGGTCCACTGCTGGTTGGTGCCGCCGTTGCAGTCCCAGATCTGCACCCGGGTGCCGGCCGTCGCGTTCGTCGGCACGTCCAGGCACTTGCCGAGCACCTGCAACGCCTGGCCGTTGGCGGTGAACTGCTGGTTGGCGTTGTTGTGGCAGTCCCAGATCAGCGTCCCGGTGCCGTTCGCGGTGCCGGCGTTGTCCACGTCGAGGCACCGGCCGGACGACTCGCTGCGCAGCCGGAACGTGGTCGGGACCGGCGGCGGCGTGGTGGTGCCGCCTCCGCTGACCCGGTAGACGACGGTGCCGTGCGCGGGCACGCTGGCGGAGATCGTGCCGGTGCTGGTGGAGGTGGCGTCGGTCCATGCGTCGCGCAGCGTGAAGGAGTTGCCGCTCTTGCCCACCGCCGCCGCGGTGGTGGAGACGGTGGTGGTCGAGCCGCCCTGGTTGAACAGGGCGACCGCCACGTCGCCGTTGGCCAGCGGCTTGGCCAGCACCCGCCGGGTGCCGTCGAAGGAGACCTGGGCCGCCTGACGGCCGAGCGTGTCCTGGTTGATCGCGACCAGGTTCGCGTTGCGCAGGATCGCCAGCGTGGCCGCGTTCGCCGACCGTACGTCGTTGCCCATCATCAGCGGCGCGGCGAGGACCGCCCAGAGCGCGAAGTGGCTGCGCATCTCGGTGTCGTTCATGCCCCCTCGGCCGACCTCGAGCATGTCCGGGTCGTTGAACCCGCCGGGCGCGGCGTACCCGGCCAGGGGCACCGTGACGTCGACGATGTTCTGGATGCCCATCGGGTAGCCGTTGGTCTGGCCGGTGTTCCACGCGTTGGTGATGTCCTCGGTGGTCCGCCAGAGGTTCGCCACGTCGCTCCAGTTGCGCTGCGGCCCGGTCTTGGCGTGGTAGCTGTTGGGGTTGATGCTGTAGACGATCGGCCGGCCGGTGGAGGCCAGCGCGTCGCGCATGATGCCGAACCGCGCCACCTGGTCGTTGATGGTGCCGGTGGACGAGCACCAGTCGTACTTCAGGTAGTCCACGCCCCAGGCGGCGAACTGCCGCGCGTCCTGGTACTCGTGGTTGAGGCTGCCGGTGGCGCCGGGGAACGCGCCGCCGACCTGGGCGCAGGTCTTGTCCAGCGGCACCTGGTAGATGCCGAACAGCAGGCCCCGGGCGTGCAGGTAGTCACCGAGCGACTTCATCCCGCTGGGGAACCGCTGCGGGTGGGCCTGGAGGTTGCCCTGCGAGTCCCGGTTCGGGTCGAACCAGCAGTCGTCCACGACGACGTACTTGTACCCGAGGTCGCGCAGGCCGTTGCTGACGATCGCGTCGGCGGTCTGGCGGATGAGGGTCTCGTTGATGTTGCAGCCGAAGGTGTTCCAGGTGTTCCACCCCATCGGCGGGGTGCGGGCGACGCCGTTGTCCAGCGCCCGGGCGGGACGCGGGGCCACGGCCTGGTCGGTGACTGTCGCGGCGAGCGCCACCGCCGCGACGCCCAGGACGGCGAGCGTCCGTCGGGTCCATCTGCGCACTGATCCTCCTCGGTCGCCGGGCGCCGGCCGTGCCGGCGTCCGGTTGGGAGCGGCCCGCCGATCGCGCGGCGTCGCCCGGGGTGCGCGGGGACGTACGCGGCACGGCAGTGGAGAGGGGCCGGCCGGTCACCGGCGGGCGCTCGTGGGTGGTGGGTCCGGCGGTCGACGGGGTCGCCGTCCGCGTCGCCGCCCGGCTGCGGCGCCGGGGTTTCCCGGACGGCGGCGCCACGAAGCAGGGATGGCGAGAATGTTATCGCTGACATCAAACCCTGTAAATAGCGAGACGGTCCGCCCGGCCCACGTCGGCGACCGTTCGCGCGGGTGTCGGGGCCGGGAAAAGTGCCGCTGAGGGGCGCTCTGTGACCTCGAGAGGCCCTCTCCGCGGGCCGGAGCCCGCAGCGCCGATCGCGGCGGTTCGACGATCCACGAAGGCATTGATTGTTGTCGCTAACAAGGCGCTCGCCGGGACTCGGCGGCCGGACCGGAAGCGCGTCCGTGTGGATCTCCTCCGGGTGCGGCCCCGCCGGTCCGTGCCGCCCGGCCGCGGTGGTCCGGCGAGGGCGGTTCCTCGTTACGTAGCTGTTGCCCGGAGGTGTCTTGACGGATGTATATGTGAGCGCTAACACTAACTCCGTGACACGGCGGAGGTGCAAATGAGCGAAGTGGACGCGTCCGACCGGTACGTGATCGGTGTCGACTTCGGCACGCTGTCCGGGCGGGCGCTCGTGGTCCGCGTCCGGGACGGCGCCGAACTCGGTACGGCGGTGCACGAGTACCGGCGCGGGGTCATCGAGACCGCGCTTCCCGACGGCGGCCCGGCGCTGCCCCCGGACTGGGCCCTCCAGGATCCGGACGACTACCGCGACGTGCTGCGCCACGCGGTGCCGGCCGCGCTCGCCGAAGCCGGCGTGGACCCGTCCCGGGTGGTGGGCATCGGCACCGACTTCACCGCCTGCACCGTGCTCCCGACGCTCGCCGACGGCACACCGCTGTGCGAGATCCCGCAACTGCGCGACCGCCCGCACGCCTGGGTGAAGCTCTGGAAGCACCACGCCGCGCAGCCGCACGCCGACCGGATCAACGCGCTGGCGGAAGAACGCGGCGAACCGTGGCTCGGCCGCTACGGCGGCAAGATCTCCGCGGAGTGGCAGTTCGCCAAGGGCCTGCAGATCCTGGAGGAGGACCCGGAGGTCTACCGGCGCGCCGAGCGCTTCGTCGAGGCCGCCGACTGGATCGTCTGGCAGCTGTGCGGCGCCGAGACCCGCAACGTCTGCACGGCCGGCTACAAGGGCATCCGGCAGGACGGCCGCTACCCGTCGCCGGACTACCTGGCCGCGCTCGACCCCGGATTCGCCGACTTCGTGACCAAGCTGGACGGTCCGCTGCTGCCGCTGGGCGCGCGGGCCGGCACGCTCAGCGCCCGCGCCGCGGCCTGGACCGGACTGCCCGAGGGCATCGCGGTCGCGGCGGGCAACGTCGACGCCCACGTCACCGCCGCGTCGGCCCAGGCGCTGCGGCCCGGCCGGCTGGTCGCCATCATGGGCACCTCCACCTGCCACGTCCTCAACGGCACCCACCCGGCCGAGGTGCCGGGCATGTGCGGCGTGGTCGACGGCGGGATCAGCCCCGGCGCCTGGGGTTTCGAGGCCGGGCAGAGCGGGGTGGGGGACATCTTCGGCTGGTTCGTCCGCCACGCCGCCCCGGCGGGGTTCGACTCGCACGAGCGGCTCACCGAGGCCGCCGCCGCCCAGCCGGTCGGCGCGCACGGGCTGGTGGCGCTGGACTGGTGGAACGGCAACCGGTCCCTGCTGGTCAACCACGACCTCAGCGGGATGATCATCGGGCTGACGCTGGCCACCCGGCCGCCGGACGTCTACCGGGCGCTGCTGGAGGCGACCGCGTACGGCACCCGGATGATCGTCGAGGCGTTCGGGCAGGCCGGGGTGCCGGTCGACGACCTGGTGGTGGCCGGTGGTCTCACCTCCAACCGGCTGCTCATGCAGATCTACGCCGACGTCACGAACCGGCCACTGAGCATCATCGGCTCCGCCCAGGGCCCGGCGCTCGGCTCGGCCATCCACGCGGCTGTCGCCGCCGGGGCGTACCCGACGATCCACGAGGCGTCCGCCGCGATGGGGCGCATCGACGAGGCCGTCTACCGGCCCGTACCGGAGAACGTGCGGGCCTACGACGCCCTCTACGCCGAGTACCGCGCGTTGCACGACCACTTCGGCCGCGGCGCGAACGACGTCATGCTCCGCCTGCGGGCGATCCGCAACGCGGCGGTCGACGCCGCCGCGGACCGCGCCGCCGCGACCCTGGGGGTGGTCGGATGAACAGCCAGGTCGACGCGCTACGCGAGACGGTGGCGCGCCTGCACCGCGAACTGACCCGCTACGACCTGGTGGCCTGGACCGCCGGGAACGTGTCGGCCCGCGTACCCGGTCAGGACCTGATGGTCATCAAGCCCAGCGGCGTCGACTACGACGACCTGACCGCGGCGGCCATGGTGGTCTGCGACCTCAACGGCGCCGTGGTCGACGGCGACGGCGCCCCGTCCAGCGACACCGCCGCGCACGCCTACGTCTACCGCGCGATGCCCGAGGTCGGCGGCGTCGTGCACACGCACAGCGGGTACGCCACCGCCTGGGCGGCCCGCGGCGAGGCGATCCCGTGCTGGCTGACCGCGCAGGCCGACGAGTTCGGCGGGGAGATCCCGATCGGGCCGTTCGCGCTGATCGGCGGCGACGACATCGGCAAGGGCATCGTCAGCACGCTGTCCGGGCACCGCTCACCCGCGGTGCTCATGCGCAACCACGGCGTCTTCACCATCGGCCGCGACGCCCGGGCGGCGGTCAAGGCCGCGGTGATGTGCGAGGACGTGGCCCGCACCGCACACCTGGCCCGCGCGCTCGGCCGGCCGGTGCCGATCGCGCCGGCCGACATCGACTCGCTCTACGACCGCTACCAGAACGTGTACGGCCAACGCCCGTCGGCGCACTGACCCCGGACCGCGCCGCGCACCCCCCACCACCACATCCGGGCCGCTCCGGTTTCCGCCGGTCGCGCGCCCGGAACATCCAACCCCCGGAGGAGAATCGATGAGAAGCAGGAGCACGGCACGCACTGTCATCGCGGCGTTCGCCGGCGTGCTGCTCGCCGCCAGCATGGCCGCGTGCGGCAACAGCGACACCGGCGGCGGTTCCGGCGACGGCAACGACAAGATCGTCCTGGGCTTCTCCCAGGTGGGCGCCGAGAGTGGCTGGCGCACCGCCAACACCACCTCGATCAAGGAGGCGGCGGCCGAGGCGGGCATCGAGCTGAAGTTCGACGACGCCCAGCAGAAGCAGGAGAACCAGATCAAGGCGATCCGCAACTTCATCCAGCAGAAGGTCGACGTGATCGCCTTCTCGCCGGTGGTGGAGTCCGGCTGGGACACCGTGCTCAAGGAGGCCAAGGACGCCAAGATCCCGGTGATCCTGACCGACCGCGCCGTCGACTCGGCCGACAAGTCGCTCTACAAGACGTTCCTCGGCTCGGACTTCGTCAAGGAGGGCCGCCTCGCGGGCGAGTGGCTGGTGGAGCAGAAGAAGGCGGCGTCCGGCCCGGTCAACATCGTCGAGCTGCAGGGCACGACCGGCTCGGCGCCGGCCAACGACCGGAAGAAGGGCTTCGCCGAGGCGATCGCCGCCAACCCGAACCTGAAGATCGTCGCCTCGCAGACCGGTGACTTCACCCGCGCCGGCGGCAAGCAGGTGATGGAGCAGTTCCTCAAGGCCAACCCGAAGATCGACGTGCTCTTCGCGCACAACGACGACATGGGCCTGGGCGCGCTCGAGGCGATCACCGCGGCGGGCAAGGAGCCCGGCAAGGACATCACCATCATCACCGTCGACGCGGTGAAGGACGGCATGCAGGCCCTCGCGGACGGCAAGTTCAACTTCATCGCCGAGTGCAGCCCGCTGCTCGGCCCGCAGCTGATGGACCTGGTCAAGAAGGTCAAGGCCGGCGAGGAGGTGCCCGCCCGGATCGAGACCGAGGAGACCACGTTCACCCAGGAGCAGGCCAAGGAGGCACTGCCCAACCGCAAGTACTGAGTCACCCGGGGGTCGCCGTCGCAACCGACGGCGGCCCCCGTACCACCACCGTCGAAGAAGAGGTCCGATGGGATGACGGGTAACCGTCCGGTCCTGACCATGACCGGCATCAGCAAGACCTTCCCCGGGGTCCGCGCGCTGCACGACGTCGACTTCCGGCTGTTCCCGGGCGAGGTCCACGCCCTGATGGGCGAGAACGGCGCCGGCAAGTCCACCCTGATCAAGGTGTTGACCGGCGTCTACGGGACCGACGCGGGCGTCGTCACGCTCGACGGCGAGCAGGTCTCGTTCACCGGTCCGATGCAGGCCGCAGCGGCCGGTGTCAGCACCGTCTACCAGGAGGTCAACCTCTGCACCAACCTGTCGGTGGCGGAGAACGTCTTCATCGGCCGGGAGCCCCGCCGGCTCGGCGCGGTGCGCTGGGGCGAGATGCGCCGCCGGGCCCGCGACCTGCTGGCCCGGCTCGATCTCGACCTCGACGTCTCCGCGCCGCTCGGCTCGTACTCGCTCGCGGTGCAGCAGATGGTCGCCATCGCCCGCGCGATCGACGTGCAGGCCCGGGTGCTGATCCTGGACGAGCCGACCTCCAGTCTGGACGCCGGCGAGGTGGCGCAGCTGTTCCGGATCATGCGGCAGCTGCGTGACGAGGGGATCGCGATCCTGTTCGTCACCCACTTCCTCGACCAGGTCTACGGCATCGCCGACCGGATCACGGTGCTGCGCAACGGCACGCTCGTGGGGGAGTACCGCACCGAGGAGCTGCCGCAGTTCAGCCTGGTCGAGAAGATGATCGGCCAGGAGCTGGACGTGCTGGAGCGGCTCGACGAGCAGCAGAAGCGCGCCACAGTCGACGCCGGTGGCGAGGCCCCGCTCGTGGACGCCGCCGAACTGGGCCGGCGTGGCGCTGTCGCCCCGTTCAGCCTCCGCATCCACGCCGGTGAGGTGGTCGGCCTGGCCGGCCTGCTCGGCTCCGGCCGGACCGAGGTGGCGCGGCTGATCTTCGGCGCCGACCGGGCCGACCACGGCCAGGTACGGCTCGACGGCGGCCGGGCGCCCGTGCGCAACCCGATGCAGGCCATCGGCCAAGGCGTCGGGTTCTGCTCGGAGAACCGCCGGGCCGAGGGCATCGTCCCGGAGCTGACGGTACGGGAGAACATGATCCTGGCGATGCAGGCCGCGCGCGGCTGGCTGCGTCCGATCCCGCGCCGCCGTCAGGACGAACTGGTCCGCAGGTACGTGGAGGCGCTGAGCATCCGCCCGGCCAACCCGGAACTGCCGGTTCGCAACCTGTCCGGCGGCAACCAGCAGAAGGTGCTGCTGGCCCGCTGGCTGATCACCGAGCCGCGCCTGCTGATCCTGGACGAGCCGACCCGCGGCATCGACGTCGGTGCCAAGGCCGAGATCCAGAAGCTGGTGGTGCAGCTCTCCGACGGCGGCATGGCGGTGCTGTTCATCTCCGCCGAGCTGGAGGAGGTGCTGCGCCTGAGCCACCGGGTCGCGGTCATGCGCGACCGGGAGATGGTCGCCCAGCTCGACAACGACGACACGCTCGACGCCGACCGCGTCATGCGCACCATCGCCAGTGGAACGCCCCGGGAGGAGGTGACCCCATGACCGCCGTCGCCGACCGCCTCCGCCCGCTGACCGGCCACCGCCTGTTCTGGCCGGCGCTCGTGCTCGTGGTCATGATCGCCGCGAACACCGTCTACCGTCCCGGCTTCCTCGCCGTCGAGGTCAAGAACGGCCACCTGTACGGCACGCCGATCGACATCCTCCGGCTGAGCGCGCCGCTGATCCTGGTCGCGCTCGGGATGACGCTCGTCATCGCCACCGGCGGCATCGACCTGTCGGTCGGTTCGCTCTGCGCGATCAGCGGCGCGATCGCCTGCCTGCACATCAGCGGGGCGGCCGACCAGAACAGCCCGGCCACGGTGGCCACCGCGCTGGCCCTGGCCTTCGGCGCCGCGCTCGTGCTCGGCGCCTGGAACGGGATACTCGTGGCGGTCATCGGCATCCAGCCGATCATCGCCACGCTGATCCTCATGGTGGCCGGGCGGGGCATCGCCCAGCTGGTCACCGAGGGCCAGATCATCACGATCAACTCCGGTCCGTACCGGGCGATCGGGCTCGGGCACTTCCTGACGCTGCCGCTGGCCATCCTGATCGCGCTCGCCGCCGCGCTGCTCGTGGCCGCGTTCACCCGCCGCACGGCGCTCGGGCTGATCGTCGAGTCGGTCGGCGGCAACGCCGAGGCCAGCCGGCTCGCCGGCATCCGGTCGCGGCGCATCGTCTTCCTCGTCTACGTGATCAGCGCCGTCTGCGCCGCGCTCGCCGGTTTCATGGTCACCGCGAACGTCTCCAGCGCCGACGGCAACGCCGCCGGCCTGTGGATCGAACTCGACGCGATCCTGGCGGTCGTCATCGGCGGCACCTCACTGGCCGGCGGCCGGTTCTCCCTCGGCGGCACCGTCCTCGGCGCGCTGATCATCCAGACCCTGACCACCACCGTGTACGCCATGAACATCTCGCCGCAGACGTCGCTGCTGTTCAAGGCGGTCGTCGTCATCGCCGTCTGCCTCGTCCAGGCCCCGGCGTTCCGGGCCCGGCTGCGCCGGCGACGGCGCGGGACCGAACCCGGCCCGGCGGCACCGCAGCGGGAGAAGGAGCAGGTGCCGGCATGAGCAGCACGTCGTTGACCACCGGCCGGTCCTGGCGGCCCAGCCTGCCCCGCCGGCACGTCCCGGTGCTGGCCACGCTCGCCCTGCTGCTGGTCATGTACGGCATCGGCGTGTCCCAGTACCGCGCCTTCTCCAACGTCCAGGTCGTCTTCAACGTCTTCATCGACAACGGCTTCCTGCTCGTCGTCGCGGTCGGCATGACGTTCGTGATCCTCACCGGCGGCATCGACCTGTCCGTCGGCTCGGTGGTGGCGATGACCGCGATGGTGTCGGCCGCGCTGCTGCGCGACGGCCTGCCCGCGGCCCTGGTGCTGGTGATCGCGCTGCTGATCGGCCCGACGCTCGGTTTCCTGATGGGCTGCGCGATCCACTTCTTCGAGATCCAGCCGTTCATCGTGACACTCGCCGGGATGTTCTTCGCCCGGGGCATGTGCACGTTCATCAGCGACGCCTCCATCTCCATCACCGACGGTTTCTGGACCTCGATGTCGCAGCAGCGCATCGGCGACCCGGCCGGAAACTTCGTGTCGATCAGCGTGCTGATCGCGTTCGCGGTGGTGCTGATCGCGGCGTACGTGCTGGCGTACACCCGGTTCGGCCGCAACGTGTACGCGGTCGGCGGCAACGCGCAGTCGGCGCTGCTGATGGGCCTGCCGGTGGCGCGGACCCGGATCGCCGTCTACACGATCAGCGGGCTCTGCTCGGCGATCGGCGGCATCCTGCTGTCGTTCTACACGCTGTCCGGCGCGCCGCTGATCGCCGTCGGGATGGAGCTGGACGTGATCGCCGCCGTGGTGATCGGCGGCACCGTGCTCACCGGCGGTTCCGGGTACGTCTTCGGCACCGTGCTCGGCGTGCTGGTGCTGGGCGTGATCCAGACGCTGATCACGTTCGACGGCAGCCTCAACTCCTGGTGGACCAAGATCGTGATCGGTGGCCTGCTGTTCGCGTTCATCCTCCTCCAGCGCCTCATCGGCATCCGGTTCAAGTGACGGTTCCTAGCGCGGAAGGCAACAACATGGCAACTCACCCCCAGCCCGAGGTCTGGTTCCTCACCGGCAGCCAGGGCCTCTACGGCGAGGACACCCTGCGGCAGGTCGCCGAGCAGTCCCGGCAGATCGCCGCGCGCCTGGACGAGTCGCCGGACATCCCCGTACGCGTGGTCTGGAAGCCGGTCCTCACCTCCAGTGCGGACATCCTCGCCGCCTGCCGGGACGCGGCCGCGCAGGGCGCGGTCGGGGTGATCGCCTGGATGCACACGTTCTCCCCGGCCAAGATGTGGATCTCCGGGCTGGACGCGCTGCGCACGCCGCTGCTGCACCTGCACACGCAGGCCAACGTGGCGCTGCCGTGGGACGACATCGACATGGACTTCATGAACCTCAACCAGGCCGCGCACGGCGACCGGGAGTTCGGGTTCATCCAGACCCGGCTCGGGGTGGCGCGCAAGACCGTCGCCGGGCACGTCACCGACCCCCGGGTCGTCGGGCGGGTCGCGGCCTGGGCCCGCGCCGCGATCGGCTGGTCGGCGGTGCGGACGCTGCGGCTGGCCCGCTTCGGCGACAACATGCGCGACGTCGCGGTCACCGAGGGGGACAAGGTCGAGGCGGAGCTGCGCTTCGGCGTCTCGGTCAACACCTACGGCGTCAACGACCTGGTCGCCGCCGTCGACCAGGTGCCCGACGCGCAGGTCGACGACCTGGTCAAGGAGTACGACGACACCTTCCGCGTCGCGTCCGAGCTGCGGCCCGGCGGGGACCGGCACGACTCGCTGCGGTACGCGGCGCGCCAGGAGCTGGGCCTGCGTGCTTTCCTCGACGCCGGCGGTTTCCGGGCGTTCACCACGAACTTCGAGGACCTCGGCGGACTGCGCCAGCTCCCCGGGATCGCGGTGCAGCGCCTGATGGCCGACGGCTACGGCTTCGGCGGCGAGGGGGACTGGAAGACCTCGGTGCTGGTGCACACGCTCAAGGCGATGGCCGTCGGCGTGCCGGGCGGCACCTCGTTCATGGAGGACTACACCTACGACCTGACGTTCGGTCAGGAGCTGATCCTGGGCGCGCACATGCTGGAGGTGTGCCCGAGCATCGCCGCCGACGTGCCGAGCGCGGAGGTGCACCCGCTGAGCATCGGCGGGCGGGAGGACCCGGTACGCCTGGTCTTCGACGCCGCGCCCGGCCCGGCGGTCGTGCTGGGCATGGTGGACATGGGGGAGCGGTTCCGGCTGGTCGCCAACGCGGTGGACGTGGTGCCGCCGCCGCACCCGCTGCGCCGGCTGCCGGTGGCGCGCGCGGTGTGGCGTCCGCAGCCCGACCTGGCCGGCTCGGCGGAGGCATGGATCACCGCGGGCGGGCCGCACCACACCGTCCTCTCCCAGGCCGTCGGCATGGAGGAGCTGCGCGACCTGGCCGCGATGGCCCGGACCGAGCTGGTGGTCATCGACGCCGAGACGCGCCCCCACCGCTTCGCGGACGAGCTGCGCTGGAACCAGGCGTACTACCGGCTCGCCCGGGGTTTCTGAGCCGCCTCGGGCCGCCTCGGGCCGCCCGTGCGGCGGGGTCCGTGTTACGCCTTGACGAACGGCATGTTATCGCTCACAGTCGATGGATAGGGTCACCGGCACCGCTCGCGGGCCGTTCCGGGCGCGATCTGCGCCGCAGTTGCCAGGGATCCGACTCCCGCCTGGGTGGGCATCGCTGTTAGCGATAACGCTGCCGTCGTCGGCGCGTACTGCCGTGCCCGGGCTCCGGTCGACGAAGGAGGATCGTGGTGACGGCTCGACTGTCCCGTGGACGTGGACGCCTGTCCCGGTTGCTGGCCGGGGTGGTGGCACTGCTTGTCGGCGGCGTGGTGGTGGGCGCCGTGCCCGCGCCGGTATCGGCTGCCACAGTGGACACCAGCGCCTACTACGTGCTGGTGAACCGCAACAGCGGCAAGGCGCTGGACCTGTACAACCAGGCGACGAACGACGGGGCGCGGATCACCCAGTGGACGCGCAACGACGGCGCCTGGCAGCAGTGGCAGTTCGTGGACTCCGGCGGTGGCTACTACCGGCTGCGGTCCCGGCACTCCGGCAAGGTGCTGGACGTGACCGGCGCGTCCACAGCCAACGGCGCGGCGGTGGTGCAGTGGACGGACCACGGCGGCACCAACCAGCAGTTCCGGCTGGCCGACTCCGACAGCGGGTACGTCCGGCTGATCAACCGGAACTCGAACAAGGTGATGGAGGTGCAGAACGCCTCCACCGCCGACGGCGGCAACATCGTCCAGTACGACGACTGGAACGGCGCGAACCAGCAGTGGCAGCTCGTCCGCGTCGGCGACAACCCCGGCAACCCGGGCAACCCGGGCGGCAGCTTCACCAACCCGGCCGTCTGGCAGGACTTCGCCGACGTCGACATCATCCGGGTGGGCGACGTCTACTACATGTCCGCCTCCACCATGCACTACTCGCCCGGCGCGCCGGTGCTGCGTTCCTGGGACCTGGTGAACTGGGAGTTCGCCGGGCACTCGGTGCCACGGCTGGAGTTCGGCACCAAGTACGACCTGAGCGCCAGCGAGCAGGCGTACGTGGACGGCATCTGGGCGTCGACGCTGAACTACCGGCCGAGCAACCGCACGTTCTACTGGGCCGGGTGCATCGACTTCGCGCAGACCCACATCTACACCGCCACCGCCGTGGACGGCGCGTGGAACCGCCTGACCACCATCCCCAACTGCTACTACGACGCCGGCATGCTGATCGACGACAACGACACCATGTACGTCGCGTACGGCAACGGCACGATCAGCGTGGCCCAGCTCTCCGCCGACGGGCGCAGCCAGGTCCGGGCCCAGCAGGTCTACCAGACGCCGTCGAGCATCGGCACGCTGGAGGGCGCGCGCTTCTACAAGCGCAACGGCGCGTACTACATCTGGCTGACCCGGCCGGCCAACGGCCAGTACGTGCTGAAGTCCACGAACGGCCCGTTCGGCCCGTACGAGCAGCGGCAGGTCCTGCTCAACCTGCCCGGCCCGATCTCCGGTGGCGGCGTGCCGCACCAGGGTGGGCTGGTGCAGACGCAGACGGGCGCCTGGTACTACATGGCGTTCACCGACGCGTACCCGGGCGGCCGGATGCCGACGCTGGCGCCGATCAGCTGGACCTCCGACGGCTGGCCGCAGGTGCAGACCGTCAACGGCGCCTGGGGCGCGAGCTACCCCAACCCGCTGCCGACCCGCCCGGTCAAGCCGCTCACCGGCACCGACACGTTCTCCGGCACCACGCTCGGCGTGCAGTACGAGTGGAACCACAACCCGGACAACAGCAGATGGTCGGTGAACAACGGCCTGCGGTTGCAGACCGCCACCGTCACGAACGACCTGTACCGGGCACGCAACACGCTCACCCACCGCATCCAGGGTCCGACCTCGACCGGCACGATCGAGCTGGACTACTCGACCATGCGCGACGGTGACCGGGCCGGCCTGGCGATGCTGCGGGACAGCTCGGCCTGGATCGGCGTACGGCGGGACAACGGCGCCACCCGCGTGGTGATGACGAACGGCCTGACCATGGGCTCGAACTGGAACACCACGAGCACCGGGACGGAGATCGCCGGTGCGGCGGTGTCCGGTGGGCGGATCTGGCTGCGGGCGAACGCCGACATCCGGCCCGGCTCGGGCCGGCAGGCGCGGTTCTCCTACAGCACCGACGGGGTGAACTTCGTGTCGCTCGGTAACGCGCTGACGCTCAACAACGCGTGGCAGTTCTTCATGGGCTACCGGTTCGGCTTCTTCAACTACGCCACCCAATCCCTCGGCGGCGCGGT
This sequence comes from Micromonospora sp. CNZ297, assembly GCF_007827625.1. Lineage (NCBI taxonomy): Bacteria > Bacillati > Actinomycetota > Actinomycetes > Micromonosporales > Micromonosporaceae > Micromonospora > Micromonospora sp. CNZ297. The sequence continues at coordinate 326,221 of NZ_VISU01000001.1, read as the reverse complement.
GACGGTGCGGCAGTTCTCCCTGACGACACCGTGACAACGGTCACCATTCGCGGCCGTTGACACATCTTCGACAACCCGGGGTGCGGCTCCGGCAATCGCCGGAAATGCCGCACCCCGGGCGCAATTCCACCCGCTCCGAGCTGCCTGTTCGTGCCACTGCGTAACGGAAGGGAATGAGCCGCCTGTCGATTCCCCGATATCGCCGCGCCACGGCGGGAACGGGCGATCAACGGTGCCGATACCGATGGGACCGCTGGCGTAGACTGTCGCCACCCGGGACGGTCCGGTCGAGATCGACCGGGTGTGGCCGCGGGCAGTGGCGAAAGTGAGGTGGCCGTGCGCGGTCCTGCGATGACGGACGTGGCCCGCCTCGCCGGGGTGTCGCACCAGACGGTCTCCCGGGTTCTCAACGGGCATCCCAACGTGCGTGAGCAGACCCGGTTACGGGTGCAGGCCGCCATCACCGAACTCGGCTACCGGCCCAACCGCGCGGCCCGCGCGCTGGTGACCGGCCGGTCCCAGGTGATCGGCGTGGTCGCGCAGAACACCACGCTCTACGGCCCGGCGTCGCTGCTCGCGGCGCTGGAGCAGACCGCCGCCGAGGCCGGCTTCGCGGTGAGCGTCGGCAGCGTCCGCGACCTCGACCACCGCTCCATCTCGGCCGCCGTGGAACGGCACCTGGCACACCGGGTCGCCGGCATCGTGGTGATCGCGCCGGTCGAGTCCGCCGGGGAGGCGCTGGAACGGCTGCCCCAGGACGTACCGCTGGTGACTGTCGACGGCGACCCGCGGCGACCGATCCCGCTGGTCACAGTCGACCAGGTCGCCGGCGCCCGGGCCGCCACCGAGCACCTCCTCGCCGCCGGGCATCGCACGGTGTGGCACGTGTCCGGGCCGTCGGACTGGTTCGACAGCGCCGGCCGCATCGAGGGGTGGCGCGAGGCGCTGCGGCAGGCGGGAGCCGAGATCCCGCCGCTGGTCCCGGCCGACTGGTCGGCGGCGGCGGGCTACCGGTGTGGGCAGATGCTGGCCCGGATGCCGGAGGTCACCGCCGTCTTCACCGCCAACGACCATCTGGCGCTGGGCGTGCTGCGGGCGCTGCACGAGCACGGCCGCCGGGTTCCCGACGACATCAGCGTGGTCGGGTTCGACGACGTGCCCGAGGCGGCGTACTTCATCCCGCCGCTGACCACCGTCCGGCCGGACTTCGGCGCTGTCGCCGCGGCGAGTCTGGACCTGCTCCTGGCCCAGATCGAGTCGCAGACCGTCGGGCCGCTGCGGCAGACGATCGCGCCGACGCTGGTGCCGCGCCGCAGCGTCGGCCCGCCGCCCGCCCGCTGAGGCGGTAGCGGCCCGCCTGCCCGTGGCCGACCCCCGCCGTGCGAGGTCCGGTCGTCAGTGGTCCGTTCGGCGAGCGCGCGCCCGGCGTGCGACCAGCAGCACGATTCCGGTGATCACGAGCAGACCGGCGACCGCCCCACCCGCCAGCAGCGCGACCGGCGGGCCGTCGTCGCCGGACCGCGCGCCCGAGGCATCCGGCTCGTCCGCGCCGTACACGCCAGCCGACGCGGCAACCGCCGTCGGCGTGGGAGCCGCCGATGCGGGAGCCGACGGTGCGGGCGCCGCCGGGTCGGCCACTGTGAAGCGGTACGAACCCTGGACCGGGTGGCCGTCGCGGGAGACCACCCGGTACGCGACGGTGTAGGTGCCGTTGCCCAGCGGCTCGTCGATCGTCACCGTGCCGGTGGCGCCGTCCACCGCCGGTGCGGAGGTGGGCACCGTGCGCTGGGCCGCGTCGCTGACCGTGATGGTGGTGAAGGAGGGGTTCAGCCCCTGCAGGAACCGCAGCGTGACCTGCGTGGGCGCGGCGGTGAGCCGGGCGTCGCGCGCTGGGGTGGCCTCCTGGAGCGAGTTGTGGGCCGCCGCGGGCGTGGCCGGGACCAGCAGCAGCGCGGTGAGGGCCGCGGCGAGCAGCGCGGTGACGGAACGGGTACGCATGACGCGCCTTCCTGTGGTGGTCAGCCGAGCAGTTGCGAGCCGATCCAGCCGCCCTCGGGGCAGCCGGGCGGTACGGCGAACACGGCGGAGCCGATCGGGGTGGTCCACTCGTTGAGCAGGTCGCGCTCGGCGAGCCGGCGCTGGACGGGCAGGAACTGCCGGGCGATGTCGGCCTGGTACGAGGCGAAGACGAGCCCGCTGTCCGCGGTCCCCTCCGGGGTCGGCACGCCGTCGTAGTTGTACGGCCGGCGCAGGATCTTCTGCCGGTCGTCGGTGACGCGGGCGCGGGTCAGGTGCGAGAAGTCGGGGATCACGGTGAGCCCGTCCGGGCCGAGCGCGGCGAAGTCCGGCTCGTCGTGTTCGGCCCGGCCGGTCAGCGGCGCGCCGGTGTCGATGCGCCGCCCCACGGCGAGTTCCCGGTCGGCGCGGCCCAGCAGGTCCCAGGTCTCCAGGTTCATGCTGATCCGCCGCACCACGAGCGTGGTCGAGTCCCGCAGCCAGTCCGGTCCGTCGGTCACCCACACCGCGGTGTCCGCGGGCGTGCCGGGCTTGGGGTTGGCGGTGCCGTCGAGCTGCCCGAACAGGTTGCGCTGGGTACGCCCCGGCTCGGCGCCGGCCGCCCGGCGGAAGCCCTGCTGCACCCAGCGGACGGCGGCGAACGGACGGCTGTCCTTGACCAGGACCCGCTGGGCGTGGGCGACGGTGAGCGGGTCGTCGGCGCAGATCTGGAGCAGCAGGTCCCCGCCGGACCAGCGGGGTTGCAGGCGGTCGATGCCGAACGCGGGTAGCTCGGCCACCGAGGCGGGCCGCCGGTCGTCGAGCCCGGCGGCGGCGTAGAGCCCGGGGCCGAAGCCGAACGTGACGGTCAGCCGGGCCGGCAGGAGGCTCAGTTCCGGCTCGGTGTCGGCCAGCGCGGGGCGGCCCTGGGTGAGCCGGGCCGCGTCGTCGGAGAGCAGCCGCAGCATCCGCCCGAGCGCCGCCCGGTCGGTGCCGGGACGCAGCGTGAACGCGACGAACGCCGCGTGCGCCTGCGGGTCGGTGGTGACCCCGGACTGCCGGACGCCGTGGAACGGCTCGACCGCGCTGCCGACCTGGGCCACCGGGACGGCGTCGCCGGGGCGTACCCCGGGAGTGCCGGAACGGACGGCGGTGAGGGCGCCGGCGCCGGCCAGCGCGCCCCCGGCGGCCATCGCGCCTCCGGTGAGCAGGCCGCGCCGGCTCACCCGCCTGCCGGTCATGACGCCGGGCTCGGGCCGTGGCCGGGCGCGTAGCTCTCCTGGGCGCCGGTGAACGGCTTCGCCACGGCGGTGAACGTCTGGGTCCGGCCGTCGGCGAAGGTGAGCGTGATGTCGAGCTGGTCGCCGGGGCGCACCGGGCGGGTCAGGTCCATCAGCATCAGGTGGTCGCCGCCGGGTTCCAGGGCGGCCTGGGAGCGGGCGGCGACCACGACGCCGCCCTGCTTCTGCCGCATCGCCATCTTCCCGTCGGTCATGGCCATCTCGTGGATCTCGGCCCGGGACACGTCGGTGGTCACGCCGGTGATCGTGACGTCGGTGTCGCCGTCGTTGGCGAGCGTGGCGAACGCGGCGGTCATGCCCTTGTCGGCGGCCTTCACCCACGGGTCGCGGACGGTGAGCACGCCCGCCGCCGCGCCCGCCGCCGCGCTCGCCGACGCCGAGGCGGACGCCGACGTGGCGGCGGACGGCGTGCCGGAGGATCCGCAGGCGGTGACCGACGCGGCGAGCACGGCGGCGCCGATCAGGGCCGCCGGGCGCAGGAATCGGCGGCTGGTGGTGCTGGGCATGACGTCGTCCCCTCGAAGATCCGGTGTTCGTACCGTTTGTCGGCGCGGTACGCCGGATAGTTCCGGCCGGGGCGGTCGGGCATGTCACACCCCGGGCGGCGGGCCGTCACGGACCCGGGATGGGCGGTGCGCCCGGAAGGCATAATGGTTCCGGGTGTCACGTGGCGCGCCGGGCGCGGCCGCGGCCGGACGAGGGTGCCGGGCGGGCGCCCGGACGAGGGAGGCGACGGTGACCCAGGCGACGACCGGGGCGACCCGCAACACCCGTCAGCGCGCCGAGGTGCTGGCGCTGCTGCGGGAGTTGGACGGCTTCCACAGCGCGCAGCAGCTGCACCAGATGCTCGTCCAGCGGCAGGCGAAGGTCGGCCTCACCACGGTGTACCGGACGCTCCAGATGCTCGTCGACAACGGCGAGATCGACTCGGCGCGGCTGCCCGGCGGCGAGCACCTCTACCGGCGGTGCAGCCAGAGCCGCCATCACCACCACCTGGTCTGCCGCCGCTGCGGCCGGGCCGTGGAGGTGGCCGGCCCGGCCGTGGAGCGGTGGGCCGACCAGGTCGCCGCGCAGCACGGCTTCACCGACGTCGGGCACACCCTGGAGATCTTCGGCACCTGCGACCGCTGCGCCGCCTGAGCCGCCGCGGGCGGTGACCCGCCCGCGGCGCGTCGCCGTCAGCAGTTGCGCAGTGCCGGTGACTGGTTCAGCAACTGGCCGCGGCTGGAGGTGAACCGGCGGTACGCCTCGGAGCCGGCCGCGCCGGGGCGGAACGCCGCCACCCGGTGGCAGTTCTGGAACGCCAACGTCACCCCGAAGTGCCGTTCCAGGCCGGCGCGGATCGCGTCGCTGGCCATCGCGCGCAGCAGTTGCCCGCGCTCGGCGTCGCCCGGCGGCGGCACCACGTTGTCGGCGAACTCGGCGTCGGACGCGGCCAGGTCGGCGGCCACCCGGCTGACCGTCTCCCAGGCGTACGGCAGGGAGTCGCGGACGCAGGCGACGAACGCCTCCTCGTCCACGGGACCGGTCTCGGCGGCGTGCAGCAGGGCGGGCGGAACGGTGAGCGACATGGATCCTCCGTCATCGCTAACGAACACGGTTTCCATTACCGATTGAGCACACCATGCGGCGGCAGGCCCGTCAAGGACCGGCGCACGCGAAACGGCGGGCGGACCCGAAGGCCCGCCCGCCGCCCGGCGGTGCAACGTGTCAGCGCAGGCGCGCCTCGATCGCCTCGATGACGCGGGGACGCAGCTCGGCGGCGCGGATCACCGCGTCGACCGAACCGACCTCGACCGCCCGCTGGATGCTGTGCACCCGGTCGAACTCGGCGGCCACCTCGCCCAGCTTCTCCGCCCGCACCGACGAGCGCAGCTCGTCCAGCTCGGCGGTGAGCGCCGCCCGCTCGGTGCCGGCCGCGGCGGTGACCTTCGCCTCCAGGTCGCGTACCCGGGGATCGGCGGCCGTACGGGCGGCGACCTCGCCGGCGAACACCACGGCGGCGGCGGGCGCGCCACCGAGCACCGAGGCGAACGACCCCTCGATCGCCAGCACCGTCATGTCCGGGTTGAGTGCCTTGGAGAACACCACGAACGCGCCGCCGTGGTAGCGCGAGATCACGCAGAACACGATCGGGCCGCGGAAGTTGACGATCGCCCGGCCGATCTCCGCGCCGTACTCCAGTTGCAGCTTGCGCATCGACTCGGGCGAACCGTCGAAGCCGGAGAGGTTGGCGAGCACGACCAGCGGCCGGTTGCCGCTGGCCGCGTTGATCGCCCGCGCGGCCTTCTTCGACGAGCGCGGGAACAGCGTGCCCGCGGTGTACGTGTCCGGGCCGTCGGTGGGCGGGAAGCCGTGCCGGGGCACCGAGCGGGACTCGATGCCGAGCAGGCACACCGGGATGCCGCCGAGGTGCACGTCCTGCACCACAGCCGTCTCCGCGTCGGCCATGCCGGCCCACCGCTCCAGCACCGGGTGGTCCTGGTCGGCGAGCGCCCGCATCACGGTACGGATGTCGAACGGCTTCTTCCGGTCCGGGTTCGCGGTGGCGGAGAAGATCTCGCCCACCGTGGCGAAGTCGCTGCCGGCCACCGCGTGCGGGTAGCCGCAGATGTCCCGGTCCACCGGGTCCATCGTGACGGCCCGGCGCGGCGCGTCCTCGCCCGGCGCGACGTACGTGTGGTCGTAGTGCGCCATCAGCACGTCCCGCGCGGCCGGCAGGCTCGGCGCCCAGTACTGCGCCTGCCCGTTCGGGCCCATCACCCGGTCGTAGCCGCCGATGCCGAAGTTGTCCTCGGCCGAGACACCGCCGGAGAAGTCGAGCGACTGCTTGCCGGTGAGCACCATCGCCGAGTCCGGCGTCATGACCAGCACGCCCTTGGTGTGCATGAGCATCGTCGCCTCGGCGTTCCAGTACGGCTGGGCGCCGACGTTGATGCCCGCCACCACGATGTTGATCTCACCGCCGTCCTGGGTGAACTCGACGATGCGCTTGAGCGCCGCGGCCACCCAGTCCATGTTCTCGGTGCCGGAGGTCATCGAGATGCGGGCGCCGGCGCTCAACGCGTACCACTCCAGCGGCACGCCCATCCGCTGCGCGAGGTCCAGCGCGGCGATCACCCGCCGGCACTCCGGCTCGGACAGCGCGCCGAGGGACTTGGTCGGGTCGCCGAGCAGCACCACCCGGGTCACGCCCTGCGGGTGCCGCGGTGTCGGCGTGGTCACCACACCGGCCACGATCGCCGCGGTGTTGCGGCCCTTCGGCCGGTCCACCGGCACCAGCGCGTGACCGGCGTCCAGGTCGTGCTCGACGAAGTCGCCCAGCAGGCCGGTCAGCTCGTACGGGTACACCGTGTTGCGGCCGGCCGCCCGCAGCACCTTCAACCGGTAGTCGTCAAGCGGCTCGACCGGCTCGGCCGGCGGCTCGCCCACCGTCAGCTGCGCGTGCCCTGTGACGTCGAACGTGATCCGCACGCCGACCTTCGTCAGCTCGCCGGTACGGCGGTCGCGCTGCCGGGCGATGAACAGGATCTCCTCCAGCTCGGCGCCCACAGTGGTCGGGCGTACCCGGCCGGCGATCAGCTCCATCTCCTCGCGGGTCAGCTCGCTCGGCGGCCACACGTAGACGACGATCCGGTTGGTCGGGAACCGCGACTTCGACGGCCGCCGCGACTGCGCCCGGCGGATCGAGTCGATGCAGGCCGCCACCGTGTCCTCGGTGGTCGGCAGCGCCACCAGGCGGCCGTCCTGATCCCGCAGCTCGGTCAGGTCACGTACCTGCGCGAACGCGACCAGCCGCTGGTCGGACGGGTTCTGCCGGGCGACCGCCTGGAACAGGTAGACCTCCTCGTCCAGCGAGGGCAGCCGGGTCAAGTCGAACTCGCGCAGCCGTTCCAGTTGCATCCGCTGCGCGATGTACGGGTGCAGGCCGCGGATCAGCCGCTCCTCGGCCATCCCGCCGCCCTCGGCCGGACGGAATGTGACGTGGTGGTGCATCACCGCGCCGCCGCGCCCGGCGACGGTGGTGGTGAGTCGGCGTACCTGCTGCGGCAGCGGGTGTGCGTTCACCACGTCCAGCAGCGCGGCGGCGGCGGCGTCCAGGTCCTCGGGCTGGTTCTCCCAGGCCAGGTAGACGTCCGCGTCGACGGCCTCGCAGTCCCGGGCCACCTCGGCCAGGCCGCGCAGCGCGTCGCCGAGCGCGTCGAAGCGGACGGCGGCCGAGACGACACTCGACCCGTCCCGCCCGGCCACCACGAACGTGCAGCCACCGGCGGTGCGGGTGCGGACCTCGGTGAGCGCCTTGTTGCCGTAGTACCGGCGGGTCAGCACCTCCAGCATGGCCGCGTTGTCCAGGTCGTTGCGGACCAGGCGCTGACCGAGCAGCCGGACCAGCGGCTCGGTGCTGCGCACCATCTCGGCGATCCGCCCGGCGCGGTCCGGCGCGTCCGGCTGCGCGTCGAGGTGCCGCAGGTGGGTGCGGACCTGGGCGTAGACCCGGGCCCGGTTGCGGCGCAGCAGCGGCTGGGCGAACCAGGCGAACACCACGCCCCGGGCCAGGTCGGCGACCACCGGGAAGCGGACCTGGGTGGCCGCGACGAGGCGTTCCAGCGTGAGACCGGCCGGCTCGCGCAGCGCCTCGTCCGGCGGCGGCTCGCGCAGCCAGGAGCGCAGCAGCGCGGCGATCACCGCGGCGTCCGCGGCGGCCCGCTGCTGGGCCAGGAAGATCCGGAAGACCGCGGCCTCCAGCTCGGGCGAGCGGTCCAGCTCGGTGACGCCGTAGTGGGCGAGCGCCTTGGCCAGGCGGGCCCGGAACGACTCCGGGGAACCGGCCCGCTCGACGTCGAGGCTCTGCAGGTAGGTGTGGAAGTACTCGCGGGCGCTGTGCACGTGCCCGCCCGGCCCGTCGTCGCCGCCGGGCCGGTTACGGCTCAGCTCGGCCAGGTCGGCGAAGACGTTCACCAGTTCCAGTTCCTCGGCCAGCGGCCGGTGCCCGGCCTCCGTGGCCGCCCGCCGCGCGTCCAGGTAGTCGTCGAGCACCCGGCGCTCGTCGTGCGGGTCCACGTCGTAGCCGAGCAGCAGCGAGCAGAGGTCCTCCTGGCCGCGTTCGGCGCGGGACCGCGCGGGCACGTCGGCGGGCGCGGTGGGCAGGTCCAGCTCGACAGCCGGTCCGGCCGGCCCGGCGGCCGCCTCGGCGTCGTCCTCCGCGACCGGCTCCAGGCGCAGCAGCGGCGCCCCGGCCTCCACCTGGGTGCCCACCGCCACCGACGACTCCTTGAGGCGGGCCCGGAACGGCGCCCGCAGCACCGTCTCCATCTTCATCGCCTCCAGCACCAGCACCGGCGCGCCGGCCTCGACCTCCGCGCCGACCTGAAGCGGCGTGGCGACCACCAGCGCCGGCATGGGGGAGCGCAGCACGCCGCCCTCGTCGCGGCTGACCCGGTGCGTCACGCCGTCCACCTCGACCAGGTGCACCGGGCCGTGAGTGTCGGTGAGCAGGCGGAACCGGGCGCCATTGACGGCGATCTGACCGGTGTGCCGGTCGAAGCGGTCCAGCTCGACGTCGGCGGTGCGCACGTCGCCACCGGCCTCGACACCGACCCGGAACCGGTGCGCGCCGACCCGGGCCACCCGCATCCGGTAGGTCACGCCGCGCAGCTTCAGGTCCAGCGGCCGGCCGCTGCGGTGCTGCACCTGCGGGCGTCCACCGGCCGCGGTGGACAGCAGCCGCTGCCGTTCGGCGGTCTCGTCCTCCTCGTACGCCTCGATCGCGGCTGCCGCCAGCGCGACGGCGGAGTGCCGGTGCGCGACCAGGCGGCCCTCGCCGCGCACCCGGTCGATCCAGCCGGTGTCCGCGCTGGCGTCGATCACCTCGGGCTGGTCGAGCAGGTCGAGCACGAAGCTCTTGTTCGTCGCGCCGCCGGCGATGACCACAATGGTGTTCGCCATCGCCCGGCGCAGGCGGCCCAGCGCCTCGTCCCGGTCCCGGCCGTACGCGATGATCTTCGCGATCATGGAGTCGAAGTCGGCCGGGATGGTGTCGCCCTCGCTGACCCCGGTGTCGACCCGGATACCCGGCCCGGCGGGCAGGTCGAGTCGGGTGATCCGGCCGGGGGAGGGCGCGAAGTCGCGGTCCGGGTCCTCGGCGTTGAGCCGGGCCTCGATCGCGTGGCCGCGCTCGACCGGCGGCTCGCCGGTGAGCCGGCCGCCGCCGGCCACGTGCAGCTGCGCCTTGACCAGGTCGAACCCGGTGGTGGACTCGGTGATCGGGTGCTCGACCTGCAGGCGCGTGTTGACCTCCAGGAACGCGAACAGCCGGTCGCCCGGGTGGTAGAGGAACTCGACTGTGGCCGCGCCCCGGTAGCCGACGGCGACCGCCAGCCGCTCCGCCGACGCCTTCAGCTCCGCGGTCTGCTCCGGGCTGAGCACTGGCGACGCGGACTCCTCGATCACCTTCTGGTTGCGCCGCTGCACCGAGCAGTCCCGTACGCCGAGCGCCCACGCGGTGCCCTGGCCGTCGGCGATCACCTGGACCTCGACGTGCCGGGCGCCGGTGACCAGGCGCTCCAGGAACACCACGCCGCTGCCGAACGCGCGAGCCGCCTCCTGGCTGGTGCGCTCGTAGGCGTCGGCCAGCTCGGCGTCGCTGCGGATCACCCGGATGCCGCGCCCGCCGCCACCGGCGGTCGCCTTGAGCATCAGCGGGTAGCCGATCGAGGCCGCCGCGCGCAGCGCGTCGTCCAGACTCTCCACCGCGCCGCGGCTCCACGGCGCGACCGGCACGCCGACCTCCTCGGCGATCAGCTTCGCGCCGATCTTGTCGCCGAGCTTGCGCATGGCGTCCGGGCTCGGTCCGACGAACGTCAGGCCGATCTTCTCGCACAGTTCGGCGAACGCCGGGTCCTCGGCCACGAAACCCCAGCCCACCCACGCGGCGTCCGCGCCGGTCTCGACCAGCGCGCGCTCCAGGGCCTTGAGGTCGAGGTACGGGCGGGCCGACGCGGGGCCCAGGTCGTAGGCGACGTCCGCCTCGCGGACGAAGGTGGCGGTACGGTCGACGTCGGTGTACAGCGCGACGGTCTCGATCCGGCTGCCGGTCTCCGCGGCCAGTTCCCGGACCGCGTGGATGAGCCGCATCGCGGCCTCACCACGGTTGACGATGGCGACACGGGTGAACACGTGACCGTCCCCTTCGGTTGACCCACGGTGGCGCGCCGGGCGCGGCGATGCCCCCGGCTCGCCTCACCTTTCCGCCTATGCGCGGGCGGCGCCATGTCGTAACGGCCGAAGCCTGAGCGGGGACCGTTGTAGGAACCGAACAAAAGTTTTTAGCCAGCCACTCACTACCCGCCGGTACGCGATACGGCGCCGGACCCGCTCGGGTCCGGCGCCGTACATCGCCTGCGCTGCGTGCTCAGCCCGGGATCTCCCGGGGGTCGCGGCTGCGGGGGTACGTGTTCTTCTCGCCGATCGTGCCGTCCTGCTTCTTGATCACGTGCTCGGCGCCGCGCTCGGCCGCCATCTCCCGGCCGGCCGCCTCGGCCTCCGCCTTGGTGTCGTGGCGGCTGGTCGCGCGCTCGTTGCCCTCCGGGCGGTTCTTCCACTGCCCGTCCTGCTGGTAGGTGTCGATGTCGCCCTTCGCCATGCCGTCAGCTCCCTCGTTCGCGTGTCCGATGACAAATGTCTGCCCATGCGAGGGGAGTGCTAATCCTGGCGGCGCGATCGGACGGTCCGGGCCGGGCGGGGGAGGGGCCCCAACCCGGGCCGGACCGGTGGGTCACGCGGCGGCGTGCAGGCCCTGCCAGGCGCCGTAGCCGCCGAGCAGATCGGACACGTCGGCGTGACCGGCGTTGCGCAGCAGGCTGGCGGCCACCGAGGAGCGGTAGCCGCCGGCGCAGTGCACGACGACGGGGCGGTCGGTGGGCACCTCGCCGAGGCGGTGGGTCAGCTCGGCCAGCGGGATGTGCCGGGAGCCGTCCACCGCGCCCTGCTCCCGCTCGCCGGCGTTGCGGACGTCCAGCACCACCGGCGCGTCCGGACCGTCGAGGGCCGCGCGCAGCTCGGTGGCGGTGACCCGGCTGGCCCGGGTCATCTCGGCGACCATCTCCAGGAAGGCGCCCTCGGGTTCGCGCAGGTAGCCGATCACCCGGTCGAAGCCGATCCGGGCGAGGCGGACGACGATCTCCTCCTCCCGGTCCTGCGGGGCCACCACGAGCACCGGCCGGTCGGGCGCCACGACACTGCCGGCGGTCTCGGCGAACCGGCCGTCGGCCGGGACGTTGAGCGCGCCGCGCAGGTGCCCGGTCGCGTACTCCTGCGGGTCGCGGGCGTCGACCACGACGGCGCCGTCGGCCCGGGCGGCCAGGAACTCGGCCGGGGTGAGTGGGCGGGCCGGCCGGGCGTGGTCGAACAGCTCACGCGCCTTGCGGTTGAGCACCGCGTCGAAGGCGAAGTAACCCGGCGCGGCCGGCTGCCCGCCGGTGACCAGGGCGAGGAAGCGCTCCTCGCTCATCGGCGCGCAGGCGTAGTTGGTGCGGCGCTGCTCGCCGATGGTGGACTGCCGCTCGGTGGACAGGTTCTTGCCGCAGGCCGAGCCGGCGCCGTGGGCGGGGAAGACGCGCACCTCGTCGGGCAGGCCCATCAGCTTGTGCTGCACGCTGTCGTAGAGCATGCGGCCGAGTTCCTCGGCGGTCACGCCGAACGAGGCGAGCAGGTCGGGCCGGCCCACGTCGCCGATGAACAGCGCGTCGCCGGTCAGCACGCCGTACGGGACCGGGTCGTCGGCGCGTTCGTAGACCAGGATGCTGATCGACTCGGGCGTGTGGCCCGGGGTCTCCATGATCTCCAGCGTCACGTCGCCGAGGCTGATCCGTTCGCCGTCGGCGAGCTTGCGGCTCGGGTACTCGGTCTCGGCCCGGCTCCCGTAGCCGATCCACGCGCCGGTCGCGGCGGCCACCTCCAGATGCCCGGCGAGGAAGTCGGCGTGGAAGTGGGTGTTGACGACCCCCTCGATCGTCAGGCCGTGCGCCTTGGCGTCGGTGAGGTATTCGTCGATGTCCCGGCGCGGGTCGACGAGCACGGCCCGGCCGGTGCGGTCGTCGGCGATCAGGTACGAGGCCTGGGACAGGCAGTCGAGGTAGTACTGGGTGAACAACATCGGCCGTGCTCCTTCTCCTGGTGATGGACGGGCGTCTGCTCAGGCCACGTGGCCCGGCCTGCCGCCCTTGGCTCGTACCGCCAGCCCGGCGTTCGTCCACGCCCGCATGCCGCCGGTCAGGTCGTGCACCTCGTGGCCTGCCGCGGCGAGCAGCTTGGCTGCCCGTCGCGACCGCGCGCCGGAGCGGCAGACGGTCACCACGGGCCGGTCCGCCGGCACCTCGGACAGCCGGCCCGCGAGCTGGCCGAGCGGGATGTGCCGGGCGCCGGGGGCGTGTCCGGCCCGCCACTCGGCCGGCTCGCGGACGTCGAGCAGCAGCGCGCCCGCGCCGGACAGCGCCGCCGCCTCCGCCGGGGTGACCCGGGCGACGCGGGGGCCGAGCAGGCGGCGGAGGAAGCCGGTGCGCGGAGCGGCTGCCGTCTCCGGCCGGCCGGTCACGGCCGGCTGCCAGCGGTGACCGGGCGGCCCGAGCGCACCCAGGCGGAGGTGCCGCCGGCCACCGACAGGGCGGTGATGCCGGCGCGTTCCAGCAGCTCGGCGCCGACCCGGCTCCGTCCGCCGGCCTCGCAGATCACGTAGACGGGGCCGGTGCGCGGCACCTGCGCCATCTGGGTGGCCAGGTGGCCCAGCGGCACACAACGGGCACCCGGGACGTGTCCGCCGAGGTACTCGGCGGTCTCCCGGACGTCGATGACAGTCGCCCCGTCGGCGTGGGCGGTGGCGAACGTGGTCACGTCGACCTCGTGCATGGGCGTTCTCCTTCCGGATCCGTATACCCCCGGGGGTATCTGCTCTCGACGGTAGCGCAGCGTCCGGCCGCCCGCCACCCCCCGCTCGTCAGGTGTGCTCGTTTGCCGGAACGGCAAGGTTCCTTGCTGTCCGATCGGCGGCGGCGCACGATGGCGTGACCGGACGGGAGACGGCCGGCGGCGAGGAGGCAGACATGACGGGGCACCACCACGAGCAGCCGGCGGCGGACACCGACCCGGCCCGGTTCTGGGACGAGCGGTACGGCCAGCGGGACCGGATCTGGAGCGGCCGGGTGAACCCGGTCCTCGCCGAGGTCGCCGGCGCGCTGCCGCCCGGCACCGTGCTCGACCTGGGCTCCGGTGAGGGCGGCGACGCGGTGTGGCTCGCGTCGAAGGGATGGCGGGTCACCGCCGTGGACATCTCGTCCGTCGCGCTGGACCGGCTCACCGTCGAGGCCGAGCGGGCCGGGGTGGCGGACCGGATCACCACCGTCCGGCACGACCTGACCCAGGGCTTCCCGCCCGGCCGGTACGACCTGGTGTCCGCGCAGTTCTTCCAGTCGCCGCTGGTCCTGCCCCGGGAGACGGTGCTGCCCCCGGCGGCCGAGGCGGTCGCGCCCGGCGGCCGGCTGCTCGTTGTCGAGCACGGCGCGCCGCCGCCCTGGGCCGGGCCCGACACCGGCCACCACCGGTTCGCCAGCCCGGAGGAGATCCTGGCCGCGATGAACCTCGACCCGGACGGCTGGGACACCGAGCGGCTCGGCGCGGCGCGCCGTACCGCCACCGGCCCGGACGGCCGGACCGGCGAGCTGATCGACCACGTGGTGCTGGTGCGGCGCCGCTGACCGCCGGGCCGGTCAGGCCCGCGCGTGCGGCCGGGTCAGCAGCAGCACCAGCAGCCCGGCCGCGCACAGCGCGGTGCTCATTCCGTACGCCCACCGGTAGCCGACCTGCGCGGAGAGCCCGAGCAGCGGACCGGCGAGCATGGCGCCGATCGGGAACGTGTTGGTGAACAGCGTGGTGGCCCGGCCCGGCTCGCCCGGCAGCAGATCCTGCACGTAGGCGATGCCGACACCGGACACCGCGGCGATGAACAGCGCGTTCACCGGCTGCGCGAGCAACAGGACCGCCACGCCCGGCGCCGTCGCGGCGGTCGCGTAGTAGGCGACCCCGCAGGCGCCGCCGACCAGGATCAGCGGCCGCAGCCGGACCCGCGCGGTCAGTGCGCCCAGCCCGAGCATCAGCGGGATCTCCAGCGCCGCGCACAGGCCCAGCACCAGCCCGGCGCGGGAGGGGTCGTCGTTCAGTTCGGCGTCGATGAACAGCGGCAGCGCCTGCACGGCGAGCGTCAGCGGGCACTGGAGCAGGACGAACGCGAGCGCCGTCAGCGCCAGCCGCAGCCGGGACGCGCCGGGCGGGGCGGGCACCGCGCCGTCCGGATCGCCGGGGACCGGCCGCGCCGGCAGCGGCAGCTCCTCCAGCCGGAACGCGGCCACCAGCGCGGCCAGCGCGTACATGACGGCGGCCATGCCGTAGACCAGGCGGAAGCCGCCGACGTCGAGCAGCACCGCGGCCAGCGCCGGCCCGGCCACCCAGGCCAGCGAGAACACGGTACGCATGAGGCTGACGCCGAACGCGGCCCGCCCCGGATCGTCCCTGTCGAACAGCGCCCGGGTGTACGCGAACGACTGCGGGAACAGCGAGTTCGCCAGCGCGGTGGCTGTCGCGGTCAGCCCCAGCAGGATCCAGTAGTCCCGGACGTACGCGGTCGTCCCCGCGCCCACCACACCGGCCAGCGCGGCGCCGACCAGCAGCGCGCGCCGGATCGGCAGGCGGTCCGACAGCCGGCCGATCAGCGCGGAGGCGACCACCCCGGACAGCGGGGCGACGACCAGGAACACGGTCACCCGTAACGGACTGGCGTGGACCTCGCGGTCGAGGAACAGCGACAGGAACGGCAGCACCACGGCGGTGGACAGACCGACGGTCAGGAAGACCACGCCCAGCGGGAGCAGCCGGAATCGGCCGGCGCGCACCGCCGGCCTCGTGTCCACAGCCATGCGGCGGACTGTACGCCGCGGCGGTGCGGCAGCCGACCGGGTTTCCGCAGCCCGGACGGTCCCGGTGCTCAGCCGGCCGGCCGGGGCGGTACGCCGGCCCGCTCGCAGGCCTCCCGGTACATGCGCACCACCTCCCGGCGGATCTGCGCCCGTTCGGCGAGCCGGTGGGCGAACGGGACGCGCACCGGGACCTCCGTGCCGCCGACCGTGACGGCGAAGTCGATGCCGTCGGCGTCCAGGCCGGTGGTGCGGGCCGCGGTGGCGTCCGGCCGGCCGCCGAGCGTACGGCAGATCAGCAGCGCGTCCCCGGCGTGGTCGTCGTTCATGTGCCGGCTGACGGCGGCGACCACCTCCGGCGGGAAACCGGCGCTCACGCGGCGCCCTCCCGGCCGCTCGCCGCCACCAGGCGACCCAGGTCGGTGAAGACCGCGATGTTGTGCTCGTACGCCACCAGCACCTCGTCGCGCAGCGCGGCCCGGCCGGCCTCGTCCAGCGCGAGCGCGTCCAGCCTCGCCCGGTAGGCGTCCTTGTACGACTTCGGGTCGCTGATCCCCGGGAACGTGTAGAACGACGCCCCGGCCTCCTCGGTCACCCCGTAGTACCGGGCCACGCAGCGCCCGATGTGCCGCCCGCCGGACAGGTCGCCGAGATAGCGGATGTAGTGGTGCGCGATGAACCGCTCGGGCGATCCGGCGCAGGCCGAGGTGATCCGCGCGGCGTACGCGACAGCGGCCGGAACAGGCTCCATCACCTCGCGCCAGCGCGGGCCGAGCAGGAACCGCAGGTCGGCGGCGAGCGCGGGCAGCCGGGTCAGCGCGTCGTCGACGAACGGGCCGGCCAGCGGGTCGTCGCGCATCGTGTCCGCCACGCCCTCCAGCGCCGCGTAGATGCCGTGGTGCGCGACGACGAGCGCGGTGTAGCCGGCGACGTCGAGTTCACCGGCGGTGAGCGCGGAGACGTACCGCTGGGACTCGGCGCTCCGGTGCGCGTCGCGTGTCTCGGCGCGCAGCCGGGCCGCGAACGTCTGTGTATCCATCTGCTGTCTCTCCTCGTCGGCTGACGGTCCTGCGGGCCGGCCGCGTCGGGGCACGATCAGCGGCAGCTCGTCACGGGGGTGGGGGACGACGTCGATGTCGTACCGGTAGACCTCGCTGAGCAGCGGGGCGGTGAGCACCTCGCGCGGTGTCCCGGCGGCGCGGACGCGTCCGTCGCCGAGCAGGGTCACGGTGTCCGCGTACGCCCCGGTCAGCGTCAGGTCGTGCAGCACCACGACCACGGCGTCCCCGGCGCGGGCCCGCTCCCGGGCGATGCGCATGACCAGTTCCTGGTGCCGCAGGTCGAGCGCGGCGGTCGGCTCGTCGAGCAGCAGCGTGGTGGCCCGCTGCGCCAGGACCCGGGCCAGCGCGGCGCGGGCCTGCTCGCCACCGGACAGCGCGGGGTACGGCCGGGCCGCGAAACGGGCGACGTCGCAGCGTTCGAGCACGTCGGCGACGACGGCGTCGTCCTGTTCCCGCTCCGGCCGCCCCGCCCACGGCGCCCGGCCCATCCGCACCACCTCCCCGACCGTGAACGGGAAGCTCAGCGTGTTGCGCTGGGTGAGCACGGCGCGGCGCCAGGCCAGCTCCACCGGGCTCCACGACTCGCGGGGCAGCCCGTCGACCTCGATCCGGCCGGCGGCGGCCGGCACGTCACCGCTGATCGCGCCGAGCAGCGTCGACTTCCCGGCGCCGTTCGGCCCGACCAGGGCGTGCACCTCGCCGGCGCGTACCTGAAGGTCGATCCCGTCGAGCACGGTCCGGCCGGCGCGCTCGACGCGCAGCCCGGCCACCCGGATCCGGAGGTGCCCGGCGGGCGCCGGGCGCGGCGGCCGGGCGGCGGCGAACCGGCGCGGCGTACGTGGGAGGCTCATCCCCAGCCTCCGGCCCGGTCGCGGGTGCGGCGCAGCAGCCAGAAGAACGCCGGGCCGCCGATGACCGCGGTGAGCACGCCGAGGGGCAGCTCCTGGTGCTCGACGAGGGTACGCGCCGCGAGGTCGGCGCCGATCACCACGACGGCCCCGCCGAGCGCGCTGGCGATCAGCAGCACCCGGTGGCCCGGTCCGGCGACCATCCGGATCAGGTGCGGCACGACCAGTCCGACGAAGCTGATGATGCCGGTGAACGCGACAGCGGCGGCGCCGAGAAGCGCGGTGACGACGATCAGCCGCAGCCGCAGGCGTTCGACGTTCACGCCGAGGTGCCGGGCGGCGGGTTCGCCGAGGGCGAGCAGGTCGAGGCGGCGCGCGTCGGCGCAGGCGACGGCGAGCCCGGCGAGCAGGCACGGCGCGGCGAGACCCACGGCCGTCCAGCTGGCCTGGGCGAGGCTGCCGAGGTTCCAGAACGCGATGGCCTGCACGCCGGACTGGTCGGTGACGAACATGAGCAGCCCGATCACCGAGCCGGCGACCGCGTTGACGGCGACGCCGGTCAGGACCAGCGTCACCACCTCGGTCCGGCCCCCGGAGCGGGCCAGCGCGTACACCAGGTAGGTGGTGGCGAGGCCGCCGGCGAAGGCGGCGAGCGGCACGGTCCATCCGCCCAGGACGGTGACGCCGGTGACGATGGCCAGGGCGGCGCCGACGGCCGCGCCGGCCGACACCCCGATGACGCCGGGCTCGGCGAGCGGGTTGCCGAAGACGCCCTGCATGACCGCGCCCGCGCAGCCGAGGGCGGCGCCGACGACGGCCGCCAGCAGCACCCGGGGGAAGCGGACGATCCAGAGCGCGTTCTCGCCCTGCGCCGCCGACGGCAGCGGACCGAGGTCCAGCCCGAGGCGGTGCAGCACGGAGCCGAGCACCTCGGCGGGGGAGATCGCCACCTGGCCGCGCCCGGCGGCCAGCAGGGCGACGAGCACGAGGGCGACGCCGAGCCCGGCCACCAGCACGGTGCCCCGCCGGCCGGGGGACCGGGGCGCGCCGGTGACCGTCGCCGGGGCGGCGGCGGGCGCGGGCCGCTTCCGTAGCGTGGTCACGACGGGTCCTCGCAGGAGTAGACGGCGCGGGCCAGCGCCTGGACGACCCGGCCGGAGCGGACGCCGAAGGTGAGCAGCGTGCCGTCGGCCATGTCGACGACGCGCCGGTTCGCCCCGGCCGGCGTCTGCGCCACGCCGGGCAGCTTCACCAGGCCGTCGACGCCGCCGACGGAGGCGAGCCCGGCGCTCATCACCAGGATCACGTCGGGCGCGGCGTTGATGAGGCCCTCGCTGGTCAGCGGACGGAACCTGGACAGCCCGGCGACGCTGCCGGCGTCGACGCCGCCGATCGCCTCGATCATCGCGTCGGACCCGGCGCCCCGGCCGCCGATCAGGTACACCCCGGCGGTGCCGCGCAGGTAGAGGAACGCGATCCGTGGCGCTCGGCCCGCCGGGGCGGTACGCCGGGCTTCGGCGGTCTCGCTCTGCACGCGGGTCACCAGCCGCTCCCCGGCCCCGGGTACGCCGAGCGCCGCCGCGACCGCGCGGATGTGGGCCGGTACGCCGTCGAGGGTCGGCTCGGCGCGTACCTGGACGACCGGGACACCGGCGGCGCGGAGCTGGCGCAGCACCTCGGGCGGTCCGACGCCGTCGTCGACGAGCACGACGCTCGGGTCGAGGTCGAGCACCGCCTCGGCGGAGAGGTCGTGCCCGCCCGGGGTGACCACCGGCAGGTGCGCGGCGGCGGGGAACGTGGTCGAGGTGTCCCGCCCGATGACGTTGCCGCCCAGGCCGAGGCCGAAGACGATCTCGGCGATCGAGCCGTGCAGGTTCACCGGGAGGATGCGGCTGACGTCGTCCACAGTCACCGTCGTGCCGTCGCCGGAGCGTACGGTGGCCGGCAGCGCTGGTGTGGGCGCCGGGCGGACCGGGTCGACGTCGGCGTCGTCCACCGTGGCGGTGACCGGCCCGCAGCCGGCGGCGGACGGCGTACCCGATCGGCCCGGCGCGGCGCAGCCGGTCGCCGCCATGGTCACCGCGAGCAGCGCGACGAGCGGTCCCCGGCCTGGTCGCGGGTGCGGGCGGCTCACCGGCCGGCACCGCGACGGCGCCGCCACCCGCCGAGGCCGAGCAGGACGGCCAGGGCCAGTGCGGCGGCCATCACCCCGGCGGTCCATCCGCGTCCGGCCCCGGAGGTGTCGCTGACCCGCGTGACGTGGAGGTCGGAGGCCGCGGCCTGCGACGGCGCCCCGGCCCCGGTCGCGGCGCCCGTCACCCCTGCCGCCCCCGCTGCGGCCGGCGCGCTGCCGGAGGCGGCCGGGGCCGGTGCGTCCTGCGCGGTGGTGGTCCGGGGCGCGGCGGCGGGCGTGGTCGCCTTCGGCGCCGGGCCGGCCTTCGGCGGGGCGCTCGTGGCGCCGGCGGCGAACGTGACCGGCACCCGTACGTCCTGGGACCGGTCGGAGGCCCGGGTGTGGTCGGCGCGGGTGACGACCGCGCAGCGCCGGACGGTGCAGTCGACGTCGCCGATGGTGGGGGTCACCTTGACCGTCACCGAGAAGGAGCCGCCCGGGCCGTACGGCTTCGGCAGGCCCTCGGCGTAGGCGGGCGGGTTCGACGAGATCCACTGCGAGGCGCCCAGGCTGCCGGTGGTGTCGGCGCCGCCGCCGCACGGGGTGGCCGCCACGCCCGGTCCGTTGTCGACGCAGTACGCGACGTAGATGCCCTTGTCGACGTCGTAGCCGCGCCCGGAGACGGACACGGTGGCGCCCGAGCGGCTCAGGCCGGTGCTCGGGGTGACGGTGAGCTTCTGACCGCCGCTGCCGGTGGCGGTGCCAGCGTGGGCCGGCGCGGGCGTGGCGACGACGGCGGCGGTGAGTAGAACGGTGGTCAGGATGGTGCGGCGCCGTGCTCGCATCGGGCTCCTCACACGACAGGTCCGGCCGGGTGCACCGACCGGGCAACAACTTAGGTTTGGCTAACCTAAGCGGCAAACCCGCAGGTGGCAAGGGGTCCGTTCGGTTGAAGATCTTGGGACGCTTCGCGGATCACCCGATGATATTAGGTTTGCCTAACCTAATGTCTTCGCTTCCCCTCCCGAGAGGAACAGCATGTTCAGATCCAGAGCCGGAGCCCTCCGGTCGATGCGCTGGGCGGCGGTGCTCGCCCTCGGCGTGTCGAGTGCGCTCGTGGGCGCCGGACCCGCCTCGGCGGCCGAGGCCGAGATCACCAGTGGCAGCCTGACCTGGGGTTTCAAGGCCAGCTTCCGCAACTACGTCAAGGCCGGCAACGGGGATCCGCCGATCGCTGTCAGCAACGGCGCCACTGTCAACGCCGACGGCACGTTCACGTTCCCGTCGACCGGCGGCACGCACGACGCCGCCGCCGGTACGACCAACGCCACGTACGGCGGCACAGTGGTGTTCTCGTACCCGGCGCACCTGCTGACCATCACGCTGGCCAACCCGACCGTCGCCGTCTCCGGCGGCACCGCCTCGCTGAAGGCGGACGTCGACCTGGCCACCACGATGACCGAGCCGGTCTCGGTGAAGCAGGCCACCGTCGCCACCCTCACCGGCAGTCCCGCCGCCAGCGGGAACACGGTGACCGGCAGCAACCTCGCCGCGGCGCTCACCAGCGTGGGAGCCGGCGCCTTCAACGGCTTCTACGCCGCCGGTGAGGCGCTGGACCCGGTGTCGTTCACGTTCACCACGGCAGGCGGCACCGCGCCCGCCACCCCGGCGGTGACCGTCGACCCGGCCCAGGGTCTCGACCCCGCCGGCGCGACTGTCACCGTACGCGGCACCGGCTTCGACCCGGACTTCAACAACGGGGCCGGCATCTACGTCTCGTTCGGACCGAAGGTCGACGAGCACTGGGCCAACGCCGGCGTCCTCCAGGTCACCAAGTGGGTCAACAAGACCAACGAGCCGACCGACGCCCGGGACCGGATGGCCGCCGACGGCAGCTTCACCACGACGCTGCCGATCAGCGCCGTCTACACCGACCGCAACGGCGACGAGGTGGACTGCACCGAGGTGCAGTGCTACGTCATCACGTTCGCCGCCCGCGGTTCGGCCGACCGCCGCCAGGACACGTTCACCCCGATCACCTTCACCCGGACCGGGGCGGGCGGGAACTCGGCCCAGCAGCGGATCACCAGCACCGTGACCGGCGGTCCGCTCAGCCTGAGCGTCGCCGGCGCGACAGTCGCCCTGCCGCCGGTCGGCAAGGGCGAGTACGCCCGGGCGCCGCTGAACACGGCCACGGTGGCCGACCTGCGCGGCGCCGGCACCGGCTGGAGCCTGGTCGGACAGGTCTCCGAATTCACCTCCGCCGCCGGTGGCGTCATCGCCGGGAACTACCTCGGCTGGGCGCCGACGGCGAGCGTGGTGGACGACCCGCTGGGCGGCACGACCGGTGCCGTCACCCCGGGCGCGGTGGCCGCTCCCGGCGCCGGTCTCGGTGAGGCCCGGGCCCTGTGCACGGCCGGAGCCGGGACCAGCAACGGCGTCTTCGCCTGCGGCGCCGAGCTCAACCTCGGTGTGCCGGCGTCCGCCGCGGCGGGTGACTACGTCGCCACGCTCACCCTGACCCTCTCCTGATTCACCGACCGGGTCGGACCTGGTGGGGCGCGGGCACGTCGCCCGTGCCCCACCAGCCGCCTCCCGGCGACCACCTCGCAGCGGAGCACGGAATGCCCCTCCTCACGCCCTCCACCCGCACCCCGCGGCGGCGCACGCCCGGCCCGGCCGCGCGGTTCGGCGCCGCGCTCGCCGCCGTGCTGCTCGCGGTGCTGCTCGGGCCGCCGGCCGCCGGCGAGGCCGCCCCCCGGCCCGCACCGTCCGCCGACCCCGGTGCCGTCCGCTGGGCGGTCCAGCCGTCCGGGCCCGGCGGGCCGACCGGGCGCAACTACTTCACGTACGACCTGGCGCCCGGCGACAGCGTCACCGACCACGTCGGCGTCACCAACCTCGGTGACCGACCGCTCACCTTCGCGGTGTACGGCACCGACGCGTACACCACCACCGACGGCGCCTTCGCGCTGCTGCCCTCCGACCGGGCCGCCACCGACGTCGGCGCCTGGATCGGCGTCGAGCGGCGAAGCTGGACCGTCCAGCCCGGCAGGCGCGCGGACATCCCGTTCCGCCTCACGGTGCCGCGCAACGCCACGCCGGGCGACCACACCGGCGGCGTGATCGCCGCGGTCGCCCAGGACGGCGTGACCGCCGACGGGCAGCGGGTCCGGCTCGACCAGCGGATCGCCGCCCGGCTCTACCTCCGTGTGGCCGGCGAGGTCCGCCCCGCCGTGACTGTCGAATCGGTACGCGTCGGCTACGACACCCCGCTCAACCCGATCGGCCGCGCCGACCTCACAGTCACCTACCGGATCCGCAACAGCGGCAACGTCCGCGTCGGCGGCACCGGCGCGGTGGTCGTCGCCGGCCCCGGTGGCTGGACGCTGTCCCGGACCAGCCCGGTCGACCTGCCGGAGCTGCTGCCCGGCGCCGAGTTCACTGTCACCGAGCGGGTCACCGGGGTGCCGCCCGCGCTGCGGCTGACCGCGACAGTCGACCTCGCACCCACCACCGTCGACACCGCGCTGCCCCCGGTGCAGCGCACCGCGAGCGTGTGGGCGCCGCCCTGGCTGCTGATCGCCGCACTGGCGGCCGCCGGAGCCTGGCTCTACCTGCGTCGCCGTCGTCGCCGTCCCACCTCGGCCGCTGCCGCCGGGCCGGCGGATGCGTCCAGGGCCCCCGTCGCGGGGACGGCCGAACCCCCGGCGGGCGGCGCGGCGGCCGGTGCCCGGTGACCCCGGTCCTGCCGGCCGCCGCCGCGATCCTCGCGCTGGCCGCGCCGGCCCCGGCGCCGCCGTACACCCCGGACGGCACCGCCGTCGCCGCCCCGGCCGCGCCCTCGTCCACTGCGGCCTCCGCGGCGCCGCGGCCCGCTGTCGTCGTGCCGTCCGGCCCGCTGACTGTCGGGCAGCGGGTCACCGTCACGCTGCGCGGCTGGCCGGCCGGCCCGGTCCACCTCACGGTCTGCGGCAACGACGCCCACCGGGGCGCGCTCGACTGCGCCAACGAGCAGGCCACCACCGTCCAGGTGCCGGCGGGCACGACGGCGGTGCCGATCGTGCTGGCGGCACCGCCCGTCGCCTGTCCCTGCGTACTGCGCGCGCATGCCCTGACCGGCACCGTCCAGGCCACCGCCGCGCTGCCGGTCAGCGGCGTGACCGCCGCCCCGGCGCCCGCGCCGGCCGCCACGCCGCGACTGCACCTCGACGACCTGCGCGTCGCCGGCCGCCGCCCGCTGCGGGAATGGTTCGGGCTGCCCGAGACGCTCACCGTACGCGTCGCGCTGCGCAACCCCGGCCCGGCCGACGTGGTCGACCCGACGTTCACGCTGCTGTTCGGCCGGCCCGGACGGGCGCACACCATCGTCGCCGCCCCGCCCCTGGGCACCATCGGCGCCGGGCAGGTCCGGACGTACGAGATCCCGGTGCCGGTGGACGTCGCCGTGCTCGGGGCACACGAACTCCACGGCCGCGTCGACCTGCCGGAACGGCCGGTGGCGTTCGTGATCGAGACCAGCCGCCACCCCTGGGGACTGCTCGGTGCGGCGGCGGTCCTGGTGGTGGCGCCGGTCGTGCTCCGGCCGCGCCCGCCGCGCCGCCGGGGCCGGCACCGCACCGGCGAGGGAACCGGCTAGCCGACGGCGGTGGGGGAGGGCGGCGCGCTGCCGCCCTGCGGCGCCTCGGCCGTCATCAGCCGCACGATCTCCGCCCGGTCGGCTGCCGACGGCATCCCCCACTCCGGCCGGTAGCCGAACGCCCGGTCCAGGGGGATCGACGAGGTCCGGCCGTCGAGGATCTCCACCGCGTCGGTGCCGATCAGCCCGGGATGCTCGACGCCGCACGCCTCGGCCACCTTGACCAGGTCGCGGCGCAGCGTACGGATGTAGTTCGCGGCCCGCACCGACTTGCGGGCCGGGTCCAGACCCCGGGCCAGCCACGCGTTCTGCGTGGCGACGCCGGTCGGGCAGGTGTCGGTGTGGCACTTCTGCGCCTGGATGCAGCCGATCGCCAGCATCGCCTCCCGCCCGACGTTGACCATGTCGGCGCCGAGCGCGAACGCCACCACCGCGTTGTCCGGCAGGCCGAGCTTGCCGGCGCCGACGAACACCACGCTCTCGTGCAGGTCGCGTTCGGCGAAGGTGCGGTAGACCCGGGAGAAGCCCTGCTGGAACGGCAGCGAGACCGAGTCGCTGAAGATCAGCGGCGCGGCGCCGGTGCCGCCCTCGCCCCCGTCGACAGTCACGAAGTCCACGCCGCGCCCGGTGTCGCGCATCAGCGTGGCCATCTCCTCCCAGAACCCGAGGTCACCGACGGCGGACTTGATGCCGACCGGCAGGCCGGTCTCGGCGGCGAGCAGCTCCACCCAGTCGAGCAGACTGTCGCAGTCGGAGAACTCGGCGTGCCGGGACGGGCTGACGCAGTCCCGCCCGGCCGGGATGCCCCGGGTGGCGGCGATCTCGGCGGAGACCTTCGCCGCCGGCAGCAGGCCGCCGAGGCTCGGCTTGGCGCCCTGACTGAGCTTGATCTCCAGCGCGCGTACCGGCGCCGACGCCACCAGGTCCTTGAGCCGTTCCAGGCTGAACCGGCCCTGCTCGTCGCGGCAGCCGAAGTACGCGGTGCCGAGCTGGAAGACCAGCTCACCGCCGTTGCGGTGGTACGGCGACAGCCCGCCCTCGCCGGTGTTGTGCAGGCAGCCGGCCAGTGCGGCGCCCCGGTTGAGCGCCTCCACCGCGTTGCCGGACAGCGAACCGAAGCTCATCCCGGAGATGTTCACCACCGACTCCGGCCGGAACGCCTGCGCCCGGCCGCGCGCCGCGCCGAGCACCTTGGCGCAGGGCAGCGTCACGTCGTGCCCGGCGGTCGGCGTCGACGGCGGTACCGCCCGGCCGAACGTACGGTGCTTGATGATCGGATAGCCGGAGGTGTGCTCGATGTCGTTGTCGGTGCCGAAACCGAAGTAGTTGTTCTCCTGCTTGGCCGAGGCGTACACCCAGCGCCGCTGGTCGCGGGTGAACGGCCGCTCCTCGTCGTTGCCGGCCACGATGTACTGCCGCAGCTCCGGGCCGATCGACTCGATCAGGTACCGCGCCCGGCCCAGCACGGGGAAGTTGCGGCGCAGCGCGTGGTCGCGTTGCAGCAGGTCCCGGGCCGCCAGCGCGGCGACGGCGGCGACGGCTGCGGGTACGGCTCTTCTCGCCCAGCTCATCCCGCCACTCTTTCCGGCCCGGCACCCGGTCAAACGCCTGATGGAACCCGGCCGCCCCGGGCGGTGTCATGAAAGCGGACCGACGGCGGAGGCTGCCCTGGACGACGACGAACTCGTCACCCGCGTACGCGCCGGCGACCGGGAGGCGTACGACGCCCTGGTCGCCCGGCACACCGCGTCCGCGTACCGGACGGCGGTGCTGCTCGGCGCCGGTCCGGACGCCGAGGACGTGGTCCAGGAGGCGTTCGTGAAGGCGTACCGGAAACTGTCCCGCTACCGGGCCGAGGCGTCGTTCCGGTCCTGGCTGCTCGCGATCGTCGCCAACGAGACCCGGAACCTGCACCGTGCCCGCACCCGGCGGGACGGGCTGGCGCTGCGCGCGGCGGCGGAGCCGGTCGCGGCGGTCACCGGCGACGACGGGCTCGACGCCGTGCTGGCGGCCGAGCGCCGCGCCGCGCTGGTGGGTGCGCTGCGGCGGTTGCCCGTCCGCGACCGCGAGGTGATCGTCTGCCGCTATCTGCTCGACCTCGGCGAGGACGAGACGGTGACAGTGCTGGGGGTGGCCCGGGGCACCGTGAAGTCACGGACCCACCGGGCGCTGGCGAAGCTGCGGGCCCTGCTGGACCGGGAGGTGGCGCACCGTGGATGACCTGGAACGGGAGCTGCGGGAGCTGACCGGCTGGCTGGAGCCGGCGCGGACGCCGGATCTGACCGCCCGGGTCCGGGCCCGGCTCGACGCGCCCGCGCCGCGCCGCCGGTGGCGATACGTGCTGGCCGGCGCGCTCGCCGCCCTGCTGGTGGCGGCGCTGCCGCCGGGGCGGGCCGCGGTCGCCGGCGCGGTGACCGGGCTGCTGCGGTTCTCCGGGGTCGTCATCGACACCGCACCCGCGCCGCCACCGGCCGGTACGCCGTCGCCGTTGCCCGCGCAGCACCAGGTTGCGCTCGCCGAGGCGCAGCGGCAGGTCCGCTTCCCGATCCGCGTCCCGGCCCGGCTCGGCGTGCCGGAACGGGTGCTGGTCGCCGATCCGGACGGTGCCGGCGCCCACCGGGTCGTCAGCCTCCTCTACCGGGGCGGGACGGTCCGGCTGGACGCGTTCGACGGCTCGCTCGACATCGTGTTCCACAAGCGGTCGGTCGGGGCGGACGTGACGCTCACCCAGGTCGGCGGCGAGTTCGCGATCTGGGTCGGTGGGCCGCACGCGCTCGCGTACGTGGACCGGTCCGGGACGGAACGGGTCGCCACCGCGCGGTTGTCCGCCGCCACGCTGATCTGGGAGCGGGCCGGGGTGAGCTACCGGCTGGAGGGCGACCTCACCCGCGAACAGGCGCTGGACGTCGCGTCCTCGTTGGAGTGAGGGCGCCGGGAACCCCGGGGCGCCGGGCGGTGTCCTGTTGACGAGAGTCGTCGACGGGGGAGGCCGGATGTCCGTTCCGAGAAGAGTCCTGCTGGTGTCGGTCCTGCTGCTGGCCGGGTGCACCGGCCCGGCCGGCGTGCCCGACACGGCCCCGGGCACCACGCCCGCCACCGGCCCGGCCGCGCCGTCGGCCTGTGCCGAGCGGCTGGAGACCGGCCGGCTACCGGACTGGGCGGACGCCGGGTTCACCGGCGACACCCGGGTGCGGCACGTCTTCGGCACCGGGGGCGACATCGTGGCGATCCTGTTCGCGTACCCGCTGGTGCAGGCGCGCGGGGACGGCGCGAACAACAAGATCCTCTGGGTGGCCCGCCCCGATCCCGGCCGGTCCGAACCGGCGCAACTCAGCCCCCTGGTGATCACCGCGACGCTCGACGGGACGGGTGCCCGGGCCGTCCGGGAGGTGCCCGGCGGACCCGGGCCGTCCATCGTCGACCTGCCGGCCGCCGGGTGCTGGCGGCTGCGGCTGGACTGGTCGGGCCGCACCGACACGATGGATCTGGTCTATCGACCGGCGCTCGGCTGACCGGCATGGCCGCTCCCGGTCCGGGTAACGCTGCGTCATGGCGAAGTACACCGAGCCGGAACTGCGGGAGCGCCTCAAGGCCGAGATCCGCGCCTCCGACAAGGGCGGACGGCCGGGGCAGTGGTCGGCCCGCAAGTCGCAGCTGCTGACGAACGAGTACAAGAAGGCCGGCGGGGGATTCGAGGGCCCGAAGGACGCACGGCAGCGCTCGCTGCAACGCTGGGGCGGCGAGAAGTGGCAGACCCGCAGCGGCGATACGCGCGCCCGCAACGGCGGCGAAACCCGCCGTTACCTGCCCAAACAGGCGTGGGAGGAGCTGTCGGAGAACGAGCGGCGCGCCACCGACACCCGCAAGCGCCGCGCGTCGCGCTCCGGCCGCCAGTACGTGCCGAACACCGGCCCGGCGAAGCGGGCCCGCCGGGACGCCACGGCCGCCGAGCAGATCAACGAGTTGCCGGTTACCGAGGCGGTCAAGCTGGTCCGTGACCTCGACACCCGTCAGCTCGACGCGGCGCTGCGCCGGGAACGCGGCGGCAAGGCCCGCAAGACGCTCATCGGGCGGCTGGAGTCGGAACTGGGCCGGCGCCGGGCGGCGTGAGCGTGTGCCGGCCGGGCACAGGCGGCGGGGCCGGTCACCGGACCGGCCCCGCCGTGGTGCGCCGGTCGTCTAGCGGCGCGGGTGCTGCGGGATGCGCGGCAGCACGTATGGCGGACCGGAGAAGATCAGGTCGGCCTTCAGCTCGTGGTACGCCCGCTTCGGCTGGTAGTTCTCGTCGTAGACGGTGGCCAGGCCCTCCGGCGGGTCGGAGAACGCGCCGGGTACCCAGGAGTGCTTGTCGGTGAAGCCCCAGAGGGTGAACGACAGGCAGTGCCGCTCGGCCAGGCAGGCCTGCATCAGCACGCTGAAGTTCGCCGCGGACGCCTGCAGACGCGGGTTGATCTCCGCGGAGTCGCCGGCCTCCACCCCCTCGGTGATCTGGCTGCGCACGTCCACCTCGGTGAGGGCCGTGGCCAGCCCGAGCCCGGCGAACTTGCGCAGGGCCGCGGCCACCTGGAGCGTGCTGAAGTTGCCGTACTGGGTGCCGAGGTGGCCCTGTGCGCCCACGCCGTCGATCGGCACGCCCTTGGCCCGCAGGTCACGGGCCATGTCGTAGACGAACTGCGTCTTGTCGTCGGCCGGGTTGCCGGAGCCGAACGCCTCGATGTTGTAGTCGTTGTAGAACAGCAGCGCCTTCGGGTCGGCGGCGCGGGCCCAGCGGAACGCGTCGGCGATGTAGCCGGGCCCGAGGTTCTGCGCCCAGAACCCCTTGTAGTGCAGGGTGGACGGGGTGTCCCAGGGGTCGCTGACCGCCTCGTTCACCACGTCCCACTGCCAGATCTTGCCCTTGAAGTGGGTGACCACGGCGGTGATGTGGTTGCGCAGGATCTGGCGCAGCTCGGCCTTGCTGATCGAGCCGTCCGCGACGCCGCTGGTCAGCCACGCCGGCAACTGGTTGTGCCAGACCAGCACGTGGCCCCGGACCCGCTGGTTGTTCTTGCGGGCGAAGTCGATCAGCTCGTCGGCCGGCCCCCAGTTGTATGTGCCCCGGGTGGGTTCGAGGCTCTCCCACTTCATGACGTTCTCGGCGGTGACGGTGGAGAACTCGGACGCGGCCAGCTCGCGGTACCGCGGCTCGGCGGCGTCGTTGAGGGCGGCCATGTCGACGGCGGTGCCCACGTACAGGCCGTGGCGCTTGGCCAGCTCGCGCAGGCTCTGCGCGGCCGGGTCGTAGGGGCGGCCGGCCGTCGCGGGGACGACGTTGAGGGCGGTGGCGGTCGCGACGGCGACGGCGCCGGCGGCGAGCCAACGTCTCAGCTTCATGGTCGTTCCTTTCGGGAGGGTGCGCGCGGCCGGAGGCCGGCGGTGGCGGTGCCGGGAACGCCGTGGCGTGGAACGGACCGGCGGGCGCCCGGGTGGACGGACGGTGCGGGCTTCCGAAACTTCCGGTCTCGCTTCCGGAAGTAGCCCGAAACATTACGGACGCCGATAGCCGTCCGTCAATCACCCGGGCCGGGAGGGTGAGGTGGCGCCTCAGCGCAGCGGGCGGCAGGAGGCCCGGACGACCAGCTCGGTGGGGAGCCGGATGTGCGTGTCCCGCTCGACGCCCGCGATGAGGTCGATCAGCAGACGCAGTGACTCGGCGCCCATGCGTTGCAGCGGCTGCCGGATCGTGGTGAGGGGAGGGTCGACGAGCGCCGACTCCGGGATGTTGTCGAAGCCGATGACCGACAGGTCGTCCGGTACGCCGAGGCCGAGGCCGCGGGCGACGTCCACCGTGGAGATGGCCGAGAGGTCGTTGCCGGCGAAGATCGCGGTGGGCCGGTCGGGGAGCGCGAGCAGCTCGGCGGCCGTGCTCGCGGCGCTCTCGGTGCGGAACCCGCCGACCCGCACGAGCCGCTCGTCCACCGTCAGGCCCGCGTCGGCCATCGCCTTGCGGAACCCGGCCTCGCGCAGGCGGGCCGACTCCAGGTCGGGGCGGCCGCTGATGTGCGCGATCCGCCGGTGCCCGAGCGACAGCAGGTAGTCGGTGGCCAGCACCGCGCCGGCGAAGTTGTCGGAGTCGACGGTGGGCAGACCGGACGGGCCGGTGTGCGGGTCGACGGCCACCACGTGGAAGCCGTGCTTGGTCTCGACCACTGTCGGCGTCACGATCACCGCGCCGTCGATGAGTGTGCCGGACAGCCGGGCCAGCGAGCGCCGCTCCCACCCTATGGCCGCGCCCTCCCCGTCACCGCTGGAGTAGGCGAGCAACTGGTAGCCGCTGCCGGCGACCTCCCGGGACGCGCCCTTGAGCAGCTCGGTCGAGAACGGCTCGAACTCGGCGACCAGGATGCCCAGCACGTTCGTGCGGTGGCTGCGCAGGCTCTGCGCCCCCAGGCTGGCCTCGTACCCGAGCTCGTGGATGACCTGCTGGACGCGCTCGACGGTGGCCTGCGCGACGCCGTATCGGCCATTGACAACCTTGGATACGGTTGCCACCGAGACGCCGGCCGTACGTGCCACGTCCGACATCTTGACGCGCTCCTGGAACACCACGCCGACGATGATAGAGGGCTCTCTCAGGTCGATCGAAGACGATGTCGAAAACGTTATCGATACCGATTGACTTCACGTTACGGCCCTGTAAAACTCCCCGGCAGGTAACCCGACTGAGTGGTCGAGGAGACATCTATGGTGATGAAGCGCCGTGCTGGCGCCGTCCTGGCACTGTTTGTGACAAGTGCTCTGCTGGCCTCCGCGTGCAGTGGTGGTGGCGACGAGGAGAAGGCCGCCGAGAGTGAGCTGTACAAGAACCCGGTGACGTTGACCTGGTGGCACAACGCGTCGCAGGACGGGCCCGGCAAGACGTACTGGGAGAAGGTCGCCAAGGACTTCTCCACGGCCCACCCGACCGTCAAGATCGAGATCGAGGCGATCGAGACGAACCAGCTCCAGCGCACCCGGCTCCCCGCCGCGCTGCTGAGCAACGACCCGCCGGACATCTTCCAGGCGTGGGGCGGCGGCGAGATGCGCGAGCAGGTCGAGGCCGACTACCTCAAGGACATCACCGACCAGGTGAAGGGCGAGGTCGCCGACATCGGCAACGCCGCCGAGATCTGGCAGGTCGAAGGCAAGCAGTACGGCCTGCCGTACCGGATGGGCATCGAGGGCATCTGGTACAACAAGGACATGTTCGCGAAGGCGGGCATCACGGCGCCGCCGACCACCTTCGAGGAACTCAACGCCGCGGTCACCAAGCTCAAGACCATCAACGTCATCCCGATCGCCCTCGGCGCCGGTGACAAGTGGCCCGCCGCGCACTGGTGGTACAACTTCGCGCTGCGTGCCTGCTCGGTCGACACGCTGAAGAAGGCGACCAAGGACCGGAACTTCGACGACCCGTGCTTCGTCAAGGCCGGCCAGGACCTCAAGACCTTCATCGACACCAAGCCGTTCCAGAACAACTTCATCGCCACGCCGGGTCAGAACGACCCGACCAGCGCCAACGGCCTGCTCGCGAACGGCAAGGCCGCGATGGAGCTGATGGGTGACTGGAACCGCGGCACCCTGGACACCGTCGCCACCGACAAGGCGGCCCTGGGCAAGTTCCTCGGCTGGTTCCCGGTGCCGGCGATCTCCGGCTCCGCCGGTGACCCGAAGGCGGCCCTCGGCGGCGGCGACGGGTTCGCCTGCTCCAAGAACGCCCCGGCCGAGTGCGTCGAGTTCCTCAAGTACCTCGTCAGCCCCGAGGTGCAGAAGGGCTACGCCGCCACCGGCACCGGCCTGCCCGTCGCCAAGGGCGCGGCCGACGGCGTCACCGACCCGGCCCTGAAGTCGATCCTCCAGGCCACGTCCGACGCCACCTACGTGCAGCTCTGGCTGGACACCGCCTACGGCAGCACCGTCGGCACCGCGATGAACGACGCGATCGTCGCGATCTTCGCCGGCAACGGGACACCTGAGAAGGTCGTCTCGGCCATGAAGGCGGCCGCAAGCAAGTGACGTCCGCATCGCAGACCCGTACGCCCGCCGTCGGTGCGCAAGCGCCGCCGGCGGGCCTCCGGCCCGGCGCACGGGCCGCCTCCCGCCGCGCCGAGACCCGTCGCAAGTGGTACGAGATCATCGGGCTGACCACGCCCGCGATCGTCATCTACGTGATGTTCGTGCTGGTGCCGATGGGCTTCGCGTTCTACTACAGCCTGTTCCGCTGGCGCGGCGTCGGCCCGCCCACCGAGTACGTCGGCTTCCGCAACTACACGCTCGCCTTCCAGGACCCGATCTTCCTCGACGCGCTGCGCAACAACGCGATCATCGTGTTCGGGTCGCTGCTGATCCAGGGCCCGGTCGCGCTGGGCATCGCCCTCCTGCTCAACCGCCGCTTCCGCGGGCGCTCGGCGTTCCGCCTGCTGGTGTTCGTGCCGTACGTGCTGGCCGAGGTCACCGTCGGCATCATGTGGAAGCTGATCCTGACCGAGAACGGCACGCTCGACGCGCTGCTGCAGTCGATCGGGCTCGGCGGGCTGGTGCAGGCGTGGCTGGCCGACCTGGACGTGGTGATCTGGACGCTGCTGTTCGTCCTCACCTGGAAGTACGTCGGCTTCGCCATCATCCTGCTGCTCGCCGGCCTGTCGAACGTGCCGCAGGAGTTGAACGAGGCCGCGGAGATCGACGGCGCGAGCTGGTGGCAGATCCAGCGCCACGTCACGCTGCCGCTGCTCGGCCCCACCATCCGGATCTGGATGTTCCTGTCGATGATCGGCTCGTTGCAGGTCTTCGACATGGTCTGGGTGACCTCGGTGCCGGCCGTGCGCTCGCTCGGCGCCTCGGCCACCATGGCGACGTACATGGTGGACAACGGCTTCTTCGCCCGGCTCTGGGGCTACGGCAACGCGGTGGCCGTGATCCTGTTCGCCATCTCCTTCGTCGCGGCGCTGCTGTTCCAGCGTTTCCTGCTCCGCCGTGACATCGAGGGCGCCATCACCCGGAAGGGGAAGTGACAGTGGCCGTGAACTCCGTACCCGCCCCCTCGGCCGGGCGCCGGCCGGTCCAGTGGAGCGCGCCGCTGACGTACGCGCTCGCGCTCGCGGTCGCGGCCGTCTCGATCGCACCCGTCGTGTACGTCGTCGTCGGCGGTTTCCGGACCACGCCGCAGATCGTGAACGACCCGGCCGGCCTGCCGGACCCGTGGGTCTGGGAGAACTACTACCGGGTGCTGACGCAGAGCGGCTTCTGGAAACAGGCGTTCAACAGCGCCGTGGTCGCCCTCGGCACCACGCTCGGCGTGGTGGTGCTCGGCATGGCCGCCGCGTTCGTGCTCGCCCGGTACACGTTCCGGGGCCGCGAGGGGCTCTACACCTTCTTCACCCTCGGCCTGCTGTTCCCGGCCGGCGCGGCGATCCTGCCGCTGTACCTCATGCTGCGCGACCTGAACCTGATCAACTCCTACTACGCGGTGATCCTCCCGCAGGTGGCCTTCTCGTTGCCGCTGACGATCGTCATCCTGCGGCCGTTCCTGTCGGCCATCCCGCGGGAGCTGGAGGACGCGGCCGCCATCGACGGCGCCGGCCGGCTCGGCTTTCTCTGGCGGATCGTGCTGCCGCTGTCGCGGCCCGCGGTCGTCACCGTCGGCATCCTCGCGTTCGTGGCGAGCTGGAACGCGTTCCTCCTGCCGCTGCTCGTCCTGGGGGACGTCAACCTGCACACCCTGCCGCTGGGCGTGCAGAACTTCTCCAGCCAGTACACCACCGACACCGCGGGCGTCCTCGCCTTCACGTCGCTGGCGATGTTGCCGGCGCTGCTGTTCTTCACCCTGGCGGAGAAGCAGATCGTGGGCGGCCTCCAGGGCGCGGTCAAGGGCTGAGCGGCAGCGGTACCAGCACAACCAGTGGAAAGGCACACCATGACAGAGGTCCACGCGGTGGTGGACGGGCCGGTACCGGCTCAGGCAGGTTCGGACCACGACCGGCCGGACGGGCACGACGCCGAGGCGCGCGTACGGGAACTGCTCGCTCGCATGACGATCGAGGAGAAGGTCGCGCAGCTCGTCGGGTTCTGGGAGAAGGAGGACGGTGAGGCGGTCGCGCCACTGCAGGGCGAGTTCGCCGACACCGGCCGGCTCGAGGACTTCTCCCGGCACGGGCTGGGTCACCTCACCCGCGCCTACGGCACCCGCCCGGTCGACGCCGCGGCCCGCGCGGCCTGGCTGTGGAAGTTCCAGCGGGACCTGGTGACCGGCACCCGGCTGGGCATCCCGGCGATCGTGCACGAGGAGTGCCTGACCGGCCTGTCGGCGTGGAAGGCGGCCACCTTCCCGACGCCGCTGGCCTGGGGCGCCGCGTTCGATCCCGATCTGGTCGCCGAGATGGCGGCGGCGATCGGGGCCTCGATGCGCGCGCTCGGCATCCACCAGGGACTGTCCCCGGTGCTCGACGTGATCCGGGATCCCCGCTGGGGCCGGGTCGACGAGTGCATCGCCGAGGACCCGTACCTCGTCGGCACCATCGGCACCTCGTACGTGCGAGGGCTCCAGTCGCAGGGCGTGCTCGCGACGCTGAAGCACTTCGCCGGCTACTCCGGCTCGCGGGCCGGGCGCAACTTCGGCCCGGTGCACGCCGGTCCCCGGGAACTCGCCGACGTGCTGCTGCCTCCGTTCGAGATGGCGATCCTCGACGGTGACGCGCGCAGCGTCATGCACTCGTACGCGGAGATCGACGGCGTGCCGGTCGCCGCCGACCCGACGATGCTCACCGACCTGCTGCGGGACCGGTGGGGGTTCGACGGGACCGTGGTGGCCGATTACTACGGGGTCGCCTTCCTCAACCTGCTGCACCACGTCGCGGCCGACAACGCGGACGCGGCCGTGCAGGCGCTGAGCGCGGGCCTCGACATCGAGCTGCCCACCGGCGACGCCTACCTGACCCTGACCGAGACGGTGCGGGCCGGCAAGGTCGACGAGGCGCTGGTCGACCGGGCGGTGCTGCGGGTCCTGCGCCAGAAGCAGGAACTCGGACTGCTCGACGCCACGTTCGACGACGAGCCGCCGGGCGCGATCGACCTCGACTCGCCGGAGCACCGGGCGATCGCCCGCCGGCTCGCCGAGGAGTCGGTCGTCCTGGTCGCCAACGAGGGCGTGCTCCCGCTGCCGGCGGGCCGGCGGGTGGCCGTGGTCGGCCCGAACGCCGACCGGCAGGGCGCGCTGTTCGGCTGCTACTCGTTCCTCAACCACGTGCTGGCCCACCACCCGGGCGTGGAGACCGGGTTCGAGGTGCCGACAGTGCTGGAGGCGGTGCGTGCCGAGTTCGGCGCCGACCGGGTCACCTTCGCGGCCGGCTGCGAGGTGGACTCGGCGGACCGGTCCGGGTTCGACGAGGCGGTCGCCGCCGCGTCCGCCGCCGACGTGGCAGTTCTCGTGGTCGGCGACCACGCGAGCCTGTTCGGCCGCGGCACCGTCGGCGAGGGCTGCGACCGGGACGACCTGGAGCTGCCCGGCGTGCAGCGGCAGCTCGTCGAGGCGGTGCTGGACACCGGCACCCCGGTCGTCCTCGTGCTGCTCACCGGCCGCCCGTACGCGCTCGGCTGGGCGCTGTCCCGGTGCGCGGCGGTGGTGCAGACGTTCTTCCCGGGCGAGGAGGGCGCCGGGGCGATCGCGGGTGTGCTCTCCGGGCGGGTCAACCCGTCCGGCCGGCTGCCGGTCAGCCTGCCCGGCTCGGCCGGCGCGCAGCCGTACTCGTACCTGCACCCGGAGCTGGGGGAGGGCATGAACGGGACCAACCTGCCGGCGACTCCGGTGGCGCCGTTCGGGCACGGGCTGTCCTACAGCACGTTCGCGTACACCGATCTGACCGTGCCGGCCGAGGTGCCGACCGACGGGGCGCTGCGGGTGTCGGTGCGCGTGACGAACACCGGCCCGGTCGCCGGTGACGACGTGGTGCAGCTCTACGGCCGCGACCTGGTCGCCTCGGTGACCCGGCCGGTCGCGCAGCTGCTCGGCTACCGGCGGGTGCGCCTGGAGCCGGGCGCCTCGGTGACCGTCGAGCTGACCGTCCCCACCACGCGGCTGGCGTTCACCGGCCGCACGCTCACCCGGGTGGTGGAGCCCGGGGAGGTCGACGTCTGGGTCGGCACGAGCGCCCGGCGCGACGCCCAGGCGCGGACGACGCTGACCGGCGACACCGCCGCGATCACCGCCGCCTCGCCCCGCTGGACGACGACCGACCTTCGCTGAGCCGGGTCCGCCGGTCGTCCACGGGGCGGCCGGCGGACCCTTTCAGTGCATATTGGCGTTATGCCGTTTTTGACTCAGTAGGCTCCAGGATGTCATCCAGCCCGTGACCCGGGGCTTCCGGTGCCGCCCGCCACGCGCGGATCGCGCCTCGCCGCCCGGTCGGCTGGATCCCCGTCGCCGGCACCCACAGGGATGCGTGAGTCACGATGATGGACGCGGACACAATGGTCCTGCCCCGGCTCGGGGACGCCACGGTCGAGGATCCGTGGGGCGAGGACCGGCCGCGCCGGGTCACCGTCCGCGCCGCGACCGGCGTGCTCCGGTGGCGGATCGTGGCGTGGCTGGTGCCGGCGGTCCTGATGGGTGCGCTCGGCGCCGCGCGGATCACGGAATCCGGGGCGAGCGCCGGAGAACTCGCGACCCGGCGCGCGGCCACGTCGCCCTGGCCGGGGATCGGCGTCACGCTGACCGGCGACGACCTCGCGCTCGGGCCGTACCACCTGCTCATGCGCGGCTGGGCGGCGCTGTTCGGCGCGGCGGACCTCGCGCTGCGCGTACCGTCCCTGCTGGCCATGGTCGGTGCCGCGGCGCTCGTCGGCGCGCTCGCCGCCCGGATCGCCACGCCCGCCGCCGGCCTGCTCGCCGGCGTGATCTTCGCGGTGCTGCCGGCCTCGATCCGGTACGCGCAGGAGGCGCAGCCGTACGCCCTGGCGGTGTTCGCCGCCGTGCTCGCCACCTGGCTGCTGGTGCCTGCGCTCGACCGGCCGGGCGCGCGCCGGCTCGTGCCCTACGCGGGCGCGGTGCTGCTGCTGGGCGTGTGCCAGCCGGTGGCGTTGCTGCTGCTCGCCGGCCACGGCTGGGTCGTGCTGGCGTTCCGTCGCCGCTGTGCTCTCCGGTGGCTGGCCGCCGTGGCCCTCGGGCTGCTCCCGGTCGCCGCGCTGCTCGCCTCCGGCCTGAGTGACGGCGGGCGCCTCGCGTCCGGCGCCCGTCCCGGTGCCGCAGTGCTCGCGGCCACGCCCGGGGACCTGTTCGGCGTCGCCGCGCTCGGCGGCGTGCTGGCCGGGCTGGCCCTGTTCAGCCTCCCGCTGCGGTACGCCGCCGCGATCTGCACCGCCTGGGCGCTGGTGCCGGCGCTCGGGCTGCTGGCGCTGGCGCAGGCAGTGCCGGTCTGGTCGGCGGTGAACCTGCTGTTCACGGTGCCGGCCTGGGCGGTGCTCGGCGGGGTGGCCCTGTCCCGGGCGCGTGCCGCCGGGGTCGTCGCCGTGCTGGTGCTCGTCGCGCTGCTCGCCGTGGCGGCCCAGCTTCCCGGCTGACCGCGTGACCGGTCGACGAACGGGCGATGTCTGCCTGATTCGCCCTTTTTGCGGTTGATTGTCGGCTTAGCATTCGGTCGGCTCCTGAGCCGGAAGCAGACCATGGGGGAAACGTGGCCGTCGCCGCCGATACACGCCCGTCCCGCGCCACGACGGCCGGGCCGCCGGGCGCCCGCCCGATCGCACCCGTCCCGCCCGGGACGCCGGCCGATCCGGACCGCCGGCAGCGCAACGTCCGCGCCCGCCTGGCGTACGCGCGCTGCGGCGCCACCGCCGGTCCGCTGCGCCCGCCCCGGCGCCCCGACGCGGCGGTCGAGTTCCGGCCCACCGCCTCGGTCACCGCGCGGCTGGTGCTGACGCTGCTGGTGCTCGTCAACAGCGCCGCCGGGCTGGTCTTCGTCGGCTGGCTGCTGCTGCCCCAGCACGTACCCGGCCCCGGCGTCGTCGGGCTCGGCGGCTGGCAGACAGTCGCCGCCCGGCTCGCGTTCTGCGTCGTCGTCGGC
Source organism: Micromonospora sp. CNZ297 (assembly GCF_007827625.1). NCBI lineage: Bacteria > Bacillati > Actinomycetota > Actinomycetes > Micromonosporales > Micromonosporaceae > Micromonospora > Micromonospora sp. CNZ297. The sequence goes on along the minus strand of NZ_VISU01000001.1, from coordinate 288,232 downwards.
GTCGAGCTGATCCGCCTGGCGCAGAACGTGGTGGTCTGGGTCTTCGCCTTCCACGCCCGGGATCCGGTGCCGGTCGACCCGCCGGTCGGCCTGCGGGTCGCCCTGCTCACCACCATCGTGCCGAGCAAGGAGCCGATCGAGGTCGCCGAGCGGACGCTGCGCCGGCTGCGGGAGATCGTCTACTGCGGGCACGTCGACGTGTGGATCCTCGACGAGGGCGACGACCCGGCGGTCCGGGCGATGGCCGCGCGGCTGGGCGTACGCCACTTCACCCGCAAGGGCCGGCCCGAGTACAACGGGCCCGGCGGCGAGTTCCGGGCCCGCACCAAGTCCGGCAACCACAACGCCTGGCGGGCCGAGCACGAGCACCGCTACGACGTGGTCGCCAACGTCGACCCGGACCACGTGCCGCTGCCGAACTTCCTGGAACGCACGCTCGGCTACTTCCGCGACCCGGACGTCGCGTTCGTGGTGACCCCCCAGGTGTACGGCAACATGCACCAGAACTTCGTCGCCCACGGCGCCTCGGTGCAGCAGTACCTCTACAACGGGCTGATCGCCCGTGGCGGCAACGGCCTGGACGCGCCGCTGCTGACCGGCACCGGGCACCTCTACCGGCCGGCGGCCTGGCGGACCATCGGCGGCTACCAGGACTCGATCATCGAGGACCACCTCACCAGCATCCGCGTGCACGCCGCCGTCAACCCGGCCACCGGCAACCGGTGGAAGGGCGTCTACACCCCGGACGTGGTGGCGCTCGGCGAGGGACCGACCTCCTGGGCGGACTACTTCAACCAGCAGAAGCGCTGGGCGGCCGGGATCTGCGAGATCCTGCTCCGGCGCGAGCTGCGCACACCGCGCGACCTGCCGTCCCGTCGTCGCTGGCAGTACCGGCTGCTCCAGTTCTACTACCCGAGCGTGGCGGTGAGCCTGCTGCTGGGTAACGCGGCCACCGCGCTGTACCTGCTGACCGGCGTCGACGCGGGTCGCCTCGACCCGCAGGTCTGGGCGACGCTGTGGGGGTCCACCATCGGCACCTGGTTCCTGCTCTGGCTGTGGCTGCGCCGCTTCAACATCGCCCCGCACGAGCGGGAGGAGGTGGGCATGGCCGGCATGGCGCTCGCGCTGTTCGCGGGACCGGTCTACGTGGCCGCGGCGGTGGGCGCCCTGCTGCGCCGCAAACTCGGCTTCGTGGTCACCGCCAAGGGCGCGCTGCGCACCGTCGAGTCGCCGCGTACGTTCCGGCTGCACCTGTGCTGGGCGCTTGCCGCCGCCGGACTGCTCGCGGCGAGCTTCGCGCTGGACCACGACTACCCGCTGCTGCGGGTATGGCCGGCGCTGACGCTGCTGACCGGGCTCGCGCCGCCGTTGATCTCCTGGGTGGAGAGTCTGCGGGCGCGCCGGGACCGGGTAGCCGGCGTGACCCGGGAGCCCCAGGTGGTGCCCCGGACCGTGGCCGAGGGTGGTGTGCCGTGCTGAGGCCGACGCTGCCCCGGATGGGCCTGGCGCTGGCCGGAGTGCTGCTGCTCGCGTACGCCTTCGTGGTGGCGCCGGGCGCGTGGCGCGACCCGGCCACCGACGCCGCGGTGCGGCGGCCCGCCCCGGCGACGCCGCAGGCGAGCACCGACGTGCCGGCGGCGGTCGTGCCGAGCCCGCGCGGCGGCCCGTTCCCGCCGGCCGGGCAGGCGTTCTTCGGGGTGATGACCGACAAGGGACCGTACGACTTCGCGCCGGTCGACCGGTTCGCCGACGCGGCCGGGCGGTCGCCGCAGGTGATGCTCTTCGGCGCGGACTGGGTGTCGGCCGCGTTCGACCGGAGCCTGTTCGACCGGATCGCCGAGCGGGGCATGATGCCGATGCTCGGCTGGGAGCCGTGGGACCACACGGTCGACAAGGCGGCCCGCCGCACCGAGCTGACCGACAGGCAGATCGACCGGCTGCGCGCCACCCAGCCGGACTACCGGCTGTCCCGGATCGCGCGCGGCGACTTCGACGCGTACCTGCGCTCCTGGGCCGACGGCGTCCGGTCGCTGGGCTACCCGGTGGCGATCCGCTTCGCGCACGAGATGAACGGCGACTGGTACCCCTGGTGCGAGCGGGCCAACGGCAACCGCCCCGGCGACTACGTCCGCGCCTGGCGGCACGTGCACGACGTCTTCGCCGAGGCCGGCGCCACGAACGTCACCTGGGTGTGGAGCCCGAACGCCCGCTGGGACAAGACGACCGCCGGGCTCACCGGCCTCTACCCGGGCGACGAGTACGTCGACTGGGTCGGTGTCACCGGCTACTACGGCAGCGGCGCCTTCACCAAGACGTACTGGTCGTTCGACCAGATCTTCGGCCCGACGATCGCGGAGATCCGCAAGGTCACCGGCAAGCCGCTCGTGGTCACCGAGACCGGCGCCGCCGACGCCGCCGGGCACAAGGCCCGGTGGATCCGGGACACGTTCCGCGCCCTGCCCCGCTATCCGAACCTGATCGGGCTGATCTGGTTCGAGGTGGACAAGGAGAAGGACTGGCGCATCGCCGGCTCGCCGGCGGCGGCGACCGCGTTCGCCGAGGCGGTGGCCGCCGAGCGCTACGACGTGACCTGGTCACCGGCGGTGCGGCCACGCGAAGGCCCCTGACCTGGAGCCGTTCCTCGCCCCCGAGCACGAGATGTACGCCGCCGTCCAGGCGGACCTGCCGGACTGGCTGGACCGCTCGGAGGAGTGGCTCAGCGCCACCCAGATCCGGCTGCTGCGCGACATGCCGCACCTCAATGAGTGCGCTGGCCGAGCAGCTCTGGCCGGAGCGGCAGTCGTGGCTGCCGGAGGACGTCTTCATCGGCGGCTACCGAAGTGCGGGCCAGTGCTCCGGCCTTCAGGCCGGGGAAGGCCCGCGCTGGGAGGGCCGCCAAGGCCCGAGCAGTGCCTTAACCTCGCGCCCGCTCGTTCTGCTCGGCCACGGGGACCGGCACGATGGCAGCGATCCGGCGTCCGTGGTTGGTCACGTAAAGGGTCTTGCCGTAGACGGCGACGCCGTTGAGCGCTCCGGCGAGCGTCTTGCGCAGCTCGCGGACGCTGATCTCATTTTCGCGGGTGTCACTCATAGTCGCCATCGTAACCTTGTGTACACTTGTGTGTGTGCAGCTCCGGTACAACTACCGCGTGTACCCGACGCCTGGCCAGCAGATCGAGCTGGCGCGGGCGTTCGGGTGCGCGCGGGTTGTGTTCAACGACGGGCTGCGCCTGCGTCAGCAGGCCCGGGAGGCGGGGGAGAAGTACATCTCCGACGGGGAGCTGTCCCGGCGTCTGATCACCGAGGCGAAGGCGACGCCGGAACGCGCGTGGCTGGGAGAGGTTTCCACCGTGGTGTTGCAGCAGGCACTGGCGGACCTGAACACCGCGTACCGCAACTTCTTCAACTCGATCACGGGCAAGCGCAAGGGCCGCAAGGTCGCACCTCCCCGGTTCCGCTCCCGCAAGGACAACCGGCAGGCCATCCGCTTCACGAAGAACTCCCGGTTCAAGGTCCTCGACAACGACCGGCTGCGGTTGCCGAAGATCGGCGACCTCGCAGTCCGCTGGTCCCGGACGCTGCCCTCAGACCCGTCATCGGTGGCGATCATCCGGGATGCGGCCGGACGGTACTTCGCGTCGTTCGTCGTGCAGACGGGCGAGGACGAGGCGTTACCGCCGGTCGACTCCGAGGTCGGGATCGACCTGGGCCTGACCCACTTCGCGGTGCTCTCGGACGGCACGAAGGTGGCGGCGCCGACGTTCCTGCGCCGGGCCGCGCGCAAGCTCAAGCGGTTGCAACACGACCTGTCCCGCAAGCAGAAGGGCTCGGCCAACCGCAAGAAGGCCGTCGTCAAGGTCGCACGGGCGCACGCCCGGGTGGCCGACATGCGGCGGGACTGGCAGCACAAGCTGTCCACGGCGATCATCCGCGAGAACCAAGCGGTGTACGTCGAGGACCTGTGCGTCGTCGGTCTCGGCCGGACGCGGCTCGCGAAGTCCGTGCACGACGCGGGCTGGGCCAGCTTCACCGCCATGATGGAGTACAAGGCCGCCCGGTACGGACGCACCTTCGGCCGGGTGGATCGGTTCTTCCCGTCCACCCGCATGTGCTCCGACTGTGGCCGGATCAACGAGAAGATGGCGCTCAACGTCCGAGCGTGGGACTGCCCCTGCGGGGCAGCCCACGACCGGGACGTGAACGCCGCGAAGAACGTCAAGGCCGCCGGGCAGGCGGACTTCAACGCCCGTGGAGCGCACGTAAGACCGGGGCTCGTCCCGGCGGCGCGCAACGAAGCGGGAACCCACCCGGACGCCGCGTGTTCCACGCGCAGCGTGGAGGGAATCTCCGTCCCTTAGGGCGGAGAGGATGTCAAACCATCTCGGCGCAGGACCCGCCCGAGGTGATCATGATGGAGCGGGAGCGGCAGGCGAGGTCGCTACCCCGCCAGGAGCAGATGGTGGCTCTGTACGAGGAGGAGCAGCGGGTGATGCGCGAGTGGGTGCCACTGGCCCAGTTCGGCGTACCGGACGAGGAGTACGTCAACGCGCGGTTCCTGATCCGCCACGACGACCTCGCCGCCCGGCGGTTCGACAGGGTGCTGTCCTTCTGCGAGTTCACCGAGTGACAGCCGGAGCGGCTCAGACCAGCGTGCGGACCGCCCGCAGCGCCGCCTCCACGTCCTGCTCGCCGTTCGCGATCGTCGCGCCGAAGCGCAGGTACGACGGCCGGTAGGGCGTGCTGCTGGCGATCACGCCGGCCGACCGCAGCCGGTCCACCGCCCGGTCCGCCGGCACGCCCGGCACCTCGCAGCAGACCACCCCGGCGGACAGGTCGGCGTCGCGCGGCGTGACCAGCCGGACGCCCCGGATCCCGGCCAGCCCCTCCTTGAGGAGGTCCGCGAGTTCCCGGGTGCGCCCGGCGGCCCGGGCCGGGCCGATGCGCCGGTGGAACGCGAACGCGTCGGCGAGCGCCCAGCGGTGCTCGAAGCTGTGGTAGCCGCCGGGCGTGTGCGCCGGGCCCGGTGGCACGGGCTGCCCACCGGTGCCGCCGGCGAGCCAGCGACCGATGCCGCGCCTGTCGAAGCTGGGGATCACCGGCGTCATCCGGGCCCACGCCCGCTCGGCGGCCCAGACCAGGCCGGTGCCGCGCGGCCCGAGCAGCCACTTGTGGCAGCCGGAGACGAGTACGTCGCAGCCGAGCTGCTCCGGTGTGGACGCGTCGGCGCCGAAGCCGTGCACCGCGTCGAGGCAGAGCAACGCCTCCGGGCTGCGCTCGCGGACCGCCTCGGCCAGCCGGCGTACCGGCAGCTTCACGCCGGTGCTGGAGTGCACCCAGGTCAGCGCCACCACCCGGGTACGCGGCGTGAGCGCCGCGGTCAGTCCCGCGACCATCTCGTCCGCCCCGGCCGTGGCCGCGTCGCGGTAGAGGCGGGCCCGGCGCACTGTCACCCCGTCGCGTTCGGCGCGCAACCGCAGCGATTCGTGGGTGGCGTAGAAGTCGTGCTCGGTGGTCAGCACCTCGTCGCCCGGTCGCAGGCGGATCGCGCTGTAGACCAGGCCGAGGCCCATGGTCGTGGAGTCGGTGAGCGCGATGTGGTCCGAGCGCGCGCCGAGGTGCCCGGCCGCCGCGGCGAGCACCGCCCGGTCCAGCCGTTCCTCGTTCGCGGCCAGGTAGCCGGAGGCGTCCCGGTCGAGGCCGGCGCGGTGGGTGGCCACGGCGGCCCGTACCGGGGCCGGGTGCGGGGCGAAGACGAACGTGGCCAGGTGCGCCCGGGAGCGGTCGAGCGCGAACTGGGCGCGGACGCTGTCCCAGCTGGCCGGATCCAGGGCGGGCGCGTCGTCGGACACCGCGGTCCCGGCCGCCGGGCGGTCCGGGTCGCAGCCGGTGGCCAGGCCGGTGACGCCCGCCGCCGCTGTGGCGCCGAGCAGGTGCCGCCGGGTCAGGCGCCGTCGGGTCGGATGCATGGGGTCAATCGTCCGCCGTGCATGTCACGGCCGGGTCACCGTCGGTGCCGGGGGACCGGTGATTTCACCGATGCGCGTCGGCGGTCCGGGCGCGGATGCTGACGCATGTCGATGTAATTCCGGCGCAAGGAGTGACCGACGTGCCCACCACCATCCGTTCCCGTACCTCCGTCCGTGCCCTGGCCCGCCTCGCCGTGGCCGCACTGCTCGCCACCGGCGGCGCCCTCGCCGTCCCGGTCGCCGCGAACGCGGCCAGCCCCTACGAGCGCGGCCCGGCGCCCACGAACGCCATCCTGGAGGCCAGTCGCGGGCCGTTCGCCACCTCCTCGATCAACGTCTCCTCGTTGAGCGTCACCGGCTTCGGCGGCGGCGTCATCTACTACCCGACCAGCACCGCCGAGGGCACCTTCGGCGCGGTCGCCATCTCGCCCGGCTACACCGCCTCGTGGTCCAGCCTGAGCTGGCTGGGGCCGCGGATCGCCTCGCACGGCTTCGTGGTGATCGGCATCGAGACCAATACGCGGCTGGACCAGCCGGACAGCCGGGGCCGCCAGCTCCTGGCCGCGCTGGACTACCTGACCCAGCGCAGCTCGGTCCGGGGCCGGATCGACTCCTCCCGGCTGGCAGTGGCCGGGCACTCGATGGGTGGTGGCGGCAGCCTGGAGGCCGCGGCGGCCCGGCCGTCGTTGCAGGCCGCCGTCCCGCTCGCGCCGTGGAACCTGGACAAGACCTGGTCCGACGTACGGGTGCCGACGCTCATCATCGGCGGCGAGAGCGACAGCGTGGCACCGGTGGCGAGCCACTCGATCCCGTTCTACAACAGCATCCCGGCGTCCTCGGAGAAGGCGTACCTGGAGCTGAACGGCGCGAGCCACTTCTTCCCGCAGACCGTGAACACGCCGACGGCGAAGCAGACGGTCGCGTGGCTGAAGCGGTTCGTCGACGACGACACCCGCTACGAGCAGTTCCTCTGCCCCGGTCCGACCGGGTCGGCGATCGAGGAGTACCGCAACACCTGCCCCAGCTCCTGATCCCCTCCGCTCCCGGGGTGGTCGCCGCGGCGACCACCCCGGGAGCGTGTCCGCCTCTTTTCCGACGGGTTGCCCATCTGTGACACTGCATGCATGGTTTCTGCATCGACAGTGCATATAGCCTTGCGGGGCCGGGACGACGAGTGCGACGCGATCCGCCGGCTCCTCGACCGCGACGACGGCGGCGCCCTGCTGTTCCACGGGCCGCCCGGCTCCGGGCGCAGTGCGCTGCTGGCGTACGCCCGCAGGTGGGCCGGGCAGCGCGCGGTGCTCGCCGGCGGCGGCCTGGCCGACGAGGCGACACTGCCCTACGCCGGGCTGCACCGCCTGCTCGACCCGGTGCTGGACGCGGACACCGCACTCCCGGTGCGGCAACGCCGGCTGCTGCGCCGGGCGCTGGGCGGCGACGGGTGCCCGGCCGAGCAGCGGCTGGCCCTGGCCGCGGCGGTGCGCTCCCTGCTCGCCGCCGTAGCCGCGGACCGGCCGATGCTGTGCACGGTGGACGACCTCGACACCGGCGATCCGCAGAGCGCCTGGACGCTCGCCGTGGTGGCGCGCCGGCTGCGCCGGCTGCCGGTGGCAATGCTGCTGACCGCGACCGCACCGGCCACCGTCGACGGCGTACCCGCTCACCGGCTGCGCCCGCTGGACGCCCACGAGTGCCACGCGATGCTCGCCGGGCTCCGCGAGCGGCCACCCGCGCCGGTCGCCGCCGCCCTGGCCGCGCTCAGCCGGGGCAGCCCGGCGGCGCTGACCGACCTGGCCGGCACGCTCACCCCCGCCCAGTGGCGGGGCGAGGCGCCGCTGCCCGACGCGCCGCCCGTGGACGGCGCGCTCGCCGCCGCGTACCGGGCCCGCCTGGACCGGCTGCCGGTCCCGACCCGGCGGATGGTGCTGCTCGCCGCGCTCGATCCCGGAGACGACCCGGGCACCCTGGTCCGCGCCGCGTGGGCGGCCGGGCTGACCGTCGAGGCGCTCGCCCCCGCCGAGGCCGCCGGACTGCTGCGCACCGGGCCGGGCGGGGTGACGTTCCCGCACCCGCTCGCCCGCACGATGATCACCGCCGTCGCGCCGCTCGCCGACCTGCGCGCGGCGCACCTGCTGCTGGCCGGCACGCTCGCCGAGGGCACCCTGGGCCGGGCGCTGCGCCACGCCACCGCCGCCGACTGTCCCTCCGACGTGCTCGCCGCCGAGCTGACCGCGGCTGTCGACGAGGTGCCGGACCGGGCCGCCGCCGCGGTCGTGCTGCGCCGCGCCGCCGAACTGAGCCCCGACCCCGGCCGCGCCGCCGAACTGACAGTCGCGGCCGCGCGGTGCGCCTGGACAGCAGGCGACCCGGACCAGGCCCGAGGGCTGCTGCGACGCCTGCCCGCCGCGTCGCCCGCCGAGGGCCGGGCCGACCTGCTCCGCGGCGACATGCAGCTGCGCTGCGACGCGCCCGCCGACGCGGTCGCCACGCTGCTGGCCGCCGCCGACGCGGTCGCGCCGGCCGACCGGCGGGCCGCGCTGCTGGCGCTGGTCCGGGCCGGCGAGGCCATCTGCGTCACCGGCGACCAGTACCGGTACGCCGAGGTGGCCCGCCGGGCCGAGGCGCTGCGGCGGCCCGGCGACCCGCCCGAGCTCGACCTGCTGGCCACGTTCGCCTCGGGCGTCGGGGCGACGCTGCGCGGCGACCACGCGCGCGGCGGCCCGGCGCTGCGCCGGGTCGTCGTCCTCGGCGGCCGGCTGACCGGGCCCGCGCTCACCCCCGGCGCGCTCGTCTGCGCCGCCGCGGCCGCACTGCTGGTCGCAGTAGACGGTCCCGCGCACCGGCTCGCCGGCCGGGCGGCCGAGGTGGCCCGCTCACGCGGCGAGCTGTCCCTGCTGCCCCGGGCGCTGGAGCTGCGGGCGGTCGCCGAGTACTGGCTGGGCCGGCACGAGGCCGCGGCGGAGACCGCCCGCGAGGGCGTGCGCGCGGCCCGCGCCACGGGCCAGCACGTGTGCGCCCAGGTGCACCTCGGCATCCTCGCCGTGCTGGCCGCGGTCCGCGCCGACCGGGACGCCGCGCTGGCCCGGATCGCCGAGATCGGTGACGGGGCCGCGCCGGGGAGCCGGCCGGACGCCTACGCCCGCTGGGCGCTCGGCGTGCTGGACCTGATCGACGGCCGGTACGCCGACGCGGTGGCCCGGCTGTCCGCGCTGGCCCGTACCCGCACCGGCCGGGGGCAGGTGCTGGTACAGGTGATGGCCACGCCGTACCTCGTGGAGGCCGCCGCCCACGACGGCGGGCGGCCGGCCGCCGCGCTCGCCGTGTTCGACCACTGGGCCAGCAGCACGGCGAGCCCGTCGCGGCGGGCGCTCGCCGCGCGCTGCCGGGCGCTGCTCGCGCCGCGCGGCGGTCCGGAGGCCGAACGGGAGTTCCACGCGGCGCTGCGGCTGCACCCGGCCGACACCGACCGGTTCGAGCGCGCCCGCACCGAGCTGCTGTTCGGCCGCGAGCTGCGCCGCCGGCGCCGGCCCCGGGACGCCCGCGCGCACCTGCACCGGGCCCGGGAGGCGTTCACCCTGCTCGGCGCCGCCGTCTGGGCCGACCGGGCGGGGGAGGAGCTGCGCGCGGCGGGGGAGTCGGTCGGGCCGGTGCGGCACGGCCCGGAGCAGTTGCTGACCGGGCAGCAACTGCACATCGCCCGGCTGGTCGCGGAAGGGGCGACCAACCGGGAGATCGCCACCCGCATGTGCCTGTCCACCCGGACCGTAGACCACCATCTGCGCAACGTCTTCCACCGGCTGGGCGTGCGCTCGCGTACCGAACTGGCCCGACTGCTGTCCTGACCGCCCGCCGCCCTCGGGCGCCCGCGCGGCGTCGGTCGCCGCCGAGCCGGCTGCGCCGCCGGGGTCAGCGCAGTGCGGCCACCGCGGCGTCCGCGCCGCCGCGCCAGAGCACGCCGGCCTCGGTGAAGCCCGCCGCGCGCAGCGCGTCCAGGTGCCAGGTCGCGGGCGGGTTCCACTCCGGGCTGTGCCCGGTCGGGTAGATCTGCCGCCGCTTCTCCACCAGCGGCCCGAGCACCGGATCGTCGGCTGCCTGCTCCCACCAGTCCGACCAGGACAGCGCCGCGCCCGCGCGGTGCCGGGCCGCCCGCTGCTCGCCGGCCCGCGTGTGCAGCCGGTCGGTCAGCGTCGGCATCCCCTCGTCGGGCATGTGGTCGGCGTTGACGAACACCCCGCCGGGGCGCAGCACGTCGCGGATCTCGCCGTACAACCGCGCGAGGCGCGGACCGTCGAGCCAGTGCAGGGCGGTCGCGGTGAGCACGGCGTCGTAGTCGCGGTGCGGCAGCGCGGCGGCCCAGTCGGGCCGGTTGAGGTCGGCGGTCACCACAGTGGCCCGCCCGGCCAGCGCCGCCTCGGCGAGTGTGAGCAGCACCGGGTCGAGGTCGAGCACCGTCACCTCGGCGTCCGGCCGGCGGGCCAGCGTCCGCAGGCTGATCGATCCGGTGCCGCCCGCGAGGTCGAGGACGCGTGGCGGCCGGTCGCCGGCGACCGCCTCGACGGCGTCGAGCATCGCCGCGAAGCGGTGCTCCCGGTCGGGCAGGTACGCCTCCTGCTGCCGGTCCCAGCTCTCCTGCCAGGCCCGCACATCTAAATCGTAAGGAGTCATGCCGCTCACGATAGTTACCGCCGATGGACCTGTCGAGGCTTGTTGCCAAAGTTTTGCAATAAGCGCCGCCGTCCCGGCGGCGTCACCGGGACCGGACGTGCGGCGGGTCGACGGTGACGAGCGGGTGACGCGCGCTGCGGCAGGGTCGCGGCACGACGACGGCACCGTTCGAGGGGGCTGCATGATCAGGACGATGCTCCGGCTGCGCGCGCGCACCGGCTGCGAGCCCGCGGTCGGGCCGGCCTTCGAGACGGTCGCCGGGCAGCTCGGCGCGCTGGCCGGCAACCTGCGGCACGAGCTGCTGCGCGACGCCCTCGACCCGCGCGGCTTCGTCGTCGTCACCGAGTGGGCCGACGAGGCGGCGCTGCGCGCGTACCGGCGGGGGCCGGTGGCGGCCCGCCTGGCCGACCTGCTCCGGCCGCTGACCGAGCCGGACGGCGACCCCGGCTACCCGCTGATGCGCGAGACCGGGGACGGGACGGGTCCGGTCTACGTGGACGTCGAACTGACAGTGCCGCTCGACCGGCTCGCCGAGTTCCACAGCGGCTACCCCGAGGTGGTCCGGCGGATGGCGGCGATACCCGGCTACCGCCGCGAACAACTGCTGCGGGAGCCCGGCTCGGACATCCACCACATCTTCGCCGAGTGGGACGGCGCCGCGCCGTTCCTCGCCTGGATCGGCGACCCGGCCCACGCCTCGGCGCAGGCCGGGCCGATCGCGCCGTTCCTTCTCGACATCCGGCGCCGGCTGTTCCACGTCGTGCCCGACGCGGACGGCCGCCGACAACCCACCACGGGCTGGGAGGCCGACGTGCACAGGACAACAGACGTACTCGTCGTCGGGGCGGGGCCCACCGGGCTGACCGCCGCCGTCGAACTGGCCCGGCGGGGCATCGACTGCCTGGTGATCGACAAGCAGGCCACCCCGCCCGGCCACGCCGACAAGGCGATCGGTGTGCACTGCCGCACCATGGAGATCTGGGAGGAGCAGGGCGTCGTCCGCGAGGCCATGGACGCCGGCATCTGGCTCACCGGCAACACGGTCTTCGTCAACGGCGAGCAGACCCACCGGATGAGCTGGGAACTGCCCGGCCTGCCGTACGCCCACCTCGGCCTGCCGCAGTACGAGACCGAGCGGATCCTCACCGCCCGGCTGGCCACGCTCGGGGTCCGCCCGCAGCGCGGTGCCGAACTCGTCGACTTCACCCAGGACGCCGACGGCGTGACCGCCACAGTCCGCACCGCCGACGGCGGCACCGAGACGGTACGCGCGGCGTACCTGGTCGGCGCCGACGGCGCGCACAGCCGGGTACGGGAGCGGCTCGGGCTCACCTTCACCGGCGGGCTCGGCCGGTTCCCGCAACTGTTCATGCTGGTGGACGTCGACGTGGACTGGGACATGCCGGACGGGCACCTGCTGCGGTTCCTGCACATGACCGACGGGCAGATGGACGGGATGCTCGTCTGCGTACCGCTGCGCGGCGAGCACCGCTACCGCATCGCCACCCTCGCCCCGCCCCGGTTCTTCGCCCAGACCGGCGGACGGGACGCCCCGCCCGGGTTCAGCGAGGAACTCGACGAACCGACCATCTCCGACGTGCAGGCCGCGCTGGACCGCCTCGCGCCACCGGGCACCCGGGCGAGCAATCTGCGCTGGTCGTCGGTGTTCCGGATCAGCCACGGCATCGTCGACCGCTACCGCGACGGCCGCGTGTTCGTCGCCGGGGACGCCGCCCACCTGCACCCGCCCGCCGGCGGACAGGGCATGAACACCGGCATCCAGGACACCTGGAACCTCGCCTGGAAGCTGGCCCTGGCGGTACGCGGGCTCGCCGCGCCCGGCCTGCTCGACAGCTACGAGACCGAGCGGCGGCCGGAGGGCGAGGAGATCGTCGGCCGGGCGGTACGGATGGCCGGCACCGAGGAGGTGGACCGCGCCGACCTGGAACGGCAGTTCCTCCAGGAGATGTCCATGCTGCTCAGCTACGCCGGCAGCCCGCTGGTCGGGGAGACCGTCGCCGACCCGGCCGCGCTCGGTGACGCGCCCCGCCCCGGCGACATCGCGCCCGACGTCGACGGGCTGCGCCGGCGCGGCGTCGGTTACCCGCTGCGGCTGCGCGACCTGACCCGGGGCACCCGGCACACGCTGCTGCTCTACGCCGACCGCACGGCCGACGCGGGGCAGTTGGCCGCGTTCACCGGCCTGTGCGCCGACGCGCGCCGACTCGCCGGCGGGGAAGTCGAGGCGTACCTGCTGCTCGACCCGGACGCCGACGAACCGCGACTGCTCGACCCGCCCGTGGTGCGCGACGCCGAGCGCCGCTTCCGCGCCGCGTACGGGCTGGACGGCACCGGCCTGTACCTGATCCGCCCGGACGGGCACATCGGGTTCCGGGGCGCGCCGGTCGACCCCGACGCGCTGCGCAAGCACCTGCACCTGGTGTTCGGGAGCGCCCGGTGAGCCGGGTCCGGACCGTGCTGTCGATGCGGACTCGGGAGGGCTGCGAGGAGCGCTTCGAGGCGGAGTGGCTCACCGCCGCCGAACAGATCCGCACCCTGGACGGCTGCCTGCACCAGGACCTGGTCCGCGACGCCGACGACCCGCGCAGCTATCTGATCATCAGCGACTGGGCGGACCGCGAGCGGCTCGACGCGTTCGGGCGCAGCTCGCACCGGGACCGGCTGCTGAGCATCATCCGTGAGCTGCGGGAGTCCGCCGACCGGCACACCTACCAGGTGCTGCACAGCGTGACCGGCGAGCCGGGGGAGGGGCGATGACCGACGACGTGGTGCCGGCGAGCGAGCTCCACACCGACGCGTTCGCGGCCGACCCGTACCCCACCCTGGCCCGGCTGCGCGCCGAGCGGCCGGTCTGCCCGGTCGGCTCGCCGCGCTTCGACTCCTGGCTCATCACCCGCTTCGACGACGCCCGCACCGCGCTGACCGACCCGCGCCTGTCCAAGGACCTGTACGGACCGGAGCAGCACTACCTGAAGATCTTCGGCCCGAACTCCGAGGGTCTGAACCGCAACATGCTCAACTCCGACCCGCCCGAGCACACCCGGCTGCGCCGGGTGGTGTCGCAGGCGTTCGCGCCCCGGCGGATCGAGGCGCTGCGCCCCCGGGTGGCGTCGATCGTCGACCAGCTCATCGACAAGATGGCGCCGCACGGCGAGGCGGACCTGATGCACGACTTCGCCATCCCGCTGCCGATGACGGTCATCTGCGAACTGCTCGGCGTGCCGCCCGCCGACCACGGCCGGGTGCTCGACTGGACCCAGGTCATCCGCACCTCCGGCTCCACCAGCCGGCCCCCCGCCGAGGAGCGGGCGGCGGTGCAGGAGGCCCAGCTCCGGCTGCACCACTACCTGGCCGGGCTGGTCCGCGCCAAACGCGACGACCCGGCCGACGACATCATCGGCGCGCTGATCAAGGCGGTCGACCAGGACGGGACGCTGTCCGAGGCGGAACTGGTCACCACCACGTTCCTGCTGCTGTTCGCCGGGCACCAGACCACCGCCGACTTCCTCGGCAACGCCGTACTGGCCCTGCTGACCCACCCCGAGCAGATGGAACTGCTGCGCGCCACGCCGCGTCTGCTGCCCGCCGCGATCGAGGAGCTGTTGCGCTTCGACGGGCCGCTGCCCGTGGCCAGCCCGCGCATCGCCACCGAGGACGTCGACTACCAGGACGTACGCATCCCGCGCGGCGCGATCGTCGGTGTCGCGATCAACGCGGCCAACCACGACCCGGCGCACTTCGCCGACCCGGACCGGCTGGACCTGCGCCGGGTGCGGGGCCCGCACCTCGGGTTCGGTCACGGCGTCCACTACTGCCTCGGCGTCTCACTGGCCCGGATGGAGGCCGAACTCGCGCTCGGCGCGCTGCTGCGCCGGCTGCCCGGACTGCGTCTCGGCGTGCCGCTGGCCGAGGTGCGCCGGCTCCCCGCCGCCTCGCCGTTCCGCGGCCTGCTGGAACTGCCTGTCACCTTCACCGCGTGACGGCGCCGCCGTCCGAACCCACCCACCAAGGAGCAGTCATGGTCTTCCGCAACGTGATCGTCTGTCACATGGTCCCCGGCAGCGAGCAGATCGTCGGCGGCGTGTTCGGCCACTACGACCAGGCCACCCGGCCGCAGGACCTGGGCGTCATCGGCCGGTACCTGCTGTCGCACCACGACCTCTACATCCACGTGATCGAGCGGGAGCAGGACCCGCGGATCTCCGGGCAGACCCGCGGCCTGCCCGCCTTCCAGAAGATCGCCGAGGAGATCGGCCCGTACGTCACGCCCTACCCGCGCTACTGGAAGAACCCGTCGGACTCGGTGGCGAAGGAGTTCTACCACTGGGCGCCCGAGGGCGAGCCGCCAGCCGACACCACGCTCACCGTGATCGTCGGGCGGATCAAGCCGGGCGCCGAGCCGGACGTGGCACGGGTCTTCGCCGAGTCCGACGCCGGGTCGCTCCCGGCCGACCTCGGGGTCACCGGGCGCTGGCTCTACTCGATCGACGACGTCTACGTGCACCTGCTCGAACAGGAGTCGTCGGCGGCCGAGGCCACCCGGGACCAGCACGGTGACAAGCCCGCGTTCGGCAAGGTGATGCAGGACCTGGGCCCGTACATCGAGCCGTACCGGCCGGACCGGTGGCAGGGCCCGCAGGACTCGGTGGCCACCGTCTTCTACCGCTGGCAGGCCCAGGACTGAGCGCCCCGGACGCGACCACGAGCGGGGTTTACAACCCGGTGACCCTGTGTCAGCCTCGTGGGCGCGCTCCCACGATCGCCGGCGGTGGCACGTCTCCCGGGAGCCGGAGGGCGGTGCGCCGTGGCGGCGGCGGTGGACGTCGAACTGGTGACGGCGGCACGCCAGGGTGACCGGGCCGCGCTCACCGCGCTTCTCGCCGCCCATCTTCCGCTGGTGTACAACGTGGTCGGACGCGCGCTGGCCGGGCACGCCGACGTCGACGACGTGGTGCAGGAGGTCATGCTCCGCGTCGTCGAGCGGCTGCCCACGCTGCGCGAGCCGGACCGGTTCCGCGCCTGGCTGGTCACCATCGCCATCCGCCAGGTCCGCGAGCACGCCCGCCGCCGGGCCGGGGCCCGCCAGGTGCCGCTGGATCCGTACGCGGAGGTGCCGGATCCGGACGCGGACACCGCGGGCGCGGCCCTGTCCGAGGTGGACCGGGACGCCCGGCGACGGGACGTGCTCTCCGCGGTCGCCTGGCTCGACGCCGACGACCGTGAGGTGCTCGCGCTGTGGTGGCGGGAGCTGACCGGGGAGCTGACCCGCGGCGACGTGGGCGAGGCACTCGGGGTCGGCGCCTCCCACGCGGCGGTCCGGATCCAGCGGATGCGCTCCCGGCTCGCGCAGGCGTACACCGTCCTGGCCGCGTGGCGGGCCCGGCCGCGCTGCCCCGGCCTGGCCGTCGCCGCCCGGGCGTGGGACGGCACGCTCGTGCCGCTGTGGCGCAAACGGCTGAGCCGGCATGTCCTGGCCTGCCCGGCCTGCCTCGCCGCGGGCGGACGCCGCGGCACGCCGGAGCAGATCCTGCCCGGCCTGGCCGGGCTGGCGGTGCCGGCCGGCCTGGCCGCCGGACTGCGCGCGGCGCTCGAAGCGCAACCGGCGGTGGTGGCGGTCCCGCCCGTGGCGCCGGCCGCGGTGGGCGGCCTGCGGCGGGCGTTGTCGTCGAAGGCGGCGGTCGCCGCCGGCACGGTCGCGGTCCTGGCCGTCACCGCGCTCACCCTTGCCGTGCGCCACGAGCCGGACGGCCGGGACGGTGTGGTGGCCGCCGCGCCCACGCTCCCGGTCCGGGGCGGGCCGTCGGCCGCCGCAACGCCGTCCGCCGCCCCGTCCGCCGTCCCGTCGCCGCGTCCGTCGCGTGCGCTCACCGGCGTGACCGACGCCGACATCGTCGTCGCCCCGGACGGCAGCGACGACGGCGACGGCAGCCTCCGCCGCCCGTACGCCACGCTGAACCGGGCGGCCGAGGTGGTCCGGCCCGGCCAGACCATCGCCCTGCGCGGTGGCACGTACCGGATGACCGAACCGGTGACCATCGGTACGGACGGCACGGCGGACCGGCGCATCGTGCTCAGCGCATACCGGGGCGAGCGGCCGGTGCTCGACGCCGCCGCGGTGCCCGCGGACGCCTGGGCCGTCACCCAGCGGACCGCCTGGTGGACCGTGCAGGACATCGAGGTACGCGGCTCCCGCAGCCACGCCTGGGTCTGCCGGGCCTGCTCCCACACCGTGTTCCGTCGCCTGTCCGTGCACGACAACGCCCGTTCCGGCCTGACGCTGCGCGACCCGGGCACAGTGGGCAACCAGGTGCTCGACAGCGACTTCTTCCGCAGCTACGACCCGGCGGACCCGGGCGGCGCCGGCGTGGGGCTCGCGGTCAAGTTCGGCGACGGCGCGGGCAACGTGCTGCGCGGCAACCGGACCTTCCACAACGCCGACGACGGCATCGACCTCGGCGGCTTCGCCGACCCGGTCACCGTGGAGCGGAACTGGTCCTACGGCAACGGGCAGAACCGGTGGGGCGTGACCGGCTGGGACAGCAACGGGTACGGCTTCTCGCTCGGCGGCGGGGAACCGGTCCCGGCCGGTCACCGGGTGCGGGACAACGCCGCCTGGGGCAACCGGGGGCACGGATTCGGTGTGGAGGCCAACGCCGGCCGGATCGACCTTACCGGCAACACCGCGTTCCGCAACGGTGGCGCCGGCTTCGACCTGACCGGCGCCGGCGGCACGGCTCGGTGGAACCTGGCCCTGGACAACCGGACGCCGGCCCGGGGCGGTGAGCGCGTCGCCGCCACCGGAAACTCGTGGGACGACGACGGCTGGAGCGCCGCCCGGCTGCGGTCCACCGATCCGCGGACGGCCGAGGGGCCCCGGCGCGCCGACGGGACGTTGCCGTCCACCGGCTACCTGGGCACCGGCACCCGGCTCGGCGCCGACCTGACAGCCCGCTGAGGCGTCCGGCGGAAAACCGGCGCGAGAAAAAGCGTTGTCGCGGCCGGACCGCCCCGTCTGTGTGGTGACGGGTAGCCGGGCAGCATCCGTCACCGGGCACCGGCCGCCGCCGTGAGGGCCGCCGCCAGCGATGGCGGTGACGGCGGAGGCCGACACACCGCACACCCAGGATCCCCGGGGAGAACCGTGAGACAACTCGTCCGACGACGGGCGGCGGCCCTGTTCGCCGTCCTCGTCACCACCACCGCGACCGCCGCCGTCGGCGTCGCCACCGCCGGCCCGTCCCAGGCCGCCGCGGGCTGCCAGGTCGGCTACCGGGTCACCGCGCAGTGGGCCGGCGGCTTCACCGCCGCCGTCACCATCCGGAATCTCGGCGACAGCCTCACCGGCTGGCGTCTCGGCTGGACGTTCCCGGCCGGGCAGTCAGTCACCCAGGCGTGGGGCTTCACCACCAGCTCGACAGGCGCGTCAGTGGTCGCGGCCAACGTCGACTGGAACGCCACCATCGGCACCGGCGCGAGCGTCGAGGCCGGGTTCAACGGCACCTGGAACGGCGTCACGAACCCGAGCCCGGCCACGTTCACGCTCAACGGCGTCACCTGTACCGGCTCGTCCGGCTCGCCCACGCCCACCGCCGCGCCGACGTCACCGCCGCCGACCGGCACGGCGACCGTGGCGGCCGACGGCACCGGCACCTACCGCACCGTGCAGGAGGCCGTCGACGCGGTGCCGGCGAACAACACCACACGGCGGGTCGTCACCATCAAGCCGGGCACCTACCGCCAGGTGGTGCGGGTGCCGTCGAACAAACCCCACATCACCTTCCGGGGACTCGGCACGTCACCGGCGAACACCGTGATCGTCTTCAACAACTCGGCGAACAGCAGCGGCACCTCCGGCAGCGCCAGCATGTTCGTCGACGGGTCCGACTTCGTGGCGGAGAACCTGACCATCGCCAACGACTTCGACGAGGGCTCGGTGACCAGCGGCCAGCAGGCGGTCGCGCTGCACCTCAACGCCGACCGTGCGGTGCTGCGCAACGTACGCCTCCTCGGCGACCAGGACACCTTCCTGGTCAACGACCGCACCCGGGCGTACGTGGTCGACTCCTACGTCGAGGGCACCACCGACTTCATCTTCGGCGGCGGCACGATCGTCTTCCACGCCTGCACCATCCACGAGAAGCGTTCCAGCGGCGGCACCGTCACCGCCGCCAGCACGGACGCCGCCAAGACGTACGGCTTCCTGTTCTACCGGTCGACGATCACCGGCACCGGGAACAACAACACCACCCTCGGCCGGCCGTGGCGCCAGGGCGCGCAGGTGCTCTACCGGGAGTCCACGCTCAGCGGCACGGTCCGCAACGCCCAGCCGTGGACGAACATGGGCGACGCCACCTGGCAGAACGCCCGCTTCTCCGAATACCGCAACACCGGCCCCGGCGCGACGGTCAACGGCAACCGGCCGCAGCTCAGCGACGCCCAGGCCGCCACCTACACACCGCAGAGATACCTCGCCGGCACCGACGGGTGGAACCCGTTGTGATCACGATGTTGGAGAACGGCATGACTGTCACGAAGAAGGGCCGGCCCTGGCGTACCGCGCTGGTGCTCGGCACGACCGCGGCGCTGGCAGCGCTCGGCGCGGTCACCGCGGTCACCGCCCAGGCGGCGGCCGGCTGCCGGGTCGACTACCGGGTCAGCAGCGAGTGGAGCGGCGGCTTCAACGCCGACGTGACGATCACGAACCTGGGCGACGCGGTGAACGGCTGGCGGCTGGCCTGGACGTTCCCGGCCGGCCAGCAGGTCACCCAGTCGTGGAACGCCACCGTTACGGCCGGGACGTCGAGCGTCACCGCGACGAACGTCGACTGGAACGCCGCCCTGCCGGCCGGGGGGAGCGTCTCGTTCGGCTTCACCGGCTCGCGCGGCGCCACGAACCCGGCGCCCACGGTGTTCACGCTCAACGGCACCGCCTGCACCGGCGGGGTCACCCCGACGACCGGCGCGCCGTCCCCGACGCCGACCACGCCGCCGGCCGGTGTGCCGTACTCGAACGCGCCGGACGGGTTCGCCGGCGCGGCCGGCACCACCGGCGGGGCGGCCGGCGCCACGGTCACCGTGACCAGCCAGGCCGACCTGGAGCGGTACGCGGCGTCCAGCACGCCGTACGTCATCCGGGTCGGCGCGGCGATCACGGTCAGCCCGTACGGCCGGGAGATCCCGGTCGGCTCGAACAAGACGATCGTCGGAGTCGGGCGGAACGGGCAGATCGTCAACGGCGGATTCCACCTCGGCGCCGGCACCGCCAACGTCATCATCCGCAACCTGACCATCCGGGACACCCGGGTGGCCTCGGACGACCCGGACGACAAGGACTTCGACTACGACGGCATCCAGATGGACACCGCGAACCGGATCTGGATCGACCACAACACGATCACGCGGATGAACGACGGCCTGATCGACAGCCGGAAGGACACCACGAACCTGACCGTGTCCTGGAACGTCATCGCCGAGGGCAACAAGGCGTTCGGCATCGGCTGGACGGACAACGTCACCGCCCGGATCACCATGCACCACAACTGGATCCACGACACGAACGTGCGCAATCCCAGCACCGACAACGTCCAGTACGCCCACTTCTTCAACAACTACCTGCAGAACATCAGGGGGTACGGCAACTACTCCCGGGGCCGTACCAAGCTGGTGATCGAGAACAGCTACTACGAGAACGTGAAGGACCCCTACTACCGGGACGACACCGCGGAACTACGCCAGAGCGGCAGCGTCTGCGTCGGCTGCACCGGTCAGCGGGAGACCGGCGGCTCGGCATTCACCCCGTCGAGTTTCTACTCCTACCGCCTCGACCCCGCCGCGCAGGTTCCCGCACTGCTGCGCACGTACGCCGGGCCGCAGGCCGCCATCGGGCAGTGACCGGGCCGGCCGGGACGGCGGCGCACCCGCCCCGCCGTCCCGGCCGGACGTCCCCCCACCGGCTGCCCGACCGGCAAACCCGCTCGCGGGCGCGGCGGACGGGTCAGGCTGGTGCGGGGGTGCCGGGTGCCGACGAAGGAGATCGTCCAGCACGTCGGGGCACTGCTCGACCTGGCCGGGGTGCTCGTCATCGCGGTCGGCGTCGCGGTCGCCACGGCGGTGTTCGCGGTGCGCTGCGCCCGGACCCGCCAGGTGGTCGCGCACTACCGGGCGTACCGGCAGGGGGTCGGCCGGGCCATCCTGCTCGGCCTGGAGTTCCTGGTCGGCGGCGACATCATCCGTACGGTGGCGGTGTCGCCCACCTTCACCAGCGTCGGCGTGCTGGCGCTGATCGTGCTGGTCCGCACGTTCCTGAGTTTCTCGCTGGAGGTGGAGCTGGACGGCCGCTGGCCCTGGCAGGGCCGTCCTCCGGCGGACCGGCCGAGCGTCGGCGCCCGCCCCCAGCGCTGACCACCGCGCCGACCGGACGCCGGCGGTTACCCCCAGGGGGTATGGTGGCGGGTGGAGGTGACGCCCGATGGAGCACGGAACCGGCCACCACGGAGGCCACGACACCGGCGGCCACGGCGGCGGTCAGGACGACCACGGCGGCGGGCACGGCGCGCACGCCGGGCACGACCCGGAGCAGTTCCGCCGCCGATTCTGGCTCAGCCTGGCGCTGACGGTACCGATCGTCGCCACCAGCCACATGGTGATGGACTGGTTCGGCTACTCGCTCGAGTTCCCGGGCGTGCGCTGGGTCGGCCCGGTGCTCGGCACTGTGGTGTTCGCGTACGGCGGCTGGCCGTTCCTCACCGGCGGGCTGCGTGAGCTGCGCGAACGTGCCCCGGGCATGATGCTGCTGATCTCGATGGCGATCGTCGTCGCGTACCTCGCCTCGGCCGCCACCAGCCTCGGCCTGTTCGACCTCGACTTCTGGTGGGAGCTGGCCGCGCTGGTCACCATCATGCTGCTCGGGCACTGGCAGGAGATGCGGGCGGTCGGGCAGGCGCGCGGCGCGCTCGGTGCCCTCGCGGCGCTGCTGCCCGACGACGCCGAGCGCCTGGACGACGCCGGGCGGCCGCATCCGGTGCCGGTCGGCGAGCTGCGGGTGGGCGACCTGGTGCTGGTGCGCCCCGGCGGGCGGGTGCCGGCCGACGGCCGGATCGTCGAGGGCGCCGCCGAGCTGGACGAGTCGATGATCACCGGGGAGTCGCGGCCGGTGGCCCGCGCCGCCGGGGACCGGGTGGTCGCCGGCACCGTCGCCACCGACTCCACCCTCCGGGTACGCGTCGAGGCGGTAGGCGCGGACACCGCGCTGGCCGGCATCGGGCGGCTCGTGGCCGAGGCGCAGGCCTCCGGCGGGCGCGCGCAGGTGCTCGCCGACCGGTTCGCCGCGCTGCTGTTCTACCTGGCGGCGTTCGCCGGCCTCGCGACGTTCGCGGTCTGGGCGCTGCTCGGCGACCCCGACCAGGCGGTGGTACGCACCGTGACCGTGCTGGTGATCGCCTGCCCGCACGCGCTCGGCCTGGCCATCCCGCTGGTGGTGGCGCTGTCCACAGCGCTGTCGGCCCGCGCCGGCATCCTGGTCAAGGACCGGCTCGCGCTGGAGCGGATGCGCACCGTCGACACGGTCCTGTTCGACAAGACCGGCACGCTCACCACCGGCCGGCACACGGTGACCGGGGTGGCCACCACCGGCGGGACGGACGAGACGGCCGCCCTGGCGCTGGCCGGTGCGGTGGAGGCCGACAGCGAGCACCCGCTGGCCCGGGCGCTGGTGGCCGCCGCCGACGCCCGCGGCGCCCGTCCCGCCGCGCGCGGCTTCCGGGCACTGACCGGCCGGGGCGTGCGCGCCACTGTGGACGGCGTGGACTGGGCGGTCGGCGGGCCGGCGCTGCTGCGCGAACTCGACGCCGCGGTGCCGGACGACCTGGCCCGGGCCGCGCAGGAGTGGTCGGGCCGGGGCGCCGCGGTGCTGCACCTGGTCCGCCTGCCCGAGGGCGGCCCGCCGGAGGTGACCGCCGCGTTCGGTATGGAGGACCAGGTCCGCCCGGAGGCGCGGGCCGCCGTGGCCGAGCTGCGCGACCTCGGCGTACGCAAGATCGTGATGATCACCGGGGACGCGCGCCCGGTCGCCGAGGCGGTGGCCGCCGACCTCGGGTTCCGGCCCGGCGTCGACGAGGTCTTCGCCGAGGTGCTCCCGGCCGACAAGGACAAGGCGGTGGCCGAGCTGCGCGGCCGGGGACTGACGGTGGCGATGGTCGGCGACGGCGTGAACGACGCACCGGCGCTCGCCCGCGCCGACGTCGGGCTGGCCATCGGCGCGGGCACCGACGTGGCGATCGAGTCCGCCGGGGTGGTGCTCGCCGGCTCCGACCCGCGCGGCGTCGGCGGCGTGATCCGGCTGTCCCGCGCCTCGTACCGGAAGATGCGGCAGAACCTGGCCTGGGCGGCCGGCTACAACGTGGTGGCGATCCCGCTCGCCGCCGGGGTCCTCGCCTGGGCGGGGATCGCGCTCAGTCCGGCGCTGGCTGCGGTGCTGATGTCCGCCTCGACGATCGTGGTGGCGCTCAACGCCCAGCTGCTGCGGCGGGTCCGGATCACCCCGGCCGACTGAACCGCAGTTCCGGTTCCCGCGGCGCATCACGGCTCGCGGATGCGAGCCACCATGCCCCTTCCGGCTTGCACCTGCGGGCCGCTAGGGTGAGCGCGTGACGGTGTTCCGGATCGGCGAGGCAGCCGAACTGCTCGGGGTCAGCGCGGACACGGTCCGCCGCTGGATCGACGCCGGCAAGCTGCCGGCGACCCGCGATGAGCACGGCCACCGGGTGCTCGACGGCGCCGACGTGGCAGCGTTCGTCCGCGCCCCCGGCCACCCCGAGCTGTCCTCGGCCCGCAACCGGCTGCGCGGCATCGTCACCGCCGTCGTCAAGGACACCGTGATGGCCCAGGTGGACATCCAGGCCGGGCCGTTCCGTGTGGTGTCGCTGATGAGCCGCGAGGCCGTGGACGACCTTGACCTCCAGGTCGGCTCCGTCGCCGTCGCGGTGATCAAGTCGACCACCGTCGTGGTCGAGCGCGCCCCCGCCACCACCCCCAGGGGAAGGACGAGCCCGTGACCGTACGGTGGATCCGCGCCGCGCTCGCCGCCGCGCTGGTGGGGGCGCTGGGCCTGACCGCCTGCGGCGGCGCGGACGAACCGGCCGGTCCCGACGGTGCCGGCCCGGTGACCGTGTTCGCCGCCGCCTCGCTCACCGAGTCGTTCACCACGCTCGGCAAGGAGTACGAGGCCGCCCACCCGGGCAGCAGCGTCACGTTCAACTTCGGCGGCAGCTCGGGCCTCGCCACCCAGATCACCCAGGGCGCACCCGCCGACGTGTTCGCGGCCGCCTCCCCGGCCACCATGAAGACGGTCACCGACGCCGGTGACGCCGACGGCGAACCTGCTGTGCTGGTCCGCAATCAGCTCGTCGTCGCCGTACCCCGTGGTAACCCGGCCCGGGTCGGCGGCCTGGCCGACCTCGCCCGCCCCGGCGTCAAGGTGGCGCTCTGCGCCGAGCAGGTGCCCTGCGGCGCCGCCGCGCGTACCGCCCTGGACGCCGCGGGCATGCGGCTCACCCCCGCCACGCTCGAACAGGACGTCAAGGGCGCGCTGGCCAAGCTGCGTCTCGGCGAGGTCGACGCGGCACTGGTCTACCGCACCGACGTCCGCGCCGCACCCGGGCTCGACGCGGTCGAGTTCCCCGAGTCGGCGCGCGCGGTGAACGACTACCCGATCGTGGTGCTGCGCGCCGCCGGGAACCCGGCCGGCGCCCGCGCCTTCGTCGACTTCGTCCGCTCCGACGCCGGGATCGCCGTGCTCACCGCCGCCGGGTTCCAGGCGCCGCCCGGCGCATGAGCCGCACCGTACGCCGGCAGCGGGTGCCGATCGCCCTGCTCGTGCCCGCCGGGCTGGGACTGACCTTCCTCGTCCTGCCGCTCGCCGGCCTGCTGCTCCGGACGCCCTGGACCACGCTGCCCCAGCGGCTGGCCGAGCCGGGTGTGCTCACCGCGCTGCGGCTGTCGCTGGAGACCGCCACCGTCGCCACGCTGCTCTGCGTGGCGCTCGGCGTACCCCTGGCCTGGCTCTTGGCGCGGGTGGAGTTCCCCGGCCGGCGGCTGGTCCGGGCGCTGGTCACGGTGCCGCTGGTGCTGCCGCCGGTGGTCGGCGGCGTGGCGCTGCTGCTGGTCTTCGGCCGGCGCGGGCTGGTCGGGTCGTGGCTCGACGAGACGTTCGGGGTGACGCTGCCGTTCACCACCGCCGGGGTGGTGCTGGCCGAGGCGTTCGTGGCCATGCCGTTCCTGGTCATCGCCGTCGAGGGGGCGCTTCGCGGCGCCGACCCCCGGTACGAGGAGGCCGCCGCCACGCTCGGCGCCGGACGGTTCACCACCTTCACCCGGGTCACGCTGCCGCTCGTCGCCCCGGGCGTGGCGGCCGGGGCGGTGCTGTGCTGGGCTCGCGCGCTCGGTGAGTTCGGGGCCACCATCACGTTCGCCGGCAACTATCCCGGTCGCACCCAGACCATGCCGCTGGCGGTCTACCTGGCGCTGGAGACCGACCTGCAGGCCGCGATCGTGCTGAGCCTGATCCTGCTCACCGTCTCCGTGGTCATCCTCGCCGCCCTGCGCGACAAATGGGTCGGTACGACATGAGTGTGCTGGACGCGCATCTGGTCGCCGAGCGGGACGGGTTCACCCTCGACGTGCGGCTGCGCATCGCCGCCGGTGAGGTGGTGGCGCTGCTCGGCCCCAACGGCGCCGGCAAGACCACAGCGCTGCGGGTGCTCGCCGGGCTGCACCCCCTCACCGCCGGTCACCTCACGCTCGGCGGCGCCGACCTGGACCGGCCGGACCGCCGGGTGTGGACGCCGCCGGAGCGCCGGCCGGTGGGCGTGGTGTTCCAGGACTACCTGCTGTTCCCGCACCTCAGCGCGCTGGACAACGTGGCGTTCGGGCCGCGCCGCCGGGGCGCGGACAAGCGCGCCGCCCGCACCCGGGCCCAGGAGTGGCTGGACCGGGTCGGCCTCGGCGACCAGGCCCGGCGCCGGCCCCGGCAGCTCTCCGGCGGGCAGGCGCAGCGGGTCGCGCTGGCCCGCGCGCTCGCCGTCGACCCGGCGCTGCTGCTGCTCGACGAGCCGCTCGCCGCGCTCGACGCCCGGACCCGGCTGGACACCCGCGCCGAACTCCAGCGCCACCTCGGCGCGCACCCCGGCGCGACGCTGCTCGTCACCCACGACCCCCTCGACGCCCTGGTGCTCGCCGACCGACTGGTCATCGTGGAACACGGCCGGGTGGTGCAGGAGGGCGACGCCGCAACCGTCACGGCCCGGCCGCGCACCGACTACGTGGCCCGGCTGGTCGGCCTCAACCTGCACCGCGGCCGCGCCGACGGACACACCGTGACCGTCGGTGAGCTGACGCTCACCACCGCCGACACCGTCCACGGTGAGGCGTTCGTCGCGTACCCGCCGGCCGCCGTCGCGCTGCACCCGTCCCGGCCGGAGGGCAGCCCGCGCAACGTGTGGGCCGCCACCGTCACAGGCGTCCAACGCCACGGCGACAACCTGCGCGTGCAGCTGGCCGGGCCGGTCGAGGTCGCCGCCGACGTCACGCCCGCCGCCGCGGCCCATCTCGGACTGATCCCCGGCCGCGCGGTCTGGGCGGCGGTCAAGGCAGCCGAGACGCGCGCCTATCCGGCGTGACAAATACCGCTGGTCGCGACGTGTCCGCAGGTGAGAGGTTTGATCTGCGCTCAACCGGTCACTGGGACGGTAGCGACGACGCAAAGGGGGACACGGTGCCCGACACGATCCGCAACAGGTCCAGTCTGGACGCCGACCTGCCACGGGGAGTCACCGACCCGTTGCTCTGGCGGGCCGCGTACGACGTTGCAGTCGCCCACCGGCCCGACGAGGCCGGCCGGTGCGAGAGCCTGCTGTGTGACGGTCAGGTGGCGCCGTGTGACGCGCTGACCGCTGCCCACCGGGCAATGGAACTGGCCGGGGACCGCCACGCCGACCGGGCCGATCCGGAGACCTGGCGTACGGAGCAGCGCCGGCGCGCCGCCTGAGCATCGGGTCGCGGGCGGTTCGAACCGCGGACGCCCCGCTTCCGTGTTTATGATCGACAACTCGGTCGGAATGCGGGGAAGAGGAGAGTTCGTGACGGTCGACGCCCACGCGTTCTGGCTCCGCGCCCCCGGCGAGGGCGAGATCCGGCCGGTCCGGCTCGCCGCCCCCGGCCCCGGCGAGGTGCTGGTCCGGACCCGCTTCTCCGGCGTCAGCCGCGGCACCGAGACGCTGGTGTTCACCGGCCGCGTCCCGGCCGACCAGCACGACGCCATGCGCGCGCCGTTCCAGGAGGGCGACTTCCCGGCCCCGGTCAAGTACGGCTACCTCAGCGTCGGCACCGTCGAGGCGGGCGACGAGCGGCTGCTCGGCCGTACCGTCTTCTGCCTCTACCCGCACCAGAGCGCGTACGTGGTCCCGGCCGACGCCGTGACCGTCGTGCCGGACGGCGTACCGGCCGAGCGCGCGGTGCTGGCCGGCACCGTGGAGACCGCTGTGAACGCGCTCTGGGACGCCGCTCCGCTGGTCGGCGACCGGGTCACCGTGATCGGCGGCGGGATGGTCGGCTGCGCGGTGACCGCGCTGCTGGCCCGCTTCCCCGGCGTACGCGTCGAACTCGTCGACGCCGATCCGGCCCGCGCCAGGGTGGCCGCCGCGCTCGGCGCCGGCTTCGCCACGCCCGCCGACGCCACCGGCGAGCGCGACCTGGTGGTGCACGCCAGCGCCACCGCCGACGGGCTGCAACGCGGCCTGGAGCTGCTGCGCCCCGAGGGCACGGTGCTGGAGCTGAGCTGGTACGGCGACCGGCCGGTCACGCTGGCGCTGGGCGGCGCGTTCCACTCCCGACGGCTGGGCATCCGCAGCAGCCAGGTCGGCACCGTGTCGCCCCGGCGGGCCGACCGCAGCTACGCCGACCGGCTCGCGCTCGCCCTCGACCTGCTGGCCGACCCGGCGTTCGACGCGCTGCTCACCGGCCGGTCCCGCTTCGACGACCTGCCCGACGTGCTGGACCGGCTCGCCTCGGGCGAGCTGCCGGCGCTGTGTCATCTCATCACCTACGGCGAGGAGTGATCGTGTTCAGCGTGACCGTCCGGGACCACATGATGGTCGCCCACAGCTTCCGCGGCGAGGTCTTCGGCCCGGCGCAGCGGCTGCACGGGGCGACGTTCGTCGTCGACGCCACGTTCCGCCGCGCCGAGCTGGACGACGACGGGATCGTGGTCGACATCGGGCTGGCCACCGAGCAGCTCAAGGCCGTGCTCGCCGAGCTGAACTACCGCAACCTCGACGACGAGCCCGCCTTCGCCGGGGTGAACACCACCACCGAGGTGCTCGCGCGGACGATCGCCGACCGGCTCGCCGACGCCGTGCACGCCGGCCGGCTGGGGGAGGGCGCGCGGGGGCTCGCCGGGATCACCGTCACCCTGCACGAGTCGCACATCGCGTGGGCGAGCTACGAGCGGTCGCTCTGACCGGATGACAGCCGTCCACGTGGTGCTGCCGGGCGACATCGACGACCCGGCGGACCCCAGCGGCGGCAACGCCTACGACCGGCACGCCTGCCGGGGCCTGGCCGCGCGCGGGTGGACGGTACGCGAACACCAGGTTCCCGGCGGCTGGCCACACCCGGGGCCACGGGAACGCGCCGACCTGGCCGGACTGCTCGGCGGGCTGCCCGACGGCGTCCCGGTGCTGCTCGACGGCCTGGTGGCCTCGACCGTGCCGGACGTGCTCGCCCCGCACGCCGCGCGGCTGCGCCTGGTGATCCTGGTGCACCTGCCGATCGAGGGCGAGACGGAGGCACGGTCGCTGGCGGCGGCCACCGCAGTGGTCGCCACCAGCGCGTGGACCCGCGACCGGCTGCTCGACCGCTACCGGCTGCGCCCCGAACGGGTGACCGTCGCGCCACCCGGCGTCGACCCGGCGCCCGTCGCCGACGGCACGCCCGGCGGGGGACGGCTGCTCTGCGTCGCGGCGGTCACCCCGGTGAAGGGCCACGACGTGCTCGCCGCCGCGCTCACCGAGATGGCCGACCTGGACTGGACCTGCGACTGGGTGGGTCCGACGGACCGGGACCGCGCGTTCGCCGACCGGCTGCGCGGACGGCTCACCGCTACCGGTCTCGCCGGCCGGGTCCGGCTCACCGGTCCGCGCACCGGACCCGACCTGGCCGCCACGTACGCGGCAGCCGATCTGCTGGTTCAGCCCTCCCGGCGGGAGACGTACGGGATGGTGGTCACCGAGGCGCTGGCCCGGGGCGTACCGGTGCTGGCGAGCGACACCGGCGGCCTGCCGGACACGCTCGGACACGCCCCCGGCGGCGAGCGACCCGGCCTGCTGGTGCCGCCGGGTGACCCGGGCGCGACCGCCGCGGCGCTGCGCCGCTGGCTCACCGACCCGGGCCTGCGGGACCGGCTGCGCCGCGCCGCCCGGCAGCGGCGGCACACCCTCACCGGCTGGCCGGTCACCGTGGACCGGCTGGCGACGGCACTCAAGGAGGCGACCGCGGCATGACCACCTCACTCCCGCCCGGCTTCGCGGACTGGCTACGACTGCGCGAGCCCGCCGACGCGGCGGCCCGCAGCGCCGAGCTGGCCGACGCGGTCCGCGACCGGCTGCCCGCCGGCCGGCCGATCGTCGTGCACGACCTGGGCAGCGGCACCGGCTCGATGGCCCGCTGGCTCGCGCCCCGGCTGCCCGGCCCGCAGCGCTGGGTGCTGCACGAACGCGACGCGGACCTGCTGGCGCTGGCCCGGGCCGGACGGCTCACCGCCGCCGACGGCACCGAGGTCTCGGTGACCACGCGTGGCTCCGACGTCACCCGGCTGACCGCCGCCGACCTGGCCGACGCCCACCTGATCACCGCGTCCGCGCTGCTGGACATGCTCACCGCCGAGGAGGTCGAGCGGATGGCGGCGGCCTGCGCCGGCCACCCGACGCTGTTCGCGCTCACCGTGACCGGACGGGCCGAGTTCACCCCGCCGGACCCGCTGGACGGCGAGCTGACCGCCGCGTTCAACGCCCACCAGCGTCGTACCGTCGACGGCCGGGTCCTGCTCGGGCCGGACGCCGTGGACGTCACGGTGGCCGCGTTCCGCCGTCACGGCGTCGAGACGCTCGTGCGGCCGACCCCGTGGCGGCTCGGCCCGGAGCAGGCGGAACTGGCCGCGGAGTGGCTCACCGGCTGGGTCGACGCGGCGGTCGAGGAACGACCGCATCTGTCCGGGCCCGCCGCGACGTATCAGAAGTGGCGGCTCACCGAGGCCGCCGCCGGCCGGCTCGAGGTGGTGCTGCACCACGCCGACCTGCTCGCCGGCTGAACCGTACCGGCTGCTGGCACGTGACAACCGGTGGGAACAAGGGAGGACCGTTTGTCACACGTCGCCGTCGCCGGACCCGTACCGGCCGTCGCATCCGTACCGATCCGGCCACGCCGGGCCCGGCTGAACGGAGCCTGGGTACGCCCGCTGCTCGGGCTGGCGGTGCTCGCCGCGCTCGTCGCCTCGGTGGGCACCGGCCCGTTCCTGGCCGGGCTGCGGCTGATCGACGCGCCGGCGCTGGCCGCCGCGCTCGGCATCGGCGTGATCACCACCGTCTGCTGCGCCTGGCGCTGGTCGCTGGTAGCCGGTGGGCTGGGCGTACGGCTGCCGATGCGCGCCGCGGTGGCGCACTGCTACCGGGCGGTCTTCCTCAACTCCACGCTCCCCGGCGGCGTGCTCGGCGACGTGCACCGGGCGGTACGGCACGGCCGCGACGCCGGGGACGTGGCCCGCGGCGTCCGGGCGGTGGTGTGGGAGCGCACCGCCGGGCAGGTGGTGCAGGTGGTCATCGCGGTGGCGCTGCTCGCCGCGTTCCCGTCGCCGGTGCGCCGGTACCTGCCGGCCCTCGCGGCCGTGCTCGCCGTGGTCGCGCTGGCGCTGGTGCTCGCCGCCCGCGCGGTGCCCCGCTCCGGGGCGTCCCGGCTCGCCCGGGCCGCCCGGACGGCTGTCGCCGACGTCCGCTCCGGGGTGCTCGGCCGCCGGACCTGGGCCGGCGTGGTGGTCGCCTCGACCGTGGTGTTCGCCGGTCACCTGGCCACGTTCGTGGTGGCGGCCCGCACGGCCGGCGCGGAGGCACCGCTGTCGCACCTGCTGCCGCTGACGCTGCTCGCCCTGCTGGCCATGGCGGTGCCGTTGAACGTCGGTGGTTTCGGGCCGCGCGAGGGAGTGGCCGCGTGGGCGTTCGCCTCGGCCGGGCTGACCGCCGCGCAGGGTGTGGCGACGGGCACGGTGTACGGCGCGCTGGTCCTCGTGGCCAGCCTTCCCGGCGCCGCGGTGCTGCTGGCACGGCGGATGCCTCGGCGCGAGCCCGGCAACTGTCGGTGATCCCGCCTACGGTGGGGGAGCGAGGTGTGCGTCGCCGGGTCCGCCCGGCGACCGGAGGACAGGAGAACCATGGACGAAACGCTGCCCACCGCGACGGTCCGGACCCGCGTGACGGTTCCGCTCCGGTTCCCCGACGGCTACGTGACCACGGCCCGCGTGCACACCTTCCACGGTCTCGTCGACGGCCGCGAGCACCTGGCGTTCGGGCTCGGTGAGCACGCCGAAGCCGACCCGCCGCTGGTCCGCCCGCACAGCGAGTGCCTCACCGGGGACGTGTTCGGCAGCCAGCGCTGCGACTGCGGCCCGCAGTTGCGCGAGGCGGTCGAGCGGATCGCCGAGGCCGGTGGCTACCTGCTCTACCTGCGGCAGGAGGGGCGCGGCATCGGCCTGTACGCCAAGCTCGACGCGTACGCCCTCCAGGACGGCGGCCTCGACACGTACGAGGCGAACCTGGCGCTCGGGCGCGGTGCGGACGAGCGCGACTACACGGTGGCCGCGCAGATGCTCGCCGCGCTGGGCGTGGACCGGGTGGCCCTGCTCAGCAACAACCCGGACAAGGCGGCGCAGCTCGAACGGCTGGGCGTGACGGTGGCCGACCGGGTGTCCACCGGTGTGCACCTGTCACCGGCGAACGCGGGCTATCTGGCGGCCAAGGTGACCCGCGCCGACCATGCCCTCGACCTGCCGTTCGTGCCGTGACGACCCGCCCGTACGTGCTGCTCAGCTGCGCGATGTCGATCGACGGCTACATCGACGACGCGACGACCGAGCGGCTGCTGCTGTCGAACGACGACGACCTGGACCGGGTCGACGCGACCCGGGCCGGGTGCGACGCGATCATGGTGGGCGCGGCCACCGTCCGCCGCGACGACCCTCGCCTGCTGGTGCGCAGCGAGCGCCGGCGCGCCGAGCGGGTGGCGCGCGGGTTGCCGCCGTCGCCGGTGAAGGTGACTGTCACCGGCAGCGGCGACCTCGATCCGCAGGCCCGGTTCTTCACCGCCGGTGACGGGCTCAAGCTGGTGTACTGCCCGAGCGGCGTGGTGGACAAGGCCCGCGAGCAGGTGGGCGCGGTGTCCACGGTGGTGGACGCCGGTGATCCGGCCACTCCGGAG
This sequence comes from Micromonospora sp. CNZ297, assembly GCF_007827625.1. Lineage (NCBI taxonomy): Bacteria > Bacillati > Actinomycetota > Actinomycetes > Micromonosporales > Micromonosporaceae > Micromonospora > Micromonospora sp. CNZ297. The sequence continues at coordinate 256,064 of NZ_VISU01000001.1, read as the reverse complement.
GCGGTGGTGGCCGACCTGGCCGGGCGCGGGGTGGCGCGCCTGATGGTGGAGGGCGGCGGCTCGGTGCACCGCCAGTTCCTGACCGCCGGCCTGGCCGACGAGTTGCACCTGGTCGTGGCGCCGTTCTTCGTGGGGGACGGGCGCGCGCCGCGCTTCGTCGGGGACGGCCACTTCCCGTGGCACCCGGGGCGCCGCGCGCGCGTGGTCGAGGTGCGCCAGATCGGCGATGTGGTCCTCACCCGCTACGCGTTGTCCGACCGCTGCCCGGCCTGACCGCCGTGTCGATCCGGTCCGCCCTTGTGCAAGCTCATCGACGTGATTAGTTTGTTGACCATCCATACGAACTAATCCACTGCGCTTCCCTTCCCGAAGGGGGACCGATGACCGCGCACCACCCCGACCCGGGCTCCTCCCGCCGCCGCTTCCTCGGCCTGGTCGGCCTCGGCGTGGCCGCCACCGCCACCGGCCCGCTGCTCGCCGGCTGCTCGGAGAAGCCGGCCGGCTCCGGCACCGCCCAGGACCTCGACGCCGTCTCCGGCCTGCTGCCCACCCGCAAGGACCTGCCCGGCGCCGTCAAGCCCGACATCGTGGGCACCCGTCCGGTGCCCGACGGCTACACCCGCTATCCGGCGAACCTCGTCGACGCCATCACCGACAAGCCCGGCACCAGCGGCAAGCAGGTCACCGCGATGACCCCCGCCTGGGGGCCGGCGCCGCCCGGAGTCGCGCAGAGCGCCTACCTCCAGGCCGTGAACGCCGAGCTGGGCGTGCCCGTCAACTTCACCATCCAGGACGGCGCCACGTACGCCGACAAGCTCAACGCGATGCTCGGCGCGCGGGACGTACCGGACCTGCTGTGCGTGCCGGGGTGGGAGGTGGAGAAGATCCCGCGCTTCGCCGAGGCGATCAAGGTGCTCTTCGAGGACCTGACCGACCACCTCAAGGGCGACGCCGCCGGCGCGTACCCGATGCTGGCGAGCTTCCCCACCGGGGCCTGGCGGCGCGCGGTCTGGAACGAGCGGATCATGTCCGTGCCGAACCCCACGGACGGGCCGTTCCCCTGGGCGCTGTTCACCCGCAAGGACCTGCTCGACGCGCGCGGCCTGGCCGTGCCGGCGAACCTCGACGACCTGCTCGCCGTGGCCAAGCAGGTCACCGACCCGGCGCGCAAGGTGTGGGCGTTCAACGACGTCTTCGCCATGATCCAGATGTTCCACGAGGTGCCGGGCCACAAGGGCGGGTGGCGGGTCAAGCCTGACGGCACCCCCGAGTTCAAGTACGAGACCCCGGAGTTCCGCCGCGCACTGGAGGTCATGGCCAAGATCTACGCGGACGGCCTGGTCCACCCGGACATCGTGGCCAGCAAGGGCGCGGACGCCAAGCAGCTGTTCGCCAAGAACGGCGCGATCGTGTTCCACCAGGACGGCGTCGGATTCTGGCAGGGCGCCCAGGCCGAGCACCAGAAGACCAACCCCAGGCTGAACATCCAGCCGGTGCCGATCTTCTCCGCCACCGGCGGTGACCCGCTGGTCTGGGGCGACGACGAGCCGATCTCCTACACCTTCGTCAAGAAGGGCCTCGGCAAGGACCGGGTCCAGGAACTGCTGCGGATCATCAACTGGTGCTCTGCGCCGCTGGGCAGCCAGGAGGCCCAGCTACGGGACTTCGGCGTGGCGGGCAAACACCACACCCCGTCGCCGAACGGTCCCGTCAAGACCGACCTGGCGTTCAAGGAGATCGCCAACCAGTACTTCTTCATCAGCGGCCGCAACCCCACCATCGGGCCGTTCCCGGACACCCCGCGCTTCGTGCCGGACGTGCTCGCGTACTCCAACGAGATGGTCAAGCACATGGAGCCCAACCCCTGGGCCGGGGTGAAGCTGGAGATGCCCGCGGCCTACAAGGCCAACCAGGTGCCCACCGAGGACAAGTTCACCGACGTGCTGCGCGGCCGCCGCCCGCTGAGCGACGTGGACGCCATCGTCGCGGAGTGGAAGGCGAACGGCGGCGAGGAGGCCCGCAAACTGCTCGCCGACTCGCTGCCCAAGGAGGGCCGGTGAACGAGCCGGCCGTCCTGGCCGGGCCCGAACGGGCCCGGCCGGACGCGCCGGCCCCACCGGGCCGTCCGCCCCGCCGTCGCCCGTCCCGCCGCCGGGTGCCGCTGCGCACCCGGCTGCGCCGGGACTGGCAACTGCTCGCCATGGTGGTGCCCGGCTTCCTCGTGCTGCTGATCTTCAGTTACCTGCCGATCGCCGGCAACGTGATCGCGTTCCAGGACTACAACCCCTACCTGGGCGACAACCCGTGGCAGGCGTTCCTGCACAGCGACTGGATCGGCTTCGGGCAGTTCCAGCTGCTGTTCGACGACCCGGCGTTCTGGGACGCGTTCCGCAACACGCTGGCGATCACCGCGTTCCAGCTCGTCTTCTTCTTCCCGCTGCCGATCCTGCTGGCCATCGCGCTGCACAACCTGATGTCCAGCCGGCTGCGCGGCCTGATCCAGACGATCGTCTACCTGCCGCACTTCTTCAGCTGGGTGCTGGTGGTGACGTTCTTCGTCGCGATGCTCGGCGGTGCCGGGCTGCTCGCCCAGAGCATGCGCGAGGCCGGGCTGCAACCGTGGAACGTGATGACCAACCCGGACACGTTCATCGTCCTGGTCACCGTCGAGGCGGTGTGGAAGGACGTCGGCTGGGGCACCATCGTCTTCCTCGCCGCGCTGTCCACCATCGACCAGAATCTCTACGAGGCCGCCGCCGCGGACGGCGCCGGCCGGTGGCGGCGGCTGTGGCACATCACGCTGCCCGGCCTGCGCCCGGTGATCGTGCTGCTGCTCATCCTGCGCCTGGGCGACGCGCTCTCGGTCGGCTTCGAGCAGTTCCTGCTGCAACGCGACGCCGTCGGCCGGCAGGCCGCCGAGGTGCTCGACACCTTCGTCTACCACTTCTCCATCGCCACCGGGAACTACGGCTACGGTGCGGCGGCCGGACTGTTCAAGGCTGTCATCGGGCTGGTGCTGATCCTGGCCGCGAACCGCGTGGCGCACATGCTCGGCGAACGAGGGATCTACTCGAAGTCATGACCACGCTCATCCGCCGGGCGTCCGGCACCCGATCCCGCCGGCCGGTGTGGCAGGAACCGCCCACCCCGGTCGGCCAGGGGCTCAAGGCCGTCGCGCTCACACTGCTGGTGGCGGGCGTGCTGTTCCCGCTCTGGGTGATCCTGGTGACCAGCCTCTCCTCCCGGGAGACCATCGCGCGGGCCGGCGGCCTGGTGGTCGTGCCCCGGGGGATCGACACGTCCGCGTACGAGACGATCTTCGCCGGTGGCGCGGTCACCCGGGCGCTGTGGATCAGCACGCTCGTCACCGTGATCGGCACCGCCATCGCGCTGACGGTCACCGTGCTCGCCGCGTACGGGCTGTCCCGGCCGGGCTCGCTGGGCCACCGCTGGCTGCTGGCGTACTTCCTGATCCCGTTCCTGGTCTATCCGCCGCTGGTGCCGCGCTACCTGGTGGTCACCGGGCTGGGGCTGAAGGACACCATCTGGGCGCTGGTCCTGCCGCCGGCGATCAGCGTGTTCAACCTGGTCGTGGTGCGCGGGTTCTTCCAGGGCATCCCGTCGGAGCTGCTGGACAGCGCCCGCATCGACGGCGCGAGCGACTTCCGTACGCTCGCGCGCATCGTGCTGCCGCTGTCCCGTGCGGTGATCGCCGTGGTCGGCCTGTTCTACGCGGTCAGCTACTGGAACGTCTGGTTCGACGCGCTGCTGTTCATCGACCGCAACGACATGTACCCGATCCAGCGGGTGCTCCAGAGCTACCTGCTGGCCGGGCAGGCCCCGCACACCTCCGGCGCGAGCAGCGGGGTGACCATGCCGCCGACCGAGGCGATCAAGATGGCGGTGGTGGTGCTGACGGTCGCCCCGATCGTCGCTGTCTACCCGTTCATCCAGCGGCACTTCGTCAAGGGCGTGCTGATCGGCGCGGTGAAGGGCTGAGGCCGCAGGTCCGTCAGAGCACCTGGGACAGGAAGCGCCGCAGCCGCGGGTGCTCCGGCGCCTCGAACACCGCCTCCGGTGGCCCGGCCTCCAGCACCACGCCCGCGTCCATGAACGCCACCGTGTCGGCGACGCTGCGCGCGAACCCCATCTCGTGGGTGACCACGACCATCGTCATCCCGGCGGCGGCCAGGTCCGCCATCACCGCCAGTACGCCCTTGACCAGCTCCGGGTCCAGCGCGCTGGTCGCCTCGTCGAACAGCATCACCTGCGGGCGCAGCGCGAGCGCCCGTGCGATGGCGACGCGCTGCTGCTGGCCGCCGGAGAGCTGCGCGGGCCGCGCGTCCGCCTTGCCGGCCAGGCCGACCAGGTCGAGCTGGGCGCGGGCCAGCGCCACCGCCTCGTCCTCGCTCAGCTTCTTGAGCTTGCGCAGCGCCAGCGTGATGTTGCGCAGCACGCTCAGGTGCGGGAACAGGTTGAACTGCTGGAACACCATGCCGATGCGCTGACGCAGCGCGTCCGGGTCGTCGCGCAGCACGCTGCGCCCGTCCAGCAGCACGTCACCGCGGTCCGGCTCGATCAGCCGGTTGACGGTGCGCAGCAGCGTCGACTTGCCGGAGCCGGACGGGCCGATGACGCAGGCCGCGCGGCCCCGGGCCACGTCGAGGTCCGCGCCGCGCAGCACCCGGTGCGCGCCGAAGGCCAGGTGCACGTCGCGGACGGCCAGGCTGACCGAGGTCGTGGTGGTCATCGCGGGTCCTTTCCGGACGGGGTGAGGTCGGCCGGCTCGGTGTCCGGCTCGGGCGGCGCGGCGGGGCGGCCCTGCCGCAGGCGCCGGTCCAGCCAGTTGACCGCGTGGGTCAGCGGCACGGTCAGCACCAGGTAGAACAACCCGGCCAGCAGCAGCGCGGACTGGTTGCCGGTGTTCGCCGCGTAGTCCTGCCCGATCCGGAACAGCTCCCGCTGGCTGGCCAGCAGGCCGAGGAAGTAGACCAGGCTGGAGTCCTTGATCAGTGCGATGAGCTGGTTGACCCAGGCGGGCAGCACCCGGCGTACTCCCTGCGGGATGATCACCAGGCGCATCGCCTCACCCCAGGAGAAGCCGAGCGCCCGCGCGCCCTCCAACTGGGCGCCCTCGACGCTCAGGATGCCCGCCCGGAAGATCTCACCGAGGTAGGCGGCGGCGATCAGGGACAGCGCCAGCACGCCCAGCGGATAGGGGTTCGGGCCCCACACCTGCATGCCGAGCGGCGCCAGGCCCACGCCGATGAGCAGGATGGTCGCCGCGGCCGGCAGGCCGCGGAACACGTCGGTGTAGACCCGCGCCGGCCACCGCAACCATCGGGTACGCGAGATGCCGGCGACGGCCAGCAGCATGCCCAGCACCGAGCCGAGCAGGGCGGCGGAGACCGCCAGGGTGAGCGTGTTGGGCAGCCCGACGGTGAGCATCTCGGGCAGCGCCTCGCGCATCGAGTCCCAGTCGAAGAACGTCTCCCACAGCGTGCTCAGTGGATCCATGTCCGCTCCGTCCGCCCCGCTCGTGCTCGGTTACCGGTTCAGGAGGCGGCCGACGGCGACGGCACCGCCACCGACCCGCTGCCCGGCTTGAAGTCGGCCGGGACCGGCCGCCCCGGGTAGTACTCGGCCTGCAGGCGGCTCCACGTGCCGTCGGCGATGACCTCGTCGAGGCCCTTGTTCAGCGCCTCGCGCAGCTTGTCGTCGCCCTTCGCCACCGCGTACGCGGTAGGGGTGGGGCTGAGCTGCTTCGCCGCGACCTTGATCTTGCCGTTGCTGTCGGCGGCGGACTTGTCGCCGATCTCGGCCGGGGCGATCCAGGCGTCGGCGGTACCGGCCTTGAGCTGGTTGATCGCGCTGTTGTAGTCGGGCACCCGCACCGGGTCGAGGTTCTGCTTGGTGGCGTAGTCGTCCTGCACGGTGCCCTGGACCACCACCACGCGCTTGCCGGCGAGCTGGTCGAAGCCGGTGATCGAGGAGCCGGCCGGCACGTCCAGGCCGAAGTAGCCGAAGTCGTAGCCGTTGCCGAAGTCCACTGTCTTCTTCCGCGCCTCGGTGATCGTGATCGAGGAGCTGCCCACGTCGAACTTGCCGCTGTTGACCTGGGCGAGCAGGCCGGAGAAGTCGGTGCCGACGAACTCCACCTTCAGGTCGATCTTGGCGGCCACGGCACGCAGCAGCTCGTTGTCGAAGCCGGTGAACTTGCCGTCCTTCAGGAAGACGTTCGGCGGGGCGTCGGTGAGCGTGCCGGCGCGGATCACGCCGGGCTGGAGCAGGCCGTACGGGTTGTCGGCCGCGGTGGTGTCGTCGTTGCCGCAGGCGGTGAGCGCGGTGACGGCGAGCAGGGCGGCCGCGCCGACGGCGACGGCACGGGTCAGGACGGTACGGAAACGCACGATGTCTCTCCAGAGTGGATGGACGCGCGGGGTGCGCGTCGGCGCCGGCCCGCCGGACGGACGGCCGGGCCGGAGAAGGGTGGATCGGGGAAAGGAGGGTGGCGTTCGCTCAGCGCGCGAGGCGACAGGCGTCGCTGCACACCCGCATCAGGTCGACATGGCGGCGCTTGACCAGCGCGAAGCGGGCCGGGTACGCGGCGACGTCGCCGGATGGGGTGGAGGGTGGTGCGGACATCGGTCTCCCTGGTCTGGTGCTGACCTGGGTGCCAGGCCACGCTTGCACCGGCGGCTGCCGGTGCCTGGTCTTCACCCGGGGCACCCCACCGCGGAGGAGGGTTGCCGGCCAGCGAGCCGGGGCTTCGCGCTGGCGCTCATGACCTGCCCAGAAGGCTAGCAGCACCGCCGCGGCGGTCGTCCAGCGGTTATGACCACCCTCACGCGCCGGGGCCTTCAGCCGGTTCCGTTCCGGCCGGACCGCGGAGCCGGTCCTCGATGTCCGGGATGACGAAGCAGATCTCCAACGTCTTCAACTCGGCCCAGAACCGCAGCACGACGCTCCGCCAGGCGGCGCCACCCGCGACGGCGAGCAGAGCCGGCCCGGCGAGGACCGCCGCGGTCCCGCCGAACCCGCGACCGGCTTCGACAACGGCCAGGACCGCGCCGAGAAGCAGCGGCACCGTGGCGTTCCGCATCATCAGCCCGATCGCCCGCATCCGTGTCGCCTCGGCGGCCACCTCCCGGTTGTGCAACTCGGCCGCTGCGAGCAGCACCCCCCAGGGCGCGGTGAGCATCCGCGAGCCGGCCGCGCCGAGGGCCTGCTCCGCGAACACCCGGCGGGCGTCGAATCGGCCCCAGTTCCAGAACGGCAGTGCCCGGTCGACGACACGACCGAGGCCGTACGTGGCGTTGCCCAGCACGTAGGCGAGCAGCAGGGCCAGGAGCAGGAGCAGCGGCGTGGGCTGCCGGCTCAGGTCGTCCAGCCGCACCCAGTCCTGCCGGACCGCGAGGTAGGCGGACAGCGTGAGGTAGAGCGACCCGGGGGTGAGGTAGGTGAAGAGGTCGAAGATGCCGATGCTGAAGGTCATCAGTCCTCGCAGGGCCCGGAGGTGGCGACGCCGGAAGGGGGCCGGTCCCGGTCCACGCTAGGTGACCGGCACAACGCCGCCCGTCACGACCACCTCACGCCCGGGGCCTCACCGCCGGGCCGGGACGACCGGCGCGTCCCGGCCGGTGCCGTGCCGCGACGGGCTGCGCTGCTCGTGGTAGTCCTGCTCGACGTTGACGGTCCAGACGTCGTGCTCCGCGCCGTGCGCGATGTTCTCCGCGGTCAGCATCGCGGTGAGCATGGAGTGGTCGGCGTTGTTGTACCGGTGCATGCCGTTGCGGCCGACCGGGTGCACGTTCGGCACGTTCGCTGCGAGCCAGTCCCGGATCACGTCGACGTTGCGCTGGTACCGCTCGTCGTAGACCGGGTACGCCTTCGGCATCCGGACCACGTAGCCCGCCTCCACGCACCCGGGCTTGACCAGGCCCAGCCGTTCCAGCTCGGCGGTGGCGAACGCGATCAGTTCGGCGTCCGGCGTCCGCCACATCTCGTCGCCCTCGAACACGAAGTACTCCAGCCCCAGGCAGGTCCGCCCGTCCTTCACCAGGTACGGCGACCAGGAGCCGAAGTTCTGGATCCGGCCCACCCGGGCCGCCGGGTCGTGCACGTAGATCCAGTTGTCCGGGAACGAGAACTCCTCCGGCACCACCAGCGCCACGGTCAGGAAGTCCCGGTACCGCAGGTCGTCGGCGGCGGCCCGCACCTCGGGCGGCGCCTCCGGGCGCATCGCCCGCACCAGCGCGGAGATCGGCATCGAGGAGATCACGTGCGCAGCCGGCTCGGTGCGCTCCCCGCCCGCGTCGGCCACCGTCACGGCGGTGGCCCGCCGCGCGGCCGGATCCCGGTGCACCTCGGTCACCCAGACGCCGGTACGAACGGTGCCGCCGCGCTTGGCCACCTCCTCGGCGCAGCGCTCCCACATCATCCCGGGGCCGTGCTTCGGGTACTGGAACTCCTCGATCAGGCTGGTCACGTCGGTGCGGTTGCGCCGGGGCAGCAGCGCGTTGCGCACCGCCGTCGCCAGCGACAGGTTCTTGATCCGCTGGGCGGCCCAGTCGGCCTGCAACCGGTCCGCCGGCATCCCCCAGACCTTCTCCGTGTACGTCTTGAAGAAGATCGAGTAGAGCCGCCAGCCGAACCGCGCCGACACCCACCCCTCGAAGTGCGACTGGTCCTTCGGCGGGCGCAGCCGGGCCCGGCCGTACGAGCCCAGACAGCGCGCCGCCTCCAGCAGGCCGAGGTTGCGCAGCGCGTTGCCGGCGCTGAGCGGGTAGTCGAACAGCGCGCCCCGGTAGTAGATCCGGCTCATCCGTGGCCTGAGCAGGAAGTCCTCGTCGGGGAGGATCTCGTGCCAGAAGTCCTCGACCCGGGACACCTTGGTGAAGAAGCGGTGCCCGCCGATGTCGAAGCGCCAGCCGTCGCGCTCCACCGTCCGGCTGATCCCGCCCACCACGTCGTCGGCCTCGTAGACCCGGACCGGCTCGCCGTGCCGCAGCAGCTCGTACGCGGCGGTCAGCCCGGCCGGCCCCGCCCCGATGATCACGGTCCCGTCGCCGTCGCCCATGCCGTACGCGCCCCCCGCCTGCCGATGCGGCAGCGCGCATACCCACCCTGGCGGCGTCCTCACCTGCCGATCAGCGCCGATCCGCGACGGCTGCGCCGGGTGTGGACCGGTCCGGACGGGGAACGCGCACCGGGTTTTGCGGCCGGGCGAGTCGGCCCGAGGGCCGGACGGTGGGAGCGCGATGGCGGACGAACGGCGGGTCGACCCCGGCGGCGGGGCGCGCGCCGGGCGTACCCGGTGGTGGTCGCGGGGAGTCTCGGTCGCCCGCCGGCTGCCCGAGCCGTGGGGATTCGTGCTCGCCGTCTTCGCCGGCTCGAAGCTCGTGCTCAGCCTGATCGGCGTGCTGGTGCTCACCGCCTGGGACGGAGTGCCGGGCGCGCCGCCGGCCGACGAGACCGCGATGCGGGCCCAGCAGGACGCGATCTCGTCCCACCGTTGGTTCTCGCTCTGGTTCGCCTGGGACTCGTTCCTCTACGAGCACCTGGCCCGGCTGCCGCTGGACCGGCCCTGGCCCGACTTCGGCTTCCCGCTGCTGTACCCGTTCCTGGCCCGGCCGCTCGCGCCGCTGCTCGGCGGGCACACCGCATGGGCGCTGCTGCTCGTGAGCAACGTGGCGCTGGTGTTCCAGCTCTACTACGCGTACCGGCTGGAGGGCCGGCTGCTCGGCGGCGCGGGAGCGGCCGACGGCCGGCGAGCGGTCCGGTACCTGCTGCTCCTGCCGACGGCGTTCCTGTTCCAGGCGGCGCTGACCGAGTCGCTGTTCGTCTGCCTCGCGCTGGCCGCCTTCTGGTACGCCGAGCGGAGCCGCTGGCTGCTCGTCGGCGTCGTCGGCTACTTCCTGGCGATGAGCCGCTCGGTCGGGTTCCTCGTGGTGGTGCCGCTGGCGCTGGTGCTGCTGCGTGAACACGGCTGGCGGGCCGGACCCCGGGCGTGGCCGCGGCTGCTGCGGCAGGGCTGGCCGCTGCTGCTGGTCCCGGCGGGCTGGCTGACGTTCATGGCCTTCTGCCGCTGGCAGAGCGGCGACTGGTTCGCCTACCAGCACGCCCAGGAGACCGGCTGGGGGATCCGGCTGCAGAACCCGATCGCGACGGCCGCGTCCGCGCTGACCGGCGGCAACTCGGCCGACGCGCTGCGGGTCTGGATCGCGGTGGCGACGCTGGCGGTGGCGGTCGTCGGGCTGCGCCGCCGCGCCGACTGGCCGTACCTGGTCTACACGCTCGTCATGGTGCTGGTGCCGCTGTCGATGGGGCCGCCGGTGTACAAGAGCCTGCTGCGCTACCTGCTCGCCGCCTTCCCGGTCGCGTTCGTGCTGGCCCGCTGGTCGCGGCGGCCCGGCCTCGACGGCTGGCTCACCGCCGCGCTGGCGCTGCTCCAGGGCGCGTTGTTCGCGGTCTGGCTCACGTACTGGACCCACCTGATCATCTGACCGCCGTGGCTGTGGCCGTGGGCGCTGCCCGGCGGTTGACACCCGACGACGCCAGCCCGTGCGACGACGTGCCGGCTCAGGCGGCCAGGGCGGTGGTGAGCCGGCGGGCCTCGGCGACGAGCCGGCTGCCGCCGCCCCGGGCCACCACGTCGGCCAGCCCCGGTACCTCGATCCGCACGCCCGTCGCGGTCGCCGTGTCCGCCGCCAGCGCCAGCAGGTCCGGCGTGCCCCGGGGCGGCGTCGGCGCGCCGAGCAGCGGCGGCAACGCCGAGGCGAGCAGCCGCCACACGCTCAGCGGGGCGCCCGCCGCCACCGCGTCGCGCAGCGGCGTGACCGCCCGGGTCAGCGTCACCTGCCCGCCGGACGCCAGCGCGCCGAGGTGCCCGCCGGTCGCCGGCGCGTCCAGGTCACCGGCGGCGGCCAGGATCAGCACCGCGTCGAGCGCGGCCACCCGGTCCGCCTCGTGGCGGGCGCACAACCCGTAGGCCAGCGCCAGATCGAGGGCCGGTCCGCCCGCGCCCGTGCACTCGGCCAGCACCGGCAGGGCCGCGGCGTGCCCGAGGGTGTCCTCCTGCGCCGCGCCGGCCACCTCGGGCAGCAGGTGAGCGGCGACCACGCCCCGGTGGCCGGGCAGGACGGCCGGCCAGACGTCACCCCAGCCGTCGGTCCACCGGCCGATCGGCGTGGGCGTCAGGGTGAGCAGGCCGAGCCGGTCCTCGACGCCGTCCGGCGGGGTGAGCGCGACGAGCGTCCGGCCCTCGGGCAACTGGTCGTAGCCCCAGTCGTACCCGGCCGACCGCGCCCGCCGGCCCACCGTCACCACCTGCTGCGCGGGGGCCGGCACGGCGTCGCCGCGCAGCCAGCGGGCCAGCTCGTCACCAGCCGGCGTGCGCAGCGCCGCGGCGCGTTCGGCCAGCGGCCCGTCGACGCCGGCCGGCAGGCGCAGCAGAGCCTGCGCGAGATCCCAGCGCCACACCGGACGGTCACCCAGCGCCGCCAGCCGTTCGTAGAGCGCCACCGGCTCGATCGCCCCGGTGACCGAGGTCGGCGCGGACAGCAGGCCCGGATCGTCGCGGCCGTCCAGCCGCTGCCCGATCTCGGCCAGCCGGGTGCAGGCGAGCTGGACGGGCGCGGGCCGGCGGGTGGCCGGAACCGGCGGACCACCCCGGAACGGGAGCGGCGCGCGCGGGCGGGACTCGGCCAGCAGCGTGCTCCACTGGTCGCGGCGGGTCGCCGCCTCGGCCGCGCCGCAGACGGCCAGCAGGAGCCCGTGCATCTGGACCGAGATGTTGAACACCGACCAGGGATGGTCGTACGCGCCGACCCGCTCGCGGCGCACCACAGGCAGGAGCGCCGCCGCGAGCCGTTCGCGGTCGGCGGTGCCGAGCCGGACCAGCCCGTCCATGACGCGTTCCGCCGTCAGCGCGGGCCAGCGTCGGCCGAGCGACGCCGCGACCTCCTCCACCAGTTCGTCCACGTCCTGGATCGGCGGCGGCGCGGCCGCTGCCGGCAGCGGCGGCGGCAGGTCGTCGCGGGCCTCGGCCACTGAGGCGACGGCCACCGGCCGATGACCGTGGCGCTGCGCCAGCGTCAGCGCGCGCTCACGCAGGCCGGCGTCCGGATGGCCGGCCGCCACGGCGAGCACCGCACCGATGTCCGGGGCCCGGTCCGGGTGCTGCCGGGCCAGCCGGTCGAGCCAGGACACCTGCGCCCGGACCAGCGCCTTTTCCGGCCGGGCCAGCACCGTCCGGGCGGCCTCCCACAGTGCCTCGGGCTCGGCGACGTCACCGGCCTGCCGCAGCGTCCGTTGAGCGGCGCGGGCCACCGGCCCGGGGCCGTCGGCGAGCAGCCGCAGGTAGGCGCTCGACCGCACGGCCACCTCGTCCGGGGTCGGCGCCAGCAGGTCGTGCAGGACCAGGAACGGGCGCAGCGCGCCCGGCCGGTCGCCACGCAACAGCCGGCCCAGGACGCCGTTGAGCAGGACCGCCCGGTCGAGCCGGCCCTCCGCGGCCAGCGCCACCAGTGCCCGGGGCACCGCCTCCGTGCCCGTACCGTCGCCGCGGGCCAGCTCGGTGCCCACCCCGTCCACCTCGAACAGGCGCGGCAACAGCGCGTCGAGGAACGGGTCCGCGCGCAGCCGGTCCACGGTCGGCGGTCGCGTCCCGCGCGGGTCCGGCCAGCCCTGCGCCGCGGCCCAGCCTCGCACGAAGTCGTCCCCGGTCGGCGGCGGAGCCTTCTCGGCCGTCAGGAGGCCGGCGACGAACCGCCAGCCCGCGACCATCCGGTCCCGGGGGAGCCGGTCGGCCAGCTTGTACGCCACGTCGGCCAGCCAGGTCACCCCGCGTTCCCGGGCGACGTCGACCACCGGCGCCGCGTCGACGCCGTTCAGCCAGACCGAGCGGCGGCCGAGCAGCGCGGCCACCTTCGTCGGGGTGCTCAGCGTCCCCACCGCTGCGACCGCCAGCGTCGCCGCCTCGCCCTGCCACCACCAGGCGTCCCGCCTGCGGCGCACGTCGGCGACCAGCTCGTCGCCGAGTGCCCGCCGGGCCGGCTCGTCCAACCCGGCCAGGGCCGACCGGACCTGCGACATCCTGCCGCGCACCACCGCCTCGACGAAGCCGGTCACGACAGCGCCCCCACCGGCGCCGCGACCATCGACACGGCCAGCGCGTGCCGGCACGGCCCTCGCTGCCCGCGGTGCCGCGCCCACCAGCGGCAGGAACAGGAGTACGCGCCGTCCGGGTGCCGGCGTACCCGGTAGGTCTCGGCATCGGTGCGTACCGTCGCGTTCTCGCCGTCGCGCTCGACGGCGCCGCGCTCGACGAGCGCACGCGCGCCGACCAGCCGCGGGTTGTCCCGCTCCGCGCGGCCCGCGTCGTAGGGCATCACCCGGTGGAAGTACGCCCCGTCCGCCACGTCGTACCCGACCCGCCCGGCGGTGCCCAGCTGGGCGAGCGCGGCACGCACCCGCTCGTCGGGCAGCGCGGCGGCGTCGGCCAGCGCGGCCACGTCGATCGCCGGATCCCAGTTGAGCAGCGCGCCCACCAGCTCCGCGTCGTCGACCACGTCGTCACCGGCGAGCGCCGCCAGGGCGGCGCCCTCACCGGAGAAACCCCGGTACGGCTCGGGGGACAGCGTCAGCGACAGCCGCAACGCCCCGGTGTCCAGCTCCCACGTGCTCGGCACGGCGGGGGAACCGGCGCGCACCGCCGGGCCGTACACCCGCAGGGTGCGCGTGTGCCGCAGCACGCCGCGCAGCGCCGCGAGCCGGCCCGCGCCGGCCAGGCAGACAGCGCCCGGCACCGGGCGGGAGGTCAGCCGCAGCGTACGCCCGGCGGGCACCGCCCACAGCACACTCCGGTCGCCGGCGGCGGGCAGCCGGCGCAGGAACGCCGCCGCCTCCGCCGCCGCGATCTCGGCGCGCGGCTCGAAGCCGGCGGTGAGCACGTGCACCTCGGCGAAGCCCCGCAGCCAGCGGCCGGGCAGCGGCACCTTCCGCTCGACCACCGAGCCGTCCATGGTGGAGACGGTCAGGTCGTCCGGGCCGACCGCCACGTGCAGCGGCTCGATGCCGCCCACCCGGGCCAGCGCCTCCCGCAGCGGCGGGTTCACGTCCACGTTCGTGGTGCCGTGGCCGCTGATCTCCCCGTCCAGCCCGGCCGGCAGCACGTCCATCCGCGCGTACACCCCGCAGCAGCCGGAGAACGACTCGAACCGCAGGCGGCCGCGGCTGCCGGTCACCACCGGGTCCAGACTGGCCGGGTTGACCGGCTGGTGGTAGCGGGTGCGGGCCACCTCGGCGACGGCGAGCAGCCCGGCCGCCGCCGCGGCGGGAGCGGTGAGGAAACCGGCGAAGAAGCGCGGGTTGGCCGCCGGGCCGCCGCAGGTCTGCAGGTCGAGACCGGCGGCGCGCAGCGCGGACGGCTGAAGATATCGGTACGTCTGGACGGCGTTCACGGCGCAGACCGTAGAGGGACCGACCGACAAAAGCGCGACGGTCCTGCTAGCTTCCCCTGATGTTCGCCCACGCCCTCACCGACGACGCCGAGCTGCGTCCACTGTCGCCCTGGCACGCCGACGAGTTCCTGGCCAACCTCGACCGCTGCCGCGACCACATCTCGCCCTGGGTCGGCGCGTCCTTCGTCGCCACCGACGCCGAGTCGGCACGCAAGGTCCTCCAGGCGTACGCCGACCGGTGGGCCCGCGACGACGGCGGCATCTGGGGCATCTGGCAGCGCGGCACGCTCGTCGGCGGCGTGCTGTTCGTGTCGCTGAGCACCGAACGCGGGGTGTGCGAGGCCGGCTGCTGGCTGGAACCCGGCGCCGAGGGACAGGGCCTGGTCACCCGCGCCGCCCGCTTCGTCATCGACTGGGCGGTACGGGAGCGTGGCATCCACCGCGTCGAGTGGGTCACGAAGGCCGGCAACGACCGCAGCATCGCCGTCGCGCGGCGGCTCGGCATGAGCCGCGACGGCGTCATGCGCGGCGCCGCACCGACGCCCGACGGCCGCGCCGACCTGGAGGTCTGGTCCGTGCTGGCGCCGGAGTGGACCGCCTGACCGGGAAATTGTCGTACCCGGACGTGAACATCTGTCCATGGCTGTCCCCGCACTGGCCGACCGGTCCCCCCAGCCGCGCGCCCTGCCGCTGCGCGAGGTCCGCACCCGGCTCACCCAGCTCGTCTCCCTGGCCGAGCTGACCGACACCGTCACAGTCGTCACCCGCGACGGCGACCCCCGGCCGGTCGCCGCGATCGTGCCCGCGTCCGCCGCCCGCACCGGCGCCCAGGCCCGCGCCGACGCCGAACGCGTCGCCGCGATCAGCGCCGGCTGGGCCCGCCGCCTGGAGGAGCTGCACCGGCAGTCCAGCCGGCGGCACGCCGCCGAGCTGCGGGCGCTGGCCGACGCGCTCGCCGAGGCGTGGGCCGAACTCGACCGCCGCGCGCCGGCCGGCGACGCGGCGCTGACCCGGCTGCGCGCCGCGCACGCCGACCTGCTGCGCCGCTGACCCGTGGCGTCCCGCCCGGTCTACGCGGGACGCCACGGGCGCGCGGTCAGCTCCGGCCGCGCTCGGCCCGGTAGCGGCGGATCAGCTCGGCGGTCGAGGTGTCCACGTCGGCCAGGTCCGGATCCGGCCCGGTGAGCTTCGGCGCGAGCTGGTTGGCCATCACCTTGCCCAGCTCCACACCCCACTGGTCGAAGGCGTTGATGTCCCAGATCGCGGCCTCGGTGAACGTGATGTGCTCGTAGAGCGCGATCAGCTGACCCAGCGTCGCCGGGGTGAGCTTCGGCGCCAGGATCGAGGTGGTCGGGTGGTTGCCCGTCATCACCCGGTGCGCCACCACCTCGGGCGCGGTGCCCTCGGCCTCCACCTGCTCCCGGGTCCGCCCGAACGCCAGCGCGGCGGTCTGGGCGAAGAAGTTCGACATGAACAGGTCGTGCATGTCGCCCAGGTCGTGGTTGGGCCGGCTGAACGCGATGAAGTCCGCCGGGATCAGCCGGGTGCCCTGGTGGATGAGCTGGTAGAACGCGTGCTGCCCGTTGGTGCCCGGCTCGCCCCAGAAGATCTCCCCGGTCGGGTACGTCACCGGCGAGCCGTCGACGCGTACCGACTTGCCGTTGCTCTCCATGGTGAGCTGCTGGAGGTAGGCGGGGAACCGGTGCAGGTACTGCGAGTAGGGCAGCACCGCGTGGGTCTCCGCGCCGAGGAAGTCGGTGTACCAGACGTTGAGCAGGCCGAGCAACGCCGGCACGTTGCGCTCCACCGGGGCGGACCGGAAGTGCTCGTCGACCACGTGGTAGCCGGCCAGCATCTCGCGGAACCGGTCCGGCCCGATCGCCAGCATGACCGACAGGCCGACCGCGGACGGCAGCGAGTAGCGTCCGCCCACCCAGTCCCAGAAGCCGAACATGTTCTCCGGGTCGATGCCGAAGTCGCGGACCCGCTGCTCGTTGGTGCTGACCGCGACGAAGTGCCGGGCGATCGCGTCGTCGTCGGCGTCCAGCCCGGCCAGCAGCCAGCGCCGCGCCTGGTCGGCGTTGGCGATCGTCTCCTGGGTGGAGAACGTCTTGGACACCACGACGAACAGCGTGCTCGCCGGATCCAGGTCGGCGGTCTTGTCGTGGATGTCGGTCGGGTCGATGTTCGACACGAACCGGCAGCTGATGCCCGCGTCGCGGTACGCCTTCAGCGCCTCGTACGCCATCACCGGCCCGAGGTCGGAGCCGCCGATGCCGATGTTCACGACGGTGGTGATCCGCTCGCCGGTGTGGCCCCGCCACGAGCCGGAGCGCACCCGCTGCGCGAACGCCGACATGCGGTCCAGCACGGCGTGCACGTCGGCGACCACGTCCTGGCCGTCCACGGTGAGCGACGCGTCCGCCGGCAGGCGCAGCGCGGTGTGCAGCACCGCCCGGTCCTCGGTGACGTTGATGTGCCGGCCGGCGAACATGGCCGCGATCCGGTCGGTCAGGCCGACCCGCTCGGCGAGCGCGCCGAGCAGCGCGATGGTCTCGTCGGTGACCAGGTTCTTGCTGTAGTCCACGTGCAGGTCGGCGACCTCACCGGTGAGCCGCTCACCCCGCTGCCCGTCGGCGGCGAACAGGTCGCGCAGGTGCGTGGCGCGCATCGCCTCGGCGTGCTTGCGCAGCGCCTGCCATTCGTCGGTGGTGGTGACGTCCACAGCCATCGGGTCGATCTTCTCCTTCACGACGTGCGGTCGGCCGGCGCGCGCCGGCGAACCTCACAAGCCTGCCACCCGGACCGGTCGCGCGCGACGCGACCCGGCGGCGACCACCGTGCGGGCGGGTCTTTCCGGTCACCGCCGCGGGACACGCCGTTGGGACGTCTGTACGACACGCCGGTTACTGAATGACATATTTCGATAGCGGAACGTAGTATCCAGCGTTGCTGCCCGAACGCGTCGAGGGGGTGCCATGGCCGGGGTGATCCACCCTCGTCCACCGTCCGACCCGGAGGAGCCGGTGGGGGAGACGACCCTGCCCGAGCTGGTCGATCCGCACTGGATGCACCGGGCCACCGAGCTGGCCCACACCGGATTCTGGTCGGTGGCACGCCGGCTGCCCGCGTTGATCCGCGAGGCGATCACCCTCGCCTGGGCGACCAGCCGCCGGGACACCGCCGCATCGCTGGGTCTCAACGTCGCCGCCGGTGTGCTCACCACGCTGGGCCTGCTCGCCACCACCGGAGTGCTCCACCAGCTGTTCGCCGCCGGCCCGACACCGGACCGCATCCGGGCGGCGCTGCCCGCCCTGACGCTGGCGGCGGCCGCCGTCGCCGGGCGCGGCGCACTGACCATCGCCGCCGGATGGGCGCAGGCCCGGCTCGTACCGCAGATCAACTTCACAGTGGAGCGGCGGCTGTTCGAGACGACCTCAGCGGTGGAGCTGGCCGCCTTCGACGACGCCGGTTTCGCCGAGGAGATGGACCGCGCCCGCGACCGGGGACTGGTCGAGGCGGGCTCCCTGGTCAACGACACGGTCAACCTGGTCACCGGTGTGGTCGGCGTGATCGCCACGGCTACCGCGGTGACGATCATCCACCCGCTTCTGCTGCCCTGCCTGGTCGTCGCCGCCGCGCCGGAGGCGGTGACGGCGGTACGGATGGCCCGCCGCCAGCACGTCGACTGGCTCGCCCGGATCACCCGGCGGCGACGCAAGTGGATGCTGGGCGACCTGATGGCCAACCGGCACACCGCGGCCGAGATCCGCGCCTACCAGATGCGCGACTTCCTGCTCTCGGAGTACCACCTCATGACGCGCCTGGAGACCCGCGCCGAGCTGCGCCTGGCCCGGGCGCAGACGATCACCCGGGCGATCGGCCTGTCCGTCACTGGGATCGCCACGTTCGGGCTCTACGCGGTTCTGGGGACGTTGCTCGTCGGGGGCGTGGTGGCGCTCGCGGCGGCGGCCACCGCGCTGCTGGCGCTCCAGTCCGCGCGTACGAGCCTGCGCACGGCGATCTTCGCCACCAACTCGCTCTACGAGGACGCCCTCTACTACCAGGACTACCGCGACTTCCTCGACCGGGCGACCCGGCGGATCCCGGCCGGCGGGCACCTGCCGGTCGACGGGTTCACGCGCATCGACGTCGAACGGGTCAGCCTGCGCTACCCGGACACCGACAGCGCGGCGGTCGACGAGGTCAGCCTCACGGTCCGGCGCGGTGAGGTGATCGCGCTGGTGGGGGAGAACGGCTCCGGCAAGACCACGCTCGCCAAGCTGATCGCCGGCCTCTACCGGCCCACCGGCGGCACGATCCGCTGGGACGGCGTGGACGCCGCCGAACTGGATCCACGCCAGACCGCCGCCCAGGTCGCGGTGATGAGCCAGGACTGGTGGAGGTTCCCGTTCACCGCCCGGCAGAACATCCGCGTCGGCCGCCACGACCGTGCCGGCGCGCAGGGACCCAGCGTGGAGACCGCCGCCCGCGACGCCGCCGCGCACGACATGATCAGCGAGCTGCCGTTCGGGTACGACACGCTGCTGGACCGGCAGTTCAAGGACGGCCAGGACCTGTCCGGTGGGCAGTGGCAGCGGCTGGTGGCCGCACGCGGCCTCTACCGTGACGCCCGGCTGCTGATCTGCGACGAGCCGTCCGCGGCGCTTGACGCGCGTGCCGAGCACGCCCTCTTCCAGCACCTGCGGCGGCACCCGGACCGGGCCGTCGTGCTGATCACCCACCGGCTCGCCAACGTCCGGCACGCCGACCGGATCTTCGTGATGGACCATGGCCGGCTCGTGCAGTCAGGCGACCACGACACGCTGATGGCCCAGGGCGGGCTCTACCGAGAGCTGTTCGAGTTGCAGGCGGCCGGCTACCTCGCCGGCAGCGCGGATCCCGCGGCCGAGAGTTGACCTCCAGCGCACTCGAACTCCTACCGTGACCGGACCGCGCGCCACCCGGCCGGCGCGGTGCAACCCAGGGAGTTCACATGCGCTATCGCGTCCTCGGCGGCACCGGCATCGAGGTCAGCGTCCACTGCCTCGGCACCATGATGTTCGGTGCGGTCGGCAACCCCGACCACGACGACTGCGTCCGGATCGTCCACAAGGCACTCGATCAGGGGATCAACTTCGTGGACACCGCCGACATGTACTCGGCCGGCGAGTCGGAGGAGATCGTCGGCAAGGCCCTGCGCGGCCGCCGCGACGACGTGGTGCTCGCCACGAAGGTCCACTTCCCGATGGGGGAGGGGCCCAACCGGGGCGGCAACTCGCGACGCTGGATCGTCCGGGCGGTCGAGGACAGCCTGCGTCGGCTCGGCACCGACTGGATCGACCTCTACCAGGTGCACCGTCCCGACCACACCACCGACGTCGAGGAGACGCTCGGCGCGTTGACCGACCTGGTCCGGGCCGGGAAGATCCGCGCGTTCGGCTGCTCGACCTTCCCGGCCGAGGAGATCGTGGAGGCGCACCACGTCGCCGAACGGCGGGCGCTCGGCCGCTTCCGCACCGAGCAGCCGCCGTACTCGATCCTGGCGCGCGGCATCGAGACGTCGGTGCTGCCGGTCTGCCGCCGCTACCGGATGGGTGTGCTGGTGTGGAGCCCGCTGGCCTCCGGGTTCCTGTCCGGCCGGTACCGGCAGGGCCGGCCCGTCGACCTCGGCGCGGGCCGCCCGGCGCTCACCCCGGCCCGGTTCGACCCGGCGCTGCCGGGCAACACCGCCAAATACGCCGCCGTGGAGGAACTGGTCGCGCTCGCCGACGAGGTGGGCTGCACGCTGCCGCAACTCGCCGTGGCGTTCGCCGCCGCGCACCCGGCGGTCACCTCGACCATCATCGGACCGCGCACGATGGAGCAGTTGGACGCGCTGCTCGCCGGGGCGGAGCTGACGCTCGACGACGCGGTGCTGGACCGGATCGACGAGATCGTCCCGCCCGGTACGAATCTCTACCAGCCCGACGGCGCCTGGTCCCCGCCCACGCTGACCGACCCGTCCCACCGCCGCCGCCCCCTCCCGGAGCGGGCCGCCGCCTGACCCTCGCCCCTCCCGCCCTCCCGCCTCCGTCCCGACCCTCGGCTCCCCGGCTCGTCGATCATGGGCTTCCTGCCCCGGCAAAGAGTGCGAACCGGGCATCCGAGGGGCAGAAACCGCAAGATCGACGGGGCGAGGCGGGGCGAGGCGACGCGGGAAAGGCGGGGGCGAGGCCAGGCGACGCGGGAGCGGCGGGGGGAGGCGAGGCCGGGAGGGCGAGGGCTGAGAGGGAGAGCGGGCAGGGGAACTGCGTCGACAAGGGACGAGGGCGGAATCAGACTGGGCGGGTGGAACATCGCGATCTCGTTCGGGTGAGCAAGCGGCTGTCGCTGGCGTTGCGGCACCGGCCCGACACGTTCGGGCTGCGACTCGACCGGGCGGGCTGGGTGCCGGTGGCGGACGTGCTCGCCGGGCTGAGGATCAGCCGCGCCCAGCTGGACGCCGTGGTCGCGGGCAACGACAAGCAGCGCTTCGCCGTGGAGGCCGGTCCGGACGGGGCCGACCGGATCCGCGCCAACCAGGGGCACTCCGTTCCGGTCGACCTCGGCCTCACCCCGGCCGCGCCGCCGCCCCGGCTGTTCCACGGCACCGGCGAGGCCGTGCTGGACGCGATCCGGGCGCAGGGGCTGCGCCGGGGCGGGCGGCACCACGTACACCTGTCGCCTGACGTGGCGACGGCCCGGCGCGTCGGTGCGCGCCGGGGCGGCGCGGTGGTGGTGCTGACCGTGGACGCGGCGGCGATGGCCGAGGCGGGGTACCTGTTCTACCGCTCGGCCAACGGGGTGTGGCTCACCGACACCGTGCCGCCGCCCTACCTCAGCACCACCTGAGCGGCGGTCAGCAGGCGGTCACCGGGTGGGCCACGACGGCGTCGAACAGGTACGCGAGGTCGTTCGGCGCGGCCCGGTCGGGCTGGACGGCGCCCGTGCAGTCGGTGGCGCGGGCGCGCAGGACGTGCCGGCCCGCTGCCGGGGGGCACCACCTGACGGTCCAGCGCTGCCAGGCTCCGCCCCGGTCCGCGGCGACCAGGTCGGCGGGGCGCCACCCGTCGCCGGTGTCCACCTCGACGTGCGCGATCGGGCCGTTGCCGGACCAGGAACGGCCGGTCAGCAGCATCTCCTCGCCGGCCGGCACCCGGGCGTCCCAGGGCAGCTCGAACGCGCTGCGTACCGGCTGGGCGGTGAGCACTGTGCCGTCGGCCGGGTGGCCGGGGCCGAACATCCGGTAGAACTGCGTGTTCCACGGCGAGAACAGGGGAGTGGTGGAGACCTCGATCGCGCCCACCCACTTGATCGAGGAGATGCCGACCCAGCCGGGCACCACGACCCGCACCGGGAAGCCGTGGTCGGGGGGCAGCGGCTCGCCGTTCATCTCGTACGCCAGCAGCACGTCGTCGAGCGCCTTCGCGACCGGCATCGGGCGGCGTACCCGGCCGAGGTTGACCCCGCCGGAGACGTAGTCCGGGTCGAGGCCCTCGGGCATCACGTCGACCGCCTCGTCGCGCAGCCCGGCCAGGCGCAGCACCGTGCCGAGCCGCACGCCCCGCCACCGCGCCACGCCGACGCTGCCCAGCCCCCACGCCACGCCCGGGGTCGGCTCGTCCTGCTGCTCGGCGAAGTAGCGCCGCCCGTTGCCGGCGCACTCCAGCAGCGCCGCGTGCTCCTCGGCGGGCAGCCGGCGCAGCTCGTCGAGGTCGAACTCGACCGGGTTGTCCCGGGTGGGTGCGCCGCGCAGGCCGTCGCCGAACAGGCGCAGCCGCCAGGTGGCCGCGTCCAGGTGCGGCGTGACCGTGTGGTTGCGGACGAAGAAGCGGTCGATCGGGACCACGTACCCCTGGCCGGCCATCGACGGCCAGCGCATCTCGGCGTTGGTGTCCAGCGGGCGCAGCAGGTCCGCCGGCAGCGGCTTGACGATCGGCGCGCCGGGGTCGACGCCGACCGGCGCGGACGCCACCGCGACCGGCTCGCGTTCCGCGGCGGCGGCGGTCACCGCGGCCATGGCCGCGCCCACCTCCAGCAGCCGGTCGCGGTCGACGCCCGGCCCGTGCGCCTGCCCGGCGAGCCACTGCCGGCTGCGGTCGGCGTCGTGGACGGCTTCGGCGGGGGACGGGGACTGACTCACGGCTGACCTCCGGGGTAGGCGACGCTGCCTTTCCTATTCAATCAGTAGGACTTTTCATCGATCCGTCGCAGGTGGCGGCGACCTCACGCCGTAGCGATCAGCGTCACCACGCCGGCCGCCACGAGCACACCGGCCCACAGCCGGTCGACGTTGAACCAGGCCCGGCGGAGCACACCGACGCCGAGCACCTCGTACACCAGCAGGGCCACGACCAGCGCGACGGCGAGCATGGCGACTGTGTGCACGGCGGCGGCGAGCAGGCCGGTCAGCGCGCCGGCCGGCGCGGCGGCGAGGTGCCCGGCGTGCGGGCCGGCGCCGGCCGCCGGTTCGGCGAGCAGCACCGGCAGCAGCATCAGGCCCGCGCCGTGCGCCGCGGACATCAGGAACGACCAGGCGGTGAGCTGCGCCGCCGACAGCCGCATCCCGGCCCACCGGAAGTGCCGCTCGGACAGCAGCCGCCACAGCCCGAACCCGACCAGCAGCACCCCGCCGGTCACCGCGACCAGCGTGCTCGCCGTCACCGACCGGGTGGCGCTGACCAGCGCGGCGACCACCGCCACCGACGCCAGGTGACCGGCCGCGATCGGCGGCAGCGCCGCCAGCAGCGCGGCCCGGCGGCGCTCCTGCAGGCCCCGGGCCACCGCGAACAGCCACCCCATCGCCGGGTTCAGGCCGTGGAACGCGCCGAGGCCGGCCAGCGCCGCCCAGGTCGCGCCGGTCACGGGAAGCAGTACGAGTCGGACGAGGCGTCGCCGCCCTGCAACCGGGTCTGGTGTACGCGCAGGCCGCGGAACTCCTCGCCGCGCGGGAAGAACCGCGGGTCCGGCACGAGGCCGCCGTGCTCCGGGTCGACGTCGAGCTTCGCCACCCAGGCGCCCACCCCGTCGGGGTAGAACTGGTCGTCCCAGGCGCCGTAGAGCGAGTTGCTGACGTAGACGCGGCGGCCGTCGCGGCTGATCTCGACCATCTGCGGCCCGCCGGCCAGCGGCTCGTCCGGGAACGCCGGGTGCGGGGTGCGGTTGACGATGCCGCCGAGGCGTACCGAGCCGACGCGTACCGGGTGGAACGGGTCGCTGACGTCGTAGCGGATCAGTTCGCCGGTGCCCCAGCAGGAGACGTGCAGGAACCTGTCGTCAACGGACAGGTCGATGTCGGTGACCAGCGGCGGCACCGCCCCGAACGGCTTGAGCAGCTCCGGCAGGTCGGCCGGGTCGGCCGGCTCGGCGGGGATGTCGATCACCTTGGTGACCGCCCAGGCGTCGCCGTCGCGGTGCCACAGCCAGATCGACGCGGACAGGTCCTCGACGCTGATCACCACGCCGACGAAGCCGTACGACTTCGTCGGGTCGTGCGCGGGACGCAGCTCCAGCGGCATCTGGTACTGGTCGCCGAGGTCGACGCGCTGCACGTGCCGGCGCCTCGCCAGGTCCCAGAAGTGGATCGCGTGCCCGTACCGGCGGCCCAGCAGCAGCTCACCGACGATGCCGTCCTCGATCATCGACGGCGTGCCCCACTCGCTGGTGACCAGCACGTCCTGCGTGTAGTGCCACCAGAAGTCGTACGCCAGGAACTGCGGCCCCCGGTCGGCCTCCCACGCGCCGCGTACCTCGAACGTGGTGTGGTCGAGCACGGCGATGCCGCCCGGCCCCTCCTGCCCGTCGGCGCCGCCGAGCGCGGAGACGTAGATGCCGTCCGGCCCGCAGTGCACCGTGTGCGGGCGGGAGTACCCGGCACGCCTGCCGAGTTCCTCCGCTCCGATCACCTTGACCAGCTCGGGGCGGCGCGGGTCGGGCTTGGTGTCGAGCACGTGGATCCGGGACGAGCGCAGGCCCGGCACGATCAGGTAGCGGCGCTCCACGTGCGGGTGCGGCGCGGTCGGGCAGAGTGCGCTGCTGCACGCGTTCCACCCGAAGTGGTGCAGCTCGTCGCCGGTGTCCGGCAGCTCGGTCCAGCCCACCACCCGGCCGTACGAGCCGGAGTCCGGGTCGGTGTCGAGCACCGCGATGGCGTCGGGGCGCTGCCCGGCGCGGTCGAACGCGGCGACGTACGCGAGTTTCTCGGCCGGCGCGGCGGCGGCGAGCGCGGGGGAGGGATAGAAGGTCGGGTCGGGTGTCCAGCGGGTCATGGGTTCTCCCTCGCGGTCAGCCGGCGGGTACGCCGAGGCGGTCGAGCAGGTGGCGGCGCAGCGCGCCGAGGGCCGGGTCGTCGGGGCTCGGGGACGGGCCGAGGCGTACCGGCACCTCTTCGGCGATCACGCCGTCGTCGAGGAGCAGGACGCGGTCGGCCAGCAGCAGCGCCTCCTCCACGTCGTGGGTGACCAGCAGCGCGGCGAAGCCGTGCTGGGCGCGCAGCCGCCGCAGCAGCCCCTGCATGCGCAGCCGGGTCAGCGCGTCCAGCGCGCCGAACGGCTCGTCCAGCAGCAGCAGGTCCGGTTCGCGGACCAGCGCGCGGGCCACCGCGACCCGCTGCGCCTGCCCGCCGGACAGTTCGGCCGGCCAGGCCCGGCCCCGGTCGGCGAGACCCACCTCGGCCAGCGCGCGGCCGACCCGGTCGCCCACGTCCGGTCCGGTCAGCCCGAGCGCCACGTTGTCTGCCACCCGCTTCCACGGCAGCAGCCGGTGCTCCTGGAACACCACGGCGGCGGTGCCGTGCAGCACGTGCTCGCCGCCCGCGTCGCCGTCGAGCCCGGCGAGCACGCGCAGCAGCGTGCTCTTGCCGGATCCGCTGCCGCCGAGCAGCGCCACCGTCTCGCCGTCGCCGATGGTCAGGTCGACCCCGGCCAGCACCACCGACGGGCCGAAGGACCGGGTCACCGCGCGTGCGGTGAGCACCGGCCCGGTCAGGTCGCGCGCAGTCCGCGTCGCCACGCCAGCGTCCTCCTCTCCGCGTACCGGATGAGCAGGTCGGAGGCCAGCCCCAGCAGCGCGTAGATGAGCAGGCCGAGCACCACCACGTCGGTCTGGCTGAACTCGCGCGCCTCCATCATCAGGAAGCCGACGCCGGTCTGCGCGTTCACCTGCTCGCCGACGACCAGGCTGAGCCAGGCCGCGCCGATGGCCAGCCGCAGCCCGAGGAACAGCGCCGGCAGCGCGCCGGGCAGCACCACGTGCCGCAGCCGGGCCACCGCCCCGAGACCGCAGGTGCGCGCCGCCTCCACCAGCCGCTCGTCGATGTCGCGGATGCCGGCGTACGTGTTGAAGTAGATCGGGAAGAACGCGCCGAGCGCCACGAGCGTGACTTTCAACGACTCGCCGATGCCCACCCAGATGATCAGCAGCGGGACCAGTCCCAGGTGCGGCAGCATCCGGGCCATCTGCACCGGCGGGTCGACCAGATCGTCGCCGAGGCGCAGCAGCCCCGCCGCCGCGCCGAGCACGAGCGCCAGGCCGCCGCCGATGAGCAGGCCGAGCGCGGCGCGGGTGAGCGAGTCGAGCAGGTGCACGCCGAGCGTCCCGTCGCTCGCCAGCCGCCACCCGGTCGCCAGCACCGCGCTGGGCGCGGGCAGCTTCTCCGGCGCGAGCAGCCCGGTCCGCGCGGCGGCCTCCCAGGCGAGGACCAGCACGACCGGGCTTGCCGTGCGCCGCCACCGCCGCGGGGCGCGGGCCCGCGACCGCCGCGGCGTCACCCGATCGGGTACGACCGCAGGACTCGCCTCGGCCAGCGCCGGACCGCTCACTGGAACGCCTCGTTGAACCGGCCGTCCACCCGCCCGGCGATGTCGACCGGTCCGGGCACCAGCTTCAGCTCCACGAAGCTGTCCGCGATGGCCTGCAACTCGGCGCCGATCTCCGGCGTGACCGGGGCGAGCGGCTTGGCGCTGCGGGCCAGCGCCCGGGTGGTCACGTCGAGGGGGATCTTCAGCTCCGGGGCGAGGACGGCGGCCCGCTCGGCCGGGTGGGCGATGCCCCAGTCGGTGGTCTGCCGGTACGTGTCCAGGAACGCCCGTACGTCGTCGGTGCGGTTCTTCACCGCATCCGGCGCGGCCAGCACGTACTCGCGGTTGCCGGCCAGGCCGGTCGCGTCGGCGAGCACCCGTACGCCGGGCTGCTCGGCCAGCGCGAAGTAGGGATCCCAGATGATCCACGCGTCGACCTGCCCGTTGTCGAACGCGGGCCGTCCCTCGGCGGGCTTGAGGTACTTCACCTTGATGTCGGCGAGCGTCATCCGGTTCGCCTCCAGCAGCTTCACCAGCAGCCAGTGCACGTTGGAGCCCTTGTTCAGCGCTACCGTCTTCCCGCGCAGGTCGGCGAATCCACGATACGGGCTGTCCGCCTTGACCAGAACCGCCTCGCCCTGCGGGATCGGCTGGGAGGTGCCGACCACGGAGAACGGGATCTTCCCGGCGGCGGCGAACACCGGCGGCGCCTCGCCCACCTGGCCGATGTCGATCGAACCCGCCTTGAGCGCCTCGGTCAGGGCCGGGCCGCTCTCGAACAGCGACCAGGTGACGTTCTTCGCGTCGCCGCGCGCCTTGACCAGGCTGAGCCCGCCGAAGCGCTGATAGCCGATCCGCAGCGGGCCGTCGCCGCCGCCACTGGCGTCGGCCGCCTCGCCGCCGCAGGCCGTCAGCGCCGTCGCGGCGAGCAGCGCGAGGGTGGTGAGCAGCGCGGCCACCGGCCGGCGGCGCGATCTGGGGGTACGCATGGCGACTCCTCGGGGAGGGATGGGCCCGGCCGTCGGCGGGCGACAGCAACCTACCAACCCGATAGGTTTTATGGGTAGTGTGTCGGCGTGGTCGTCCCACCACTCAGGAGGCGACCCGCCCGATCCCGCACCGGAGGTACACCATGTCGCTCACCTTCCACTGGTTCCTGCCGACCTACGGCGACAGCCGGGACATCGTGGGCGGCGGCCACGGCGTACCGGTCGGCACCGCCGGCGGCGCACGGCCCGCGAGCGTCGCGTACCTGGGGCAGATCGCCCGCACCGCCGAGCAGCTCGGCTTCGCCGGGGCGCTCACCCCCACCGGCGCCTGGTGCGAGGACGCCTGGCTGACCACCGCCATGCTCACCGAGGTCACCGAGCGGCTGAAGTTCCTCGTCGCGTTCCGGCCCGGCCTGCTCTCACCCACCCTCGCCGCGCAGATGGCGTCCACGTTCCAGCGCCTGTCCGGCGGGCGGCTGCTGCTCAACGTGGTCACCGGCGGCGAGTCCGCCGAGCAGCGCGCGTACGGCGACTTCCTGGACAAGGACGCCCGCTACGCGCGTACCGACGAGTTCCTGCACGTGGTGCGGTCGCTGTGGCGCGGCGAGACGGTCGACCACGACGGCGCCCACGTGCGGGTCGAGGGAGCCCGGCTCGGCCGGGTGCCCGACCCGGTGCCGCCGGTCTACTTCGGCGGTTCGTCCGGCGCGGCCGGGCCGGTGGCGGTACGGCACAGCGACGTGTACCTGACCTGGGGCGAGCCGCCCGCGCAGGTGGCCGGCAAGCTGGACTGGATCCGCGGGCTCGCCGCCGAGGCCGGCCGCGAGCTGCGGTACGGCATCCGGCTGCACGTGATCAGCCGGGACACCGCCGAGGAGGCGTGGGCCCAGGCGCGCAAACTGCTCGACGGCATCCCCGAGGCCGACGTGCGCGCCGTGCAGGAAGGGCTGCGGCGCAGCGAGTCCGAAGGGCAGCGGCGGATGCTCGACCTGCACGGCGGCTCCCGCGACGGGCTGGAGGTCTCGCCGAACCTGTGGGCCGGATTCGGCCTGGTACGCGGCGGCGCGGGCACCGCGCTGGTCGGCAGCCACACCGAGGTCGCCGACCGGATCGCCGAGTACCACGCGCTCGGCCTGGACGAGTTCATCCTCTCCGGCCACCCGCACCTGGAGGAGGCGTACTGGTTCGGCGAGGGCGTGCTGCCGATCCTGCGGCGGCGCGGGCTGTGGCGGCACCCGGCCGGCGAGCCGGAGACCGAGGCGCCGGCCGCCGTGCCGTTCTCACCCCAGCCGGTCCCGGCCCGCGTCTGACCCCGCCGCGCCCGTTTCCGGGCTGGAGCGTGCCGGGCCGTCCGGCGCTGCCGGATTCGTCGCGGTCAGGGCCGGGCGCTGCCCGGGGTCGCCTCGGTCAGATCGGGCGGCCCCCGGGTTCCGGTCAGATCGGGCGGCCCCCGGTTCCGGTCAGATCGGGCGTTGCTCGGCGAGGAAGTCGGCCAGCACCCGGGTGTGCGTGGAGAAGGCCAGCTCGACCGGATCGGTGAGCACCAGCCACTCGGTGGCCTCCTCGGTCGGCGCCGACGGCGGCAGGTCACCGACCGGCCGCTCGGGCAGCACGCCGAAGACCATCATGGTGCCGCCCGCCGGAGCGCCGTGCACCGCGAACAGTCGCGCCTCGCCGGCCTCGGCCCGCAGCCCGGTCTCCTCGCGCAGCTCACGCACGAGCGCCTCGGACCACTCCTCGCCGTACTCGATGAAGCCGCCCGGCAGCGCGAGCTGCCCCCGGGCCGGTTCGATGTCGCGGCGTACCACCACCACGCCGAGCCCCTCCGGCATGCGGACCGGCAGCACCGCCACCGCCACCGGCAGCGGATTGCGCCACACCGTCTCGCCGCAGGAGGAACAGACACGCGGCCACCCGGAGTCCGCCGGGTAGGCAGCGCCGCAGAACGAGCAGTGCGAGTACGCGGTCACGCCGCAGCACGTTACCCGGACCCCCGGCCCGGGGTCAGGCGTCACCCCCTCGGCCGGCGAGCGTGGCGCGCGCCTCCATCAGGGCGAACCCGAGCAGGTTGTCGCCCCGCCAGGTAGCCGGGTCGGCAGCCCGTGGATCGTCGGCGGTCAGGCCGATGCCCCAGATCCGGTCGGTCGGGCTGGCCTCGACGAGCACCCGGTCGCCTGTGCCGAGCAGGAACCGCCGCAACGGCTCGTGCCGGCCGAACTTGGCGACGCTGCCGGCCACCACGATCTCGTAGCGGCGGGCCGTCCAGGTCGCCTCGTCGAAGTCGCGGACCTGCCGGCCGAGCGCCTTGGCCCGGTGCGGATGCCCGGCGGCCAGCACCCGCTCAGCGATCGCGTGGTCCCCGAAGAGCGTGGCCTTGTGCCACATCATCCAGTGCTCGGCGGTGGCGAACTCCCGGCCGTCGACTGTGAACGCCGCCGGCCACCACTGGCTCAGGCAGCTCGCGCCGACGCTGCCGTCAGGCCGTGGCCGGTGCCCCCAGAAGTGCAGGTACTTGACCGTCTGCCCGGCGTCGAGTGCAGTGGTCAGGTCGGTGACGGAGCGGATCGGCATGCCCCGCAGTCTGCCCCACCCCACCGACATCCCACCGCCGCATTTCACCCCGGGGACGGCACACCGGCGTCACCGTCCACCACGGACATCTCCGTCCGGCCCCGCTCTCCCCGCCCGCTGCCTCGGCTCGTCCGCTCACGTCGACATTCCGACCACGCGCGCCTCGCGACGTCGAGCCACATTCGCCTGCCCGAGCCGGCCGCGCATCTTGACTGCAGAGAAGGCCGTCCCGCATCACGAGATCCCGAGAGATCTTGGAGCGAACGGGCCCTCATGAGGGCCATTCCCTACCAAGATCTCCAAGACCTGAGCCGCCCTCATCGTCGATCTTGCGCTTTGGTGCCCCTCATAACGTGCCTATCGGACATTCTGTGGGCGCAAAGTGCAAGATCGACGGGGAGGGGGCGGGGGGGCGGGGAGGGGAGGGGTGGGGTGGTCAGGGAGTGGGGGCGCCTGTGTAGAACGCGGTTACTCGGGTGCCTGCCGTTTGGGCCTGCTCGGTGGGAGTGCCGGCCTCGATGCTTGCCGTCGTCCAGCTTCTGCTGGACTCGGTGACGAAGCGCAGACCCTCGGGTGAGGCCATCCAGTCGGCTGCGGCGGCCGGGTCGACGCCCGTGCCGTCGGTGGCGAAGTGGGAGGCCAGACCGACCAGTGCCAGGTCCCAGCCGATGCCGACCGCGCCCGGACCGTACTCGGCCCACCGCTGGTCGTCGACGTGCGCGACGTGTTCCAGCTCGAAGCGGGTACGCCCCGGTCCCGCCTCGCGCAGCCGTACCTCGATCCAGCTCACCTCGCCGCCGAACTCCCAGGTGGCGGCGAAGCCGTGCGGCGGGTCGCAGCGTTCGACGGTGCCGCCCGCGTTGCCCTCCAGCTGGTACCGGCCGCCGAGGCTCAGGTCGCCGGAGACCGGCAGGAACCAGCGGGGTATCCGTTCCGGGTTCGTGCACGCGTCGAAGACGTCGGCCACCGGCGCGTCGTACGTCTGGGCGATGGTGAGCACCCGCGCGCGCCCTGCGGGGAGCGTACGGTCGCCGATGCGGCGCTCGACGGCGCTGATCTGTCCGGTCACGTCGATCATGGTTCGGTCCTCTCGTCGTCGGTGGTGTCCTCACGCAGCCGTCGTTCGCGGCGGCCCCGGGCCAGCTCGGTGGCGAGCGCCGCCAGTGGCGGCGTCCAGAAGCGGCGGAACCCGTCCAGCCACGCGTCTATCTCGCGCAGCGGGCCGGGATCCACGGCGTAGAGGCGGCGGGTGCCCTCGGCGCGCACAGTGGCGAAGCCGTGCTCGCGCAGCACCTTGAGGTGCTGGGAGACGGCGGGCTGGCTGATGCCGAACTCGCGCCGCACGGTCTCGCCGAGCGTGCCGGCGGGTTGCTCGCCGTCCGCGAGCAGTTCCAGGATCCGGCGGCGGACCGGGTCGCCGAGAACGTCGAAGGCGTGCACGACCCCTTTGTATCAGACTCAGCTTATATAAGCGAGCGCTGACCCAGTGGGCGCGCGCAACGCGGGGCGCCCGTCGCACCCGGGCGCCCCGCGTACCCCCGTGGTCAGCCGCCGAGACGGGCGGCGACGGTACGGCGCAGCTCCGGCAGGCGGTCGTGCAGCAGCCCCGGGCACTGCGTGTTGTTGAAGTCCTTGTGCCCGTAGATCTCGGTGGGCGCGATGCCGTACTGCTGGCAGGTGAACGCGCAGAACGTGACGAGGCTGTTCCAGAGCGCCTGCGGCGGCTGCACGTCCACGTAGATGCCGTCGTTCTCGATGCCGATGGCCTGGCTGTTCTGCCCGACGCAGTGCGCGCCCTGCACCATCGTCTGGCCGTGCAGCAGCGCGTAGAGGCTGCCGTGCCTGCCCTCGGTCAGGTAGCCGCCCCGGCTGTTGGTGAAGTGCTGTCCGGAGTCGAGCCAGCCGTTGCCGTCCATGTGCAGGTTCTGGATGTCGCGGGAGTTGCGGTACGCCTGGGCGAGGCTGTAGTCGGTGGTGTTCGGGAACGCCGTGTGATGGACGATGATCTTGTTGGGCCGGCTGGTCACCACGCTCACCGGCGACGAGGGCGGGCGGGCGCCCCAGGTCGCGCAGTTGGCGATGGTCGGCTGGTCGACCCGGGTGGCGGCGGCCCGGGCGCCGGGGCCGGAGCCGATCTGGGTCAGCGCGCCGACGCCGGCGGCGGCGCCGAGCAGGACCGCGCCGCGCAGCACGGTCCGCCGGGGTACGGGAACGGACATCGCAACCTCCTCGCGGAAGGGGAGCGCCGGATCGGCCGGTACGCCGGGCGTGGCGGGACCGGCACCGCCCGCCACGCCCGGGCCGGGGTCAGCAGGGTCCGTTGCAGGCCAGGACGCGCAGCCGGTCGAGCGAGCCGTTCCAGACGTTCTGGTCACCGGGGAAGACCCCGGAGGACGACCACTGCCAGAACGAGTACGTGCCCCAGCCCGCAGGCAGCGTGCCGACGCTGCTTGCGTACCGGGCGATCCACAGTGGGTTGTTGGCGGCGAACTGCGAGGTGTTGCCGGTGCAGGTGCTCCACCAGTCGGTGGTGGTGTAGATGGTGGCCCACCGGCCGGTGCGGGCGTAGTACTGGTTGACGAACGAGGCGATCCAGCTGCGCATCGACGCCTGGCTCAGGCCGTAGCAGGTCGCGCCGTACGGGTTGTACTCGATGTCCAGCGCGCCGGGCAGCGTCCGCCCGTCCTTCGACCAGCCGCCGCCGTGGTCGACGAAGTAGTTGGCCTGGGTGGCGCCGCTCGTGGTGTCGGGGCGGGCGAAGTGGTACGAGCCGCGGATCATCCCGACGTTGTACGAGCCGTTGTACTGCTGGGCGAAGTACGGGTTGGTGTAGTACGTGCCCTCGGTCGCCTTGACGTACGCGAACCGGGCGCCGTTGGCCCACGCCCCGGACCAGTTCACGTTGCCCTGGTAGCTGGAGACGTCCATGCCGGGCAGTCCGGCCGGGGCGGCGGAGGCGGGTGCCGCCCCGGACAGCGTCGCGGCGGCGACGGTGACTGTGGCGAGCAGCGCGGCTCCGGCCGCGCGCAGCGCCGATCGGATCGAACTGTGCATCTGTCCTCCCTGGGGGTTGCCGCGCTCCGGCGGCGGGAGTATGACGAAAGGAACTGTCGTCATTAGGGCACAGGGCGGAGAAACTTTTCAATAGGCTCCATCGAAGAATCTCACTGGACAGGGTGCTCAGCCGAGCTGGGCGAGCGCCTCGGCGGCGGCGCGCTCGCCCGCGGTCACCGCGCCCTCCAGGTATCCGCTCCACCGGGTCGCGGTCTCGGTGCCGGCCCAGTGCACCCGGCCCACTGGCGCCCGCAGTTCCGGGCCGTACGCGCACCACGCGCCGGGTGGCAGGACGCCGCAGAAGCAGCCGCGTGTCCACTCGTCGGCCGACCAGTCGTACTCGACGAGGTCGTCGGGGCGCGCGGCGGCCGGGCCGAAGATCGCGGCGAGCGCCTCGCACAGCGCGTCCCGGCGCGCGTCCTCCGGCAGCCGGCGCAGCGCCCGGGCCTGCGCGCCGTAGCTGAACGCGGTGAGCACCCCGCCCGGCGCGTCCGGCAGCGAGTTGTCCACCGTCTCGGTGAGCGGCCCGGTGTCGGTGCTGGACACGCCGGAGCGGCCGTCGGCCCGCCAGAACGGCTCCGGATAGAGCGCGTGCACCTTGAGCGCCACACCCATCGGCATCCGCTGGGTCAGCCCGTCGCGCAGCGGCGGCAGCGGCGGGTCGTACCGGATCCGCCCGGCCAGCGTCGGCGCCAGCGCGACCACCACCGCGTCGCCGCGGTACGTCTCGCCGCCGGCGCGCACCCGCACGCCGTCGCCGTCCTGCGCGACGCCGTCCACCGGGGCGCGCAGGCACAGGCTCCCCGGCGGCAGCGCGGCGGCCATCCGCTCGGCCAGCGCGGCCGGACCGCCTGCCATCCGGTCCTGCTGGGCGCCACCGGCCATGCGCAGCAGCGACCCGGTGCCGCCGCCGCTGCGCAGGTAGAACAGCATGTGCAGCAGCGAGACCTCGTCCGGTGATGCGGCCAGCAGCCCACCGGCGAGCATCCGGCCCGCGTACCCGGCGGTGACCGGGTCGGCAGCGCTCACGTCGAGCCAGCCGCCGAACGTGATCCGGTCCCACCGTGCCGCGTCGTCCGCCCGCCACGGCGCGGCCGGGTCGAGCCCGCCCGCCATCTCGTCGAGCGTGCCCAGCAGCGCGGACAGCCCGGGCGGCTCACCGGCGGCCGGGCGTCCGCCGAGCAGCAGCGCCGCCGCGCCGTGCGCGGGGGAGGAGAACGTGGTCAGGCCGTACGCGGCGACGAGCGCGTACATCCGGTCCTGGGTCGGGCCGATCCACTGCGCGCCGAGATCGAGCCAGCCGCCGCCGGGCAGCGGGCGGCTCAGCGTCCGGCCGCCCACCCGGTCCCGGGCCTCCAGCACCCGCACCTCGGCGCCCGCCGCGTCCAGCGCGAGCGCGCAGGCCAGACCGGAGAACCCGGCGCCCACGACGACGACCCGGTGGCGGCGCACGGGACGGCGTACCCCGCTCCCGGCCGGATTCACCCGGCCCGGCGTGTCGAAACGGGCATCAGTCGTTCGTGTGGAGGGTGAGAGGGCGGCGCGGGGCCGTCCGGTGACGAGGAGAAGCCGATGAAGCAGTACCTGATCAGCATGTACCAGCCGGCCGGCGAGGGCCGCCCGGACCCGGAGTTCCTGGCCGGGGTGATGCGCGAGGTCGAGGCCATCGGCCGTGACCTGCGGGAGGCGGGGTGCTGGGTGTTCGGCAACGGCCTGCACGACCCGCAGACCGCCACCGTGCTGCGCCCGGCCGGTGACGAGGTGCTGGTCACCGACGGGCCGTTCGCCGAGGGCAAGGAGTACCTGGGCGGCGTCACCATCATCCGGGCGCCCGACCTGGACGCCGCGCTGGACTGGGGCCGCCGGTACGCCCTCGCCACCACGCTGCCGATCGAGGTCCGCCCGTTCCAGGGCGAGGGATGACCGACGTCGAACGGGTCTTCCGGGCCGAGTACGGCCGCGCAGTTGCCGTCCTGGTCCGTCTCCTCGGCGACATCGACCTCGCCGAGGAGGCGGTCCAGGAGGCGTTCACTGTCGCCGTGTCGCGGTGGGCCGCCGACGGGCCGCCGCCCAGCCCGGCCGGCTGGATCATCACCACCGCCCGGAACCGGGCGGTCGACAGGTTGCGGCGCGAGGCGACCCGGGCGGCCCGGCACGCCGAGGCCGCCCTGCTGCATGCCGCCGACCCGCCCGCCGAGGAGGGGCCCGTGCCCGACGACCGCCTGCGCCTGATCTTCACCTGCTGCCACCCGGCGCTCGCCGCTCCCGCCCGGGTGGCGTTGACGCTTCGCCTGCTCGGTGGCCTGAGCACCGCCGAGATCGCGCGGGCCTTCCTGGTGCCGGAGCCCACCATGTCGCAGCGCCTGGTCCGGGCCAAGGCGAAGATCCGCGACGCCGGTATCCCGTACCGGGTGCCGCGCGACGCGGACCTGCCGGGCCGGCTGCGCGGGGTGCTGGCAGTGGTGTACCTGATCTTCAACGAGGGCCACACGGCGAGCGCGGGGAAGCGGCTGGGCCGCGCCGAGCTGGGCGCCGAGGCGATCCGGCTGGGCCGCCTGCTGGTGACGCTGATGCCGGACGAGCCGGAGGCGCTCGGCCTGCTCGCGCTGATGCTGCTCACCGAGGCGCGCCGCGCCGCCCGGACCGGCCCGGACGGGGTGCCGGTGTCGCTGTCCGAGCAGGACCGCGGCAGGTGGGACCGGGAGCTGATCGCGGAGGGACAGGACCTGGTCCGCCGGTGCCTGCGCCGGGACCGGCCCGGGCCGTACCAGATCCAGGCCGCGATCGGCGCTGTGCACGCGGACGCGCCCACCGCCA
This sequence comes from Micromonospora sp. CNZ297, assembly GCF_007827625.1. NCBI lineage: Bacteria > Bacillati > Actinomycetota > Actinomycetes > Micromonosporales > Micromonosporaceae > Micromonospora > Micromonospora sp. CNZ297. The sequence goes on along the minus strand of NZ_VISU01000001.1, from coordinate 220,352 downwards.
CCGTCACCGACTGGACCCAGATCCTCGCGCTCTACGACCAGCTCGCCGCCGTCGCGCCCGGGCCGGTGGTGGCGCTGAACCGGGCGGTCGCGCTGGCCGAGGTACGCGGACCGGCGGCGGGACTGGCCGAGGTGGAGCGTCTGGACCTGGCCGGTTACCACGTGTGGCACGCGATCCGGGCCGACCTGCTGCGCCGGCTGGACCGTCCGAAGCAGGCACGGGTCGCGTACGACGCGGCGATCGCCGGCACCGGCAACGCGGCGGAGCAGACGTTCCTGCGCCGCGCCCGCGACCGCATGCCGGGATGATCGCACCGACCGTGCACGTAGGAGGCCGGTAACCCCGGGAAGCGAGCGGTGATCGTCGGGGCATTGACGCGGCGGCAGAGAAAAGTACACTCCCGGTGTAATTAGTTTTTCCGTGCTCCGTCGACCGGCACGAGGTGACGATGAGCCCACCGGCCACAGCCGCCGACGAACCGGGCCTGGCGCTGCACCACGTCGGCGTACGCTTCGGCGGCCTGGTCGCCCTCGACGACGTCTCGCTGCGGGTGCCGCCCGGCCGGATCGTCGGCGTGATCGGCCCCAACGGCGCCGGCAAGACCACGCTGTTCAACGTGGTCTGCGGCTTCGTCCGGCCGACCGAGGGTTCACTCACCCTCGACGGCCGGTCGTTCCGGCCCCGCCCGCACGCCCTCACCCGGCTCGGCATCGCCCGCACGCTCCAGGGCGTCGGCCTGTTCGCCGGGCTGAGCGTGCTGGAGAACGTGGTCGCAGGCGCCAGCCACACCGCTCGCGCCGGATTCGCCGCCGCCTTGTTCGGCCTGCCCCGCAGCGACCGGGACGAGCGACGGCTGCGCGTCCGGGCCCTGGACCTGCTCACCGAGCTGGGCATCGAGAAGTACGCCGACGCGGCGCCCGCCACCCTGCCCTACCCGGTGCGCAAGCGGGTCGCGCTGGCCCGCGCGCTGATCGCCCGACCCCGGCTGCTGCTGCTCGACGAACCGGCCGGCGGTCTCGGCGCCGACGACGTGGCCGAGCTGGCCGACCTGGTCCGCGCGCTGCCCGGACGCGATGACGGCTGCGCCGTGCTGCTCGTCGAGCACCACATGGACCTGGTCATGTCCGTCTGCCAGGAACTGGTGGTGCTCGACTTCGGCAAGGTGATCGCGGCCGGGCCGCCGGACCGCATCCGCGACGACCCCCGGGTCACCGAGGCGTACCTGGGCGCGGACGTGCCCGCCGAGCCGACCGGGAGCGCGTCGTGACAGCCGTGCTGGAGGTGGAGGCGCTCAGCTGCGGCTACGGACCCGTGCCGGTGCTGCGCGACGTCGCGTTCACCGTCCCGGCCGGCACCGTCACCGCCGTCCTCGGCGCCAACGGCGCGGGCAAGACCACGCTGCTGCGTACCCTCTCGGGTCTGCTGCGGCCCACCGGCGGCCGCGTCCGGTACGCGGGCGAGGACCTGCGCGGCGTCCGGGTGGAACACCTGGTCCGGCGCGGCCTGGCGCACGTGCCGGAGGGGCGCGGCGTGGTCACCGAGCTGACAGTGGCGGAGAACCTCCGCCTGGGCGGGCTGTGGCGGCGCGACCGGGCCGACGCCCGCCGCGCGCTCGACGAGGTGTACGAGCTGTTCCCCGCCCTGGCCCGCCGCCGCGACCACGCCGGGCACCAGCTCTCCGGCGGGGAACGGCAGATGCTCGCGATCGGCCGGGCGCTGATCGCCCGGCCCCGGCTGCTGCTGCTCGACGAGCCGTCGCTCGGGCTGGCGCCCAAGGTGGCCGCGCAGATCATGGCGCTGCTGCGGCGGCTGCGCGACGAACGGGGGCTCACCGTGCTGCTCGTCGAGCAGAACGTGCGCACCGCGCTGTCAGTCGCCGACCAGGGCATCGTCATGTCGCTCGGGCGGGTGGTGACGGCCGCGCCGGCCGCCCGGCTGCGCGACGACGACCAGCTCCGGCACGCGTACCTCGGATTCTAGGAAGGGGTCGCGGATGGAGCGGTTCTGGTTCCTCACCTTCGACGGGCTCGCCGCCGGGGCGGTCTACGCGGCGTTCGCGCTCGCGCTCGTGCTCATCTGGCGGGCCGCCCGGGTGGTCAACTTCGCCCAGGGTGCGATGGCCGTGGCCACCGCCTACGTCGGGTACGCGGTCGTCTCCGCCACCGGCTCGTACTGGCTGGGCCTGGCCGCCGCGATCCTGTCCGGGCTGGCCCTGGGCGCGCTCGTGGAGCGGGTGCTGATGCGGTTCGCCGGCCCGGGCGGCCCGCTCAACCAGGTGATCGTCGCGCTCGGGTTGGTGCTGGTCATCCAGGCGGTGCTCGGCATGGTCTTCGGCAACGACTACCGGCCCGCACCGGCGCCGTTCGACACCGACGCGCTCACCATCGGCGGGGTGGCCGCGCTGTCCCCGTACGACCTGTGGGTGCTCGGCGCGGCGCTGACTGTGGTGGCGCTGCTCGCGCTGCTGTTCACCCGTACCCCCGTGGGCCTGCGGATGCGGGCCGCCGCCTTCGCGCCAGAGGTGTCCCGGCTGCTCGGCGTCAGCGTCGGCCGGATGCTCACGCTGGGCTGGGCGCTCGCCGCCGGCGTCGGCGCGCTCGCCGGGATGCTCGTCGTCCCCACCGGACTCGGCCTGCACTCGCACGCCATGGACCTGGTCTTCGTGGTCGCGTTCACCGCCGCCGTGGTCGGCGGCCTGGACAGCCCTGTGGGCGCGGTGGTGGGCGGCCTGCTGGTCGGGCTGATCCTGTCCTACGTCACCGGCTACCTGGGACCGGACACCACCCCGCTGGCCGTCCTGGTGCTGCTGCTGTCCGTCCTGCTGGTCCGCCCCGGCGGGCTCTTCTCCGCGGCGAGAGCGAGGCACGTGTGACGAGCACCCCCACCGAGATCGCGCCCGCCGCGCCGTCCCCGCTGCGGCGGCTGCTTCCCGGCGCCCCCGCCGGACGCGAGGCGCGCGGCTCCACGCTGCTGCGCCACCTGGCCGTGGCCGTGTTCGCCGGCACGCTCGTCGTGCTGGTGACCAACCAGCTCGCGCCGTACCAGAACCTCCAGGTGGCGCGCGTCTGCGCGTTCCTCTGCGTCACCGCCGGGCACACCGTCCTGGTCGGACTCAACGGCCAGCTCTCGCTCGGGCACGGCGCGCTGATGGCCACCGGCGCGTACACCGTGGCGCTGACCCAGCAGGCCCTGGACGAGCGGGCCGTACGCGGCTGGTGGACGCTGCCCGCGTCACTGCTCGTCGCCGTCGCGGTGACAGCGCTCGGCGGGCTTGTCGTCGGGCTCGCCGCGGCCCGGCTGCGCGGTCCCTACCTGGCCGGCGTGACGCTCGCGGTGGCGACGCTCGTCCCGGCGGTCACCACGATCTTCACCGGCGTGTTCAACGGCGAGCAAGGGCTGCGGTTCCCGGCGCAGACGCCACCGGCGGCGCTCGGCGCCTACTTCCAGCCGGAACGCTGGCTCGCCTGGATCGCGCTGGGCGCCGCGCTGCTCACCATGCTGCTGCTGGCCAACCTGGTACGCAGCCGCTTCGGCCGGTCGCTGCGGGCGGTCCGCGACGACGAGGTCGCGGCCCGGCTCGCCGGCATCCCGGTGGCCCGCACGCAGGTGCTCGCGTTCGTGGTGAGCGCCGCCTGCGCGGGCCTCGGCGGCGGCGTGTACGCCATGCTCACCGCCACTGTCGCACCCGGCAAGTTCCCGCTGGACCTGTCGCTGTTCCTGCTCATGGCGATCGTGATCGGCGGGCTGGGCAGCCTGGCCGGCGCGGTCTGGGGAGCGGTGCTGCTGGTCGCGCTCCAGGACCTGCCCGGCCTGCTCACCGAACACCTCAGCCTCTCCGCCGGGCTGGCCCAGCGGCTGGAGGGCAACCTCGCGCTCGCCGTGTTCGGCCTGATCCTCATCGTCGTCATGCTCGCCGCCCCGGGCGGCCTCCAGGGCGGGGTGCGTGCCGTCGGCGCCCGCCTGCGCAGGGCCGTCCGCCGTCGTCCCGCCACCCGCCGGTCGCCGGACCGCTGACCTCACCGGTTCCACCCACCGTTCGCACCGTCGCACCGGAATGGAGAACCATGCGCCCCACCACCCGCCGCGTTCTCGCGGCCGCCGCCGGCCTGGCCCTGCTGGCCGCGTTGCCGGCCTGCGCCGACGACGAGAAGCAGGCCGCCGAGAACGTCCCCGGCGTCAGCGACTCCGAGGTCGTCATCGGCACCCACCAACCGCTCACCGGACCGGCCGCGCCCGGCTACTCGAAGATCTCCGCCGCCACCAAGGCGTACTTCGAGCACGTCAACAGCAAGGGCGGCGTGCACGGCCGGAAGATCGTCTACAAGGTCATGGACGACGGCTACAACCCCGCCAACACCGAGAACGTGGTCCGCAAGCTGGTGCTCGACGACAAGGTCTTCGCGCTGCTCGGCGGCCTCGGCACGCCGACGCACACGAACGTGCTGGAGTTCGTCAAGACGCAGAAGGTGCCGGACCTGTTCGTCTCCTCCGGCAGCCGCAACTGGAACCAGCCGGACAAGTACCCGACGACGTTCGGCTGGCAGCCCGACTACACGGTCGAGGGCAAGATCCTGGCCAGCTACGTCAAGCGGGAGTTCCCCGGCGCGAAGGTCTGCCACTTCGGGCAGAACGACGACTTCGGGCGGGACTCGCTGGCCGGGGTCGAGCAGGTCCTCGGCCCGGTCGCGGCGAAGCAGACGTACACCACCACGAACCAGCAGGTCGGCCCGGCGATCGGGGCGCTGCGCGCGGCCGGCTGCCAGGTGGTCATCTCGGCGACCATCCCCGGCTTCACCGCGCTCGCCATGGGCCAGGCCGCCGGGCAGGGCTTCAAGGCGCAGTGGGTGGTCTCCAACGTGGGCGCGGACTACACCACGCTGTCGGCCCAGCTCGGCGACAAGAAGGTGATCCTCGAAGGCATGATCGCCGACAACTACCTGCCGATGGTGGGTGACACCGCGAACCCGTGGATCCAGGAGTTCACCAAGATCCACCAGAAGTACAACGCGGGCAACCCGGTCGACGGCAACGCCATCTACGGCTACTCGATGGCGTACACGTTCGTCCAGGCGATGCTCGCCGCCGGGCCCGACCCCACCCGGGAGAAGCTGGTCGAGGCCGTGCGCAAGGGCGGCTTCCGCGGCCCGGGCCTGACCCCCTTCCGGTACGCCGAGGGCGTGCACGCCGGCTACGGCGGTGTCCGGCTGACCAAGGTGAGCAACGGCGCGCAGGCGTACTTCGGTCCCGCGTACACCACCGACGACGGCGACGGCGCGGTCACCGAGTTCACCGAGCCGCCGACGAACCCGCCGGCGGACGCCGTTCCGACGTCCTGACCGCCGTGCTGCCGCCGGGCGGCCGGGTGCCGGTCGCCCGGCGGCACGCACGTAGAGTGGCCGCCGGCAGACGAGCAACAGGAGAGCCCGTACCCATGATCGAGCTGGAGACCGACCCGCCGGAGCGGGTGGACGGCCGGGCGGCGCGGGCCGAGCGGACCCGGGCCGCGATCGTGGAGGCGCACCTGGCCCTGATCGACTCCGGTGACCTGCGGCCCACCGGGGAACGGATCGCCGAGCGGGCCGGGGTGTCGCTGCGCACGCTCTGGACCAACTTCAAGGACATGGAGACGCTGTTCGCCGCGACCGGACGGCGGGTCGGCGAGCGGCAGGCCACGCTCTGGCAGCCCGTGTCGCCGGAACTGCCGCTGACCGCCCGGATCGCCGCGTTCTGCGACCAGCGCGCCCGGCTGCTGGAGGTGCTGGCGCCCTCGGCCCGTGCGTCGGCGCTGCGGGAGCCGTTCTCCCCGCAGTTGCGGCGCAACCGGGAGGCGGCCATCGCCCGGGTACGCCAGGAGATCGAGTCGGTGTTCGGCGCGGAGCTGGCACACGCCGGGCCGGGCCGGGAGCAGTTGCTCGACGCGCTCACCGTGGCCGGCACCTGGTCGGCGTGGTCGATGATGCGTGACTCGATGGGGCTCGACGTCGACGCGGCCCGCGCGGTGATGGCCCGTACGCTCGGCGCGTTGCTGGTCGACGCGATCGCCGCCGGCCTGCGCTGACGCTGCCGGCGGCCGGTCTTCCGGCCGACTTGGCACCGACGGCCGCCTTCCGCGCCGGTCCAGGTGGCCGGCCCTCGTTCAGTCCTCGCGCAGCAGGCGAAGGATGCGGGTCAGTTCGGCCCGGTCGTCCGGTGCGAGCGCGCCGAAGAACCGTTCCGCCTCGGTGGCCCGCGCCTGCCGGATCGCGGTGCCCACCCGCTCGCCCTCGGCGGTGGGGGCGACCAGCGTGGCCCGCCGGTCGCCCGGGTCGGGCCGTCGCTCGACCAGGCCCCGCTCCTGCAACCCGTCGACCACCTCGGTGGCCGAGCGCGGCGCGATGCGCAGGTGCTCGGCGAGCGCGCCGGGCCGCAGCGCGCCGTGACGCATCAGCACGCCCAGCGCCCGCGCCTGCCCGGGGCTGATCTCCCACGGCTCCAGCGCGCGCTTGGTCTGGTGCCGCAGGCGGCGGGTCACCGCCCAGAACGTCTCGGCCAGGCTCTCGTCGCTGCCGTTCACGGGGAATACGGTAACAGGCTTTCGTGTTGTTCCCTCATGTTGAGGTAACCTCAGCATTGTCCCCTGCACGAGGAGCACAGTTGGATCGCATCCCCGACGGCCGCCGTGACGGCCGGACCGTTTCCCCCGCCGAGAAGGCCCAGGCCCGTGAGGTGTCCCTGCGCCGGATCGGCGGCCTGTTCACCGCCCACCGCGGCCCGCTCGCCACAGTGGTGGCGATCATCGTGGCGTCCTCGATCATCGCGATGGCCACACCGTTCCTGCTGCGTACTGTGATCGACAGGGCCCTGCCCGAGCGTGACCTGACCCTGCTGGCCTGGCTGGTCGCGGGCATGGTCGCGGTCGCAGCGGTCACCGCGGTGCTCGGCGTCGCGCAGACCTGGATCTCCACCCGCGTCGGCCAGGAGGTCATGCACCGGCTGCGCGCCGACGTCTTCGCCCACCTCCAGCGCCAGTCGATCGGCTTCTTCGTGCGCACCCGCACCGGCGAGGTCCAGTCGCGCATCACCAACGACATCGGCGGCATGCAGGCGGTGGTCACCTCCACCGCCACCTCGATCGCCGCCAACCTCACCACAGTGGTCGCCACCACCATCGCCATGCTGGCGCTGAGCTGGCGCCTCACCCTCGTCTCGGCGGTCGTGCTGCCGCCCGCGCTCTGGCTCACCCGCCGGGTCGCCCGGCTACGCCGGGAGATCACCGCCCAGCGCCAGCGCGAACTGGCCGACCTCACAGTGACCATCGAGGAAGGGCTGTCGGTCAGCGGCGTACGGCTGGCCAAGACGCTCGGCACCGGCCCGGCCCTGGTCGACCGGTTCACCGCCTCCTCGGCCCGCCTGGTCGACCTGGAACTGCGCTCGGAACTCGCCGGCCGCTGGCGGATGGCCGCCATGAGCATCGTCTTCGCCGCCATCCCCGCGGTGATCTACCTGAGCGCCGGCCTGCCCGGCACCGCCGGCACGCTCACCATCGGCACGCTCGTCGCGTTCACCGCGCTCCAGGGCAACCTGTTCCGGCCGCTGATGGGCCTGCTCAACGTCGGCGTCACGCTCACCGCGTCGCTGGCGCTGTTCGCCCGCATCTTCGAATACCTCGACCTGCCCGTCGAGGTCGCCGAGCCGGCCCGCCCGGTCCCGCTCGACCCGGCCACCGCCCGCGGCCACCTGCGCGTCGAGGACGTCACCTTCAGCTACCCGGGCAGCGACACCGCCGCCCTCGCCGGCGTCAGCCTGGACGTCCCGGCCGGCACCAGCCTCGCCCTGGTGGGGGAGACCGGCTCCGGCAAGAGCACGCTCGCCGCGCTGATCAGCCGGCTGCACGACCCGGACGCCGGCCGCATCACGATCGACGGGATCGACCTGCGCGACCTGCGCCCGGCCGACCTGGCCGCCGTCGTGGGCGTGGTCAGCCAGGAGACGTACCTGCTGCACGGCACCGTGCGGGACAACCTCCGGTACGCGCGCCCGGACGCCACCGACACCGAGATCGAGGCCGCCGCCCGCGCCGCCCGCATCCACGACCTCGTCACCGCGCTGCCCGACAGGTACGACACCATGGTCGGCTCGCGCGGCCACCGGTTCTCCGGCGGCGAGCAGCAGCGCCTGGCGATCGCCCGGACCCTGCTGCGCGACCCGCGGATCCTGGTGCTGGACGAGGCGACGAGCGCGCTGGACACCGAGACCGAGCGCGCGGTCCAGCGGGCGCTGGACGAACTGGCCCGGGGTCGCACCGTGGTGACCATCGCGCACCGGCTCTCCACTGTTCGCGACGCCGACCGTATCGCCGTGCTCGACCACGGCCGCATCGTCGAATCCGGCACCCACGACGCACTGCTGGACCGGCGCGGCCGCTACGCCGCCCTGGTCGGCTGAGCGTAGGAAAGTGACCACCGCCGCCCGGTGGCGCGTGCCGGCGCTGCGCACGACCGCTGTCGTCGCCGGGGCGATGCTGGGCGTGCAGCAGCCCGCGCAGGCCGCCCGGGCAGAAACGCCCGCCCGAGAAGGCCGCCGTCCCGGGCTGACCGTCCCGGCTCAGACCTGGGCCCGTCCCGGCTCAGACCTGGGGCGGCTCCGGCTCGCCCCGGCGGGGCCGCTGTCCCGGGGCCGGGCGCGGCGCGGGCGGGGGGAGCAGCGGCTCCAGCGGGGTGAACGACTCCACCGGTCCGTCCGGCCGCGATCCACGCCGCGCCCGCCCCGGCCCGCCGGGCATCTTTCGCGCGTCCCGTGCCGCGCCCGCCGGCCCGCGCCCGTCGGCCGGCGGTGCCGTGGCGGCCGGCTCGCCGTCCTTCCCGGCTCGCGCCGCCGTCGGCCGATCACGGCGGTCGCGTTCCTCCGCGTACTCGGCGCGGCGGCGGGCCAGGTCGCGCTCGCACTCCAGCGCGATGCGCTGCTCCCAGTACGGCTGGAGCAGCTTGCGCACCCGCTCGTCCAGGTGCACCGTGACGTCCGGCTCGCAGGCGAACGTCACCTCGCCGCGCGCGTACGTCCAGGGCGGCGGGTCGTCGTCGGCGAGCGCCGCGGTCAACGCGGCGTGCAGGTCGCGCGGGCGGTGCGGCGGCACCTCCACCGCGTGCCGGACCGCGAGCCGGTGCAGGCGCTGCGTGGCCTGCTGCTGGAAGTAGTCGACGTACCAGCCGAACAGCTCCGGCCGGGCCGTCTCCGACGACCAGGTGTATGTGGCGCGGACCAGGAACACGTACACCTGGCCCTGCGCCGGCACCGCGAGCGGCTCCGGGACACGCCGGTCGACTGTGGTCACCGGCGTCACCGGCTCCTCGGTCCACCAGAGCTGCCGCAGCGTCGGCTGCGCGCCGTCCCAGAAGCGCCGGGTCCGCACGCGCGCCGCCTCGCCCAGCGCCCGCGCCCGTCCGGCCCACCGCCGCCGCCTGCTGTCCACCGGTGCGCCGGGCTTCGGCCGGCCGCCGCCCGGCTCGGGCCCTCCCGGCACCGCGGTCATCGCACCCCCTCCATGCCGGATTCGCAGCACCGCGTCCCGCGGCGTCACCGGCGCGCGCGGGCCGTCGGGCGAGGGGTGGCCGGACCGCCGTGGCGGTCCGCGATCCACGCTAACAACCCGGGCCGGTGTACGCGCGCAGCCGCGCGCACGGCGGTTCCGCCCGGCCCAGGGGCGGGCGCTGACCGATCGGACGAGCCGTCCCGTAGTCCTATCCGTGGGACTCGGGCGGTTTCGGTCCCGTTCACGGGACCGACCATCCAGAGTCGATCGGCGCGTCTTGATCCGTGATCGAAGCGCTTCGTAGCGTGAGGCTCCGCGATCCTTCGGGGAGGACCAGAACGCATGGGCGTAGACGCTCGTCAGGCCGCCGGCCAGACCGTGAATTTCCTGCGGTCCCTGGCGGAGCGGCAGTACGACCGGGTCTGGACCCCGGACTTCCTGCACCTCACCCCGGACGTGCAGGGCTTCGCCGTGTTCCACCGCGGCGGCCTGGTGCTGGTCTACGGCGCGGTGTCGCCGGAGGACCCGGCCCGCTGGGTGTTCCGGATGGCCTGCGTGGCCGGCGCCGACGTGCCGGACATCTCCGGGGCGATGGCCTGGGCGAACATCCGCAACCGGCTGGCCGAGGCCGGGCGCTACTACTGCGTCGTGAAGGCCGACCAGAGTGCCTGCCACGTGGTGTTCGCGCTGGATGTCCGCAGCCCGCTGCTCGACGACGTCACGGCCCCCGACGCGCAGGCGGTGCGGGAACTGCTGCACTTCTCGCTCGCGGTGTGCGTCCACAACGCCGTGGCGGACTTCCGCGATCTGGCGTCCTATCTGCCGGCGCGGCCGCTGGCGCCGACCGAGATCGACGCCTGGACGCTGTTCGCCGGCACCCAGGACTGATCGCGCGGCAACGGTTCGCCGGCTCGGCGCAGCCCGGCGAGCTGCACGAAGATCTCCCGCTTTGCAGTGGCGGTGCCGCGACTGGTGACCACGTACCCGGTCAGCCAGATCCACCCGGTGTACGTCACCTCGGGACCGACCGATACGACCCGGAACGTGAGCGCCCGACCGCCGCCGAACTGCACCGACGCGCGGCCGTCGACCCGTAGCAGGTCGCCGGGTTGCGGGCGCACCGCTACCAGTGGCCGTCGTTCGGTGGGCGGCACTCCCGGGCGTGCATGGCCTGCCAGTCCCGCAGGGCGCGCTTCAGCCTGTCGTTCTCCTGCGCGAGCACGCGTACCCGGCGGTGCAGTTCGGTCAGTTCGTCGGCGACCCGGGCCTGGAACTCGCGTACCTGATCAGGGTCGACGCCGCTCCTGCGGGCGTCGAAGGCGTGCGTGCGCACCTCGTGCGGGGTCAGCCGGGCCGGCAGGCCGCTCAGGTAGAGGCGGCCGGATCGATGCAGCGTCACTTCGGTCCTTCCAGGAGCAGGGGGCAGGTGCGGTGGAAGGGCGGGCCGTCCGCACGCCGGCTGCGGCCGGCCCGCCCGCTCCGCCCACCGCAGCCCGGATCGGCGGTACGGAGGCGGAGCAGTCCGGAGGGTCGGGACGGGTACGCGCACCCGCCCCGACCGGGGGATGGGCCGAACTCGTTGCCACGCGAGGATCGGCCCAGAATCAACTTATCTAGACATGTCAGATGAGTCAACGCTGCTTGTTAGGCGCGTCGCGGTGTGATCGAATCGGGTCGCCACGCGAGGAGTGCCATGCGAGAAGTGCCGGATTACTGGCGCATCGCCGACGATGTGATCGCCGACGTCAGAGGAAAGAAGCTGAAGCCCGGGGACAAGCTGCCCTCGATCGCTGCGCTGCGCGATCGCTACGGCGTGAGTCACGGCACCGTGCAGATGGCGTATGCGCGTCTCGAAGCGTTGCGGGTGATCCGGCGGCAGCAGGGCAAGGGTGTCTTCGTGACCGATCCGAAGACCTGGATGAGGGAGCCGTAACCGGCGTCAGTCCAGCAGGCCCACCGGTCGTCGTCCGACTCGCCATACTGTCGGCGATGACTGCGGACGTGCGTACCGAAGACGGTTGTCGCCTGTGGGCCGACCAGGTCGGCGCCGGGGCGCCGCTGGTGCTCTGTCACGGCGGTCCGGGCATCTGGGACTACCTCGGCCCGGTCGCCCGGCTGCTCGACGGGCACGCCCGTGTCATCCGGTGGGACCAGCGTGGTTGCGGGCGCTCCGAGCGGCGCGGCCCGTACACGATCGGCCGTTTCGTCGCCGACCTCGACGCGGTCCGCGAACACCTGGCCGGACCGCGGACGGCACTGCTGGGCCACTCGTGGGGCGCGCACCTGGCGCTGCGGTACGCGATCGAACACCCGGAGCGGGTCAGTCACCTGATCTACGTCTCCGGCAGCGGCATCGACGCTGAACGCGGCTGGCATCCGCATTACGAACGGAATCTCCGGCGGCGGCTCGGGCCGCACCTGGGCCGGTGGGAGGCGCTTGGCGGGCGGGACCGCACCCCGGCGGAGGAACGGGAACGGGCGGTCCTGCAGTGGTCGGCCGACTTCGCCGATCCGGACTCCGCCATGGCGCACGCCGAGGACATGGCCACGCCGTGGCTGGGCATCAACCACGACTGCAACCGGGCCGTCAACGCCGAGGTCAAGCGGGAACTCCGTACCTCCGGGATCGCGGCGCGGTGCCGGACGCTCGACCTGCCCGTGCTGATCATCGACGGCCCCGATGACATCCGTCCCCGCTGGGGCGTCGACTCGCTGGAGAAGGCGCTGCCCAATCGTGAGCGGGTCAGCCTCCCCGGATCCGGCCACCTGCCGTGGGTCGAGAATCCACACGACTTCCGTCGGGCCGTGGCCGCCTTCCTCGACGCGCCGGCATGAGCCGGCGTCCGGAACCTGAAAGCGGGAGCCTTCGGTAGCGGCCTGTCGCGGAGATCGGTACTTACGGGTACACCCGTCCCGTCGACGGGACGGCTAGAGTCTTCGCGTGATCGACCGGAGGCGCCCCTCGAGTCGGTCAAGAAGGTGCGAGCCGCTGATCTGATAGCGCCCTCTTAAGGCCACACAGCGAACAGAGTAGACAGCGTCGCTCTCCATCCTCCCACCCGTCAGGAGCCGACAATGGGTAACGAGATTCAGCTCATCAGCGACGGCGACGGGCTGGCGGTCATCGGAGATCCGACGGCTGTCGAACGCTTCCTGGTCTCCGAGGGCTTGCCGTCGAAGAACCTCGGGCTGCCTCGGCTCGGGTCTGTTCTCAAGGTCGGGGCGGCAGCGACTCAGGCTGGTTCCGAGATCGCCGCCAACTCCGGTCGTTGGGTGCAGCTGACCCAGGAGTCAGCGCAGCTCGTCCACAAATTCGGTCTGATGCCGACCAAGACCCCAGGGGTCAGCCACGCGATGGTGGGAGATCCAGGCTCGATCCAGAAATGGCTTCAGATCTCGAAGGGGCCCGGGGCGGTCGCAGGCAACCCGGCGTTGCTGGCCGGTGCGGCGGGGCTCATGGCGCAGCTTGCGATGCAACAGAGCATGAAGGAGATCACCGACTATCTCGCCACGATCGACGAGAAGGTCGACGATGTGCTCCGTGCCCAGAAGGACGCTGTGTTGGCCCGCATGATCGGCGTGGGCTTCGTCATCGAGGAGTCCATGACCATCCGTGAGCAGCGCGGCCGAGTCGACGAAGTCACATGGTCGAAGGTGCAGGGCGCGCCGGCGACGATCGCAGAAACCCAGGCGTACGCGTTGCGTCAGCTCGACGCGCTCGCGGAGAAGCTGGAGCGTAAAAGCGCGATCGGTGAGCTTGCCAGGGCAGCCAGGGAAGCGGAGTCCAAGGCGCAGGAGTGGCTTGTCGTCCTGGCCCGCTGCTTCCAACTGCAGGACGCGATCGCCGTGCTCGAACTCGACCGGGTGCTGGACGCGTCGCCGGACGAGTTGGACGGGCATCGCGTCGGGCTGAGGAATGCTCGGCAGAACCGACTCGAACTCATCTCCCGGTGCACCGAGCGCCTCCTTGCCCGCATGGAAGCGGCCGCGGGCAGGGCGAACGCCAAGGTTTTGCTGAACCCGATGGACTCACCGGCGGTGGTGAAGTCGAGCAACCACGTCTCGACAGCCATCGTCAACTTCCACGGGCGACTCGGTATCGAGAGCGCTCGGCAGTCGTCGGACGCGAGACGATGGGCGGATGCGGCCAAGGAGGCGAGAGACAAGGCGCTTGAGACCGGAGCAGACGGCGTTGATGCCGCCAGGCGCCTCGGTAACGACACTTTCGACCGGGCTAAATGGGCGACGGGCAAGCTTTCCGGCCGGGTCGGCGGGTGGGCACTGCGTCGGCGCGGGGAGGACGACGAACTCAAGGAGAAGAGTGGCGACGCTTGATCAGGAGAGAGAACGTGACCTGACCCCCGCCACCTATCCGCGTCTGGTGCGGTGGAGGACTGACCGAGACCCGCTGTTTGCGTCTTCGTAACGGACCCGACGACGTGGATGCGCGAACTTTGACTGGTCGGGTTCGTGACGCCGGTCGAGGTAGCGACAAGATGCGTTCAATCGCGTCGTCGGCGGTGGCTTCTTCAGCGGCTTCACCCAGTTGAAAATCTCGGAAGCGTGGAACCTCTTCGGCGAGGGCAACGGCGTCGCGAGCCTCGACGAGATGAGGCGTAGCGTCGGGCGGTACCGGAAACAGCCGATCGAGCCGGGGGAGGATCCGGTGATCGGGTGCATCTTCGTTCGTGACAGCGTCTTCTTCGCCGACGGCTCGACGGTCGATCCGCCCCCTGGCTTCGCGCCGAACGTCGTACAGGGCAAGACGTACGACCTTGCTGATCCAGCCGCTGCGGACTACTTCGGTCTTGCCCTTCACCGCCTTCTGGGTGGAGAGGTCGATTTGGACCTTCGTGAGCCGTGGCATCGCCCCGGCCCGATCTACGGAGATCCACGGCTCGTTCCCCAGCGTCTCGGCCAGAAGTCGTTCAAGGCGGTGGTGCTCGGTGCGTACGGCCGCCGCTGTGCGATCACGGGCAACAAGTTGCAACCGGTGCTCCAGGCGGCGCACATCCGGCCACTGCCGGCGGGTGGCGAGCATCGGATCGACAACGGCATGCTGCTCAGATCCGATGTCCACATCCTCTTCGATCAGGGCTACCTGGGCGTGGACCCGAGGTACCGCCTGATGGTGAGTCCGCGCCTGCGAAGCGAGTTCGGCAACGGCGACCAGTTCTACGCGAAGGCCGGGTCCGTTATCGCGATCCCAGAGCGACGTGGAGACCGTCCCAAGGCCGAGTTCCTGGAGTGGCACCTGGAGTCAGTGTTCAAAGCGGCCTGACTGCTGAGCCGCCTCCCGCCTAGCAGCTGCTGACGCTGTGGAGATCTTGGTACGAAAGGGCCCTCATGGGGGCCGTTTCGTACCAAGATCTATTCGTGTCTCGTCTGGTGAGACGCGAGTCTCGAAGCTGCTCGGCCAGGGGCGCCGTGAGGGCCGCCGAGAAATCGACGCAACAACAATTATGGATGTTCGGATGGTGTCGGACGGTTGATCGTCCTGGTCGGATGGCGGAACGGACATCGCCGTTCGACGATGACAGGAGGGACCGTGCGCACACCATCCCGTGCGTTGACGGGGACCACCGCGCTGCTGCTGGCAGCCGGGCTGGTCCTGACCGCCGCTGGCGGCGGCCAGGCGGCACCCCGGGAACAGACCCGTACCCAGGCGCCACCCGACCACCTGCCGGGCGACCGGCACGACACCAAGGCCAAGGACAACCGCAAGGGCCGCGTCGCCGCCAGCGACCGGCAGCGGGACCGGGCCGCCGCGCTCGGCGCGCGCGTGCGCTGGACCGACTTCGGTACGCCCGCCACGCTCACGTCGACCGGCAAGCCCCTCGCCACCGGCCTGCCCGCCGACCCGGCCGCCGCCGCGCGCGCGTACGTGGCCGCCAACCGGGACGTGCTGGGCCTGACCGCCGAGGGCGCCGCCGCGCTGGAACTGCTCACAGTGGCGCCGATGGGGCAGGGCGCGACCGTCCTGTTCCGGCAGCGCTTCGGTGACCTGCCGGCTGCCGTCGACGGCATGCTGTCGATCGGCGTACGCGACGGAGCGGTGTGGCACGTCAGCTCCTCGCTCGCCCGCGACGCCGGTACGCCGGCCCCGGCCACGATCAGCGCCGAGCAGGCCCGCAAGGCCGCCGTCGCCGACGCCGGCCGCTCCGACGCGCAGGTCGTGCGTACCTCGTTGGTCGCGGTGCCCACCGCGGACCGGGGGCCGCGCGCGGCGTGGGAGGTGGTCCTCGGGGCGGACACCACCGGCGCGGACCCGGCCGCCTACGCCACCTACGTGGACGCCCGCGACAGCGCCGTGCTGGTCCGTGAGGACCTGATCGACCACGACGCCGACCACCCCTCGTGGGAGGTCTTCCCGAACTCGCCGCGGGTCGACAGGTCCTCGGTCGACACCCGCAAGCGGTGGTGCGCCGTGCCGGCGCGCGGCTGCGCCGAGGTGGTGGGTGTGCCCGGGCACCCGGCGTGGGACGTGGACCCGGCCACCGGCCAGTCCACCACCACGACCAAGGGCAACAACGCGATCGCGGTGCAGAACTGGTTCAGCAACGACCCGTTCAGCGTCGGCACCGAGACCGCGACGCCCCGCCCGGACCGCCGGTACGACTACCCGTGGACGAACCAGTGGCAGGAGCAGCGCTGCAACCCAGAGGTGTTCACGTCGCCGCAGGCGAACGACATCGACGCGGCGCGGGCGAACCTGTTCGCCATGCACAACCGGATGCACGACTGGACCTATCACCTCGGGTTCACCGAGGAGACCTGGAACATGCAGCAGGACAACCTCGGCCGCGGCGGGCTCGGTAACGACCCCGAGCAGGGCAACGCCCAGGCCGGCGGGGCCAGCGGCGGCCCGCCCAACTTCGCGGCCCGCAACAACGCCAACCAGATCACCCCGCCGGACGGCGTCGCGCCGACCACCAACATGTACCTGTGGCAGCCCATGGCGGGCTCGTTCTACGCGCCGTGCGTCGACGGCGACTTCGACATGTCGGTGATCGCCCACGAGTACGGCCACGCGGTCACCAACCGCATGATCGCCGGCCCGAGCGCCGGGGTCAGCTCGCCGCAGGGCATGAGCGAGAGCTGGTCCGACCAGCTCGCCATGGAGTACCTGTTCGAGCACGGATACGCCGCGCCCGGCCGGCGCGGGTTCACCATCGGCGAGTACACCACCCAGGACCCGAACGCGGGTATCCGCAACTACAACATGAGTGACAGCCCGCTCAACTACAGCTCGGTCGACTACGACTTCGTCGGCCTCCAGGTGCACGCCTCCGGTGAGGTGTGGAGCGCCACCAACACCGACATCCGCGCGGCCATGATGCGCCGGTGGGGCAGCGGCACCCCGGCCGTGCAGAAGGCGTGCGCCACCGGCGCCCGCGACGTGACCGCCTGCCCGGGTAACCGGCGCTGGATCCAACTGGTCTTCGACTCGTTCCTGCTGATGTCGGTCAGCCAGGTCAGCATGGTCGACGCCCGAGACGCGATGCTCGCCGCCGACCGGATCCGCTTCGGCGGCGCCAACCAGGACCTGCTCTGGAACGCGTTCGCCGGGCGCGGCCTCGGCGAGACCGCGGCCAGCGTCGGCCACACCGACGCCAACCCCACGCCGGGCTTCACCTCGCCGTACGCGCGGGAGGGCTCGCTGCGGTTCCTCCCGGTCGGCGAGCGCGGGCCGGTGGCGGGCGCGCAGCTGTTCGTCGGGCGCTACCAGGCCCGGGCGGTGCCGGTGGCGGACACCGACGCGGCCACCCCGCTCACCGACCGGGTGGATCTGGTGCCCGGCACGTACGAGTTCGTGGTGCGGGCACCCGGCTACGGGCACACCCGGATCGGCCCGGTGAAGGTCAAGGCGGGCCAGAACCGGACGCTGGCGGTGTCGTTGCGACCCAACCTGGCCTCGGCCACCGCGGGTGCGGCGGTCACCGGCGACGGGATCAACCTGCCGCAGATCGCCGACGACGACGAGGCCACGAACTGGGCCTCGCTGGGCGCGCCGGTCGCCGGCCGGCAGGTCACAGTCGACCTGGCCGGCGACGTCCAGCAGGTACGCCGGGTGCAGGTCAGCGCCATGCTGCGTCCGGCGGTCGCCGGTGACGCGGACGCCGGCACCCAGAGCCGGTACTCCGCGGTGCGGCAGTTCCGGGTCCTCGCGTGCACCGCGACCGGGCCGGTGACCTGCGCGGACGCGGCGGACTTCCGCCCGGTCTACACCAGCCGGCCGGACGCGTTCCCGGCTGTGGCGCCGCGTCCCCGGGCGCCCGAGCTGATCATGCGGTCGTTCGACATTCCGCGTACCAAGGCCACGCACCTGCGCGTCGAGGTGCTGACCAACCAGTGCACGGGCGCGCCGGACTACGCCGGTGAGCAGGACGACGACCCGCGGGCGGCGACCGACTGCGCCACCGCCAGCCCGCAGGCGCAGAACGTGCGGATCGCCGAGTTCCAGGCGTTCACGCGCTGACCCACACGGCGGGTGCGGACGGGCGGCTCGGGTCGTCCGTCCGCACCCGCCATCGTGTGTTCACCCGGGGTTCGGGGCGCCGTCGCCGGATCGGGGCTGTACCGCGGGCAGGATCCTCGACAGACTGAGCGGCGACCAGCGAACGACGTTGGTCGATGCCCTGCCGGCTCGCTCAAGGAGGATCCCTTGACCCCGTTCCGTGCCGCCGTCACCCGCGTGCGCCGCGCCCTCGCCGCGTCCGCCCTGGTCACCGCCGTGGCCGCCGCGGCGCTCGTCGCACCGTCCACTGTCTCCACCCGCCTCGCCGAACCCGCCGCGGCCGCCGTCTACGGCTCCTGCACGCAGTCCCGCTGCGCCGACGCGCGCACCGCGCGGTCCGGCTGGTCCGCGAAGAGCTTCCCGACCAGCCGTGGCTGGTACTCGTGGAGCGGCGGCCAGTGCAACTTCGCCGGCGGCCGGTTCTACAACTACGAGGGTCAGCTGCCCGCCGGCGCCACCTACTACGAGTACGACGTCTACCCGCGCGCCTGCAACGCCTCCCGGGACGCGTACCGGATCGTGGTCAACAAGAGCACCGGGGCGACCTGGTTCTCGCCCGACCACTACGCCAACTTCTACCGGCTCTGAGCAGCCTCGGCGCCGGCCGGGCCCGCTACGCCCGGTCGGCGCCGTCGGGAAAGGACGGATCATGGGCGCAGCGTCCCCGCAGCCGCCGGCCTGGCTCGTGTACGACGGCGCGCCGCCCGAGCCGCACGGGGTGCCGGTCTCCGGCGCGGCCAGCCGCACCCGCGCCGGGCTGCACGAGACGCTGGCCGGGTCACTGGCGCTGCCCGGCTGGTACGGCCGCAACTGGGACGCCCTCGCCGACGCGCTCGCAGACCGCCTCGACTCCGGTCCGCTGACGCTGGTCGTGACCGACGCGGCGGACCTGCTCGCCGACGAGCCGCCCGCCCAGCTCGGCACGCTGCTGGACGTGCTCGGCGCGGTCGCCGCCGGTGGGCACGAGACGCTGCGGGTGGTCCTGCGCGACGACCCGGACCGACTGCGCGCCCTGCGTGACCGCGTGGCCGCCGTGCTCGGCGGGCGGGTGGGCGCCCCGCCTCCCGCAACCGGCTGACCGGGTGCCGTTTCGCCGCCACCTCCCCGAAGCGGCGACCTCGTGCGGTGAGCATGGCCGCCAGCTCGGCGAGGTGGTGGGGTCTGGTGGGTGGGGATGCCGCCACTTCCCCGTAATGGCGGGCCGGGTGCCAGTTCGGGGTGGTGGCGGGGTTCTGGTGGGTGGGGATGCGGCCACTTCGGGGAGGTGGTGGGCCGATCGCCAGTTCGGGGAGGTGGTGGGGTTCGGTGGGGAGGGATGCCGCCACTTCGCCGTAGTGGCGGGCCGGGTGCCAGTTCGGGGTGGTGGTGAGGTCCGGTCGGTGGGGATGCAGCCAATTCGGGGTGGTGGCTTGCGCGGTCGCCAGTTCGGGGAGTGGCGGGGTCCGCTGGGTGAGGTTGTCGCCACTTCGCCGTAGTGGCGAGCCGGGCGTCAGCCTGGGGAGTGGCGGCCCTGGTGGGTGGGGCATGCCGCCACCTCGGGGAGGTGGTGGGCCGGGTGCCAGTTCGGGGTGGTGGTGAGGGCTGGTGGGTGGGGATGCGGCCACCTCGGGTGGTGGGCCGGGCGCCGGTTCGGGGAAGTGGCGAAGGTGAGGGTGAGTGCGAGCCGGGTGGTGAGGGCGCGGGTCGCGTCGGCGGCCTGGGCGGGACACGCCGGACCGGGTGGGGTCAGGCGGGCTGGTCGAGGATGGCGCTGAAGCGCTCCTCGGCCAGGTCCAGCTGGGCGAGGATGTGCTGCTTGACCGGTGCCGACAGCGGCGTGTCAGGCCGGGCGACCAGGTCGCGGAAGACCGGCACCAGCGGGCGGTACTTGGTGGCGGCGCGGGTCACCTTCGGCCCGATCGTGTGGATCACGCCCACGCCGTTGTCGGTGAAGTCGGACACCTTGATCACGCGGGCCCAGGGTTCCCGTTCCAGGCTGGCCGCCACGTGCTCCCGGTACTGCTCGTCGCGGTCCCGCCCCGGGTCGTACGCCGGGTTGGTGACCGCCGCGACCAGCCGGGCGACCCGCGCGCCGAACCGGTCGGACAGCGCGTCTAGCGCCGCCGGCGTGGCGTCCGCTGCCGACTCGGGGTCGAGCCCTGCGAGTTCGGCGGGGTGGTCCTCGACCGCGTCGTGCAGCAGCCCGGCGACGATCACGTCCACGTCCCGCACCTGGTAGTGGTGCATCAGCCGGATCGCCACCCGCAGCAGGTGGTTGAGGTACGGCTCGCGTACCCGGCGGTCGTCGCGGTGCAGGTCGGCAGCCAGGTCGAGCGCCTCGGTCAGCCGGTCGCGGGCGGCCTCGTCGAACGCCTCGATCTCCAGCCGGAACCGGGCCAGCAGCCCGGGCTCACCGTGGATCTCGGTGATCGCGTGCATCGGCATGGTGGCGAGGTACGCGGGGAACTCCATGCGTCCCTTATAGCTGATCTTCGCTAGATCCGGCGTCCGCCGGGCCGCTCACGTCGCCGGTGAGACGCTTGACCAGGCGTACGCAGGTGCCCTCCGGCGTGCCGACGATGGTGGCCTCGTCCATCACCCGCGCCATGATCAGCCGTCCCCGGCCGCGGTCGCCGGTGTCGTCGCCGTCGGCCGCGCGCCAGCCGCCCCGGTCGCGTACCTCGATCTCCAGCCGGTCGCCGCGCAGCTCGGCCCGCAGCGTGGTGATGCCCTCCCGGGCGAAGCGGTAGCCGTGCTCGATGGCGTTGGCGCACGCCTCACCGGTGGCGATGAGGACGGTGTCGACGTCCCACTCACTCACGCCCCGGTCGTGCAGCCAGCCGCGCAACCGTTCCCGGGTGGCGGCGAGCCGGGCCGGGTCGGCCGGCAGGTCGATGGTGAGGACCGGGCCGACGTCGCCGGATGTCCCACCCGTCACGTCCGGCCCTCCGTCCCGTGCCCGTCCCCGGACCTGGGCGCCCACTCGCGCTGTCACCGCCTGATTCTCACCCTGTTGTCCCCGGTGGCCGCCGATTCATTCCCCCGGCGGCGGTGTCCGTCAAACGTGATCATTGCGCATCGGGGGCGGCGTGTCAGCCTGCGGCCCGGCAGAGGCGGCAACGCGGCGGGCCGGCGACCCCCCCCGAGGGGACGCCGGCCCGGGACGAGCGGTCGCGGTTGCCCCGACGGCGTCGAGCTGGTGCGCGTGCGGGCTCGGGCGCAGGTCAGAGCGGCAGCCGCCCGGCGCCGGCGAAGGCGTCGACGACGAACGGGACCAGCGGGGCCGGCAGCGGCCGGGCGGCGCGCAGCGTGGGCGTCCACCCGGCGTCGCCGCCGAGGTCGGGGTCGTGGGCGGCGTTGTACGCGGCGCGCAGGTCCACCGGCCGGGGCAGGCGGTCACCCTGCCGGACCCAGCTGCCCCGCTCGGTGAGCGCGGTGCCGCCCCAGTCGTACAGCAGGTCGGCGGGGCCGGTGTCGCCGGTGAGCGTGAAGAAGTTGTTCTCCGCGTACAGCGCGGACTGCACGCCGACGCCGAGGGCGTACGCGAAGCCGGGCCCGCCGAGCCGGTAGTGGTTCTCGTGCACGTCGACCTGGCCGAACCGGACCCGGGGCAGCCGTTGCAGCGTGCCGTCGAACAGGTTGTGCCGCACGGTGACGTTGAGCCGGCCCACGTCCGGGCCGACCGTGTTCGACGAGCCGATGAGCATCACCTTGTCCCGGCCGGTGAACCGGTTCCACGACACGGTGACCAGGCTGGCGGTGTGCGTGACGTCCACCGAGCCGTCGTGCACCTGCCAGGGCCGCCCGAAGTAGACGGGCTGGGCGCTGTCCGGGTTGTCGCCGTCGGTGAACGTGTTGTGGTCGATCCAGACGTGCTCGCTGCGGCGCACCGAGATCTGGTCGTACTGGGAGTTCCAGTTGCCCGTGTCGCCGTCGGCAGGGGACCAGGCCGGGAAGCAGTCCCGGGCGTCGGCGAACTCGATGTTGCGCACGATCACGTTGGCCACCCGGTCGATCATCAGCGTCAGGCCGGTGAGCCGCGCGCCGCGCAGCCCGACGATAGTGGTGTTCGAGCCGACGTTGATCTGCGTCTGCCGGGTCTGCTCGGCCACCGAACGCACCCGGGCGGCCTCCAGCGGTCCGCTCGGGTTGACCCGGCCCCAGGTCGCCGGGTCGTACGCGGCCAGGTAGGCGGGCAGCGAGTACTCCGGGTCGGCCAGGTCGGCGCAGTCCAGCAGGGTGCCGTCCGGTCCTTCGAAACCGTCGACTGTCCCGGCCACGTACACGATCTTGGGGGTGGCGTCGGCGGCGTTCGTGGCGTTGTCGCCGCCGAGCGCGGCGACCAGCTCGGCGCGGGTACGCACGACGTGTACCCGGTCCGGCGCGGCGGCCGACCCGCCGGTGGTGCCGGTGCCCGCGGCGGCCCAGCCGTCGTTCGCCGGGAGGGTCTGGCGGCCGATCAGCTCGGCGGCCCGGGACGGCTTACCAGGTGCGGCCGGCGCGGGCGCGGCGGTGGTGAGGACGAGCGCGGCGGCCAGCGCCGCGACGGCTGCGGTTCGGGTACGCATGACTCGTTTCCGTTCTCCTGGAGGGACATTCACTGCACGGGTAGATCCACCACATAGGGCTTGACCGCCCACGGCACGCCCGCCTCCGACGGCAGCGCACCGGTCTCCGCGGCGGTCCGCAGCACCGCGCCGACGCCCCGCACCATCCGCACCCGCTGCGGGCCGTCGCCCGCCTCGCGCACCAGGTCCCCGTCGAGCAGCGTCGGAACGGGTGCGTCCCGCAGCGCGTCCAGCACCGCGGTGAACGGCTCGGTGCGCGCCAGCGGCGCGATCAGCGGCGTGCCGTCGGTGCGGTGGTCGAGCAGGTTCGCCAGCAGCCCGCGGCGGCCGGGCACCGGGCGTGGCGCGTCGTCGCCGGGTAGCCGCAGCCGGTCGGTCGGGTACTCCAGCACCGCCCGGCCCCGCTCGCCGGTGACCAGCACCTCCCCGGGGACGTGTTCCTCGGCGGCGAGGGTGAGCGCGGCCAGCACCGGCGGCCCGGCGTGCGGGGTCAGCCGCAGCACACTGGTGTCGTCCACCTCGATCGGGCGGACGCGGTAGCGCTCCACTTCGATCCGGGCCGGGCGGACCGGCGCGCCGGTGACCGATTCGGCGACGGCGAGGCACTGCATCAGCGCGTGGGCGAGCGGGTTGGCGAGTGCGCCGTCCAGCGCCGGGCGGCCGTCGACCGACAGTCGCCCGGCCCAGGGGGAGCGGGCGTAGTAGGCGTCCGGGCGTTGCCAGGCGGCGAGCGTGGCGATGCCGGTGACCGGACCGAGCCGTCCGAGCGCGCCGGTCAGTTCGGTCAGCGCGGCCGAGCCGAGCGCCTGGAAGTTGACCTGCACGGCCCGGCCGGCAGCGGCGGCGGCTTCGGCGAGCGTCCGGTGTTCGACCAGGTCGAGCACCGGCGGCTTCTCCAGCAGCAGGTCCGCCCCGGCGGCGAGTACGTCGAGCGCGATCGGCAGGTGGGTGTGCGGCGGCGTGCAGATCACCACCACGTCGGGCCGGGACTGGGCGAGCATGACCCGGTGATCGGTGAGGACGGCCGCCTCCGGTGGGACCGGCGCGTCCGGTTCGGCCTCCAGCGGGCGGACGTCGACCAGCGCGACAAGGCGCGCACGCCCGGCCGCGTGCAGTTCGGCGATGGCCCGGCGGTGCCAGCGGCCGTGCCCGTTCGCCCCGATCAGCGCCACCCGCGGCGGGCCGCCGGCGCTCACCAGCGGCCCCCGCCCGGTCGCCGCCCGCCGGGCGTCCCCGGCACGCCGCCGGTCACCGGGCGCCCGCCAGCGTGGCCCGGACGCCGTGGCGTTCCAGCGCGGTGAGCCAGCCGGTCACGTCGGCGCGGAACTCGTCGTCGGCGGCCAGGTCGGCCGGGAACACCTCGCGCAGTGCGAAGACCGCGTCCACCACCCCGGCCGGGGTGTGCGCTCCGGCGGCCAGCGCGGCGCGCAGCCGGTCCGCGAGCGGGTCGTCCAGCGGCAGCGGCCGCCCGTCGTCGGCGTACCCGAGCAGGAACCGCAGCCACGCGGCCACCACGAGCGCGCTCCACCGCGCCGACCGGCCCGCGGCCCGCAGGTCGGCGACGGTGTGCAGCACCCGCTGCGGCAGCTTCTGCGAGCCGTCCATGGCGACCTGCGTCGTCCGGTACCGGATCGCCGGGTTGGCGAAACGGGCCAGTACCTGTTCCCCGTAGTCGGCCACGTCGGCGCCGGGCGGCGGGGTGAAGCTCGGCGCGATCTCCTCGGCGAGCAGCCGCCGCAGCACCGCGTCCAGGTGCGGCAGCGTCAGCGCCTCGGCCACCGTCTCCGCGCCGGCGAGCGCACCGAGGTACGCGGTGGCGGAGTGCACGCCGTTGAGCGCCCGCAGTTTCAGCCGCTCCCACGGCCCGGCGTCGCCGGTGAGGATCGCACCGGAGCGTTCCCAGGCCGGACGGCCGCCGGGGAAGTCGTCCTCGATCACCCACTGCGACCACGGTTCGGCGGCGACCGCCGCGAGGTCGGTCACGCCGAGCGCCTGCCGGGCGGTGTCCCGGGTCTCGTCGGTGCTGGCCGGCACGATCCGGTCCACCATGGTGCCGGGGCAGGTCACCGCCGCCAGCACCCGCTCGGCTGTCGCGTCCGGCACCCGGGCCAGCGCAAGGCACTGCTCGACCAGACCGCGCAGCCGCCGTCCGTTGGCGGGCAGGTTGTCGCAGCTCACGAGCGCGATCGGCCCGGCGTCGGCGGCGGCGCGGGCGAGCAGCCCGCGGACCAGCAGACCCGGCACGGTACGCGGGGGACGGCCGGTGGTCAGGTCGGCGGTCAGGTCCGCGTCCACTGTCAGCGCGGCGGTCACCGGGTCCAGCCGGTACGCCTTCTCGGTCACCGTCAGCGTGACCACCCGGATCGCCGGGTCGGCGAGCAGGCCGACCACCGCGTCCGGGTCGCTCGCGGCGTGCCGTACCCCGGCGAGCGCGCCGACCACCCGCGTGGCCGCGCCTTCGGCGGCGAGCGTGGTGACGCTGAACAGGCAGTCCTGTGCGTCGAGGGCCTCGACCACGTCGGTGCTGCGCGGCGCGACGCCGATGATGCCCCAGTCGCCGCCGGCCGCGCCGACCGCCGCCTCGGTGTGCACGGCCTGGTGGGCGCGGTGGAACGCGCCGAGACCGAGGTGGACGATGCCGGCCGGCACGGTGCCGGGGCGCACCAGCGGCCGGGACTCCGGCGGCAGGTGGCGCAGCGTGGCCAGGCCGAGCCGGTCGGGGGTCAGCGCCATGCCGGTCCCTCCGGGAAGCGGAACTCCGCGATCGACTCCGGACGCATGGTGGCGCTGTATCCGGGCGCTGTGGGCAGCAGGTAGCGCCCGCCCCGGGTGCGGACCGGGTCGGTGAAGTGTTCGTGCAGGTGGTCGACGTACTCGACCATCCGGCCGTCCAGGCTCGTGCCGACCCGCAGGTAGTCGAAGATCGCGAGGTGCTGCACGTACTCGCACAGGCCGACGCCGCCGGCGTGCGGGCACACCGGCACGCCGAACTTCGCGGCCAGCAGCAGTTCGGCGAGCACCTCGTCCACCCCGCCGACCCGGCAGGCGTCGACCTGCATGACGCCGATCGCCTCGGCCTGGAGCAGCTGCTTGAAGATCACCTTGTTGGCGGCGACCTCGCCGGTGGCGACCCGGCAGCGGCCGCCGGTCAGCTCGGTGACCGCGCGGGCGATCCGGGCGTGCCCGAGGACGTCGTCGGCGTGCGTGGGCTCCTCGATCCAGTACGGGTCGACCTCGGCGAGCACGCCCATCGCGGCGATCGCCTCGTCCACGTCCCACACCTGGTTGGCGTCCATCATGAGCAGCGCGTCCGGGCCGATCTCGGCCCGGATGATCCGGGCCCGCCGCAGGTCGTCCTCGATCCGCCCGCCGACCTTCATCTTCATCGCGCGCCACCCCTGCGCGTACGCGTCGCGGGTCAGCGCGCGCACCTGCTCGTCCGGGTAGCCGAGCCAGCCCACCGACGTGGTGTACGAGGGGAACCCGTCGCGTTCCAGCGCGGCCAGCCGGTCGGTGAGCCCGTCGCGTCCCTTGTCCAGGATGGCCGCCGCCTCGTCGGGGGTGAGCGCGTCGGTGATGTGGTGGAAGTCGACTGTCGCGACCAGTTCGTCGGTGGGCGCCTCGGCGAGGAACCGCCACATCGGCTTGCCGGCGAGCTTGGCGCGCAGGTCCCACACGGCGTTGACGAGCGCGCCGGTGGCCATGTGGATCACGCCCTTCTCCGGGCCGAGCCAGCGCAGTTGCACGTCGGCGGTGAGCGAGCGCCAGAACGCCACGGGTTCGGCGGCGATCTCGGCGACGGTGCGCCCCCGGACGTGGTGGGCGAGTGCGCGGACCGCCGCGCAGGTGATCTCGTTGCCCCGGCCGTTGGTGAACGTGAACCCGGTGCCGGTCGGCCCGCCGTCGGTGGTCAGCTCCACGTACGTGGCCGAGTAGTCGCCCCTGTTGATCGCGTCCGAGCCGTCGCCGCTGGCGGCGGTGGGGAAGCGCACGTCGTGCACCTCGACGTCGACGATTGTGGTCATGCGGGCCCACCTCCGAACTTGAAGACCTGCTTCGGCAGCCGGTACGCCAGGTCGACGATGGTCTCGGCGGCCTCGTTCTCGGTCAGCCGGTGCTCGGCGACGAGGCGGGCGAGGAATCCGGCGTCGACCCGGCGGGCCACGTCGTGGCGTACCGGGATGGAACAGAACGCGCGGGTGTCGTCGACGAACCCGGCGGTGTTGTAGAAGCCCGCGGTCTCGGTGACCGCCTCGCGGAACCGGCGCAGCACCTCGGGGGAGTCCAGGAACCACCAGGGCGCGCCGAGGCGCAGCGCCGCGTACCCGCCGGCGAGCGGGGCGAGTTCCCTGGTGAACGTGTCCTCGTCGAGCGTGTAGAGCACCACTGTGAGCCGGGGGTCGTTGCCGTGCGCGTCGAGCAGCGGCGCGAGGCCGTGCACGTACTCGGTGGCCTGCGGCACGTCGCCGCCCACGTCGCGGCCGTGCCGGGCGTGCAGCCAGCGGTTGTGGTTGCGGACCGCGCCGGGGTGCAGCTGCATGACCAGGCCGTCGTCGAGCGACATCCGGGCGAACTCCAGCAGCATGTGCGCCCGGAACGCCTCGGCGTCGGCGGCGTCGGCCAGGCCGCGCCGGCCCTTGTCGTACAGCGCCGCGGCCTGCGCGGGACTGAGATCGAGGGTACGGGCGGTGGGGTGCCCGTGGTCGGACGAGGTGGCCCCGGCGGCGGCGAACGCCTCCCGCCGTGCCCGCAGCGCGGCGAGGTATCCGGCGTACGTGCCGGTGTCCTCGCCGGAGACCTCGGCGAGCCGGTCCACGTTCGCGGCCCAGTTGTCGAACTCCATGTCCACCACGTCGTCGGGGCGGAACGTGGTGACCACCCGGCCGCCCGGCCCGCCCCAGCCGTCGGCGGCGAGCTTGGCGTGCCGGCCCAGGTCGTCCAGCGGTGACTCGGTGGTGGCGAGCACCTCGATGCCGAAGCGTTCGAACAGCGCCCGGGGCCGGAAGCCCGGCTCGGCCAGGCGCGCGGCGAGCGCGTCGTAGACGGCGTCGGCGGTGGCCGGGCTCAGCGGCGTGTCGACGCCGAACACGTGCCGGAACGTCTGCTCCAGCCACAGTCGCGACGGGGTGCCGCGGAACAGGTGCCAGTGCGCGGCGAAGCGCCGCCAGATGGTCCGCCCGTCGGTCTCCACCGGGCTGCCGTCGACGCTCGGCACGCCCAGGTCGGCCGGGGGTACGCCCTGGCTGAGCAGCATCCGGGTCAGGTAGTGGTCGGGCACGATGAGCAGCCGGGCCGGGTCGGGGAACGGCTGGTCCTCGGCCAGCAGCCCGGGGTCGACGTGCCCGTGCGGGGAGATGAGCGGCTGCTCGGCGGCGAGCGCGTACAGCTCGCGGGCCAGGGCGCGCAGCCCGGGCTCGGCGGGCAGCAGCAGGTCGCCGCGGGGGATGATCGGCACAGCGAGGGCTCCTCGGTCAGGGCAGGGTGAGCAGGTCGGCGACCCGGACGGGCGCGCCGGTCTCCAGCGAGCGGTTGGCGGCCAGGCCGGTGAGCAGGGCGAGTGCGCCGTCGCGGGCGGTGGCCGCCCGGCCGAGCGGGTCGGGTTCGCCGCCGAGCAGCACCCGGGTCATCCGGGCGTCCGCGCCGCCGTGCCCGCGCCGGGTCCAGCCCTCGACCGGGATCTCCTGCGGCGGCGCCCAGAACGGGCGCAGCGTGAGCCGGGCCGCGCCCTGCTCGACGGCGGCCTCGTCGCCGTGCAGCGCCGCGCCCTTGAGGGCACCGGCGACGGACGGGCTGACGTGGTCGCTCTCGGTCACCTCCAGTTCGAGGCGGCCCCGGCTGCCGTTGACCATGACCCGGTAGCCCTCCCAGGGGGCGTACGCGGTGAGGTGGTAGGTCATCGTCGCGCCGGTGTCGTAGCGGGCGAGCACCGCGAGGTCGTCCTCGATGGTCACGCCGGGGGCGAAGACGTTGCGGTCGCGGTGGTAGCCGTCCTCGGCCTCGGCGTCGAGGTATAGCTCGCGCAGCCTCGGGTGGTCGGCCAGGCGCAGCGCGAACGGGTCGCCGTCGGCGGCGGGGGAGCCGTGCGCCCGGTCGTAGTCGCGGGCGTAGCCGTGCCGGCGGCCGTCCTCGCCGTAGAAGAACAGCCGGCCGTACGCGTGCACCTCGACCGGGCGGGCGTCCAGCCACCAGTTGACCAGGTCGAAGTGGTGGCCGGACTTGTGCACGAGCAGGCCGCCGGAGACGGACTTGTCCCGGTGCCAGCGGCGGAAGTAGTCGGCGCCGTGGCGCACGTCGAGCAGCCACTCGAAGTGCACCGACCCGATCTCGCCGACCGCGCCGTCGGCCAGCAGCCGCCGGAACTGTTCGTGCAGCGGGTTGTAGCGGTAGTTGAACGCGACGGTGACGCGCCGGCCGGTCTCGGCGACCGCGTCCAGGATGCGCCGGCACCGTTCCGCGTCGACAGTCATCGGCTTCTCCACGACCACGTCGCAGCCGGCCCGCAGCGCCGCCGTCACGTACTCGTCGTGGGTGGCGTCGACGCTGGTCACCAGCACCACGTCGACCCGCTCCTTGGCGAGCATGGCGGTGACGTCGGCGGCGGCGTACGTGGGCACCGGCGGGTGGCCCAGCTCGGCCAGCCAGCGGTTGTGGGCGTCCATCCGGATCTGGTTGACGTCGGCGAGCGCGACCAGCTCGGCGGTGTCGGCGTGGTCGAGCGCGAGGGCACGGACGAACATCTCGGCGCGTGCCCCGGCACCCACCAGGGCGTGGCGGACCCGTTTCCGGGCCGGTGGTGACATGACGTCGGCCTCCCCGGCAGTCGGCTGCAAAGGTTTGCAGCCGAAGAAACCATGACGGTGGATGCGTCGTCAACGGTTGCCGCCCAAGCCGTCCTATCCATCCCCGTTGATGGGCATTCATGCACGTGGCGGGAACGCCGGCGCAATCGAGCCGCAACAATGGACCGTTGACACGGGCGCAACCGTTTGCATTAATGGGCGGCACCCGTGACGCCCACCACATCGGACGAGGGAGCCCGCCGTGCCAGCCACCATCCGGGACGTCGCCCGCGCCTCCGGTGTGCACATCTCCACCGTGTCCCGGACGTTCTCGGCCCCGCACCTGGTCAACCCGGAGACCCGGGTCCGGGTGCTGGCCTGCGCGGAGGACCTCGGCTACCGGCCCAACCGGGCCGCCCGGGCCCTCATCACCGGCCGTACGCACAACATCGGCCTGATCGTGGCCGACATCGCCAACCCGTTCTTCCCGCCGCTGATCAAGGCGGCGGAGGGGCAGGCCCGGCACCGCGACTACCACGTGTTCGTGGCCGACACCAACGAGGACCCGGTCGCCGAGGAGGACCTGGTCCACGCCCTGGCCAAGCAGGTCGACGGTGTGCTGCTGTGCAGCCCCCGGATGAGCAACAGCCTGATCGAGCAGGTCAGCCGCGAGGTCCCGGTGGTGGTGATAAACCGCCAGATCGCCGGCCTGCCCTGCGTGATGATGGACGTCGGGCAGGGCGCCCGGGCCGCGATCGAGCACCTGCTCGGGCTCGGTCACCGCCGGATCGCGCTGCTCGGCGGCCCGCGCGGCTCCTGGACCGCCCGGGAGATGCGCCGCGCCGCGACCGCCGCCGCCCGGGGCGGGGGAGCGGAACTGACAGTCCTCGGACCCAACCAGCCCACCGAGACCGGCGGCGGCGCGCTCGCCGAGCAGGTACGCCGCAGCGGCGTCACCGCCGTGCTCGCCTACAACGACCTGATGGCGATCGGCCTGATCGAAGGGCTGGACGCGATCGGGGCGCGGGTGCCGCACGACGTGAGCGTCGTCGGCGTCGACGACATCGCGCTGAGCCGGCTCACCCGCCCCAAGTTGACGACGGTGGCCACGCCGACCGCGGCCGCCGGCCGGACGGCCGTCGACATGCTGCTGCAACTCGACTCCGACGCGCCACGCGGCGCCCGGGGCCGGGGCGCGGCGGCCGGCGACCGTCGCACCACCGCACAGGTAATGCTCCAGACCGAACTGGTCGTCCGCGACTCGACCGGGCCCGTCCCCGCGCCCGGCCGGGACGGCACCGGAGCCTGAGCAGGTGGCCCGGGCCCGCACAGCCTTGCGGACCCGGGCGGCCCGCGGACGGCCGCCGGTGACGTCGTCGCCTCCCACAGCCGAGGAGTGAGCGCAGATGCACCCCGCAACGTCCCCCACCGCCGGCGCACCCGCCGGGCGGGATCACCGTACCCCCCTGACCCGACGCCGACTCGTCCGCGGCCTGGCCGCCGTCGCGCTCGCCGTGCCCCTCGCCCTGGGCGCGGCCGGCTGCGGCGACGACGAAGCCGGCGGCGACGGCGGCCCGGTCAAGCTCTCCGTCTTCTGGTGGGGCGGAGAGGCCCGGGCCAAGCTCACCGAGGACGCCCTTGCCCTCTACACCAAGAAGCACCCGGACGTGACGTTCGAGAAGACCTGGCAGGCCAACCAGGGCTACTTCGACAAGCTCGCCACACTGACCGCCGGCGGCAACCCGCCGGACCTGTTCCAGATCGACGACAACTACCTGGCCGAGTACGCCGGCCGCAGCACCACGCTCGACCTGAGCAGCTACCGCGACTCCGGCAAGCTCGACGTGTCGAAGTTCCCCAAGAGCCTGCTGGAGTACGGCGTGGTCGACGGCAAGCTCGCCGGGGTCGCCGCTGGGGAGAACACGCAGGGCCTGGTCTACAACAAGACGCTGCTCACCAAGAACGGGCTGCCCGAGCCGACCACCGGGATGAGCTGGGAGGAGCACATCGCCTGGGCCGAGCAGGTGGCGAAGAAGACGAAGGTGCCCGGCACCCAGGACCCGAGCGCCGACTACAAGGCGCTCTGGGTGTGGCTGCGCCAGCAGGGCAAGGACCTGTACAAGGGCAAGGAACTCGGCTTCACCGCCGAGGACGTGACGAAGTGGTTCGAGCTGTGGAAGGGCGCGCGGGACCGGGGCGCCACCCCGACGCCTGACGTCATCCACGAGGGCAACTCCAGCGACATCACCAAGCAGCTCGTGGTCACCGGCAAGTCGGCCACCTCCTGGGTCTGGGTCAACCAGATGCCGGACCTGAAGAAGAACACCAAGGACGAACTGGGCGTGGTCGCGTACCCGGGTGACCCGAGCGCGCAGTGGGCGCGCGCCTCGATGTACTGGTCGGTGTTCAAGGGCAGCAAGCACAAGGACGTCGCCGTCGATGTGATCAACTTCCTGAACAACGACCCGGAGGCGGTGGCGCTGCTCGGCACCGACCGCGGTCTGCCGTCGAACATGGATCTGCGCGCCAAGGTCAGCGAGACCGCCACCGACCCGGCCATGAAGCAGTCCATCCAGGTCGAGTCCGACCTGGCGCAGAAGTTCGGCGCCTCGCCCCAGGTCCCGATCAAGGGGCACAGCAAGGTCAAGTCCGAGCTGGTCAAGGCCGCCGAGAACGCCCAGTACGGCCGCGCCACCCCGGCCCAGGCGGCGGAGCAGTTCGTCGCCGCCTGCAAGTCCGCGATCGCCTGACCCCACGAAAGGACCGGTCCCGTGGCTCTCACCACGGCGCCCGGCCGGACCCCGCGCACCGGACCGGCCGGCCCTCGCCCCACGCGGCGTCGGGCCGGCCGGGCCCGGCTCGGCGAGGGCCTGGCGGGGTACGTCTTCCTCTCGCCCTGGCTCATCGGACTGATGGGCGTCACGGCGATCCCGATGGTGCTCTCGCTCTGGCTGAGCTTCACCGACTACGACATCCTCACCCCGCTGTCCGAGGTGCGGTGGGTGGGGCTGGCCAACTACGAGCGGATGTTCACCGCCGACCCGTCGTACTGGCACGCGGTGCGGGTCACGCTGACGTTCGCGCTGATCGCGGTGCCGCTGAAGCTGGCCGCCGCGCTCGGTGTGGCGCTGCTGCTCAACCGTGCCTGGCGCGGCGTCGGGCTGTTCCGCAGCCTGTTCTACCTGCCGTCGCTGCTCGGCGGCAGCGTCGCGCTGGCCATCGTCTGGGTCAACATGTTCAACCGGGACGGCGCGTTCAACTCGTTCCTCGCCCTGTTCGGCGTCGAAGGGCTGCCCTGGGTCAGTGACCCGGACTGGGCGCTGGAGACGCTGATGGTGCTGGCGATCTGGCAGTTCGGCGCACCCATGGTGATCTTCCTGGCCGGGCTCAAGCAGGTGCCCACCGAGCTGTACGAGGCGGCGGCCGTGGACGGCGCCGGGGCGTGGCGGCGGTTCCGCGCGGTCACGCTGCCCATGCTCTCCCCGGTGATCTTCTTCAACCTGGTGCTGGAGACCATCAACGGCTTCCAGGGCTTCACCGCCGCGTTCGTGCTCAGCAACGGCACCGGCGGCCCGGTCGACTCCACGTTGATGTACACGCTGAAGCTCTACATCTCCGGCTTCACCGACCTGGAGATGGGCTACGCGTCGGCGATGGCGTGGGTGTTCCTGGTGGCGATCGGCGTGGTCACCGCCGTCTTCTTCAGCACCGGCCGGTTCTGGGTGCACTACTCGGACGGAGACGACTCATGACGGCGCTTCCTGTCGCCCGCCGCCGGCCGGGCGGCGGCCGGAACGTCCTGCGGCTGATCGTGCTCGTGGCGATCGTCGCGGTGGTGCTCTACCCGCTGTTCTGGATGCTCGGCACCTCGGTCAAGTCGCAGGCCGAGATCGTCAACAACGTCGGCCTGCTGCCGGAACGTTTCACCCCCGGCAACTACCTCGACGGCTGGACCAACTTCGACATCAGCTTCGGCCGGTTCTTCCTCAACAGCGCGCTGGTCAGCGGGCTCACCGTCGTCGGCAACGCGCTGTCCTGCCTGCTCGCCGCGTACGCCCTGGGCCGGCTGCGGTTCCGGCTGCGCAAGATGTGGTTCACCGTCATGATCGGGACGCTGCTGCTGCCCGGGCACGTGCTGATCGTGCCGCAGTACATCCTGTTCCGCAGCCTCGGCCTGGTCGGCGGCGACTGGCCGTACCTGCCGCTGCTGGTGCCGCAGTTCCTGGCCACCGAGGCGTTCTTCGTCTTCCTCATGGTGCAGTTCATGCGCGGCATCCCGCGCGAGCTGGACGAGGCGGCCACCATCGACGGCGCGTCCCCGTACGGCGTGTTCCGGCACGTCATCCTGCCGCTGAGCCGCCCGGCGCTGGTCACCACCGCGATCTTCTCGTTCATCTGGACCTGGAACGACTTCTTCCGCCAGCTGGTGTTCCTGTCCAGCCTGGAGGACTACACGGTCCCGGTGGCGCTGACCCTGTTCATCGACTCGACAAGCCAGAGCGCTGTCGGCCCGATGTTTGCCATGTCGGTGCTGTCCCTGCTGCCGGTGTTCCTGTTCTTCCTGGCCTTCCAGCGGATGCTCGTCGAGGGCATCAACACCAGCGGGCTGAAGGGATGAGCGCTGTGCCTGCCCACACCGACGCCGTACCCGCCCACCCCGACACCGTGCCGGCCCACCCCGACACCGTGCCGGCCCGTGCCGACTGGCGGGACACGCTGCGCGAGGCGACCGACCTGGCGCTGCTCGGCTTCGCCGTGGCGCTCGCCGCGCTGCCGGTGCTCACGCTCGCCCCGGCGGTCGCCACCGCGAGTGCCGCGCTGCACGACAGGTCGGTCACCGGCGCCTGGCCGGACGCGCGGACCAGCCTGACCCGGTTCGGCCGTGCGCTGCCCGCCGGGCTGGCGGTGAGCGCCGTCGCCCTGGCCGCCGCCGCGCTGCTCGCCGCCGATCTGCTCGCGCTCACCACCGGCCGGGTACCAGGCGGCGGGCCCGCGCTCGCGCTCACCGCCGTCGTGGTGGCGGTCCTGCTCGGGTACGCGGGCCTTGTCGCCGTAGCGGTCGGACGCACCGGCGGCCGGGGCTGGCGAACGGCCGCGCTCGAGGTGGCCCGCACCTGCCCGCAGCGCCCCGGCACCTGGGCCGCCGCCTCCGGCGTCTGCGTGCTCGCCGTGGTGCTGGGTGTGCTGGTCACGCCGGTGGCGGTGCCGATCCTCGGCGGGTACGCGCTCGCGGCGCTGCACGCGCTGGACGCCCGCCACCCGGTCCCCGCGCCGGACCTGTCGTGACCGCCGAACCCCGTTCCGCCGCTGCCGAGCCGCGCCGGGCTGACGCCGAGTCGCGCCTTGCCGGGGGCGACGCGGAGTCGCGGCTTGCCGGCACCGACGCCGAGTCGCGGCTGGTCGTCGGTGGCGCCGAGGTGGCCCGGTACGTGGTCCGGCCCGACCTCGACCCGCGTCACGGACCCCGGCCGTACCTGCACCCGGTGCGGACCCGGGTCGGCACCCCGGTCACGGACGCGCTGCCGGCCGACCACGTCTGGCACCTCGGCGCGTCATTGGCGGTGCAGGACGTCGACGGCGTCAACCTGTGGGGCGGCCGGACGTACGTGCGCGGCACCGGCTACACCTGGCGCGACGACCACGGCGTGATCGCGCATACCGGCTGGCGGGACCGGGCCGCCGACCGGCTCGACCACGATCTGGAGTGGCGGGACCGGCACGGCCGGGTGCTGCTGCGCGAACACCGGCGGATCACCGCCACGCCGGCCGGCGAGGACGCCTGGTGGCTGGACCTGTCCGCCACGCTCACCTCCGCCACCGGCGCTGACGTGCACCTGGGCAGCCCGGCCACGAACGGCCGCCCGGGCGGCGCGGGGTACGGCGGCTTCTTCTGGCGTGCGGTGGCCGACGGCGAACCCCTCGTGCGTACCGCCGACGCGGAAGGCGAGGAGGCGGTGAACGGCTCGGCCGCGCCCTGGCTGGCGTTGTCCGCCACCGCGCCCGGAGGTGGCGCGTACACGCTGGTGTTCACCGGCCTGGGGACGGGCGACAGGTGGTTCGTGCGCACCGCGATGTACCCGGGCGTCTGCGTCGCGTACGCGTTCGACAGCCCGGCGGTGGTCGCGGCCGGGCAGCCCCGGCACAACCGGCACCGGGTCCTCGTCGCCGACGGCCACCTCGACCCGGCCGACATCGCGGCCCGGCTGGACGCGGCGGTCATCCGGTGAGCGCGCGGTGTGAGCCGGTGTTGCGAGCCCCACGGTGAGCGCGGGGAGCGAGCCGCGTGCCTCCGGTACCGCGGTCGCGGCCGGGAGCGGGCCGGAGGTGGTGTGCGTGGGCGAGACGATGGTGGTGCTCGCCCCTGACGGCGGCGGGTCGCTGGAGGACGCCGCGCGGCTGACTGTCGGCGTGGGCGGCGCGGAGTCCAACGTGGCGGCCGGGCTGGCCCGGCTCGGGCACCGCGCGGCGTGGGTCAGCCGGGTCGGCGACGACCCGTTCGGGCGGCGGGTGGTGGCCGAGGTCGCCGCCGCGGGCGTGGACGTCTCCCCGGTCACCGTCGATCCGGACGCGCCGACCGGCCTCTACCTGAAGGATCCCGGCCCGGACGGCACCCGCGTCCACTACCACCGCGCCGGGTCGGCAGCGAGCCGCCTCGGCGCGCCGGACCTCGGGCGTCCCGCGCTGGCCGGGGCGCGGCTGCTGCACCTGTCCGGGATCACCGCCGCGCTCTCCGGCACCTGCCGTGACCTGCTCGTATCAGCGCTGGACGGGCGGGCGCTGCCCGGTGCCCGGGTCAGCTTCGACGTGAACCACCGCCCGGCGCTCTGGCCCGGCGGCCGGGCCGGACCGGTCCTGCGTGACCTGGCCGACCGCGCCGACGTGGTGCTTGTCGGACTGGACGAGGCGACCGTGCTCTGGTCGGCGGGCGATCCGGCCGCTGTCCGTGCGCTGCTGCCCGGCCCGGAGCTGGTGGTGGTCAAGGACGGGCCGGTCGGCGCGACGGCGCTGCCGCGTACCGGACCGGCGGTGTTCGTGCCGGCGTTGCCGGTGGACGTGGTGGAGCCGGTCGGCGCGGGTGACGCGTTCGCCGCCGGGTTCCTCTCCGGGCTGCTGCGCGGCCTCGACCTGCGAGCCTGCCTGCGGCTGGGCCACCTGACCGCCGCGCCGGTGCTGGCCGTGCCGGGCGACACCGCGCCGCCACCGGACGCGGAGACGATCGCGCGGGCGCTGGCGCTGCCGGACGCGGCGTGGACTGAGCAGGCGTCGATGCAGGTCAGGGGAGGGAGCGGGAGATGAGCGGGCACGACTTCGAGGCCCTGTTCGGCGGCGCGCGGGTGATGGTGATCCTGCGCGACCTGCCGCCCGGGGAGACGGTCCGGCTGGCGGAACTGGCCTGGGATCTCGGCATCGACGTGGTGGAGGTGCCCATCCGTACCCCGGAAGCGGTGCCGGCGCTGCACGCCGCCGTGACGGCCGGGCGTCGGCGGGGCCG
Organism: Micromonospora sp. CNZ297; assembly: GCF_007827625.1. Classification (NCBI taxonomy): domain Bacteria; kingdom Bacillati; phylum Actinomycetota; class Actinomycetes; order Micromonosporales; family Micromonosporaceae; genus Micromonospora; species Micromonospora sp. CNZ297. The sequence goes on along the minus strand of NZ_VISU01000001.1, from coordinate 183,508 downwards.
CATCGTCGGCGCGGGCACTGTGCGTACCCCGGCGCAGGTCCACGACGCGGTGGCCGCTGGGGCGGCGTTCACAGTGGCGCCCGGCCTGGACCTGGCCGTCGCCGACGCGGCGGCCGGTCTCGGCGTGCCGCACCTGCCCGGCGTGGCCACCCCGACCGAGGCGCAGCGGGCGCTCGACCACGGCCTGGTGTGGCTCAAGGCGTTCCCGGCGGTCAGCCTCGGCCCGGCCTGGTTCCGGGCGGTGGCCGGGCCGCTGCCGGAGGCCCGGTTCGTGGCCACCGGCGGCGTCGACGCCGGCAACGCGGGTGACTTCCTCGCCGCCGGGGCGCGGGTGGTGGCGGTCGGGTCGGCGCTGACCGACCCGGAGCAGCTGCCCCGCCTGGCCACGCTCGCCGGCGGCGGTGCTATCACGTGACGGTACGGCCGGACGTGGTGGCGGTGGTCCGGATCGCCTTGACGATCGCCGGGATCGACCCGATCAGCAGCACCAGCGCCCAGATCAGCGCCACCACGGCGAACACCACGGCGCCCAGGTCGTCGAGGATGCTGACCAGGATCACCGGCACCAGGCCGTGCAGGAACTGCAACACCACAGTGCACAGCAGCGTGGTCAGCGCCAGCGCGACGAGGCCTTTGTTGCGCAGGAACCGGGGCTGGGCGGCGAGCAGCAGCGCGACCCAGACCAGTTTGAGCAGCAGCGCCAGCCCGAGCAGCACCGCCGCGTCGTCGACCGGGAAGAACCCCCACACCGCGAGGTACGCCAGCGTGCCGAACGGCGGGGCCAGGAACAGCGAGACCATCACCGTCAGCTCGATGAACGCGACGATCAGCAGGACCAGCGACACCAGCAGCAGCACGATCGAGAAGACGAGCGTGGCCACGCCCTGCACCCGGCCCTGCATCCGGTCCGGCAGCACCAGGCTCAGGCAGAACAGCCCGGTCGTCCAGAGCGCCACCACGTCGATCAGCGCCAGGTAGCCGATGCCGCGCCCGGACGGCTCGGACACCGCGCCGACGTCACCCAGTTCGACGCCGAGCCGGCCGGCGCTGTCCTGCAACGCGCCACTGGCGTCCCCACCGCCGGTCAGCGCCGCCGCGCCCAGCTCCACGCCGACCACGAGCGCCACCGCGAGCAGGGCCAGCAGCAGGAACGGCTTGCGCAACTCACCCATGCCGCGTCTCCGTTCCGGTCAGGACCGGGCCAGCGTGACCGAACATCCGCCACCTCCCGGACAGCGCAGGAGCACCTCGGTCTCCCGGTCCACAGCCACCTTCGCCACCGCCGGGCCGTCCGCGTCCGGGGCGACCTCGTCGGTGACTGTGACGTCCGCGTCGCCGGGTGCTCGGGCGGTCACCTCGAACGGCGTCGTACCGCGCAGCACCAGCGTGCGCAGCGCGCCCGGGTCAGCCACCCGCAGCCGGCACGCGGTGCCGAAGGCGAGCGTCACCCCGTCGGCGGTGGTGGCCGGTTCGGCGGCCGGCGGCAGGCAGGTCACGGCCACCGTCGCCGGGTCCACAGTTCCGGACCCGCGCCCGAGCCGGGCCAGCGCGCCCGGCCCGGCCCCCGGGTCGCCCGGGTCGTCGCGGCGCCCGGCGACCGCCACCACGTACAGCGCCACCAGCAGCACGGCCACGGCCACCAGCAGCACCTTCTGCCGCCCGCTCACAGTGCCGTCCCGGTTCGCGACTGCGGGGCTCGCAACACCGGCTCACTCCTCGCGCTCACGGCCGGACGACGGGCGTGAAGCGGATCTCGTCCACCCCGGCGAAGTACCTGTCGGTGCCCTGCGTCTTGCTCACCGCCACGAGCGTCAGCTTGTGCGGACCGCGGGTCAGCTCCACGGTGCCCACGTCCACCTCGTCGGTGCGGACCACAGTCGGGCTGAACCCGAAGAACGTGTCGCCGACCTGCCGGCCGTCGACCAGCCAGATCGTGTTCGCGTAGTCGAACGAGGTGGTGCGCACGGTGGAGAACCGCCAGGTGCCGTCGGACGGCACGTCCACCTGCACTGTCACCCGGTCGCCCACGCCCCGGCCCAGGAAGAACAGTTGCGCGTCGCCGGACCACACCACGTCGCAGCAGTTCTCCTGCGCCACCACCTCCGCCTTCGCGCCGGTGGTGGACTGCACCGCCGCGCCGGAGACGAGCGTCTCCGCCTCCACCGTCACCGCGTCGGCGCGCGGCGGAGCCGGGGTGTCCGGGCCGCGGGTCACCAGCCAGGCCACCACCCCGGCCACGACCAGCACCAGCGCCGCGGCCGCGGCGATCCACGGCCACGGCGCGCGCTTCGGGGGTACGACGGCACGCACGTCGTACGTGACCCGGCCGCTGGATCGGGAACTCTCCTCCGGTGCGGTGTTGGCCGAGTACGCGAACCCGGTCATGTCGTAGCGCCGGGGCGGCGTGCCGGGCGGCACGGCGAGCCGGACCAGGAACGACACCGAGCCCTGCCCCGGCACCACCCGCTGGGGCTCGGCCACCGTGAACCAGGCCCGCTGGCTGCCCTCGCCGGGCGCCACGTCGAAGACGACGGTGTCCGGCGCGGTACCCGGGTTGGACACGGTGAACGTCAGCTCGCCGGCGTTGCGGGCGTCCAGCGTGAACTGTTCGGCGGCGGCGACGACTGTCCATTCGGTGGTCATGACGGCTCCTCGGGCGGATCGTGGGGCAGGGGTGCTGGTACGTGCGCCCGGCCGACCGCGCGCACCGCAGCGACCCCGGCGGCGGGCTCGGCGGTGTCCGGCTCGGGCGGTCCGGAGTCGGGGGGCGGGCTCGGGGTGGCCGGGACCGGATCGGCCGGTTCCGCGTCGACCGGGGAGGCGAGCACCTCGACGGTGACCGCGGCCGGTTTCTCCGCCTCGACGATGCGGGTGACCAGCGCGAGCCGGTCGGCGGCGGCCGGCGGCACCCGCACCACGAGGTGGAACGGCCGTTCGGGCGGCTCGTCCAGCACGAACCCGGTCACGCCGGTGGCCAGTTCCAGCGCGGTCCGCATGCCGTACGGGGTGCCGCGCCACCGGGCCAGCAGCGCGCCGTGCGCCACCAGGTCCCGCAACCGGCCTGCCGGCAACGGCAGCGGCGCGTCGGCGCGGGGTGCGGCGACCACGTGATCCATCGCCACCCAGCGGGTCAGGTACGCGACGAACCCGTCCGGCGTCCGGTACGGGTCGAACAGCGCGTCGACGTCGGCGAGCACCGCCTCGTCCGGGGCGTGCAGCGCCTCCATCACGTCCAGCAGCGCACCCAGCACGCTGCCCGGGCCGGCGGCCCGCTGGTACGCGGCCGGCAGCAGCCGCTCAATCGCCGCTCGGCGCATCCTGCCGCACCACCTCGATGTCGTGCTCGCCGGAGCAGAGCAGCCAGGTGCCGGGGACGGTGACCACGTCGGCGGTGGCCTGGTTGGCGCTCGCCGTCCAGTCCTCGCCGTCGCCGCTGCGGAACACGCCGCGCTCGCCGCCCGCGAGCACCAGCCGTCCGGCGCCTGACGTGCCGGTGGGCGCGGTGGCGGCGATGGCGTCGACCGGGACGAACCGGGTCCGGTCCCGCAGCGGCAGGCCGCAGTTGACCATCACCGGCGACCACTGCGGCTGCCCGGCGAGCGTGTCGAGCCGGACCACGCCGCCGCTCTGCGTCGCGGCGAGCGCGAGCGGGCCGCTGAACGCCAGATCCCGGCAGGTGCCGCCGATCCAGCCGGACGCCATCGACTGCCACTTCACGTCCGACTCGAACAGCCGGGTCCGGTGGCAGCCCTGGCCGGGCTTCTTCGGGTCCGGCTCGCCCGCGCCGCACCACAGCAGCGTGGCCGGGCCGTCGTACTGCACGGCGAGCACCCGGTTGTCCACGTTGGCGAGGCCGACGTGGGCGAACGTGCCGGGGCGTCCGGCCGCCGTGGACAGGTAGACCCCGAATCCGGCCTGCGCGGCCACCGCCACCCCGGGTGCGCCGCGCTCGGAGACGAACGCGCGTACCGCGTAGAAGCCCCGGTCCGCGTCGGCCGGGTCGACCAGGATCTGCAACGGCACCGCGCCGGGTAGCAGCGGCACCTCGTACAGGCCGCTGTCGGTGGCCAGCAGCAGCGCGCCCGTGCCGTCCCGGTCGATCCAGGCCAGGTCGCGGACGCCGGAGTCGAGGTCGGTCAGCAGCGTCCACGTCTCACCCAGGTCGGTGCTCAGCCGGACCCGGGAGCCACCGGCGTCGCGGGTGGTCACCACCGCCACCGAACCGGCCCGGGGGACCACGCCGGGGCGTACCGGGGCGGGCGCGGGCACCACCCGGACCACCGTCTCGTCGTCGAACCGGCCGGCCGGTTCCCAGCCCGCGCCGGCGTTGGTGGAGCGGAACAGCACCGGGCCGCCGCCGGCGTACCAGGTGTCGGCCTGGTACTGGTCCACCGCCACCGTGCGCACCTGCGCGTCCGGCGCCTCGTCGACCACGAACCGCACCGACTCGACGTAGCGCACGCCCGGCTCGGCGTGCTCCAGCATCCGGTAGACGTTGGAGGCGCGCAGCGGCTCGCCGAACGCCCAGCCGGCCGGGTTCAGCGGCGTGGGCAGCGGGCTGAGCGTCTGGTGCAGCCGGTCGTGGATGCGGCGGCGCACCGCGTCCACGTCCTCCTCGCGGCGCACCACCACCCGCGCCTGGATGGACACCGCCTTGTACCGGGCCCAGCCCGCCCGCACCGCCGTACCGAGGGCGCGGCGGCGTTCCAGGTCGGCCTCGACCCGGCGGCGGGCCTCCTCCACCTCGTGCTCGCGCAGCACCGCCACCGGCAGCCGTCCGCCGGGCCGGGCCGCCTCCGGCACGTACGGCACCAGCACCACCTCGACCTCGCCGGGCCGGGCGAAGCTGTAGACGGCGGCCCGTGTGAACGCCCGCGCCCGCGCCACCGCCCCGGAACCGGTGGCGAGGATCTCGAAGTCCCGGGCGGTCACCGCGCGCTGCTGGGCGAAGAACTCGTACGGCCCGCGCGCCAGCACCGACTCCAGCGACTCCAGGTCCCGGCCGCCGGTGGCCGGCTCCGGGTTGTCCACCTTCACCCCGGGCAGCGGGTCGCGCAGGCTGGTGAGCACGCCCGCCGCCACGTTCCCGGCGGGCCCGCCGCCGCAGCGGTACCAGAGCCGCACCTGCCGCCCGGCCGGTGGCACCGCCGCCACAGTGGTCGCCCCGGCCGCCCCCTCGACGGCCGGAGCGGCTCCGGTGTCCGGGCGCAGGTCCAGCGCCGGGGCGAACGTGACCACCCCGGAGGCCCGGTCCACCAGGTAGACCTTCGCCTGCGGCCCGACACCGGCGAAGCTGTCCACCGGCCGCCAGATCTCGTACGTGCGCCCCTCGTGCTCCCGGGCCGCGGCGCCCAGCTCCACCGAGCCCGCCGGCACCTCCACGCCGAGCAGCAGATCGAGCGCCTCGGTGGTGCGGGTCAGCGGTGCGCGGGCGGCCCGGAACACCTGACCGGGCTGCCCGGTGCCGGTGCCCAGCAGCTCCGCCTCGACCGGTTCGCAGTGGTGCACGCGTACCGTCGTGGTGGTCTCCCCGGCGGGCAGCACCGCCGGCTCGGTGGTCACGAAGACGACCGGCCGGGGGTCGGCGCCGCGCGCCGCGGCGACCCGGGTGCCGGCCGGCACCCGCACCGGGCCGCGGTCCGGGCCGGTGCGGGTCAGGCGCACGTCGGCCCAGGCCGCCGCCGGTGGGTGCCGGGTGACGCCGAGCAGGTTCAGGAACGCGACGTACGCCTTCTCCGGCAACTGGTTCAGCCGGTAGATCATCACCTCGGTCAGGTAGGCGAACGCCTCCAGCAACGCCATCCCGGGGTCGTGCGCGGACAGGTCCGTCCAGTCCGGGCAGGACCGGGCGATGCGTTCCCGCGCCTCGGTGACCAGGTCGAGGAAGGCGCGGTCGTCCAGGTGCGGCACCGGCAGCGTCATGACGTGCCCTCCTCGTCGGGGGTGTCGCCGGGTTCCTCGTCGGCGGGGAGCAGGTCGACGGAGAACACCAGGTGGCCGGGGGAGAGGCTGGCCCGGACCCGGTAGTCCAGCCGGATCACCAGGCGCCACGGGTCGTCCGGGTCGGGACCGGCGTCCACGTCCAGCACCTCGACCCGGGGCTCCCAGCGCCGGATCGCCTGCCGCACGTAGTGGATCGCCAGCCCGGCGGTGGTGTCGTCGTTCGGCGCGAAGACCAGCCGGTGCAGCCGCGACCCGTACCCGGGACGCATCAGCCGTTCCCCGGGCGTGGTGGACAGCAGCAGGTACAGCGCCTGGCGTACCGTCTCGTCGCCGTCGGTCATGGCGAGCCCGCCGGCGGCGGTCAGCGCGAGACCACCGGCGCGGCCCGCGTCGAAGCCGGCGCCGACGAAGCGGAAGGCCCTCACGCGTCCGCCCCCAGGAAGCCCTGCCGCACGTCGCGGACCTGGTGGTGCACGGTGCCCGGCGGGGTGCCGTCGGTGAGGCCGTCGAGGTGTGACAGCACCACCGGCTGCCGGTCCACCCGCACCCACGTGCTGTAACCCACTGTCACGGTCAGCGTGTGCAGGCACGGTTTGATCGTCGGGCCGTAGTTCGGGCAGGCGGTGATGTCGCGCCCCTCCGGGTCGGGCCGCACCAGCACCGGCACGCCCCGGACCGTGACCCAGTCCTGCGACGGGCGGTTCTTCACCCGCCCGTCGTGTCCACAGGTGATCAGCGAGTCGCGGTGGATCCAGCGCATCAGCCACCTCCGGCGGAACGGGCGAGCGTACGGGCCTGCGCGGCGGCGGTCTCGGCGTCCTCGGCCGCCGGGGCGTGCAGGAAGTCGACTGTGCGGCCGCGCACTACGACGGCCCGGCCGGGCGCGGACAGCACCAGGTCACCGGCCGCGTGCACGGTGGTCAGCTCGGGACGCAGCTCGACGAAGCTGCCCGCGTCGGTGGCCAGCCGAAGCGTCCGCCCGTCGTCGTCGATCACGATGGACTGCCCGGTGCCGGTCCGCATCGACCAGCGGCGCGAGCGCCCGGAGACGATCCCCGCGTCGTACGGCTCGACCGCGCCGAACATTGAACCGAGTACCACGCCTGAGGCAGGTTCGCCGCCGGGCAGCGCCACCAGCACGGTGTCGTCCGGGTCGGGCAGCGCGACGATCCCCTTGCCCCGGCCCGCGCCCGGGCACAGCACCGCGAGCCAGCCGGCGTCCAGATCGCCGTACGCCGGGAGCATCACCCGGGCCCGGCCCAGCCCGTCCGGGTCGTCGATGTCGGTGACGGTGCCGAGCGTGACTGTCGCCGCCGGGGGCGCGGCCGACGGCGGCGGGCCGGGCGGCACCGTGGAGAACCGGGTCCGGTGCCCGTCGGCGTTCACCGTGTGTACCACCTCGGTGAGCACGTACACCCCGGCCAGCGGGTCCGGGACGCCGGCGAGGGCGATCCGGCGGCCGGGCCGCAGCGCCGGGTCACCCTCCGCGGTGCCCTCGGCGGTGACCAGCGCCGCCACCCGGGTGTCCAGTCCGGCCTGGGCCAGCGCGGCCAGCTCGTCGTCGCTGCGGCCGGGCTGGTCGACGGCGGTGCGTACGCCGTCGGCGCCGACGTCGCCCGGGTCCGGGCGCAGCGGGATGCGCCGCCCGCTGCGCGCCTCGTCCGCCCGCTGGCTCAGCGGCTCGGCGCGCTGCGGATGCCAGCCGAGGACGGCGCACTCCGCGCCCGCCCGGTCCAGGTTCTCGGTGACCCGCAGCGCGTGCACCGTCTCGCCGAGCGTCAACGGCAGCGGCTCCCCGTACCCGTCCAGCGTGAACAGCCGCAACCGGTCACCGTCGGCGCCCAGGTGCAGCCCGGCCCGGCCGGCCACCTCGCACAGCAGGTCCAGGTCGGTGTGCCGGTGCTGGAGCAGCCGGTCCAGGCGCGGCCCGTCCTCATCGGCCGCCACGCTCAACCCGAGCCCGGCGCACAGCTCACCGGCCAGCTCGGCGGCGGTCACCGACTCGAACACCCGCAGCTCCTGCCGCTTGCGCAGCCGGTGCAGCGGGTCGTACGCCCGGATCCGGGCCAGCGCGACGCCGTCACCCGCGTACTCCCGCTCGACTGCCGTCACCTCGCCGGTGAACAGCGCCTCCGCCTGGCCGTCGAGGCGGACGTCGACTGTGGCGCCGGGGCGTACCGGCGGGTCGAGCGGGCCCGCCCCGGGGGCGGCGGTGAGCGTCAGCTCGCACTGCGCGGGCCGGTCCAGCCGGGCGGCGACGCGGATGCCGCGCAGCCGGGCCGGGTCGGCCAGCGGCCGGCCGTCGAGTGTGACCAGGGCGGCCCGGCTCACGGGGTGCCTCCCGTGGTGACGGCATCCGGCGGGGCGGTGGCGGCACCGACCGGGGGGACGGCGAGCGCGGTGCCCGCGGGCACTGTGAGCGGGTCGGTGATCCGGTTGTGCTCGGCGAGCAGCCGCCAGCGCAGCGGCGAGCCCAGCGCGTCGTGGGCGAGCAGGTCGAAGCGCACCCCGGACCAGCCCGGCTCGGCCGCGCCGTCGGCGGCGGCCACCACCGCCGACCCGGGCGCGACAGCGGGTGTGCTCGCCGCGGCCAGCTCCTCCTCGAACCCGGCGCGCGCCGCCTCCGCGCCCTCCGCGACCCGGACCAGCTTCAACCGCAGCCAGGACCGCCGGGGCGTACCGGTGAGGGTGAACGCGTCGAAGCGTTCCGCGATCGCCGTGATCACGCCCGGGACGTTCCAGGTCTTGCCCCAGACCAATCGGACCAGCGGCGGGCGCAGCCAGCCGTGCTCGACCGCCGAGTTCTCGGCGAGCATCCACAGCGGCCGGGTCAGCGCACGGACGTCCTCGGGCCGGGCCGGCGACTCCACGAAGTCGACGTCGAAGAGCAGGTCCAGCACCAGCTCGGTACGCCCGCCGCCGGTGAAGACGAGCGGGTCGTCGGCCAGCCCGGCGCCGGTGAGCGGCCCGTCCGGTCCGCCGCGCGGGCGTACCCCGGCCAGCCGGGTCACCTGCACGGTCTCCGGGTTGAGCAGGCAGTCGACCCGGGTACCTGACTCGTCCACGAGGAAGGCGACGCGCTCCATCAGTCACCCGCCTGTTCCCGGTCCAGCCGGGCCGTGTCACCCCACGGGGTCCGTGTCGGAAGCCATACCGGTTCGGCCGGGAGCACCGGCCACGGATCCGCGTATGCTCCGCCGTCGGCCGCCCGGGCCGCGCCGGCCGGGTTCGTCGTCCGGGCCGGGCCGGCGTCGTCCGGCAGGACCGGCCACGGGCTGCCGGACGGGGGCCGCGCGGGTCGCTGCAACTGTCGCGCCCGGAACTCGCCGCCGGGAGCCGGGTCGTGCCCATCCGGGTACGGCGAGCCGGCGGCCCGTCCCGGGTGGTCGGCGACGGATCCGTCCCCGGTCCCGCCGCGACAGTTCGCCGGCCCGGTTCGACCGCCCCTGGTGTGTGCGGCCGGTCCATGCGGCAACGACGGTGGCGCAGCCGCGAAGACGAGCGGGAGCACGTCTCCTCGATCGGGCGACAGGTCCGCCCCGGCGGCGTCATCCCGGTGCCGTGCCCGGCCCCGGCGGATCTGTGCGAGGTTCCGGAGCGCATCCACCCGGCCCGCGCCGAGGCTGGGCCACCGCTCAGGGGTCGACGGCGAGGCCGAGTCGACGGACGTGACGCGGCCCGGCGACCCGATGGCGTCACGGCTGCCGTCCGGGTCTGCGCTGGTGCGCGCGCTGGTCCTTGCCTCTGCCGTCCGTCCGGTGCCGGCGGTCCCTGTGGTCTCGGTGGCTGTGGCTGTGTCTGTGGCTGTGGCACCGGTGCCTGCGGCCGGTGTGCCGCGGATGCCTGATGTGCCGAGGGCGTCCCGCGACCCGGAGCCGTCGGCGATGCACGCCGATCTCGCCGGACCCGGCGAACCGGCCGGACCGTTTGACGTCACGCACCCGCACGGCGGAGGGCCCTCACGTGACCCGGCGTCGTCCGGCCGCACCGCGTCACCCGAGCGGCATCGGGCGTCCACCATCGCCGGAGCGGTCTCCGACCCCGCCGCGCCCTCCCCACCACCTGCCCGCGTGACCGCCGCTCCCGGCCGCGGCAGCGCCGCACCGCGTGGCTCAGGCTTCTCAACTCCCGAGATCCCCGTCCCACCTTCCAGGAGCTGCGGAAGATCTTGGTAGGAAGCGGCCCCAATGGGGGCACTTTCGTACCAAGATCTCGACGGCGAACCGGGATCGGCCTCGTGGCGGGAGCGCGTCCGGGAACGGGATGTGCCGAAGCGGTCGGCCAACAACGCCGTCCAGCCTCGCCACAACCGCACCACTGCGTGCCGGGCCGTCCGGCTCCGCCGCACCGGCGTCTGGTCCGGGCCGGCGTTCGCGGACGGGTCGGTGAGAGGTCCGTGCTCGACGGGGGGCGGGGGGAGGTCGCGCAGGAGGCCCGGAGCGTGCGCCTCCACCAGCCGTCGCCAGTGCTCGGGCGGCTGTCCGGGCGGGCGCGGCACGTCGCCCGGCGAGCCCGGCGAGCCCAGGGAGCCCGGCGAGTCCGCACGGTCCGGTGAACCCGGTGAAGCCGGTCCGGACAGGCGGTCGGCGGTGGCCCGCAGCGCGCGGGCCAGCCGGTCACGCGGTCGCCGGGGCGGCGGCACCGCCGGCCTCCAGCTCCAGGCCCTCGTACGCCAGGGTCAGCGCCTCGATGGCGATCTCCTGCGACAGCGTGTTCAGGTGCGCGCCCCGCCACCGGGTCGGCCACGCGTTGATCATGTTCCAGCGCAGCACCTCGGCGGTGCCGGCCGGGTCCAGCAGCACCACCGACACGTTGCGCCGGTTGACTGTGCCCTTCGCCGCCGCGTTCACCCAGTCCCACAGCTCGCGCGAGCTGGTCAGGCCGAAGTGGAGGGTGACCGGGGCGTACTCGACCTGTCCCGGCACGGCCCGGATGCGCTCGTTGCCCGCCTCCCGGTACGACAGCGCCGGAATCGCCACCTCGAAGCCGCTGACCTCGGTGAAGTGCCCGTTGGTGATGCCGTTGATCAGCAGCTTGAAGTGGTACGCCCGGTACGGGTCGACGGGTGCTCCCGGCTGCGGCGTCGCAGTGGTGGGCATGTCAGCCTCCGATCGTCTCGGTCTCGGTGCCGCCGGCCCACTGGCTCAGCTTGAACACCACGAACTCCGCGGGCTTGACCACAGCGATGCCGATGTGGGCCACCACCATCCCGGCGTCGCGGACGTCGGCGGGGTTGGTCTCCTCGTCGCACTTGACGAAGAACGCCTCCTCGGGCGTACGGCCGAGCAGCGCGCCGTCGCGCCACACCCGGGTGAGGAACGCCCCGATGTCGCGGCGGATCGAGCGCCACAGCGTGAAGTCGTTCGGCTCGAACACCATCCACCGGGTGCCGTTGGCGATGGCCTGTTCGATGGAGATGGACAGCCGCCGCACGTTCAGGTAGCGCCACTCGCTGGCTTCGGCGGCGAGCGTACGGGCGCCCCACAGCCGGATGCCCTCCCCGGCGAAGAAGCGGATCACGTTGACGCCCTTGGGGTTGAGCACGTCGTGCTCGGGCCGGGTCACCCGGTACGCGAGGTCGACCGCGCCGCGTACCGGCTCGTTGGCGGGCGCCTTGTGCACGCCGCGCAGCGCGTCGGTGCGGGCCCAGATGCCGGCGACGTGCCCGCTCGGCGGGGTGAGCACGAGGTCGCCGCTGAGCGGGTCGCGGACCCGGATCCACGGGAAGTAGAAGGTGGCGAAGTCCGACTGCCGGGGCCGGTCGCCGCCGGTGCCGGGCGGTTCGCCGTCGCCGTCGCCCGGCGTACCCTCGGCGGGTTTGTCGGACGACGCGGCCGAGCCGGCCGACGCGGGCTTGGGCGGCTTGCCCGGCGTGCCGACGCGGGTGAGCCGGGAGACGTCGGTGACCTCCGGCGGCGGGTCGCAGATCGCGACCATGGTGCGCAGCCGCTCGGCCATGCTGATCAGGGCCTCGTGCGACACCGGGTCGTGGTAGCCGGGCGCGGCCAGGATGGAGATCTCGTCGATGGCCTCCAGCAGTTCCAGGCCGCCGCGCCGCCCGCCGGTGCCGGTGAGCCGGCCGCCCTCGCCGACGTTGACGACCCAGCAGCGGGTGCCGCCGTTGTCCAGGAAGCCGAACACGGCGCGGGCCAGCGGGGTGCTCTCCAGCTGCTCGCCGTCGGCGTAGAGCCGCAGGAACTCGGTCCAGCTGTTCACCGCCAGCGCCTCGCCGACGTGGGCGCCGCGGTCGGGCGCGACCCCGACGAACGCGGCGGTGCTCATGCCGACCGGCCCGATCGGGCGGGCCCCGCTGGGCACCTCCTCGACGTAGATGCCGGGGGAGAAGTAGGTGGGCATCGGTCCTCCTCGGGACGTCAGTCGGGGGCGCGGACGACGATCAGGCCGTCGCCGGCCGGGTCGAGCTCGGCGGCGTGGACGCGCCCCGCGCCGGTGAGCCGGATCCGCACCGGGGCGTCCGGCGCGTCGGGGTCGTGCGGCACGCCGGCCAGCCGGAACCGGCCGGCGGCGTCGGTCTCGGTGGCCTGGGCGGCGCCCACCAGCTCCACCCGGACGGCTGCGAGCGGCTGGTCCTGCGGACCGACCACCCGCCCGTGCAGCGTGCGCATGCCGAGTTGCCGCAGCCGCAGCGGCTGCCGTACCGGCGGCGCGACCGGGACCGGCCGTTCCACCCGGGCCGGCGCGTCCAGCAGCAGCGCGGGCCGGGGCGCCACGCCCAGCGCCCGCCACAGCGCCGGGTCGCCGGCGGCCAGGACCAGCTCCGGCCGGCCCGCCGTGGTGGCGGCGGCGAGCACCCGGTCCAGCGCGGGCAGCGCCGCCGGCCCGCCGCCGGAGACCAGCAGGCGGACCACGAACCGGTACGGCTCGCGCGTCGCGCCGCCGGTCGCGGTCTGCCGGGCCGGCCGCAGCTCCAGCGGCCAGACCGTGAGACCGCCGTCGGGGTCGTCGCGCGGCGGACCGACCGGTACGGGTTCGCCCGCGGCCCCGGCCAGCCAGCTCGCGACGTCCGCGACGGCCGCCTCGATCGCGCCGGTCATCGCGGTGGCGTCCCCTGGATGCGGTACGCGATGGCCTCGTTCCACACGTGCGGGTAGACGCCGATCTCGAAGTAGCGGGTGAACCGGTTGATCGGCGCGTTGGTGTGGTCGTGCCAGAGCAGCCACACCGGTGCGATGGTGAACAGCACGTAGTTGAGCGCCACCAGCGGCAGGTAGAACGGGCCGAGCAGCCGGGCCTGGAACACGTGCACGTCCTCGTGCCGCTGGATGCCCGGGCTGGACCCGGCGCAGACGGTGCCGATCGTGGTGGCGTACCGGGGGGAGACGCCCTCGACGACGTTGACCCGTCCGCTGCCGGCCGAGACGACCCGGTCGAGCTGGTGACCGAAGACCAGGTGCAGCGCCAGGTAGAGCGCCCCGGCGAACGTGTTGAGCAGGCTCCACGTGTGGTCGATCACGAAGAGGAAGATCCCCTTCGGGTCGGCGCCGTACGTGCCGGCCGAGGCGGACGCCCAGCCGAACGGCGCGCCGACGAGCAGGCCGACGACCGCGCCGACGAGCAGGCCGACGGTGCCGGCGGCGAGCTGCCCGAGCAGGGCGCCGAAGACGACCTGGACGGCCGCGCTGAGGATGCCGAAGATCATGGGGGTCACCTCTCTCAGACCCAGGAGCGGACGAAGCGGGGCTCCTGCCCCTGGGCGAGCTGGGTGGGCGACGCCTGCGTCGCCTGCCGGTTGCCAGGGGGAAGCTGGTTGACGCCGAGCGCGGCCGAGAAGATCACCAGGCCGTTGAAGAACGCGATGATCCACTTCTCCGGGCCGGCGTCGTCGGCGAACGCGGCGGTCAGGTAGGACAGCAGGAGCGCGACGCCCAGCGCGATCCACTTGCGCGCCTTGTCGCCGCTCGGTCCGATCAGCCCGCCGATGACGTTCGTGGCGAGCAGGGTGGCGGCGCTGGCGCCGGTGAGGCTGCCCAGGGCGGCCCAGGTGAAGAGATCGTTCACGGCGATCCCCCTTTTCCGATGGTGCGGTGGTGCGGTCGGGGTGGAGTGGTGCGGCGGTTCCCGGGTTCGCTGAACCCGGGTTCCGCCCGGTGTGCTGATGGGCCGCCGGCGCGGGCGCCGTCGGTGGTCGGTGGGTCTCAGGCCGGCGGACCGGCGGGTGGCGCCGGTGCGGCCGGGGTGCCGGGCGCGGCCGGTCCCGTGGTGGCCGCGGGTGCCGGTCCGGCGGGCGCTCCCGGGCCGGTGGGGGCGCCCGGACCGGTGGTGGCCGTCGTGGCCGGGGCGCCGCGGGAGCCCCGGCGCCGCAGCAGGAGCACGACCACCACGGCGACGACCAGCAGCAGGACGACCGCGCCGGCGACGACCGGCAGCCAGGGGAAGGAGCCGTCACCGGTCACCACTGCTGCCGGGCTGGTGGCGGGCGGCGGGGGCGCCTGGGCGATGGCGCGCAACTCGGCCGGCTTGGGCTGGTTGGCGACCACCTTCCAGCTGACCGAGCGTCCGGTGATCGTGCCGTTGGTGTCGAGCACCCGGCCGGGGAACGTCACCGAGATCTCGAACTCCATCAAGGTCATGAACGCCTGTTGCTGGCGCGGATCCTGCTGCCCGAACTTGCCGCCGTATTTCTTGGGGTCCAGCGGAAGCGAGAAGCGAATGAGATCATCGTCCCGGACAAGATTCACGCTTTCGCTCGTGAATTGCGCCAGCGGCGTTTTCCGGTACGTGATCTGAATGCCGTACGAGGTGGCGTCCTCGTACCGGGTCTCCGCTCCGGGTGGAAGTGAGGGAATGTTCGGCCGCAGTTCGGCGAACGCCACCGCCGGGTCCGGGTTCCGCTGCTTGAGCACGGACTTCGGCGCGGTGAGCAGGAGCTGACCGGAGACGGTGTCGTCGTCGTTCACGGTCAGCCCGAGGTTGAGCTGCATGCAGCCGCTCAATATCGCCACGAGGGCGAGACACACCGCGAGGCCGAATGCCCGGCTGCGGCGGAGTCTCGTATTCATGCGCTCAGTGTGAGCCGGTCCCGGTCGCCGGGCAGTCCGTGATCGGTCGCCGTTCTGTCGCCGATCTTACCGGCTCCCTCTCCCGTTCGGACGACCTCGAAAACGCGAGCGATCGATATTCTGAAGGATTGTCGCGACGCCGTTCCGCCGTGTTCCCCGGTGACGACCCCGGCGGCGGGTCACCGCGCCGAGGGCTCCGCCGCCACGACCCGGAACACCGGGATGCCCGCGGCGGCCCCTGCGAACTCGGCGAGCGGGGCGTGCCGGTCCACCGGCACGTGCGCCCGTGCGCCCGGGGCGAGCGCCAGGTGACGGCGCAGGATCGGTGGCCGCTGCGCCACCGGCACCTCGACCAGCCGCACCGGCTCGCGGCGGCGGCGACGCAGCACCACCCGCCCACCCGCGGCGCGCACGTTCGCCACCCAGTTGGCCCGCTCGCCCAGCATCGACACGACGTAACGCTCGCCGTCGTGGTCGGCGACGACGATCGGCACCGAGACGGTCCGGCCGGTGCGACGGCCCGGCACCTCCATGGTCACCCAGTGCCGCGGGGCGAGGCCGGCGCCGTACTGCCAGGCCGACAGCGCGTTCATCATCCGGGCCAGCCGGTTCGGCCGGCCGCCCCGGTACATCCACGTCATGACTCCGCCCATCGGACCCCTCCTTCCTCCGTGACCGGCGCTCAGGCGCTCTCCCGGGTGACCAGCGTCGACGGGAACGCGGTGCTCGGGGCGACCGGCGCGCGCGTCAGCACGGCCGTGGCCGCAGCGGCAGCGATCCGGTCGACCGGGTGGGTCGCGGTGGTCAGCGGCGGGCTGCTGATCGCCGCGTACGGCAGGTCGTCGAACCCGGCCACCGCCACGTCGTGCGGCACCCGCACACCGCGCCCGCGCAGCGCGGCGATCACGCCGAACGCGGTGGCGTCGCTGGCCGCGTAGACCGCGTCGGCGTCCGGCCACCGGCGCAGCGCCTCCAGCGCCGCCCGGCCGCCCCGTGCCGTGGTGAAGTCGCCGGTGACCAGCCGCTCCGGCGACCCCGACTCCCGCATCAGCTCCCGGTACGTGGTGACCGAACGCTCGGCGCAGCTCAGCCAGCGCGGCCCGGTGACCATGACGATGCGGCGCCGGCCGGTGGCGTACAGATGACGCAGCACCTCGCCCGCGCCACCGGCGTTGTCGACGTCGAACGACGGCACCGTCGCCGAGCCCTGGCCGATCGAGGCGACGCGGCCGCGCAGCCTCGGCGGCACCGCGTCCAGCGCCGCCTGGGTCGTGTTGACCAGGATCACCCCGCAGACGCCCCGGTCGGTGCCGAGCCGGGTCAGCCCCGACGGGTCGGCCAGCGGCAGCCACTCCAGGGCCACGCCGACGCCGTGCGGCGCGCACACCCGCGACGCCGCGCTCACCACCCGGTGCACGTACGGGTCGTCCAGCACCGTGTCGTCGCGGCCCACCACCGCCACCACCAGGCGTACGCCTGCTCCGCGCACCAGCGCCCGGGCCGCGAGGTCCGGCACGTAGTCGAGGCGCTCGGCGGCGGCCCGCACCCGGGCGCGGGCGTCCGTCGAGGTGAACCCGTAGCCGCCGAGCACCCGGGAGGCGGTGGCCCGGGACACCCCGGCGTCGCGGGCCACGTCGTCGAGCGTGGCGGGGCGTGTGGTCGGCGTTCCCATGTCCGCATCATGCCTGCTCGGGCGTGGATGAGCTAAGCCATAACGGCGCTTGTGGTGGTAGCGCTCTCAGGTGTGCGATTGTCGTCGGGACCAGCCGGGGGAAGGGACTACCGCACCGTGAGCAGCACCATCGACGCGCCGGCCGGGAAGCGGCCACCGGCGCCCCGGGCGGTGCTGACCGCCCGCAACGGCGTCGCCGTCGTCTTCGCCCTCAACGGGCTCGCGGTGGCGAGCTGGTTCTCCCGGGTTCCGGCGGCCCGCGAGGCGCTCGACCTCAGCCCGAGCCGGCTCGGACTGCTGCTGCTCTGCGTGTCGGCGGGTTCGCTGCTGGCCATGCCGACCGCCGGCCTGGTCGCCCAGCGGCTCGGGCCCGCGCGCACGGTGGCCGTATCGGTGGTGCTCGTCACGCTCGGCCTGACCGGGGCCGGTCTCGCCGCCAGCCTGGCCGGATCGGTCGTCGGGGTCGGGTTCGGGCTCGCCGCGTTCGGCTTCGGCTCCGGCCTGTGCGACGTGGCGATGAACGTCGAGGGCGCCGCGGTGGAGAAGCGCCTCGGCCGCACGATCCTTCCCCGCTTCCACGCCGCCTGGAGCCTCGGCTCGGTGGCCGGGGCCGGGCTGGGCGCCGGCGCCGCCCGGCTGGACGTACCCGTCGGGGTGCACCTGCCGGTCCTGTCCGTGCTGGTCCTGGTCGGCACGCTGCTCGGCGCCCGGGCGTTCCTCGCCGCACCTGCCGAGGCGGCCGGCGACGGGCAGCCGGCGGCCCGGCGGCGGGCGCTGCTGGCCGCCTGGCGCGAGCCCCGCACGCTGCTGGTCGGGCTGTTGGTGCTGGTCATGGCGTTCACCGAGGGCAGCGCCAACGACTGGCTCGCGGTGGCGTTCGTGGACGGGTACGGGGTCGACGAGGCCGTCGGCGCCGCCGTGTTCGGCGTGTTCGTGGTGGGCATGACGCTCGGCCGCACCGTCGGCACCGTCGCCATCGACAGGTGGGGGCGGGTGCCGGTGCTGTACGCGACCATCGCGACGGCGTCCGCCGGCGCGGCGCTCGCCGTGCTGGCCGGGTCCGGCCCGCTCGCCGTGGTCGGCGTCGCGCTGTGGGGACTCGGCGCCTCGCTCGGCTTCCCGGTCGGGATGAGCGCCGCCGCCGACGACGAGGACAAGGCCCCGGCCCGGGTGAGCGTGGTGGCGGTGATCGGTTACACCGCCTTCCTGGCCGGGCCGCCGCTGCTCGGCTTCCTCGGCGACCACTTCGGGGTGCTGTCCGCGCTCGGCGTGGTGCCGCTGCTCCTGCTGCCCACGCTCGCGCTGGTGCCGGTGCTGCGGGAGCGTCCCGCCGCGCCGGACGCGCAGGCCGGTGCCCCGGCGGCGAAGGTCGGCTGAGCCGGTCCAGCCGACTCCCACCGCGCTCCCAGCCGCCTGCCAGGCGGGCGTGCTGCACTGGAGCGAACGCGAGGAGAGGAGGCGGGCATGGGCTGGTTCAGCCGCCGGGCCGCCGACCCGACGACGCCCACGAAGCTCGACCGCGAGGCGACCAAGGAGGACCTGGCGCAGCTGGAGGCGTTCGTCACCAGCCGGCGCGGGGTCGAGTTCTACCTGGAACCGGAGACCACGGCCACCGACACCACAGTCGTCGCCATCGCGGACGACGGCGAGTGGATCCGCCGCCGTACCGGCTCGCCCCGCGTCGCCGGCCGGATCGCCCAGAAGCACGCGGTGCCGCTGTACGAGGCGGCCCGCACCGGCTACCCGGAGCGGATGCGGGCGTGGAACCGGGCCCACCCGGAGCGCCGGGCCCGCTGACCGGCTGACCGGCGCGGTCAGCCGCTCAGCGCGGTGACGAGGACGTAGCCGAGGAACGCCGCGCCGAGGCCCGCGACCACGCTGAGCGCCACATTCGCGTACGCGAGGTGGCGCTTCCCGGTGCGGGCCAGGCGCAGCGTCTCGTAGCTGAGCGTGGACCAGGTGGTCAGCGCGCCGCAGAAGCCGGTGCCGGCCAGCGCTGTCACGCCCGGTCCGACGGGCGCCGCGAGCAGGCCGCCGAGCAGCAGCGACCCGGCCACGTTGACGGTCAGCGTGCCCCACGGGAACGGTGAGCCGTGCCGGGCCTGCACCGCCCGGTCGGTCAGGTAGCGCAGCGGCGCGCCGATAGCGGCGCCGAGCGCGATCAGCAGGACTGTCACCGTCGGCTCCCGTCGCGGGCGGCCAGCAGCCGGGCGGTCACGGTGTCCCCGGTGGCGACCGCCGCCAGCGCGCCGAGCACAGTCGCGGCCAGGTAGACGCCCGCCGTACCGGCCGCGCCGTCGGTCAGCAGCCGCTGCGCGTCGACCGCGTACGCGGAGAACGTGGTGAACCCGCCGAGTACGCCGACGCCGAGGAACGGCCGGGTCAGCGGGTGGGCCGGGCGGGCGGCGAGCACCGCCATCAGCACGCCGATGAGCAGGCACCCGACCACGTTGACGGAGAACGTGGCCCACGGGAACTCGCCGGGCTGGTGCGGCACCGCCGCCTGGGCGCCCGCCCGTGCGAGCGCGCCGGACACGCCACCGGCGGCGATCACGCCGAGTACGACTGCCGGGTGCGCGGACAGTTCCGTCCGGTCCGCCGGTACGCGCAGATCGACGTCCGGGTCGACGCGGGGATCGGACACAACACCTCCCACCAGCACCCGCGAGCATAACCCTGCCCCCGCGCTCGGCCCTCGGCTCTCCGCGATCTTGCAGGTTCCGCCCCGGCGGACCGGACATTCGCGGCATCCGAGGGGCGGCAAGTGCAAGATCGCGGGGGAGAGAGCGGGGGAGGGGGAGGCGGGCGTACGGTGGGCGGCAGCGCCCGGCGCGCGGCGTCCGGGGCCCGTCGTGCCAGGAGGTCACCGTGGAGGAGCGCACGCCCCGTCCGGACGAGCTGGATCCCGTCGAGCGGATCGGTGTCGACGAGCTGCGCGCGCTGCAACTGGACCGGCTGCGGCACTCGCTGCGGCACGCGTACGACAACGTGCCCCACTACCGGCGCGCGTTCGACGCCCTCGGCGCCCACCCCGGCGACCTGCGTGAGCTGGCCGACCTGGCCCGCTTCCCGTTCACCGCGAAGGCGGAGCTGCGCGAGAACTACCCGTTCGGCATGTTCGCGGTGCCCCGCGAGCGTGTCGCCCGGCTGCACGCCTCCTCCGGCACCACCGGCCGTCCCACAGTGGTCGGCTACACCCGCGCCGACCTGGACACCTGGGCGAAGCTCATGGCCCGCTCGATCCGGGCTGCCGGGGGCCGCCGCGGCGACCGGGTGCACGTCGCGTACGGCTACGGGCTGTTCACCGGCGGTCTCGGCGCGCACTACGGCGCCGAGGAACTGGGCTGCACCGTCGTCCCGGTGTCCGGCGGCATGACCGAGCGCCAGGTCATGCTGATCCGCGACCTGGAGCCGGAGGTCATCATGGTGACCCCCAGCTACATGCTCGCCATCGTGGACGAGATGGAACGTCAGGGCGTCGACCCGCGCGCCACCTCGCTGCGTGTCGGTGTCTTCGGCGCCGAGCCGTGGACCGAGGACATGCGCCGCGAGCTGGAGCAGCGCCTGGACATGCACGCGCTCGACATCTACGGCCTGTCCGAGGTGATGGGCCCGGGTGTGGCGGTCGAGTGCGTGGAGACCAAGGACGGCCTGCACCTGTGGGAGGACCACTTCTATCCGGAGATCATCGACCCGGTCAGCGGGGAGGTGCTGCCCGACGGGGAGCGGGGTGAGCTGGTGCTGACCTCGCTGACCAAGGAGGCCATGCCGGTGGTCCGCTACCGCACCCGCGACCTGACCCGGCTGCTGCCCGGCACCGCCCGTCCGATGCGGCGGATCGAGAAGATCACCGGGCGTACCGACGACATGATGATCGTCCGGGGAGTGAACGTCTTCCCGACCCAGATCGAGGAGCTGATCCTGCGTACCCCGGCCCTGTCGCCGCACTTCCAGTGCGTGCTCGACCGGCGGGGCCGGCTCGACACGCTCACCGTGCACGTGGAGCGACGCGCGGGCGCCGCCGCCGACGAGGCCGAGCGGGCCGGCGCGACGCTGGTCGAGCAGGTCAAGAACACCATCGGGGTGTCAGTGGCGGTACGGGTCATCGAGCCGGACGGGGTGGAACGCTCGATGGGCAAGATGCGCCGCATCGTCGACCAGCGGCGGGAGTCCTGAGATGAGCGGTGACGGCGGCCGTACCGCGGCGCACGACATGTTCGACGCCGACGTGGCGTCCAAGGGGCTCGGCATCGAACTCGTCTCGGCCGGCGACGGCGCGGCGGTCGCTCGGATGCGGGTCACCCCGTCGATGCTCAACGGGCACGCGATCGGGCACGGCGGCTTCGTGTTCCTGCTCGCCGACACCGCGTTCGCGCTGGCGTGCAACAGCCACGGCCCGGCCACGGTGGCGGCCGGCGGCGAGATCAGCTTCCTGCGCCCGGTACGCGAGGGCGACCTGCTGGAGGCGTACGCCACCGAGCGGGTCCGGCACGGCCGCAGCGGGATCTACGACGTGAGCGTGCGACGCGGGGACGAGGTGGTGGCCGAGTTCCGGGGCCGCAGCCGCACCATCGCCCGCGACTGATCGCCGGCCCGCCGGCCCGCGCCCGCACACCTGCGTGCCGGGTGACGTCCGGGCCGGAGTGGCCCCGTGCCCGCTCCGACCCGGACGTCATGCGGCCAGCCCGAGCGCCTGCCCGCCGGACCCGGTTCTTCGCCGGTTCCGGCCCACCCGCCCGGGCGGACCGGTCCGCCGCTCCTGCCGTGCCGGGACCGCTGGTGACGGATCGGTCCGCTGACCGGGCCACGCCGTGACCGCGGACGCCGGGCCGTTCCACCACCGGGACCACTCCGCGGCATCCGCGACGGTCCCCGTCGCGCCGCCCGTCGCCGGTCCGGCGCGCACCGGCTGCCCCGGCCGTGCGGGCACCGCCCGGAGCGCGCCGGACCGGCCCGGCTGCCCGGGCACCGGACACAGCGCGTCGGACCCGTCCGGCCGGTCCGGCGGGACGGGCGCCGGTCGGGCCCCTCCACCCGACCGGCGCGACCGTCCCGCCCCGAGCGGGCAGACCTCCCGCTCGCCGGCGCCCCGGGACGGGACGCCGGTTCCCGCTGCCGGCACACGGCCGGCAGCGGTGTCCTTCGCGGCGCGCAGGCGGCGGGCGAAGTCCGCGCGTACCGCACGGGACAGCCGCATCGCGGCCACCCGCGCCACCAGCGCGTCAACCGCCCAGCCGTCCGTCGTGACCCGGCGGATCAGCCCAGCGGCGGCCAGGGCCCGCAGCACCGGCTCGGCCCGGCCGGCGGGCCAGCCGAGCATCGCCTCCACCGAGGCGGCCACGACCGGGCCACTCCGGGCGGCGCCGGCCAGCAGCACCGCCCGGTGCGTACCGTCGAGCCGGTCCAGCCGGGCGTCCACCAGGCGGCGCGCGGCGGCCGGTACGCCACCCGGCTCGCCGGCCGGGTCCGCGGACGCGTACGCGGTCGCGACCGCCGGACTGCCGCCGACCAGCGCGACCAGCCGCGCGGCGAGCGCGGCCGGCCGCCCGGCCCGGTCGAGCAGGTGCCGCAGCAGGCGCCCGGTGTCCAGCGGGCCCAGCGGCTCCACCGGGATCCGCCGCGCCGGGGTGGGCAGCGGGTCGGCCGAGCCGGAGCCGCACGTGGTGACCACCGCCAGGGGAAGTCCCCGCTCACCCGCGGCCACGTGGAGCTGGTGCAGGAACCGGCGCAGCGCCGGGGCGGCCCGGTCCAGGTCGTCCACCGCGACCACCACCGGTGCGTCGGCGGCCAGGCCGAGCAGCGCCTCGCGGCAGGCGACCACGGCGCGGGCCGCCACCGTGTCGTCGTCCGGCGCGGCGAGGAACGCCGCGAGCGCGCCGCTGCCCGGGCCGTCCGCGACGGGGCCGTCCGCGACCGAGCCGTCCGGCCGGGGACGGACCAGGTCGGCCAGCGGCGCCAGTTCCCCGCACGGGTACGGCGGGCAGGCCGTCACCCGCCGGCGCACCGGCACACCGTCCACGTGCGACACGGCGCGGGTCACCTCGTGCAGCAGCCGGCTGCGGCCGCTGCCCGGCGGCCCGACCAGCGAGATCCACCGGGGACGGCGCTCGCGCAGTGCCCGGGTCACCTCGTCGGCCGCGCCGGCCAGTTCCCGGCGGCGGCCCACCAGCGGGACGCGGTGCCGGGCCGGTCTGCTCCCGGCCGCCCCGGTCACCCGCCACACATCCAGCGGCAGGGCCTTGCCGGCCAGCGTCAGGGTGGCGAGTGGACGCTGTTCGACCAGCCCCGCCACCGCGGTGCGGGTGACCGGGCAGACCACGACCCCGCCGGGCGGCGCGTGCTCCTGGAGGCGGGCCGCCGTGGTGATCACCGCGCCGCTGGCCGCGCCGTGGCCGCCGTCGTGGACCCCGGCCAGGTCCAGCAGCACCTCGCCGGTCGCCACGCCGACCCGCACGCGCAGCCGGATGCCGGCCGGTCGCCGCCGCTCCAGCGCGGCCTGGATGTCCAGCCCGGCCCGCACCGCCCGGTACGCGTCGAGACCGTCCGATCCGGACGTGCCGAACAGCGCCATCACCGCGTCGCCGACGTACTTCTCCACCACGCCCCGCCAGCGGCGCAGCACCGAGGCGACGGTGCCGAAGTAGGCGCGCTGCAACGCGCGTACGTCCTCCGGGTCGAGCCGCTCGACCAGACGGGTCGAGCCGACGATGTCGACGAAGAGGACGGTGACGGTACGTCGTTCCTCGGGCACCGGCCGGCACGCCGCGATGACGGCTTCCCGACTCCCTGCGGGCGTGGTGATCAACATCGCACCCACCCTTTCCCGATCGTGGTGCCCGACGACCTCAGCAGACTTTCACCACCGGGTTGTCGGGGGATCTGTAGGACGACGTATGTCGGGCACCCGCAACCATTAGTCGTGTAGTCGACGCGAGAGGTACGAGTCCGGCCCCGAGGCCGTAGAACGGTGCGGGGACCTGTGACTAGGCTGCGTCCCATGGCCAGCGACGTGGACACGGCACCGCTCGTCGGCCGTACCGGGACCATGGCGACGCTGCGGTCGGCGCTCTTCGACGACCTACGGCCCGGGCAGACCGGCGCGGTGTTCCTCACCGGAGAGAGCGGGGTGGGCAAGACCCGCCTGCTGACCGAGGTCGGAGAGCAACTGCGGCAGACCGGCGCCCTGGTGCTCACCGGCACCTGCCTCGACATCGGAGACGCCTCGCCGCTGCACCCGGTACGGCAGGCGCTGCGCCGGCTCGACGCCGAGCAGGCGCAGGCGCGCACCACGTCGGCGATCCGCGGGGTGTTGCAGGTCTTCGACGAGGAGACCCCCGGCCCGGACGGCGCCGGCGCGCTGCTGGAACGCGTCGCCCAGGGCCTGCACGTGGTGGCCGGCGGACGGCCGCTGGTGCTCGTCCTCGACGATCTGCAGTGGGTCGACCGCAGCACCCGGCAGCTCCTGCTCTACCTGCTGGCCGGCCTCGGCGACCTCCAGCTCTCCGTGCTGGCCGCGATCCGGGCCGAGTCGCTGCGCGGCGCGCACCCGCTGCGCCGGGTGCTCACCGAGCTGCGCCGGCTGCGCTCGGTGCGGGTGATCGACCTGCTGCCGCTGGACCGATCCGCCACCGACGAACTGGCCGCCGCCGTGGTCGGCGCGCCGCTGCCGCCCGAGGCCGCCGACCAGCTCTGGCAGCGCAGCGGCGGCAACCCGTTCGTGGTGGAGGAACTGGCCCGCGACCGGCGCGACGGCCGCGACGGCCTCTCCGACACGCTGCGCGAGGTGTTCCTCGACCGGGTCGACGCGCTGCCCCAGCCGGCGCACGCGGTGGTGCACGCGGTGGCGGTCGGCGTCGAGCCGGTCGAGCACTGGCTGCTGGCCCAGGTGGTGCGGCTGCCCGAGGAGGAACTGCTCGACGCCGTCCGCGAGGCGGTCGCACACCGCCTGCTGGTCGGCGCCGACGACGGCTACCGGCTGCGGCACCGGCTGGTCGCCGAGGTCCTGGCCCACGAACTGCTGCCAGCCGAGCGGGCCGCACTGCACCGCCGCTACGCCGAGGCGCTCACCGCCGTACCGGCCGAGCTGCACCAGGCCCGGCTGGCCCACCACTGGCGGCACGCGGGCGAGCCGGCCCGGGCGCTGCCCGCGGCGATGGCGGCCGCCCGCGAGGCGGAACGACTGCACGGGTACGCCGAGGCGCACCGCCACTGGTCCGCCGCGCTGACCCTGGCCACCGAGCCGGCCTCCGTCCCGCCCGACGGGGCACGGCCCGAGCCGGTCGAGGTGGACCGGGCCGAGCTGCTCAGCCACGCCGCCGAGGCCGCGCACCACAGCGGGGAGCACGCCCGCGCCCTGACGCTGCTGGAGGAGCTGGCCGACGACCCGTCCGGCCCGCCGGTCTGCGCGCTGCGCATCCGCCGGGCCCGCTACCTGGCCGCAGCCGGCCGGTCGGCACCCGCCGAGCAGGAGTACCGGCGGGTGCTGGACTCGCCCGACTGCACGCCGCAGGAGCGGTGCACGGCCGCCGCCCGGCTGGCCGAGCTGTTGCTGCACCTGGGCCGCTACGCCGAGGCCGGCGACCAGGCCCGGGAGGCCCTCGCGCTCGCCGCCGACGTTCCCGGCACCACCTCCGAGGTGGTGATGGCCAGCGCCGCGCTCGGGTTCAGCGAGGCGTTCCTGGAGGATCCGGCTGCCGGGCTGGCGGTGATGCGCCAGGCGCTGGAGACCGCCGAGCGGTCCGGCCGTCCGGAGGACGTGGCCTGCGCGTACCTGCACCTGGCCGAGCTGCTCACCGGGCCGCTGAACATCCTCGAGGAGGGTGTGGTGGTGGCCCGCCGGGGCGCCGACCGGGTCGCCGAGCTGGGGCTCGGCCGCACCTGGGAGACCCGGCTGCTGGCGGTGGCGACGAACGGGCTGTTCCGGGTGGGGCAGTGGGCCGAGGCGGAGAAGGTCGTCGCCGCCGCGCTGCGGCACCGCCCGTCCGGGGCCGACGCGGTCGAGCTGCTGCTGGCCCGGTGCCGGCTCTCCGTCGGGTACGGCGACGTCGAGGCGTCCGACCGCGATCTGGAGGCGGTCGCGACGGTGCTGGCCGGCGGCGGCGCCCGGCACGTGCTGCCGATGCTCATCCTGCGGGCCGGCCTGGCCATGTGGCAGGGCCGGCACGACCTGGCCCGGCAGGCGGTGCAGCGGGGCCTGACCGAGAGCCGTTCCGACGACGTGATCGTGCTGGCCACGCTGGCCTGGCACGGACTGCGCGCGGAGGCCGAGGCGGCGGCCAGCCGCACGATCGAGGTGGACCCGAACGCGGTACGCCGGCTGCGCGAGGTGGTCGACCGGGTGACCGGCAAGAGTGCCAAGGCGGGCGCACCGGTGCGCTACGTCGCGGAGGGGTTCCTCGCGCTCTGCGACGCCGAGCTGAGCCGGCTCGACGACGGCCGGGGCGACCCCGCGCTGTGGGAGCGCTCCGCGCTCGAGTGGGACCGGCGCAACCACCCCTACCCGGCCGCGTACTCCCGGTTGCGGCAGGCCGAGGCGCTGCTGGCCCGCCGCAGCCGGGTGGCCACCGCGGGCAAGCTGCTGCACCGGGCGTACGCGATGGCCCAGTCGCTCGGCGCGGTGCCGCTGACCGCGGAGATCCGTACCATCGCCTCGCGGGCCCGGGTGACCCTGGACGCCGCGCCGGATCCCGCGCCGGTGCCCCGGCAGCGGGCGGCGGCGCCCGCCGGGCCGGCGGTGGACGAGCTGGCGACGCTCACCGCGCGGGAGCGGGAGGTGCTCGCCGCGGTCGCGGAGGGGCTGACCAACCGGGAGATCGGCCAGCGGCTGTTCATCAGCGAGCGGACCATCGGCGTCCACGTCTCGCACATCTTCGACAAGCTCCAGGTCCGCACGCGCGTGCAGGCCAGCGCCATCTTCCTGCGCAACGGCGCGGAGTAGGCGTACGCCGGCAATACGTCGTTCGACGGATCCGCGGTGTGGACGGCGGCTGGCAGGCTGTCCCGCGGAACAGGGGTGGTGGCGTCGTGGGGGCGCCGGCCGTTGTGGAGGAGAGATGACCGAACCGGTCTGGGGTCCTGTGCACCAGGACATCGTCGGGCTGCTGGCCGACCACCCCGCCGACGTACCGGCGGTCGTGGACCATCTGACCAAGCTTCAGGATCTGCTGGTCCGGCTGCCGCCGCTGGAGGAGAGCTGCCCGCTCGCCGACTTCAACAAGCTCTACCTGGTCATCACCAGCACCGTGCTCGACGGCCTGTACGACGACCGGTTCTGCGACCCGGCGTTCCTGGCCCGGCTGGACGTGGAGTTCGCGGCCCGCTACTTCGAGGCGCTGCGGTTCTGGACCGACTCCAGCCCGAGCACCCCGAAGGCGTGGTCGTGCCTGTTCAAGCGGATGCGCGGCCCGGACGCCCGGCCGCTGCCGTCGGCCGCCGCGGGCGTCAACGCGCACATCAACTACGACCTGCCGTTCGCGCTGGTGACCACGTTCGACAGCCTGGAGTCCGAGCCGATCGACGGCAGCGACCAGCACCGCGACTACCTGGAGATCAACAAGATCTTCGCCGAGCGGATCCCGGAGCTGCGCCGCGGCTACCTGGACAACTGGCAACTCATGATCGACATGGTCAACGGCGACATCGACGACTGGTACCAGGGCGAACTGGTGGAGTACACCCGGAACGTGGCCTGGCGCAACGCGCAGAAGATCTGGCGCTGCCGGCACGACCCGGACGCCCGCGAGTGTGAGCGGACGCGGCTGGACGACAACGCCGCGCTGCTCGGCCGGCTGCTGCTGTCACCCCTCGGGGCGTTCCTGCAGTAGCCGGGACGGGGGGTTCCCGCGTCCCGCCGTCCGGGCGCGGGACGCGGGAACGCCGCCCGCGGGTGTCGAGTGCGCCGCACCGGGTACGTCGTCGCCGTGCCGCGAGACGAACCGGCCGGCCCCGGGGCGCTCCCGCCGGGCCCGGTCCGCCGCTTCCCGTTCCGCTTCGACCCGGCGTTCCGGCTGCCGCTGGCGTTGCTCGGGGTACGGCCTGCCACAGCCTGGCTCGACTGGGGTCCGGACGCGCTCGTGGTCCGGTTCGGGCCGTGGCTGCTGCGCACCACGCCGGGCAACGTGACCGGCGCCGAGCTGAGCGGGCCGTACCGCTGGTGGCGGGCGATCGGCCCGCACCTGTCGGCGGCCGACGGCGGGGTGACCTTTGGCGCGAGCGTGGCCGGGGGCGTCTGCCTGCGCTTCGCCGAGCCGGTGCCGGGGCTGGCCCCCGGCCCGTGGCTGCGGCACCCGGCGGTCACCGTGACAGTGGCCGACCCGGCGGCGGTGCGCGACGCGGTGGCCCGCGGACCGGATCTTTGACCGGTTCGGCCGGGTCGCGGCCGGGACAACCCCTACCGTCTTCATAGGGACGAAGGGGAGCAGATGGGGCAGGCGGGGGACGCGGAGCAGCCCAGGCGTACGCGGGAGCGGCGCCGGGAGGCGCACGCGGCCGCGGCGGCCCGGGCCGGGCGGCACGGCGACCACGCCGAGCGGTCCGGCCGTACCGTGCCGGAGCTGCCCGAACGGGTGGCGGCCCCGACGCGGCCGGCGCCGCCGGCGGGCCGGCTGCACCGGTGGTTGTTCGCGCACCGGGTCGAGCCGGTCGGCCCGGAGGTCCGCGAGCACCAGACCCGGTCCCACCCGTGGTGGCAGGTGATGTGCCTGACCGGCGTCGACTACTTCTCCACGCTGTCATACCTGCCCGGCATCGCCGCCGTGGCGGCCGGCGCGCTCAGCCCGCTGGCCACGCTGCTGATCGTGGCGCTCACCCTGTTCGGGATGCTGCCGATGTACCGCCGGGTGGCCCGGGAGAGCCCGCACGGGCAGGGCTCGGTGGCGATGCTGGAGCGGCTGCTGCCGTTCTGGCGCGGCAAGGTCTTCGTGCTGGTGCTGCTCGGCTTCGTCGCCACCTCGTGGATCATCACGATCACGCTCTCCGCCGCCGACGCCAGCGTGCACCTGCTGGAGAACCCGGTGCTGCCCGCGTCGTTCCCGCACGGTGGCACCGCGGCGGTGCTGGTCACCGTGGCGCTGCTGCTCGTGCTCGGCGGCGTGTTCCTGCTCGGGTTCAGCGAGGCCGTGCAGGTCGCCATCCCGCTGGTGGCGGCGTTCCTGGCGTTGAACGCGGTGGTGGTGGTCGCCGGGGTGGCCGAGGTCGTCGCCGACCCGGGCCTGCTCGGCGACTGGACCGGCCGGCTGGCCGACACCGGCGGGCCCGGCGACGTCGTGGCCACGAGCGTGCTGGCGTTCCCGCTGCTGGTGCTCGGCCTGTCCGGGTTCGAGACCGGGGTGAGCATGATGCCGCTGGTGCGCGGCGAGGGCGAGGACGCGCAACGGCGGCTGGACGCCCGGATCCGCAACACCCGCCGGCTGCTCACCGCCGCCGCGCTGATCATGTCGGTCTACCTGATCGCCACCACGTTCGTGACCACCGTGCTGATCCCGCCCGAGGCGTTCGACCCCGGCGGGCCGGCCAACGGCCGGGCGCTGGCGTTCCTCGCGCACGAGCACCTCGGCGAGGCGTTCGGCACCGTCTACGACATCAGCAGCGTGCTCATCCTCTGGTTCGCCGGCGCGTCGGCGATGGCCGGTCTGATCAACATCGTGCCGCGCTACCTGCCGTCGTACGGCATGGCGCCGGAGTGGGGGAGGGCGGTGCGCCCGGTGGTGCTGGTCTACACCGCGATCAGCATCGCCATCACGATCGCCTTCTCCGCCGACGTGAACGCCCAGGCCGGCGCGTACGCCACGGGCGTCCTCGCGATGATGGTCTCCGGCGCGATAGCGGTGACCATCGCGGCGCTGCGCGCCCGCAGCCGTGCCGCCGCGGCCGGGTTCGCGCTGCTCACCGCCGTGCTGCTGTACGCGCTGGTGGAGAACGTGGTGGCCAAGCCCGACGGCATCACCATCTCCGGGTTCTTCATCGCCGGGATCGTCGCGGTGTCGCTGATCTCCCGGGTCACCCGGACCACCGAGCTGCGCGCCGAGCGGATCGAGTTCGACGAGCCGGCCCGTCGCTTCGTCGACGAGTCGGTGGCCCGGGACGGGCGGCTGCACCTGATCGCCAACAAGCGGCAGAGCGGGTCGGTGAAGGAGTACCGGGTCAAGGAACGGGCGCAACGGTCGATGAACCCGGTGCCGGGCGCCGCCGACGTGCTGTTCCTGGAGATCGACGTGAGCGACCCGTCCCAGTTCAGCCAGGTGCTGCGGGTGCACGGGGTGGAGTCCGGCGGCTACCGGATCCTGCGTACCAGCAGCCCGGCCGCGCCGAACGCGATAGCCGCGATCCTGCTGGCGTTGCGGGACGCGACGGGGGTGCGCCCGCACTGCCACTTCGAGTGGTCGGAGGGGAACCCGATCGCGCACCTGCTGCGCTACCTCATCCTCGGCCGGGGCGACACCCCGCCGGTGGTGCGGGAGATCATCCGCAAGTCCGAGCCGGACCCGACCCGCCGCCCCGGCATCCACGTCGGCGGCTGAGGTGCGCGGGCCGGCTGAGGCGCGCGGCCGGCCGAGCGCGGGGGAGCAGCGGAGCGCTAGCCGAGCGCGCGGACGCGGGCGAGCAGGTCGCGGGCGCAGAAGTCCAGGAAGCCGTCCGGGTCCGGCCCGGCGTTCTGGAGCACGATGTGGTCGAAGCCGGCCTCGACGTACGTGCGCGCCTTCTCCACGTGCGGAGCGGCGTCCGGGCCGACGGAGAACTGCTGCCGGATGTGGTGGTCCTCGACCCAGGCGGTGGCGGCGTCGAAGTTCACCGGGTTGGGCAGCTCGCTCATCACCTTCCAGCCGGTGATCGCCCAGCGGCTGGTCTCCCGGGCCGCACGGACCGCCGACTCCTCGTCGGTGGCCCAGGCCATCGGCACCTCGGCGTAGCGCGGGCCCTGGCCGCCGGCGTTGCGGTACTGGTCGACGATCGACGACTTCGGCTCGGTGGCGAACAGGCCGGTGCCCAGCTCGGCCGCGAGACCGGCCGACTCCCGGCCACTCGCGGCCACGGCGATCACCGGCGGCTGCTCGGGCAGGTCCCAGATCCGGGCGTCCTCCAGTTGGAGGTGCCGGCCGCCGTACGAGCGGTAGCCGCCCTGCCAGAGCAGCCGGATGATCTCCAGCGCCTCGCGCAGCCGCTCGTGCCGCCCCCGGACACTGGGGAAGCCCTGCCCGACGACGTGTTCGTTGAGCCGCTCGCCGGCGCCCACCCCGAGCGTGAACCGCCCGTCGGAGATCAGCGCCATGGTGGCGGCGGCCTGCGCGACGATCGCCGGGTGGTAGCGGACCGACGGGCAGGTGACGCCGGTGGCGAGGCCGATGCGGGTGGTGCGGGCGGCGATCGCGCCGAGCGCGCTCCAGGTGAAGCAGGAGTGCCCCTGCACCTCCAGCCAGGGGTGGTAGTGGTCGCTCATCTCGACGAAGTCGAAACCGGCCTCCTCGGCCCGGACCGCCTGCCGGATGAGTTCCTGGGGCCCGAACGCCTCCGAGGCGAGCTTGTAGCCGATCCGCATGCCCGGTTCTCCGTTCCGTCGTCGGCGAACCGCTGCCGTTCCCACCGGTTCCGGCGGCAAACCAGGCGAAACCCAGCCTCCTAGGACGCCCCAGGCGTGGTGACGGTCCGCGCCGCGGGCACGGAACGGCCCGCGCTCGCCGGGCGGGCGCGGGCCGGAAGGGGAGTTACGGGGGTGGCCGCCTACTTCGACGGCTCGGGGAGCTTGCAGTCCACCTTCGGGTTGGCGCCGATGTAGTTCAGCGGGCCGGCCACGATCGTGACCAGGATCGTGCCCGCCTCCGCACAGTTGGTTTCGTCGTTGCCGTAGTAGCCGCGCTGACCGGCGGCGATGGCGCCG
Source organism: Micromonospora sp. CNZ297 (assembly GCF_007827625.1). Classification (NCBI taxonomy): domain Bacteria; kingdom Bacillati; phylum Actinomycetota; class Actinomycetes; order Micromonosporales; family Micromonosporaceae; genus Micromonospora; species Micromonospora sp. CNZ297. The sequence goes on along the minus strand of NZ_VISU01000001.1, from coordinate 152,001 downwards.
ATGATGAGCCAGATGACGACCAGGACGCCGACTATCGAGGTGCCGCGCATCAGTTGCCTCCACTGGGGTCGTGGTGGATTCGAGGTGGAGGCCTTGTACCCCGTGCGGGTGATCCGCCAAACGGCGCACAGGTACCGGCACGGCCGATTCCGATTACCTCAGTGCGGTGGCATCGGCTCCTCCGGCGGGCGGCCCTGGCTGCGGCGGTAGTCGGCGCAAGCGACCCCGGCCAGCACCAGCATCGCCCCGGCGGAGGCGTAGACCGGCGCGAGGAACAACCCGGCCGGGGCGATCGTGAGCAGTGCCAGTATCCCGCCGGGCCGGGACGCCGACACCCGGCTGAACACCTCGTACTCGAAGGCGCCCCGGCCGATCAGGAACAGCGCCGGCCCGCCGAGGATCACCGCCAGCCAGGCCGGCGGCGTGTGGCCGGTCGGCTTCAGCAGGACCAGGTCGAAGCCCGCCGCGGTGGTCACCACCCCGGCCACCATCAGCAGATGGGTGTACGGCGCGGTGTTGAGGAACCGGCTCGGCTGAGCCGCCCGGGCGATGGCGTGCGGCAGCAGCTCACCGGACTTGTGCACGTAGATGCGCCAGAGCAGCAGCGTGGTGGCGAACGCGGTGGCGAACGCGGCCAGGTTCTCCACCTCGGAGTGGTGCAGGCTGAACACGGTGCCGGCGACCAGCACGGCGTCGCCGAGCGCGATGATGAAGAACTGCTGGTACCGCTCGGACAGGTGCTCGGCGGTCACGTTGCGCTGGGACTCCGGCACCGCGCCCAGACCCGGCACCGGGTACGCCAGACGGAACCCCAGGTAGTCGATGGCCAGGGCGCCGGCCCAGAACCACAACCGGGCGGTGCCGTGCGCGGCCAGCGCGCCGACCAGCCAGGGCACCGCCGACACGGCGAACCAGGCGAAGATGCGCAGGGCCCGGCGGTTGCTCTGCGGGTGCCGCCGTACGGCGGGCATGAGGAACAGGCCGCGTCCGAGATGGATCGCCACGTACGTGCCGGCGAACACCAGCCCTCGGGTGCCGAACGCCTCCGGGATGGCGGTGGTCATCAGCAGCGCGCCGAACATCACCGCCACGATCAGCAGCTTGATCTCGGTGCGCTGCGGGTCGTAGATGTCCGTGACCAGCGTGGTGATCGCCCAGGTCCACCAGATCGCCATCAGCATGACCAGGGACTCGGCGGCCCGTTCCCAGGACACGGAGCTGATCAGGTTGCGCGAGATCAACGCGAGCGCGACCACGTAGACCAGGTCGAAGAAGAGTTCGAGCAGCGTGACCCGGCGCGGCGCCTCCGGATCGCGGACCGGCGGTCGCCGGCCGGCGGGCTCCGGCGCTGCGGTGGGCACGAGATGCTCCTGCGGGTGGCGGTACGCGCGGCGGGCCGTCCCGGCCCTTCACCGACCGTAGTCATGCCCGCCCGCACGCGGTCACTTTTCCGGCATACCGGCCCGGGCGGGGGTGACGGGGTGGCGATGTCACCACGTCGGGTGCTGGTGCTGGTGGAGCGGCCGCCAGTTCGGGGTTGTGGCGGGGTCGGCGGGGTGCTGATGCGACCACCTCGGCGTACTGGCGGGGCGGGCCGCGAGGTCGGGGAGGTGACGGGGTGGGGAAAGGCACCGGGCCGGTGGCGACCATCGTCACCACCGGCCCGGAATGTGGAGGACTGTCTACTCGGCGCTCGCCGGCAGCACCCGGTCGGCGTCGGCGGGAGCACCCGCCAGCACCTTGGCCTGCTGCGGCCAGGTGGCCAGCCCGGGTGCGGCGCGCAGCCCGGCGGCCTTCACGGTCTGCCGCAGCGCGGCCTCGTCCAGCTCGGCGAGCTGCCGGTAGGTGCGGATGCCGGCGTCCTGGAGGGCGGCGGCCAGCTTCGGCCCGATGCCCTGGATCCGCCGGAAGTCGTCCGCCGCGTCCCCGGCCACGTCCGCCGGCACGTCGTTCTCGACCGAGGCCCGCGGCGCGGGCACCACGGCCGGTGCGGCGGCGACGGGCTCGGCGGTCTCCACCGGCTCGGCGGTCTCGACCGGCTCGGCGGTCTCGGCCGTCGTGGCGGCGTCGACCGGCGAGGGCACCGCCTCGGCAGCAGCCGAATCGGCCGACGACGTCGTCGCCGGCACCTCCGGCTCGTCGGCGGGCGTCGACTGCGCCGGAACGGCGACGGGGGCGCGCTCCGGCTCCGCCGCGAAGGGCTCCGACTCGGCGACGAGCGCCGGAGAAGCGGCCGGCTCGTCCACATCGGTGGAGGCCGGGGCGGCGGGCTCGTCCGCAGCGACCGACGCGGAGGACGGCACCGGCTCGTCCGCCGGACGGTCCACGGCGACCGGCTCGGCCTCGGCCGGCTCGGACACGACCGGCGAGGACACCGGCTCGGCGACGACCGACGACGCCTCCGGCTCGTCTGCGGTACTTGCGGCGGTGGCGACGGCCGGCTCGGTGGTCGCCGTCTCGGTGGGCGCGGGCTGCTCGGCCACCGTGGCGGTCGCCGGGGGCTCGTCGACCACAGCGACCGGGCGCGGCTCGTCGACGGTGGCGGTCACCTCGGGTGCGGTCTCCACCGTGGGCGTCGCCGGGGCGCCGGACCGGCGACGGCCGACGACCACCCAGCCGACGCCGAATCCGATGAGCAGGGCCAGTATCACGAACAGCCACTGCCCGAAGCTCGACGGCATGGCCAACCTCCTTCTATGTACGTGCACGACGGTGGCGAAAGACTCGGGGCAGCTTCGCACACGCGCGCGGCGCACGACAGGCAGCCCGGGGCCGGGCCACGACGGTGGGACCGGCGGTGTCGGCCGGTGGCCGCAGCATGACCGAGCGTGTGCCGGAGGCCGGTATCGAGCGGCCTCGCGGAGCAGGGAGACGCCCCGGAACCTGGGTGCCGTGCGTGGTTCCGGGGCGCCCCGTCCGTCGCCCGTGGCCGGTCAGTGGATCCGGTCGGGCGCAGGCACGTCGGCGGCGTCCCAGCTGTAGAAGCAGCCGGCCACGGCGTCGCGGGGGGAGTGCCAGGTCGGCAGGTACGGGGAGGTGTGCGCGGAGAGCCTCTTGTTCACCTGCTCGTAGAGCGGGTTGTCGCGCAGTTCCGCGGTCAGCCCGGGGGCGACGTCGACGGTCTCCATCAGATGGACGCACAGGTCGTGCAGGTAGTACAGCGACCGGTGCCGGACGCCGGTGAGGTGGGGGAGTTCGGTGGCGTCGGCCTCGGCGAAGATCTGCGCCACCCGTCCCTGTGCGCCCGGCACGATCCGGCTGACCACCAACAGTCGACTCATCGTGACCCCTCTCGCCGCCGCGGTGCTGGGTTCACGGTGCCGGTCGCGCTGTCACCTCGCCGTCACCGCGTACCCCGGGGCTTTGATGGTGGTGGCGACGGCGAGGTGGGGGCGCGCGGCGCCGGTTTGGCGGTCCGGTCCGTGCGGCGCGGCGGCGGGTCCGGGCGGGTGGCCCGGCGGATCGGCGCCAGGGTGTCGTCGAGCAGCGCGGTCATCGCCGGGGACGGTTCCAGGCGCAGTTCGCGCAGGAGCAGATCGCGGTAGACGTAGAAGGAGTGGACCGCCTCGAACGCGTTGCCCTCGGCCAGGTGGATGCGGACCACCAGGCGGTGCGGGGTCTCCCGCAGCGGTTCGGCGGCCATCGCCTCCAGCGCCGCCTCCAGCGCCTCGCCGTGCCGCCCGGCGGTGAGGTGGTTGCCGGCGAGTTCCTCCAGCATGTGCAGGCGCAGCTGGCGCAGCCGTTCGCGTTCCAGCAGCACCCAGTCGTCGTACCAGCCGGGGAGCAGGTCGTGGCGTCCGGCGCCGGCGGCGCCGCGCGGGACGGCGCCCTCGCGGACCAGCGCCGCGGTCTCCACCAGGTCGTCAACGTCGAGGCGGACGGTCGGTCCGAGCCGGACGGTGTCGCCGTCGGTGCGCAGCGGGCAGCACGGATCCTGCCGCAGCCGCCACAGCGCGGTCCGCAGCGACGACAGCGCCCGCTCCTCAGGCGTCTCGGGCCACAGCAGCCCGGCGAGGTGGCTGCGGGTCGCGGCCGGGCGCAGGCCGATCAGGGCGATGACGCGCTGCAACCCCCGGGGTACGACCACGGGGGTGTCGTCGTGCAGCAGCTGGAAGCCGCCCAGCAGGTGCAGTGACACCCGTGGGGCGGGTTCGCCCGCCGTCGGCATTCTCGATCCACCCGACACGGCGCACCCCCCAGCACCGGAACCCTCGTCCCGACCGTTTCGCGTTGCCCGGACCGCCGCCGCGACGCCGGTGTCGGAACGCCTCCGCCACGGCGGGAAGCTCCACCGTGGCCGGGCTGACCGAGACGCAGAATATCAACGCCTGTTACTCTCAGTCAACGGTCGGTCGGTCACCTGACTGTCCGTAGTGGGCTCGGTAATACGCCTGTGATCTGCGAAGAAGTGTCGTCAACCGGAAACCGGAAAGCGATCTTCCCATAGCTCACGCACAGCTTGCGTCAACGCAGCGTCACCATGTTTGTGGCGCGATGGGGCCCGGTTGACGCCCGGTAGACGCCGCCGGCGCGACCGTGTGGCAATCCGTGCGGCGCGACCGGTTCGCCGCGCACCGGGACGTGCAGGAGGCGCGAATGGACCGTTCGCTCATCGTCGCCAAGGTGGTGCCGACGGCCGAGGACCGGGTGGCCGAGATCTTCGCCGAGTCCGACGCGACCGAGCTGCCCGGCCTGGTCGGGGTCCGGCACCGCTCGCTGTACCGGCTGCACGACCTCTACGTCCATCTGCTGGAGACGGAGACGCCCGCGCAGGGCGCGGTCGAGGACAACCGTGGGCATCCGGAGTTCATCCGGATCAGCGAGCGGCTGCGGCCGTACATCTCGCCGTACCTGCCGACCTGGCGTTCGCCGCGCGACGCGATGGCGCACTGCTTCTACCGCTACGACGCGCCGGCCCACAGGTACGACACCGCCGGGCGGCCACAGTGACCACGACCGCCCCGCGCGACGAGCAGCTCTGGTCGAGGTGCGACGGATGCGCGTCGCTGCTCTACCGCAAGCGGCTGCGCCGCAACCTGGACGTCTGCCCGGAGTGCGGGTCACACGCCCGGCTGGACGCGCCGGACCGGGTGGCGCAGCTGGCCGACCCGGACTCGTTCGTCCCGCTGCCGGACCGGGCGGTACGCGTCGACCCGATCGAGTTCGTCGACGAGCTGCCGTACCCGCACCGGCTCGGCGCGGCCCGCGCGGCGACCGGCCTGGACGAGGCGGTGCTGTGCGGCACCGCCCGGCTCGGCGGGCACCCGGTCGCGCTGGCGGTGATGGACTTCCGCTTCCTCGGCGGCAGCCTCGGCTGCGCGGTCGGTGAGCTGATCACCCGGACCGCCGAGCGGGCGCTCGCCGACGGCATCCCGCTGGTGCTGGTGACCGCGTCCGGCGGCGCGCGGATGCAGGAGGGCGCGCTGTCGCTGATGCAGATGGCCACCGTCAGCCAGGCGCTCGCGGGGATGCGGGAGGCGGGCCTGCTCACTGTCAGCGTGGTCACCGACCCCACGTACGGCGGGGTGGCCGCCTCCTTCGCCACCAACACCGACCTGGTGCTGGCCGAGAGCGGCGCCCGGCTGGGCTTCGCCGGGCCCCGGGTGATCCGCCAGGTCACCGGCGCCACGCTGCCGGAGGGCTTCCAGACCGCCGAGTACCTCCTACGGCACGGTCAGGTGGACATGGTGGTGCCCCGGCACGCGTTGCGGGGCCGGCTCGCGGCGCTGCTCGCCGCCGCCGAGGCGGGCCGCCGGGCGCCGGAGAACCCGCCCGCGCCGCGCCCGCCGGTCACCGCGCCGACCGCGACCCCGCGGCCCGACCGCGACCCCTGGGAGACGGTACGCACGGCGCGGCACCCGGGTCGTCCGACCACACTGGACTACCTGGAAACGGCGTTCGACGGGTTCGTGGAGCTGCACGGCGACCGGCTCGGCGCCGACTGCCCGGCTGTCGTCGGCGGCATCGCCCGCCTGGACGGCCGCCCGGTGATGGTGATCGGTCACCAGAAGGGGCACACCACCGCCGAGCTGGTGACCCGCAACTTCGGCATGGCCAGCCCGGCCGGGCACCGCAAGGCGCTGCGGCTGATGCGCCTCGCGGCGCGGCTGCGGCTGCCGGTGGTGACGCTCGTGGACACGCCCGGCGCGGACCCGGGGGTGAGCGCCGAGCAGCAGGGTCAGGCGGCGGCGATCGCGGAGAACATCCTCGCGCTCACCGTGCTGCCCACGCCGGTGGTGGCGGTGGTCACCGGGGAGGGCGGCAGCGGCGGCGCGCTCGCGCTCGCGGTCGCCGACCGGGTGCTCATGCTGGAGCACGCCGTCTACTCGGTGATCAGCCCGGAGGGCTGCGCCGCGATCCTCTGGCCGGACAGCTCGGCCGCCCCGCAGGCGGCCCGCGCGCTGCGGCTCACCGGCGCCGACCTGTGCCGCCTCGGCGTGGTCGACGAGCTGGTGCCGGAGCCGCGCCCGGCCGCGCACGCCGACCCGGGCGGCGCGGCCGAGCTGCTGCGCCGGGCGGTCGCGGCGAACCTCGCGCCGCTGCTCACCGTCCCCCCGGCCACGCTGGTCCGCCGCCGCCGGCAACGGTTCCGCCGCTTCGGCGCGGCCCGATCGGCAGCCGGCCCGTTCCCGGCCTCGCCGTCGGGTGACCGGGCGGAGGTGGCGTGATGGCCGACGCCGAGTCCGAGCAGGTGCTCGACGGGCTGCGCCGGCAGGCCCGCAAGCTCGTCGCCGACCTGGCCGGGCCGGTGCGCCGGGTGCGGCTGCGCAGCGGCGAGTCGGTGCTGGAGGTCGAGTGGCACGACCCGGCACCCCCGGCGCCGCGCGCCGCCGAACCAGCCGGGGCGTTCCCCGCGCGGGCCGCCGAACCGGCCGCGCGAGCCGCGCCGGCGACCGACCGGCCGGCCGTGCGCTCGCCCGTGGTCGGCACGTTCTACCGCGCCCCCGAACCCGGGGCGATGCCGTTCGTCGCGGTCGGCGACATGGTCCGCCCGGGCCAGGTGGTCGGCATCGTCGAGGCCATGAAGCTGATGAACGAGGTGACCGCCGGCCAGGCCGGACGGGTGGTCGAGGTGCTGGTCGACGACGGCAAGCCCGTCGAGTACGACCAGCCGCTGATCGCCCTGGAACCGGTCACCGGACAGGACTCCTGATGTTCGACAAGGTGCTGATCGCCAACCGGGGCGAGATCGCGCTGCGGGTGCTGCGCGCCTGCCGGGAACTCGGCGTGCGCACGGTGGTGGTGCACTCCAGCGCCGACGCCGACTCGCTGCCGGTGCGGCTCGCCGACGAGGCGGTACGGATCGGCCCGGCGGCCAGCCGCCGCAGCTACCTCAACGCGGCCGCGATCGTGGAGGCCGCCCGGCAGACCGGCGCGCAGGCGGTCCACCCCGGCTACGGCTTCCTGTCCGAGGACGCCGACTTCGCCGAGATCTGCGCCGAGAACGGCCTGGTCTTCGTCGGCCCGCCGCCGCAGGTGATGGCCGCGCTCGCGGACAAGTCGACGGCCCGCGCGCTGATGAGCGCAGCCGGGCTGCCGCTGCCGCCGGGCAGCGTCCGGACGCTGCCCACCGTCGGCGAGGCGCAGGAGGTGGCCGCCGAGGTGGGCTACCCGGTGATCGTGAAGGCCGCCGCGGGCGGTGGCGGGCGCGGCATGACAGTGGTGCGCTCGGCCGCCGAGCTGCCCCGCGCGTACGCCCGGACCCGCGCCGCCGCCCAGGTCGCGTTCGGCGACGACCGGGTGTACGTCGAGCGGTACCTCGCCGACGCCCGCCACGTCGAGGTGCAGGTGCTCTGCGACGGCCACGGCAACGGCGTGCACCTGGGCACCCGGGACTGCTCGGTGCAGCGCCGGCACCAGAAGCTGATCGAGGAGGCGCCCGCGCCCGCGCTGCGGCAGGCCACCCTGGACACCGTCGCCGAGGTGGCGCTGCGCGGCGCGCTGTCGGTCGGCTTCACCGGCGCCGGCACCGTGGAGTTCCTGGTCGACGAGGCCGAACGCTGCCACTTCCTGGAGATCAACTGCCGGATCCAGGTGGAACACCCGGTCACCGAGATGATCACCGGCATCGACCTGGTGCAGGAACAGCTGCACGTGGCCTTCGGCACCCCACTGCGGCTGCGCCAGTCCGACGTACGCCTGGACGGTGTGGCGATCGAGTGCCGGGTCAACGTGGAGGACCCGGACCGCGACTTCGCGCCCGCACCGGGCCGGCTGGAGCGGTTCCGGCCGCCGGGCGGCCCGTTCACCCGGGTCGACACCCACGGGCACGTCGGTTACCTGGTCAGCCCGCACTACGACTCGCTGCTGGCGAAGGTGGCGGTGTGGGCGCCGGACCGGGACGCCGCGCTGGACCGGCTCGACCGGGCGCTGGCCGAGTTCGACGTGGCCGGTCCCGGTGTGCGTACCACGATCCCGTTCGCCCGCCGGGTGCTGCGCGACCCCGCGTTCCGCGCCGCCCGGCACACCACCGCCCTGGTGGAACGCCTGCTCGCCCCGCCCGCCGACGACGCGCCGCCCACCGACGCCCCGCCCGCCGACGCCGCGGCCGAGGCGTCCCCGGCGCGGGCCGTCGTGCCCGACCCGCGCGGCGCGGCCGAGCCGGGCGGCCGTACCCCCGTCAGCGCCGTGCCCGCCGCCGGCCCGACCACCTGGAGGAACCGATGACCGTCGCCCCCGACCGCCCGCTCGCCCGCGAGATCACCGACATCCTGGTCACGCACTGCGGCCTGGACCCGGACGCCGCCGCCGGCGCGCCCGCCGCGAGCCTGGAGGAACTGGGCATGGACTCCCTGGCGCTGCTCGAACTGTCGGCGGTGGTGGCCGACAGGTGGCGGGTGAAGATCCCCGAACAGGCCGGGCAGCTCAGCATCGCCGGCGTCGCCGACCTGGTGGCCCGCAAGGCGGACCCGCCCGGGCACACCGAGAACGCCGTGGAGATGGCCGCGCCGCTGCCGCTGGTCTGGGAGATCACCAACGACGTGGCCGGGTGGCCGGACCTGTTCACCGAGTACGCCACCGCGGAGATCCTGCACCGCGACGGCGACACCGTGCGCTTCCGGCTCACCATGCACCCGGACGAGAACGGCGTGTCGTGGAGCTGGGTCAGCGAACGCACCGCCGACCCGGCCACCCGCGAGGTGCACGCCCGGCGCGTCGAGACCGGCCCGTTCGAGTACATGCGCATCCACTGGCGCTACGACGAGACGCCCGCCGGCACCCGGATGACCTGGACCCAGGACTTCGCGATGAAGCCGGACGCACCGGTCGACAACGCCGCCATGACCAACCGGATCAACACCAACAGCACGATCCAGCTCGCCGTGATCAAGGAGAAGATCGAGCGGGCACACGCGGGAGGCGCGCGATGACCGACACCACCACCGCCCGGGTCTCCGTCCACGACGTACCGGCCGACCGCCGCCGCGGCGGGGAACTGCGGGTGCTGCTCGGCCCGAAGACGGTCGGCAGCACCTCCGGATTCATGGGCGTCGCCACGCTCGCGCCGGGGGAGCGGATCGCCGAGCACTACCACCCGTACAGCGAGGAGTTCCTCTACGTCGCCCGCGGCGCGATCACCGTCGACCTAGACGACACGCCGGTGCCGGTGGCCGCCGGGGAGGCGCTCTACGTGCCGAAGGACGTGCGGCACCGGCTGCGCAACACCGGCGACGAGCCCGCCGAGGTGGTGTTCCACCTCGGACCGCTCGCCCCGCGCCCGGAACTCGGCCACGTCGACACCGAGAGCGCGGCACCGCCGCCACGGGAGCCGTCGTGACCGGCCGGCGCACAGTGGTCACCGGCATCGGCGTCGTCGCACCCGGCGGCGCCACCCGGGACCGCTTCTGGAAGACGATCACCGAGGGGCGCACCGCGACGCGGCGGATCAGCTTCTTCGACCCGTCGCCGTTCCGGTCGCAGATCGCCGCCGAGTGCGACTTCGACCCGGACGCCGCCGGGATCACGCTCGCCGAACGGCAGCGTGCCGACCGGTACGTGCAGTTCGCGCTCGCCTGCTCCGCCGAGGCGCTCGCGGACAGCGGCCTCACCCTCACCGACGCGCAGCGCGAACGCGCCGGGGTGGTGCTCGGCACCGCCGTCGGCGGGACCATGGCGCTGGAACAGGAGTACGTGCGGGTCAGCGACTCCGGCCGGCACTGGCTGGTCGACCACGCGCTCGGCGGGCCGTACCTCTACCAGGCGCTGGTGCCCAGCAGCCTGGCCGCCGACGTGGCCTGCCGGCACGGCCTGCACGGGCCGGCGCAGGTGATCTCCACCGGCTGCACCTCCGGCATCGACGCCATCGGGTACGCCCACCAGCTCGTCGCCGACGGCGAGGCCGACGTGGTGCTCGCCGGCGCCGCGGACTCGCCGATCTCCCCGGTCACCGTCGCCTCGTTCGACGCGATCGGCGCGACCAGCCCGGACAACGACGACCCGGAGCACGCCTCCCGGCCGTTCGACGCCGACCGGCACGGGTTCGTCCTCGCTGAGGGCGCGGCGGTGCTGGTGCTGGAGGAGGCCGAGCACGCCCGCCGCCGGGGCGCGCACGTCTACTGCGAGGTGGCCGGGTACGCCAGCCGCAGCAACGGCTTCCACATGACCGGGCTGCGCCCGGACGGCGCGGAGATGGCGGTGGCGATCAGCGACGCGCTGCGGCAGGCCCGGCTCGCCCCGACGGCCGTGTCGTACGTCAGCGCGCACGGCTCCGGCACCCGGCAGAACGACAGGCACGAGACTGCGGCGTTCAAACGGGCGCTGGGGGAGACGGCGTACCGGGTGCCGATCAGCTCGATCAAGTCGATGGTCGGCCACTCGCTCGGCGCCATCGGCTCGATCGAGATGGCCGCCTGCGCGCTCGCCATCGAGTACGGCGTGGTGCCGCCGACGGCGAACTGGACCACCCGCGACCCGGAGTGCGACCTGGACTACGTGCCGAACGAGGCCCGGGAGGTGCCGGTGGACGTGGCGTTGTCGGTGGGCAGCGGATTCGGCGGATTCCAGTCCGCGATGGTGTTCCGCCGGCTCGCGGTGGCACCGTGACCGCGCGGGCCGTGGTGACGGGCATCGGCGTGGTCGCGCCCAGCGGCGTCGGCGTCGAGGCGCACTGGAACACAGTGCTCGCGGGCACCCGGCGCACCGGGCCGATCACCCTGTTCGACCCGGAGCGGTACCCGACCCGGGTGGCCGGGGAGGTGGCCGGCTTCGACCCGGCCGGGTTCAGCGACACCCGGCAGCGGGTGCAGACCGACAGGTGGACCCACCTGGGCTTCGCCGCCACCGGGCTGGCGCTCGCCGACGCCGGGCTGCCCGAGGTGTCGCCCGACCCGTATCAGTGGGCGGTCACGCTCGCCAGCTCCTCCGGCGGCAACCTGTTCGGGCAGCGGGAGCTGCAACGGCTCTGGGGCGGGCCGAGCCGCACCGTCGGGGCGTACCAGTCGATCGCCTGGTTCTACGCCGCGAGCGTGGGACAGCTGTCGATCCGCCACCAGTTCAAGGGGCCGTCCGGGGTGACCGTGTCCGAGTCGGCCGGCGGGCTGGACAGCCTGGCGCACGCGGTGCGCACCATCCGCCGGGGCACCCCCGTGGTGATCGCCGGGGCGACCGAGTGCCCGCTGAGCCCGTACGCGCTGGCCTGCCAGCTCCGCTCCGGCCTGCTCAGCGACGTGTCCGACCCGGAGCGGGCGTACCGGCCGTTCGACGTCGCGGCGAGCGGGTACGTGCCGGCCGAGGGCGGCGCCGTCTTCGTGGTGGAGGAACTGGGCCACGCGCTGGCCCGGGGCGCCCGCGTCTACGGGGAGATCACCGGCTGGGCCGCCACCCACGACGCCGCGCCCACCGACCCGGCCACCGGCCCCGACCCGGCCCACTACGCCCGCGCGATGCGCCTGGCGATGGAACGCGCCGGGGTACGCCCGCACGACGTGGACGTGATCTGGCCGGACGCGCTCGGGGTACCCGCGCACGACCGGGCCGAGGCGGCGGCGCTGCGTACCGTGTTCGGCGACCGGACCCCGCCGGTGACCACGCAGAAGCCGCTGACCGGCCGGGCGCACCAGGGCGGTTCCGCGCTGGACGCGGCCACCGCGCTGCTGGCGTTCCGGCGCGGGATGCTGCCCGCCTCGGCCGGCCCGGACGAGCCGGCGCCCGGCTGCGACCTGACGTTCCTGCGGCAGCCCCGCCCGCCCCGCAGCCGGATCGCGCTGGTCGGCGCGCGCGGCTTCGACGGGTTCAACAGCGCGCTGGTGCTGCGCGGCGCCGCGCCCCCACCGGCCGGGGAGGGCTGACGAAGCCCGGTCAGTCGCGTCCGTCGATGCGCTGCCGGAGGGAGCGGCCGGCCCGGAAGGCGCGCCGGGGGAGCCACACCCGCAACCCGACGAGAACCAGGATCAGCACGAGGGGCAGGACCAGGTATTGCCAGCGCATGACGCCTCCGCTCGTTCGGGGCGGACCGGTGGTGTCCACCGGGCACCTCCGTGCCCGGTGCCGGCGCCGGTGAATCCGTCCCTGCGGCCCGGCCGTCCGGGGTGCGCGTCGCCGGCCGGCGGTCTCACCCGGGCTGTTCCACGCCGTGCTCGGCGGCGATCCGGGCGATCTCGGCGGGTGTGCCGGCCATGATCGTGCGGGCGTGCGCGGTGACGAGGCCGGTGGGCCAGTCCCACCAGGCGGCGTGGCGGAGCCGCACGATGTCGGCGTCGTCGAAGCGTTGCCGGATCGGCCGGGCGGGATTGCCGCCGACGATCGTGTAGGGCGGCACGTCGGCGGTGACCACCGCGCCGGTTGCGATGACGGCGCCGTCGCCGATCCGCACGCCCGGCATGACCACGGATCCGAAGCCGAACCAGACGTCGTTCCCGACGACGGTGTCGCCGCGGCTCGGCATGGCGGTGACGATGTCGAGGGTCTGCTCGGCCCACTCGCCGCCGAACATGGTGAACGGGTACGTGGACACGCCCATGCCGGGATGGGCCGCGCCGGCCATCAGGAATCGGGTGCCGGAGGCGATCGCGCAGTACTTACCGATGACCAGCCGTTCCGGTCCATAGGCGTACAGGACGTTGCGGTGCTCGAAGCCGGTCGCGTCGTCAGGATCGTCGTAGTAGGTGTAGTCACCCACGACGATCTTCGGTGACGTCACCAGTGGTTTGAGGAACACCACGCGGTCGAAGGCGGGCAGCGGGTGGACGGTGCGGGGGTCGGGTGTCATCGGTCGGCCTCCTGGTGGGACGGTCGGTGTGCGGTCTTGACGCCGGCTCAGGCGTGCAGGTCGGCCAGGACGCGGGCGCGGGTGGGGTGGCGCAGCTTCCGCAGCGCCTGGCTCTCGATCTGGCGGACCCGCTCCCGGGTCAGCCCGATCCTCGTGCCGATCTCGTCGAGCGTGCTCGGCCGGTCGTCGTCGAGGCCGTACCGCTGGCAGATGACGGCCGCCTCGCGCTCCGACAGGGTGCCGAGCACCTCGTCCAGGTAGCGGCGCCGCCAGGAGGACACCACGACGCCGGCCGGGCCCGGTGCCTCGTCGGGGAGGAGGTCGCCCAGCTCGGTCGTGCCGGCAGCCCCGGCGACCGGCGTGTGCAGCGAGACCGGCTCGCGGTCGTGCCGCAGCAGCAGTTCCACCTTTTCGGCGGGCACCTCGACCCGGGCGGCGACCTCAGCGGGCGTCGGCTCCCGGTCGAGTTCGCCCGCGAGCGTGCGGCGGGTCCGGTTCACCCGGTTGAGCACCTCGACCAGGTGCGCCGGCAGGCGGATTGTGCGGCTCTGGTCGGTGAGGGCCCGGCCGATCGCCTGCTTGATCCACCAGGTCGCGTACGTCGAGAACTTCAGTCCACGCCGGTGGTCGAACTTCTCGACCGCCCGCATCAGGCCGATGGTGCCTTCCTGAATCAGGTCGAGCAGCGGCAGCCGGCCGGCGAGCGCGTACCGTTTCGCGACCGAGACAACCAGCCGGAGGTTGGCTTCGATCATGTGGTGCCGGGCGCGACGCCCGTCGGCGACGAGTCGCCGCAGCCGGTCCTGCTCGGCCGCGCCGACCCGGTCGCCGTCGTCGTCCAACCGCCGCTGCGCCAGGGCGCCGGCCTCGATTCGGGCGCCGAGGCGCGTCTCCTGCTCGGCGGTGAGCAGCGGCGTTCGTCCGATCGTCCGGAGGTAGGCGGCCACCGCGTCGGTGGTGTGGCCGGCGGCTGCAGGGGTGGTGGCGAGCATGAGGCGTGCTCCTTCCGGGACGGTGCGGGGCTCGGGACGGGCGGCGGGTCAGCGGCGGCCGGGGATCCGGCGGGGCTGGCGCCGGGGGGCGACCACGGGGACGTGCGGCCGGCGCGCCGGAGCGAGGTGCGGGCGGCGGGGCTTGCCGGCGGCGATGTCGCGGGTGTGGGCGGGCATGTCGGGCTCCCTTCCGTGCCGGCTGTTCGCCGGTACGACCTAAAGTTAGGCCCAACCTAAAAACATGTCAAGAACAATTTTTGGTTCGTACCAGGTATGGTGGGGGGCGTGACCGCGCAGAGCACCGGCCTCCGGGCCTTGAAGAAGCGCCAGACCAGGGAGAACATCTCGGGTCAGGCCACCCGCCTGTTCCTCGAACGTGGCTTCGACAACGTGACGATCGCCGAGGTGGCCGCCGCCGCGCAGGTGTCCAAGATGACCGTCACCAACTACTTCCCTCGGAAGGAGGATCTGGCGCTGGACATGCACGACGAGTTCGTGCGGCAGCTGGCCACCGTCGTCCGGGAGCGCGAGCCCGGCGAGTCGGCGCTGGCGGCGCTGCGCCGCGCCTACCTCGCGGCGGTGGCCGCCCACGACCCGGTCATCGGGTTCTCCGGTTCCGCGTTCGCCCGGATGATCGCCGCCAGTCCGGCGCTGGTGACCCGTCTGCGCGAGTTCCACGACGACCGGGAGAAGGCCCTGGCCGCCGCCCTGGCCGAGGAGACCGGGAGCCGCGAGGACGACATCCTGCCCCGGGTCGCCGCCGCGCAGCTGGCCGGCATCCATCGGCTGCTGTTCGAGGAGACCATGCGCCGCACCATCGCCGGGCAGGGCGACGACGACATCGCGCGGGCCGTCACCGGCTACGCGCACGTCGCCTTCGACGCCCTCGCACCCGCGCTCGCGGACTACGCCGTCCGCCCGGCAGGTGGGTGGGTGCCGGGTTGAGCTGGAGGACAGCATCCGGCGGCCGGCGGACTACCTTGCCGGCGTGGCCCCGATCCTGCCTGTCCGATCGAGCCTGAGCAATCCACCCAGCCGCTGTTTTGGATCTAGCCATTTGCATCTGGCGATGCAGAAGAGGGGCGTCGTAGGGTTCCGCCATACCCCGAACGACGTACCCGCTGGGCGGATCCGCCCAGTTCCTCAGTGGAACGGTGGCTGGTCGTGACTGCACATCCCGTGGCGGAAGATCCTGCCTCGACGACGGTGGACTGGGTGGACGACATCCTGTTCACCGGCCGCGACACCGACGTCTGCCTGCGCCTGCCCGAACCGGTCGACAAGGGCACGCTGCGCCGGCTCGTCGGCGAGGCGCAGGACCGGCTCGCCGGGGCCGGGCTGCGCGCCGGAGGCGCCGCCGCGCTGCGCCTGCCGCCCTCGCTGGCGTACGTGGCGCACCTGCTCGCCACCTGGCGTACCGGCGCCCAGGCGGTGCTGCTCGACCACCGGCTCACCGACCACGAGGTCGACCAGGCGCTGCGCCGGCTCGGCCCGCAGGTGGTGGTCGCCCCGGTACGAACCGGCGGCGGCGCGCTGCGGATCTTCGTCGACGTCACCGCGGGGGTCAGCGCGTACTCCGACCGCCCGGCGGGCAGCCCGCACGCGGTGATCCAGCTCAGCTCCGGCTCCACCGGACCGTCCAAGGTGATCGGCCGCACCGCCGCCGACCTGGTCGCCGAGGTGCACCGCTACACCCGCATCGACGGCGTCGCGCTGCCCGGCGAGCGGATCATCCTGCTCCCCAGCATGGTGCACGTGCTCGGCCTGGTCGGCGGCCTGCTCTACGGGCTGCACGCCGGCGTCGAGCTGTGCCCGCCGGAACGGCTCAGCGGCGACGCGATCCTCGCCGCCGTCGCCGCCCAGGACACCCCGGCCACTGTGCTCGGCGTCCCGTTCCACATCGGGCTGCTCGCCTCCACCACACCGGCCGGGCCGCTGCCCCAGCTCAAGCGCATGACCACAGGCGGCGAGCTGGTGCCCGCGGCCGTGGCGGACGCGTTCACCGGCCGCTACGGCGTCCCGCTGGGCAACATGTACGGGATGACCGAGGTCGGCGTCATCGGCACCGACCTGTACGGGCGGCACCGGCCCGCCATCGCGCCCGCCCCGGGCATCGAGGTACGCGAGCGCGACGGCGAGCTGTGGGTGAGCTGCCCGGCCAACCCGTACGTCGGACTGGCCGACCCGACCCGGTGGGCCGACGGCTGGCTGCACACCCGCGACGCCGGCGTGGTCGACCCGGACACGGGCCTGGTCACCATCAAGGGCCGGCTGGACTCGCAGGTGTCGGTGGGCGGCTTGAAGGTCGACCTGACCGAGGTGGAGGCCACGGTCGCCGGCCTGCCCGGCGTCGTCGCCGCGGTCGTGGTGTGGGACGACGGCATCACCGCGTACGTCCAGACCGACCGCTCTCTGACCGAGGACACGCTCGACAAGCTGATCGCCGAGCGGCTGGCCGGCTTCAAGCGTCCCCGCACGCTGCGCCTGCTCGACCAGATGCCCCGCACCACCACCGGAAAGCTGGTCCGGTCCGTCCCGGCGCTGCGGGATGCGGCGTCGTGACCGGCCCGCTGTACGAGCCGCACACCCGCCGGACGCCCACCGGACGTCCGGTCCACCCCGAATCCCGCCCCGGACCGGCCGGGCAACGCGCCACCCGCGCGCCCGACCCCGCCGGTTCACACGCACACGGTGTCCCGACCGGGCACCGTCAGCCGGTACACGGAGAAGAGGTCTGAACCCATGCGAGACGAGGTCCGCACCTTCGTCGTCGAACAGCTCGCCGACATGAACTACGACGTGGAGGAGCTCGACGACGACACCACGCTCGGCCCCTCCGGCGTCGACCTGGAGTCGCTGGCCCTGGCCGACCTGGCGGTCCGCGTCGAGGACCGCTACGCCGTGAAGTTCGCCGACGACGAGTCGGAGAAGCTGGCGCTGATGACGGTCGGCGAGTTCACCACGATGGTCGCCGACCGGGTGGCCGCGAACAGCGACAAGTCCTGATGTCCGGTCAGCCCGACCTGGGGCGAGCTGACCTGGTGAGCATGCTCGCCGAACTGACCGCGAAACCCGCCGACCAGGTGCCGGACCGGCTCGGCTCGATGGAGCTGGCCTGGCTGGTGCACATGGTCGAGCAGCGCTACGACCGCCGGCTGGACCTGAGCGACGACGAACTCGCCGGCATCCGCACCGTCGACGACGCGCTCGCGGTGTTCCGTGGCTCTCTCACCGCTCCCGCAGATGGCTGAGCGGGAGACCGTACGGATCACCGGCACCTACGCGCTCAGCGCCCTCGGCAGGGGCGCCGACGCGCTGCTGGCCGGAGTGCTCACCGGCACCCCGGCGTTCGCGCCGGTGCGCCGTTTCGACACCACCGGCCGCCGGGTGACGGTGGCGGCCACCCTGCCGGACGTCGGCACGCTCGCCGGCGAGCTGACCGACGCGATCGACACCGCCGCCCGGGCCGCCGGACTGGACCGGGCCGGGCGGGCGGAGTCGGCGCTGTTCCTGGCCACCCACGGCGGGCCGTACTCGCTGCCCGTACCGCAGGGGTGGGACGAGCCGACGGTGCCGGCGCTCGCCGGTCACCTGGCCGCACGGTGCGGCCTCGGCGGGCGTACCCGGATCTACACCACCGCGTGCGTGTCGGCGAGCAGCGCGGTCGCCGACGCGGCGGCGCTGATCCGCCGGGGCCACCTGGAGCGGGTCGTGGTCGCGGCCGGTTACCTGGTCGAACCGGACCAGTACGCGCTCTTCGACGCCGGCCGGGCGCTCGCCGCCGACGGCGCGGTACGCCCGTTCAGCGCCGGGCGCAAGGGCCTGCTGCTGGGCGACGGGGTGGCCGCCGTGGTGCTGGAGTCGGCGGGCGCCGCCGCCCGGCGGGGCGCCGAGACGCTGGCGAGCGTGGCCGGGTGGGGCCGGGCGGGGGACGCGTACCACGCGTGCCAGCCGCACCCGGACGGGCTCGGGCTGGCCCGGGCGGTCGAGGCGGCGCTGCGCCGGGGCGGGCTGCCCCCGGACGCGATCGGTTACGTCAACGCCAACGCCACCGGCACCCCGTTCAGCGACGCCTCCGAGGCGGCGGCGCTGACCCGGGTGTTCGGCGAGGACGCCGGGCGGCTGCCGGTCAGCTCCACCAAGTCGGTGCACGGGCACGCGCTGGAGGCGTCCGGGTTGCTGGAACTGCTGGTCACCGTGCTGGCCCTGCGGCACGGCAAGCTGCCGGTCACCGCCGGCTGGCTCGGCCCCGACCCGCAGTGCCCGCTGGACGTCATCCGCGACGCCCCGCGCCCCGCGCGCACCGAACACGCCCTGACCCTCAACGCCGCCTTCGGCGGCGCCGACACGGCCCTCCTGGTGAGCACCTCATGACCGCCCCCGCCCCCCACCCCGACCTCCCGCGATCTTGCACTCACGGCCCCGGCGAACCGGGCACAACGCCCGCGCCCGGGGCACCAACCGCAAGATCGCGCGACGGGGGGGTCGTGGTGCTCGCGGAGGCGCGGTGGCCCGAGGACGGGGACGGGGGCGCGGGGCCGGCCGGGGTGCCGGGGTTCGTGCACTCGCCGTTCGCGCCGCTGGTGGCCGCGGTGGCGCAGCGCTGCCTCGCGCGGCGGTACGGCGCCGGGCCGCTGCCGCCGGGCAACCGGACGGCTGTGGTGCTGGTCAGCGCCGGTGGGGACACCGCCGGGGCGGCGCACGTACGCGCCACTGTGGCCGCGGGCGGGCGGATCGGGCCGCTGTTCTTCTTCCAGTCGGTGCCGAACAGCGTGGCCGGGCACGTCGCGGCGCGCTGGGGACTGGACGGGCCGGTGGTGTGCCTGAGCCCCACCGGCGACGCGCGGGCCGAGGGGGAGGCCGAGGCGGACCTGCTGCTGTACGACGGCGACGCCGCACAGGCGTTGCTGATCCTGATCGAACTGGCACCGGACGGTACGCCGGGCGAGGCGACCGCGGTGCTGCTGGGGGAGGGAACACGTCAATGAGGACGAAGGGACTACGCGGCGCGCTCGCGGCCGACGCCGAGCTGGGCGCGGGCAACGTGCTCGCCCGGGTGCTGGCCCACGGCGCCGACCCGGACGGGCCGGGGCTCACGTTCGACACCGAGATCGACGGCCACCCGGCCGAGACCCCGCTGACCCTGGGCCGGCTCGACCGGATGGTCGCCGCCCGGGCGGCGTGGCTGCACGAACGCGGGGTGAAACCCCGCGACCCGGTCGCGGTCTGGGCCGGCACCGCCGCCGACATGGTGCTGTCGTTCCTGGCGCTGACCCGCCTCGGCGCCGTCCCGGCGCTGATGAACGGCAGGCTGCGTCCCGAGATCGCCGCCGAGTACATCCGCCGGCTGCGCGCCGCCGGGGTGCTCGCCGACGCCGCGCACGCCGAGGCGCTGGCCGGGCACGACCTGGGCGCGCCGATGCTCGGCGAGCCCGCGCAGGCCGGCACCGGCGACCCCGACACGGCACCCGCACACTACCGGCACCACCCGGACGACCCGATCGTGATCACCCACACCTCCGGCACCACCGGTGTGCCGAAGGCGGTGCTGCACTCGCACGCCAGCCTGTTCGCCGCCACCCGCCACCTGCTGTCCATGCCGCAGGCACAGGGCACCACACGCATCCTCAACGCGCTGCCGGCCCCGCACACCGCCACAGTGCTCATGGTCAACCAGGCGCTCGGCAACCGGGCGGAGATGTTCCTGCTCTCCGACCAGGGCGGTGAGCGGGTGCTGGACGCGATCCAGCGGTGGCGCCCGGACGGCGTGTTCGGCTTCTCGGTCACCTGGGCCGAGCTGGCCCGCTTCGACCTGTCCGGCTACGACCTGGACTCGGTGCGGCTGTGGTTCAACACCGGCGACTGCTCGCACGAGCCGCACGTACGGCGGCTGGTCGCTGTCGGCTCCCGCGACGTGGTGACGCGTGGCGGCGTGACCCGGGTACCCGGGTCGGTGTTCATCGACGGGCTCGGCTCCAGCGAGATGGGCCACTCGATGTTCCACATCACCCACACCACCGACACCGACCGGTACGGCCGCTGCGTGGGCCGCCCGTACCGGTTCGCCAAGGTCGCCG
The DNA here is from genome assembly GCF_007827625.1 of Micromonospora sp. CNZ297. Classification (NCBI taxonomy): domain Bacteria; kingdom Bacillati; phylum Actinomycetota; class Actinomycetes; order Micromonosporales; family Micromonosporaceae; genus Micromonospora; species Micromonospora sp. CNZ297. Next base: position 131,725 of record NZ_VISU01000001.1, on the reverse strand, counting down.
TGCTCGACGCCGACGGCAACGAGCTGCCGCCCGGGCAGGTCGGCTGGCTCGGCATCGACTCGCCGTCGCTGTTCCGCGGCTACTGGAACGACTCGGTCACCACGTACCGGTTCCGGCTGCGCGGCTGGTACCTCACCGGCGACCTGGTGTACGCCGACGAGGACGGCCGCTACTACCACCTGGACCGGGCGGTCGACTCGGTCGAGGCAGGCGACGGGAAGCGGTTCTTCACCGCGCTGTCCGAGGAACGCATCCTCGCCGCCTGCCCCGACGTCACCGATTGCACTGTGGTGATCGTCAAGGCGGACGACGGCACAGTCACCACCGACGTGCTGCTGGAGCTGGCCGCCGGCGCCGACCCGGAGGCGGACCGCACCGAGCGCATCCGTACCGCGCTCGGCCCGGACGTGGCAGCCACGCTGCGCCGGATCGTCCCGGTACGCGCCGACGACATCCCGGTCACCGTGACCGGCAAGGTCCGCAAGGTGGCGCTGCGCGAGCGCTACCTGACCGAGGCGCCGTCGTGACCGCCGTCATCACCGGCATGGGCCTGTTCACCCCGGCCGGGCGCGGCGTGGCGGACACGTTCGACGCGCTGATCACCGGCCGGTCCGGGCTGCGCCGCCCGCCCGAGGGACACCCGGCGGCGGGCAGCCTGGAGGTGGCCGGGGTGCTGCCGGACATCGACCCGCGCAGCGTCGCCTCCGGACCGGAGACGAAGGTGCTCGACCGGGTGGTGCTGCTCGCCCTGATCACCGCCGCCGAGGCGCTCGCCGACGCCGGCATCGAGGTGGGCCGCGACGTCGACCCGGAGCGCATCGCGGTGATCGTCGGCGGCGTCGGCGGCATGTCCACGCTGGAGGGCCAGGTGCTGGCGCGGGCCGCCCGGGGCCGGGCGGCGGTCAGCCCGTACCTGCTCACCGGCATCCTGCCGAACATGCCATCGGCGCGGATCGCCATCGCGCACGGCATCCGCGGCTACAGCTCGTCGGTCGGCACGGCCTGTGCCTCCGGTGCCCAGGCCGTCGCCGACGGGGTACGCCTCATCCGCTCCGGCGAGGCCGACGTGGTGGTGTGCGGGGCGAGCGAGGCGCCGCTGTTCGGCACGTTCGCCGACACGTTCGGCAACGCCCGGGCGCTGGCCCGGGGCTGGGACGAACCGACCGAGGCGAGCCGCCCGTTCGACAAGCGGCGCAACGGTTTCGTGCTGGCCGAGGGCGCGGCGCTGCTGGTGCTGGAGCGCGCCGGGCACGCCGACGGCCGGGGTGTGCGCGGCTACGCCGAGGTCGCCGGTTTCGGGGCGAACACCGACGCGTACCACCCGACCGCGCCGCGGCCGGACGGCGCCGGAGCGGCGGCGTGCATGCGCCGCGCGCTGGCGGCCGGCGGGGTCGGGCCCGCCGACGTCGGGTACGTCAACGCGCACGGCACCGGCACCAAGCTCGGTGACATCGCCGAGACGACCGCGCTGGCCGAGGTGTTCGGCACCGGCGGCGTGCCGGTCAGCTCCACCAAGGCGCTCACCGGGCACCTGCTCGGCGCGTCAGGGGTGCTGGAGGCCGCGGCCACCGCGCTGGCGCTCGACAGTGGCCTGCTGCCACCCACCTACCACCTGGACGACCCGGACCCGGAGTGCGAGGCGGACCACGTCCGCGCCGTGCCCCGGCCCACCCGGGCCGGCCACGCGCTGACGAACTCGTTCGGGTTCGGCGGCCAGAACGTCAGTCTGCTCCTGCGCCGGCTCTCCGGGCCGGCCCGCCGGGCCGCCACCCCGGCCGCGGGCTGACCGGACTCCAGTCCCGGGCGTCCGTCCGGGTCGCGATCACGGGGGGAACAGGGGAAGCCCATGACCATCAACGGGATAGATCATCTCGAACTGTACGTGGGGGACGCCCGGCAGGCGGCCTTCTACTTCGACAACGCGGTCGGTTTCCGGCTGTGCGGGCAGGGCGGTCCGGAGACCGGGCTGGACGGGCAGCGCTCCCTGCTGCTGGCCCAGGCCGGCATCCGGCTGCTGCTGACCACCGGACTGTCCGCCGAGCACCCGGCGGCCACGTACGTGCACCGGCACGGCGACGGCATCGCCGTGGTGGCGCTCGCCGTGGACGACGCCGCCGGGGCGTACGCCGAGCTGGTGGACCGCGGCGCGACGGCGCTGAGCCCGCCGCGCACCTTCACCGGCGCGGACGCCGAGGTGGTGGTGGCCGAGGTCGGCGGCTTCGGCGACGTGGTGCACCGCCTCGTCGAGCGGCGCGGCGACCCGGGTGTGTTCCTGCCCGGCGCGATCGAGCCGGTGACCGCGCCCGACGGCACGGACACGCTGCTCGCCGAGGTGGACCACCTGGCGATCTGCGTGCCGCCGGGGCAGCTCGACGAGACCGTCGCGCACTACGAGAAGGTGTTCGGCTTCGCCGACATCTTCACCGAGCACATCGAGGTCGCCGGCCAGGCGATGAACTCCAAGGTGGTGCAGAGCCCGTCCGGGACTGTCACCTTCGTGCTGCTGGAGCCGGACACCGGCGCCCGGCCGGGGCAGATCGAGGACTTCCTGCGCTGGCACGCCGGGGCCGGGGTGCAGCACCTGGGCCTGCGCACCGACGACATCGTCACCGCCGTGGGCGCGCTCGCCGGGCGCGGGGTGCGGTTCGCCAGCACGCCCGGCGCCTACTACGACGGGCTGGAGCAGCGGGTCGGCCGGCTGGACGCGCCGGTGGACCGGCTGCGCGAGCTGAGCATCCTGGTCGACTCCGACCACGACGGGCAACTGCTGCAGATCTTCACCGAGTCGATGCACGTGCGCCGCACGCTCTTCCTCGAACTCATCGAGCGGCGCGGGGCGCGCACCTTCGGCAGCGGCAACATCAAGGCGCTCTACGAAGCGAAGGAACGCGAGCTGGCCGCGGCGGGGGCGACCCCCGGCGTCGCGGCCGGAGGGGTTGGGGCATGACCACCATCGATCCCGGGCTGACCGCCGAGGAGGAGGCGCTGCTTCCCTCCGACGAGGACGTCCGGCACTACGCCGAGCACGGCTGGTACCTGTCGAAGAAGCTGCTCACCGACGACGAGGTGGACGAACTCGTCGCCGCCACCGACAGCTACTACGCCGGGGACCGTGACCGCCGCCTGCCGGTACGCCCGCCGAAGCTGGCCTACTGGGAGCCCTCCAAGGGTGACGTGCAGCGGCACAACGACTACGTCCACCACGAGCACGACGGCATCGCCCGCATCCTGCGCAAGCCGCTGATCGGTGCGGTCGCCGCCCGGCTGGCCCGCGCCGCCGAGATCCGGATCTTCCAGTCCACGCTGATCTGGAAGCCGCCGATCGCCGGCGAGCCGTCGAACATCGTGCCCTGGCACTTCGACAAGCACTACTGGGCGTCCTCGTCGTCGGAGAACATGCTCACCGCGTTCATCCCGTTCCACGACTGCGGTGAGGAGATGGGCACCATCACCATGGTCGACGGCTCCCACCGCTGGCGGGAGATCGGCGCCGACGACACGGTGGTCCGGCACTTCGCCGACCGGGACCGCGACCAGCTCGAGGTGATGCTCGCCGAGAACGCGGCGTACAACGGCGCCGAAATCCGCAAGATCCCCATGGTGATCCCCAAGGGACACATGAGTTTCCACCACTGCCGCACCTACCACGGCAGCGGTGCGAACGTCAGCGGCCGGCCCCGCCGGGCCGTCTCGCTGCACCTGCAGGACGGCGACAACGCCTGGCGGGAGTATCCGCTCTCCGACGGCACCCTCGCCGCGTACAACCACGACGTGCTGGTCCGCCGCACCCACGAGGGCCGGCCGGACTACGCGGACCCCGATTACTGCCCGGTCATCTGGCGCGACCGCGCCCAGCAGGGAGGCTGACAATGTCACGGTACGACTGGGGTAAGACGCACCCGGGCATCGAGCGGCTGGAGCGGGCGGTGACCGAGCGCCGCGACGTGGTGGTCAAGCACCCCCTCTACGCCAACCTCGACACCCACGACGCGCTCGTCACGTTCATGGAGCACCACGTCTTCGCCGTCTGGGACTTCATGTCCCTGCTGAAGTCGTTGCAGCGGCAGCTCACCTGCGTCACGGTGCCGTGGATCCCGACCGGCCCGACCGGCAGCCGCCGCCTCATCAACGACATCGTCATGGTCGAGGAGAGCGACGAACTCGGCGACGGCTACATCAGCCACTTCGAGCTGTACGTGCAGGGCATGACCGAGGCCGGCGCCGACACCACAGCCGTGAACAAGCTCGTCGACCTGCTGCGCGACGGCACCCCGGTCACCGAGGCGCTCGGCGCCGCCGGCGTCCCCGCGGCGTCCGCCGCGTTCGCCGGCACCACCTGGCGCATCATCGAGACCACCCCTGTGCACTGCCAGGCCGCGGCGTTCGCGTTCGGCCGCGAGGACCTCATCCCCGAGATGTTCACCCAGGTCGTCGCCGTCAACGAGCGCAGCAACAGGCTCAACAAGTTCGTCGACTACCTGGAGCGGCACATCGAGGTCGACGGCGAGCAGCACACCCCGATGGCCATGCAGATGCTGGCCGACCTGTGCGGCGACGACGACACCAAGTGGCAGGAGTGCGCCGACACGGTGAACGCCGCGCTCGCCGCCCGCGCCCGCCTCTGGGACGACATCCTCGCCGCCGTCAAGGAGGGCCGTCCGGCGTGACCGGCTCCGACCCGCTCCGGCTCTACCGGACGGTCCGGCTGATCCGCCGCTTCGAGGAACGCGCGATCGAGCTGGTCCGCGCCGGGGAGATCGTCGGCGGCATCCACCCGTACCTCGGTCAGGAGGGGATCGCCGCCGGCGTCTGCGCGGCGCTGGACCGCGAGGACCTGGTCACCGGCACCCACCGCGGGCACGGGCACGTGCTCGCAAAGGGTGCCGACCCGGCCCGGATGCTGGCCGAACTGTGCGGCCGGGTCACCGGGCTCAACCGGGGCCGGGGCGGGTCGATGCACGCCGCCGACTTCGGCGTCGGCGTCCTCGGCGCCAACGCCATCGTCGGGGCCGCCGGGGCGATCCTCACCGGAGCGGTGTGGGAGCGCCGGCGGCGCGGTGCCGACATCGTCGGCGCCACCTTCTTCGGCGACGGCGCGGTCAACGAGGGCATGCTCCTGGAGGCGTTCAACCTGGCCGCGCTCTGGCGGATACCGGTGCTGTTCGTCTGCGAGAACAACGGCTACGCCACCACCATGCCGGTCGACGGCGCGGTCGCCGGCACCATCGCCGGGCGGGCCGCCGCGTTCGGCATGCCGGCGGCCACCGTCGACGGGCAGGACCCCGAGGCGGTACGCGAGGTCACCGCCGCCGCCGTCGCGCGGATGCGCGCCGGCGGCGGACCCGAGCTGGTCGAGGCCCGCACCTACCGCTTCGACGCCCACCACACCTTCGAACATCAGGTACGCCTCGACTACCGACCGCCGGAGGAGGTGGCCGAGGGCCGGTCCCGCGATCCGGTGGACATCGCCGGAGCACGGCTCGACCCGGCGGTACGGGCCGAGGTGGACGCCGCCGTCGAGGCGGAACTGGACGCCGCCGTCGACTACGCGCTCGCCGGGCCGCACCCCGACCCGGCGACCGCCCTGGACCACCTGTACGCCAGCGGGCTCACCGCCCGGACCGGAGGTGGCTGATGCCCCGGCTCTCCTACCGCAGGGCGCTCACCCGGGCGCTCGCCGACGAGATGACCCGCGACGAGTCGGTCGTGGTGCTCGGCGAGGACATCCGGGTGGCCGCCGCGAACGTCACCACCGGCCTGCTGAAGAAGTTCGGCCCGGAACGGGTCCGCGACACCCCCCTGTCCGAGCAGGCGTTCACCAGCTTCGCCACCGGCGCGGCGCTGGCCGGGGCCCGCCCGGTGGTGGAGTTCCAGATCCCGTCGCTGTTGTTCCTGGTCTTCGAGCAGATCGTCAACCACGCGCACAAGTTCCCGCTCATGACCGGCGGCCAGTGCGCGGTGCCGGTCACCTACGTGGTGCCCGGCTCCGGCTCCCGCACCGGCTGGGCCGGGCAGCACTCCGACCACCCGTACGCGTTGTTCGCCCACGTCGGGGTGACCACAGTCGTACCGGCCACCCCGGCCGACGCGTACGGGCTGCTGGTCTCCGCGATCCGCTGCGACGACCCGGTGGTGGTCTTCGCCCCGGCGGGCGCCCTGGACCTGCGCGCCGACGTCACCGACCTGGTGCCCGTGCCGCTGGGCCGGGGGATCGTCCGCCGCGCCGGCACCGACGTGACAGTGGTGGCGGTCGGGCACCTGGTGCACGACGCGCTCGCCGTCGCCGAGGAACTCGCCGGGCAGGCGTCGGTGGAGGTCTTCGACCCCCGCACGCTCTACCCGTTCGACTGGGACGGGCTGGTCGAGTCGGTGAGCCGCACCGAGCGGCTGGTGGTCGTCGACGACGGCAACCGCTCCTGCGGCATCGCCGGGGAGATCATCGCCACGGTGGTCGAGCGGGCCCGGCTGGCCGCGCCACCCCGCCGGGTCACCCGCCCCGACGGCGCGGTGCTGCCCTTCGCGCCCGCCCTGGACCGGGCCGTGCAGCCCGGCCGCGACCAGCTCGCCGCCGCCATCCAACTGACCCTCAAGGACGGATGAACGATGGACCCGAACTACACGTGGCCGCCGCTCGGCCAGGCGTGGACCGACCTGCCCGAGTCCACCCGTACCGCGATGGTGACCACCGGCGCCGTGGCCTGGGAGAAGATCTTCCACGGCCGGGCCACGTACAACAAGCAGTGGCGGCTGGCCCGCCCGCCCGTGTTCACCGCCGACGCGTTCCGCGAGCTGAACGAGGTCTGCGACCGCATCGCCCAGCTCATCCTGGAGGCCTGCCGGCGCCGCGCCCGCACCGCCGGTGAGCTGCGCCTGCTGCTCGACGTGCCGGACGGCGAGACCCGGCTGCTCGACCCGGACGAGGAACTGCACGAGGGGCTGCTCGCCGCGTACCGGCCGGATGTGCTGTTCTCCGGCGGCGTGCCGTGCATCGTCGAGTACAACATCGACAGCAGCCTCGGCGGCGGCTTCGACGCCGACACCGTGATCCAGCGGTACGCCGAGCTGTACCGTACCCATGACCTGCTCGACGGCGCCCGGCCCGCGCCGTCCCTGCTGGACCAGCGGTTCGTGGCCATCCGGGACACACTCGGCCTGCCCGACGGCGCCCGGGTGGCGCTGCTGATGGACTTCGACGCCGACTACCCGGGGCTGGACGACCCGGAGACGTTCATCCGGATCCTGTCCCCGCTGATCGACCAGGCCCGCCCGTTCGGCATCGACCTGGTCATCGCCCCGGTCGCCACCGCCACCCTGGACGGGCAGAACCGGCTGGTCGTGGGCGGCGCCCCGGTGGACGCCCTGTTCCGGCTGTTCGTGCCCAACCGGGTCACCCCCAGCGCCGGGCTGGACGCGGTGGCCGGCGCGCTCGCCGCCGGCACGCTGCCGATGTTCGTCAGCAGCGCCGCCTGGCTGCTCAGCAACAAGCTGAACTACGCCTGGCTCTGGGACGACCTGGACCTGCTGCCGGAGGACGACCGGACGCTGATCCGCCGGTACGTGCCGCACACCGTGGCGCTCACCGCCGACCAGCTCGACCGGGCCCTCGCCGAACAGGCCGACCTGGTCGCCAAGCCGGCCGGCGGATCAGCCGGGCACGGCGTGCTGATCGGCCGGGAGATGACAGCTGTGGCGTGGGCGGACGGGGTACGCGCTGCGATCGCGGAGGGCGGCAACATCCTTCAGCGCTACCACGAGGCGGACCGGGTGGCGATGGACTTCGTGCAGATCGAGACCGGTGAGACGGTCACCGCCGACGTCCCGTACAGCCTCGCCCCGTACCTGTTCGACCGCACAGGTTCAGGCGCGCTGGCGCGGGTGGGCTACCCGGGGTGCGACGAGGTCCTCAACCTGGCGAGAGGCGTCCTCCTGACCGGCATCCTGCTGACGGACTGACCCGCTCCATCCCCGTCCACCCCCGTTCCCCCTCACTCCCAGCGTTGATCAAGGAGTTTGGGTCCTCACGGGGGCGTGTCAGCGACCCAAACTCCTTGGTCAACAAGGTGGATCCGGGGTCGGCGCTTGACCCTCGCCCCCTGACCCCGCTGATCATGAAGTTGACGGGAACAAATCGGACGCTCAGCGCCGCCAACCTCATGATCGTCGGGGCGGGTCGGGGCGGGGCGGGGCGGGGCGGGGCGGGGAGCCGGGGGGAGGGTGGGTCAGGGGTGGGGGAGGTGGGTGGAGAGGACCTTCAGGGTTTCGGCGGTGGCTACCGCGTCGCTGCGGGCGCTGCCGTGGCGGCCGTCGCTGCTGTACAGCGACGGGTCGGCCACCAGCGGGTGGTCGGTCAGGTGAACGTGCAGTGTGCCCAGGCACTCGGCCACCGCCCGGGTGTGCCGGGACAGCCGCCGCATCCGCTCGCCCAGGCCCGCGCGCAGCGCGTCCGGCACCGCCGGGCTGTGCGACACGTCGAACATGCCCACGGTGATGACGTCCGCGCCCGCCTCCCGTAGCGCGGTGATCATGGCGGTCAGCTCGGCGTCGACAGCGTCCGGGTCGTAGGCGGACCGGAACGCGTCGTTGCCGCCGCACACCACCAGGGCCAGGTCCGGCTCGAAGGCCAGCGCGCCGGCCAGCTGGGTGGCCCGGACCTCGTGCGCGCGCAGTCCGCGCCGGCCCAGGTTCAGGTAGGCCAGCTCCGGCCGGATCGCGCGCAGCTCGGCGGCGATCCGGTCGGCCCACTGGAGGTCGGGGTAGCCGTCGGCGGGTTCGCACAGTCCTTCCGCGACGCTGTCACCCAGCACCACGAACCGCCGCCACGGGTGCCCGCGCAGCAGGTCGGCGGCCTCTCCCGGACGCAGGCACCACGGGTCGGTCGCCTCGGTCAACGTCGATGGCATGCCCGGCAGGCTAGCCGAGCGTCCCACGCCGGGAAAGAGGCTCAGCCCAGCAGGGCCAGCAGCTCCCCGGGCCGGCTCAGGCTGAGGTCGGCGGGCTCGTCGGGGTCGTACTGGTGACCCCACGCGGCGGCGACCGCGACCGCGCCGCTGCGCCGGGCGGCGCGTACGTCCAGTGGTGAGTCACCCACGTACGCGGCGCGGCCGGGTGGCACGCCGAGCCGACGGCAGGCCGCCTCCACGCCGTCGGGCGCCGGTTTGGGGCGGTCGACCTGGTCCCCGCCGAGGACGACCTCGAAGTGACCGAGCAGGCCCGCCCGGTCGAGCAGGATCTCGGCGGCCCGGTGGCTCGCGCCGGTGAACACGCCGACCGGCACCCGGGCGGCGATCTCGGCGAGCGCGTCGGCGACGCCGGGGTAGACGCGTACCCGGCCGGCGAGCGCATCCAGCTCGGTGTGGTAGTGGTCCAGGTCCTGGTCGGAGGCGGGCCGCCGCAGCAGGTGCGCCAGCAGGTCCGCAGGGGAGCCGATCGAGTAGCCGGCGATGACCTCGGCGTCGGTGTACGACGGCCCGCCTCCGGCCCGCACCGCCGCCCGGTACGCCGCGGGCACCACCGCGTGCGACTCGACGAGCGTGCCGTCCATGTCGAAGACGATCGCGTCCACCGGGCCGGTCACGCGTTCTCCGCCCGGTGCGCCGTGGCGAGCCGCTTCGGGGCCCGCGCGTACCACGCCTCGGTGACCAGCTCGGTCAGCTCGTCCACGCCGATCCGGTCGAGCCGGACCAGCACCGCCGGGTATCCGTCGAAGTGCGGCGTGGTGAAGTAGACAGCCGGGTCGTCGGCGATCAGCGCCTCCTTGGCGCCCAGGTCGGGCACCCGCGCGCCGAGGATCGGGCCGTCCGGCGCGGCGTCGCCGAGCGCATCGAGTTCGCCGCGCCGCAGCGGCCGCTCCCAGACGAACGACTTGTCGCGGACCCGCCAGGCGGGCGCCTCGTCGTACGTGGGTCGCTCGGTGGTCTCGGGCAGGCCCAGCGCGATGCGCCGCACGTCTTCCCAGGTCGCCATGGCCCCGACCCTACCGCCGCCCCCCGGCACCGCGGCCCGGACCGGCGGGCCCGGACCGGCGGGCTCAGACCGGCGTGGGCGCGGCAGGTTCCGCGGCCGGGCGCCGGGACGCGCGGCTCAGCAGCAGTGGCCCCACGGTCAGCACCAGGCAGACCACCGACATCACCAGCAGCGCCGGGGTCAGGTCGAGCAGCGCCACCGACCAGCCGCCGAGCAGCGCGCCGACGGGCAGGCCGAGGAACGCCACCGATCCGGAGATGCCCAGCACCCGGGTCTGCAGCTCGCCCGGCACCCGCTGGTAGAGCGCGGCGCCGAGCAGCGGGTTCACCGCCGCGATGCCGATGCCGGACAGAAACGTCACCACGAGCACCACGACCAGGTCGTCGCTGAGCGCCAGCGCGAGCAGCCGGGGCGCGCCGCTGAGCGTCAGCCCGAGCGCGAACGTCGTCCCGGCCGGCAGCCGGGTGCCGAACATCGTGAACAGCAGGTTGCCCAGCAGCGCGCCGGCCGAGAAGACGCCCAGCAGCAGACCGAATCCGGCCGGGTCGCCGAGCACCTGGTTGACCCAGAGCGGGATCCAGACCGCGACGCTGGCGTTGGCGAACATGTTCGACACCGAGACCACGATCAGCATGGTCATCAGCGTCCGGTCGGTGCGCAGGTACGCGAAGCCGCCGCGCAGCGCCCGCAGGTACGGCTCCCGGGGCGCCGGTTGCGCCGGTGCCGGTGGCCGGACCAGCACGCCGATCAGCAGCGCGCAGACCGCGAACGTGGCCGCGTCGATCCAGATGGCCCGGGTCAGCCCGACCCAGTCGATGAGCAGTCCGCCGAGCACCGCGCCGAACAAGGTCATGCCCCGGGCCAGGCCGTCGTAGGCGCTGGTGAGCCGGATCAGCGGCACCCCGGCCCGCTCGGCCGCGGGTTTGAACAACACGTGCTTGACCCGGTCGCCGATGCCGCGCAGCCCGCCGGCGATCGCCACCAGCACCAGCAGCGTGCCGAAGCCGAGCCAGGGCGCCAGCGCCACCACGGCCATCGCGACGGCGCTCGCGGCGTCCACGAACACCGAGGTGCGGCGTACCCCGAACCGGTCCGCCCATGGGGTCGCGAGCGCGCTGGAGAGCATGTACGGAAGCGTCTCCGCCGCCGCGACGAGCCCCATCTTGGTGGGACTGCCGGTGGTCTCCAGCACGAGCCAGGGGATGGCGACCACCGAGATCCGGGTGCCGAGGTTGGACAGCAGGTCGGCGCCGACCAGGGTGTACAACTCCCGGCGCGGGTTCACGCCGGACTGCCGATCGGGTCGGCACCGGCCGGGTGGGCCGCCGCGTACCGGGCCCGCAAGGCGCGCTTGTCCACCTTCGCGGACCGGTTCAGCGGCAGCGCGTCGACGAACTCGACGGCGCCGGGCGCCCACGTCTCGCTCAGTTCCCGGATCACGAGCGCGATCAGCTCGTCGCCGGTCACCGACGCGCCCGGCGCGGGCACCACGTACGCGTGCGGCAGCTCCCCGGCCACCGGGTCCGGTACGCCGATCACGGCGGCGGCGCGTACCTCGGGGTGGCCGGCGAGCACGTCCTCGATCGGGCGGGAGTAGATCGGCCAGCTGCGCTGCCGGGTGAGGATCCGGTCCTGTAACCGGTCGACCAGGTAGAGGTAGCCGTCGGCGTCGAGGTGCCCGATGTCGCGGGTGCGGACCCAGCCGTCGACGAGCGTCTCGGCGGTCAGCTCCGGCTGACCGTGGTAGCCGGCGAAGCTCAGCTTGGTGCGCACCCACACCTCGCCGTCCTCGCCGGCCGGCAGCACCCGCCCGCCGGCGTCGCGGATCTCCACCGACACGTCGCCGTACGGGCGGCCGCAGGAACGCAGCCGCTCCGGGTGCTCCGGGTCCTCGGTGAGTCCGGGCAGCGCGCAGATGACGACTGCCTCGCTGAGCCCGTACACGATGCGCAGGCACGGGCCGAAGCGGGCGATGGCCTGGCGCAGCCGGGCCGGCGCGGCGGGCCCGGCGCCCACGTTGAACATGAACATCGCGGAGAAGTCGGCGCCCGGCAGGTCGGGGTGGTCGAGCACCTCGTAGAGCATCGGCGGGGTGACGAACGTGGAGGTCAGCCGTTCGGCGTCCACTGTGGCGACGAACGCGGCCGGATCCCACTGTTCGCGCAGGAACAGCACCCCGCCGGTGAACAGGTTGATCAACGTGGTGATCTGGCCGCTGGCCAGCCACATCGGGGAGTGCGACAGGTGCCGCAGCAGCGGGAACCCGGCGCCCCGGAAGTCGGCGGCCAGTGCGAGCACCTGCCGGTAGAAGCTCTCCCGGTGGTGCACCAGCTTCGGCGTGCCGGTGGTGCCGCTGGTCTGCAGGATCGACTCCGGCGCCGGCACCTCGGCGGGCAGCTCCGCGGCCGGCCCGGCGGCCCCGGCGGTCAGGTCCGGTCCGGCGCCGCCGGGTCCGAGGCAGAGCACCGGTACGCCGGACAGGCCCGCCGCGACCTCCACCGCCTGCGCGTCACGCGGGTCGTGGACGAACGCCTCCGGCGCGGACAGCGCGACGAACTCGTCGACCTCCCGCCGCGAGGTCACCGGGGCCACCCACATGCTCCGGCAACCCAGCAGGTGCAGGGCCAGTTGCAGCAGCGGGCCCTCGACCGTGTTGCCGAGCATCACCAGCACCGCCGCGCCGGGGCGTACCCCGTGGTGGCGCAACGCGGCGGCCAGGCCGCGCACCTGCGCGGCGACCTGGGGGTAGGTGAGGCGGCGTCCGCCGCCGACGAGCGCCTCCCGGTCGCCGAACCCGGCGAACAGCTCCAGCGCCTCGTGCACATAGTTCGGCCGGTCGGTCATCGGGCAGCCCCCATCATGGTCCGCGAGCGGCGTCCGGCCAGGTCAGGGCCGGGACATGACGGCAGGTGCCAGGGTCGGCGACCGCACCGCCGCCAGCCCCGAGCCTAGGCAGCCGCGGTCCACGCCGGACAGAGCCGATCGTCGCTGCGTCACGCCCCCCGGGCATTTGATCATGTCGATCAGGTTGATTGACGCTCGTCACGGCCGGAAGCTAGTTTCCGGTCCATCGCCCGGGCCGGTGCCGCCGACCGCGTCACGCCCGGGGCTGCCGACCATGGAGGATCGATGCCGACCCCGAAGAGATGGCACGTCATAGCTTCCGCCGTAACGCTGCTGATCGCCGCCACCCCGGCGGTCACCGCGAGCGCCGGCCCGACCGGGAACGACCGCGCCGGGCACGGGCGCGCCGAGTGGGCCGGAACCTGGGCCGCGGCGGTGACCCGCGGGAACACCGTGGGCCTGACCGAGACCGGCCTGAACAACCAGAGCATTCGGATGACCGTGCAGACCTCGGTGGGCGGGCCGCGCCTGCGGGTGCGGCTGACCAACCTCTACGGCCAGCAGGCCGTCCAGGTCGGCAGCGCCACCATCGCCCGGCCGAACACCGCCACCCCCGATGACCTGTCCGACATCGTCCCGGCCAGCATCCGGCAGCTGACGTTCTCCGGCGCCGGCACGGCGACCATCAACAAGGGCGCCGAACTGCTCAGCGACCCGGTCAACTTCCCGGTGACCGAGCAGGAGGACCTGGTGGTCACCCTGTACTTCCCGGTGCTCACCGGGCCGGTCACGTTCCACGGTCAGTCCAAGGTCACCAACTTCATCGGCGCCACCGACCTCACCTCGGCGGCCGACGGCACCGGCTTCACCATCCGGCCCAACTGCTGCTGGATGTTCCTGTCCGGCATCGACGTGGAGCGCAAGGCCACGCCCGGCTCCGTGGTGGTGCTGGGTGACTCCATCAGCGACGGCAACGGCAGCACCGTCAACGCCGACCGCCGCTGGCCGGACTTCCTGGCCAAGCGGCTGATCGACGCCCGCCCGGAGCCGCGTACCCCGGGTGTGCTCAACCTCAGCCTGGCCGGCAACCGGCTCAACCACGAGGGCACCGAGCCCGGCGCGGGCGGTTTCCCCGGCTACTACGAGCTGGGCCCGAACGCGCTGGCCCGGCTCAACGAGGACGTGTTCCCGCAGACCGGGGTGCGGACCGTCATCACCCACCTGGGCATCAACGACATCTGGATGAACGGCGACAGCCCGGAGGCGATCATCGCCACGCTGCGCCAGCTCAACCAGCAGGTCAAGGCGCGCGGCCTGACCAGCATCGCCGGCACGCTCATGCCGTACGAGGGCAATGGCGGGCCGGGCGTGTGGACCCCGGAGAAGGACGCCACCCGGCAGGCCGTCAACACCTGGCTGCGCGGGCCCGGCCGCGCCGAGTTCGACGGCGTCGTCGACTTCGACGCGGTGATGCGGGATCCGGCCCAGCCGAGCCGGCTGCTGCCGGCGTACGACTCGGGTGACCACATCCACCCGAACGACACGGGCGCCGCGGTGATGGCGAACGCCGTACCACTGAAGCTGCTCGGACTGTGACACCGGGCGGGGGCGGCGGTCGACACGACGCCGCCCCCGCCGCCGTTTCCTGGGGAGGAAGAGACAGTGGACGTCAGCGAGATCCTGACCGGCCTCTACAGCGAGCAGGGCCGGCAGAACCCGTATCCCTTCTACGCGGCCCTGCACGAGCACGGGCCGATCAACGCCGTTCCGGCCCGGGCCGAGCACAGCACCGTGAGCGCGGTGGCCGGCGGGTACGACGTGGTGGACCAGATCCTGCGTGATCCCGGCTGGTACAAGGGCTTCCCGCCCGGCTGGGAGGAGCAGGAGATCCTGCGTACGTTCCTCACGTCGATGATGTTCGTCAACCCGCCGGACCACACCCGGATGCGCGCGGTGTTCGCCAGGACGTTCACCCCGCGCCGCCTCGGCGCGCTGGAGCCGGTGATCGAGCGGATCGTCGCCGAACGCCTGGATCACATGGCCGAGGTGGGCGCGGACGGCCACGAGGTGGACTTCGTGGCCGACTTCGCGTACCCGGTCCCGGCGCTGGTGATGGCCGAGTTCATCGGCCTGCCCGCGGCGGACCTGTCCTGGTACCGGCAGCGGGTCGACTGGATCGACGAGTACATGGACGTGTCCGGCAAGACGCCGGAGCGGCTGGCCCGGGCCAACCAGGCCGCCGAGGAGTTGCGCGTCCTCTACCGGGACCTGATCGCCCACCGGCGCCGTACGCCCGGCCACGACCTGATCAGCGGGCTGGCCGAGGTGCTCGACGCGGGCGGCGTCGACCTCACCGAGGATGAGTTGATCAGCAATCTGATCGTGCTGTTCAACGCCAGCTTCGTCACCACCGTCTACATGTTCAGCAACGGCCTTCCGCTGCTGCTGGACCATCCGGACGTCACCGCCGCGCTGCCCGGCGACGACGCGCTCGCCCGGGGCTGCGTGGAGGAGGTGCTGCGGATGGAGAGCCCGGTGCACTTCCTGGCCCGCTCCGCGCCCGCAGGCGTCGACCTCGGCGGGGTGCCGATCGACCGCGACGACAACGTGCTGCTGCTGATCGCCGCCGCCAACCGTGACCCGGCCCGGTTCCCCGACCCGGACCGCTTCGACCCGCGCCGCGACGGCCCGCCGTCGCTGGCCTTCGGCGTCGGGCTGCACTTCTGTCTCGGCTCGGCGGTGTCCCGGCTGGAGGGCCGGCTGGCGCTGCCGCGCCTGTTCGCGCGCTTCCCCCGGCTCGCCGTCACCCAGCCCTACACGTACAGCGGGAGCCTGTTCCTGCGCGGTATCGACAAACTCTTCGTCACCACCGGGGAGGCCGGATGACACTCGATCCGCAGGTGGTCGCGTGGCGGGCCGCGAGGGCCGCCGCCGGCACCGTGCCGCTCTACACCCAGACCCTCGCCGAGGCCCGCGCCGCCGACCTCGCCGCGATCCGCGCCGGCTCCGGCGCGGTCGAGCCGGTCGCGGAGGTACGCGACACGACGGTGCCCGGCCCGGCCGGGCCGCTGCCGGTGCGGATCCACCGGCCGGACGGCGACGGACCGCTGCCCACGCTCGTCTACTTCTTCGGCGGCGGCTGGACGCTCGGCAGCGTCGACACGGCCGACGGGATCTGCCGTCGGCTGGTCAACCTCACCGGCGCCCAGACCGTGACCGTCGGCTACCGGCTCGCCCCGGAGCACCCGTTCCCGGCAGCGGTGGAGGACTGCCATGCCGCGTTGCGGCACCTCGCCGCGCACGCCGCCGAGTTCCGCGTCGACGCCGACCGGCTGGCTGTCGGCGGGGACAGCGCGGGCGGGAACCTGGCCGCCGCGGTGACGCTGCTGGCCCGCGCCGACGGCGGTCCCCGGCTCGCCGCCCAGTTGCTCGTCTACCCGAACACCGACCAGCGGCCCGGGCACCGGCCGGCCGACGACGAGGACCCGATGCTGTTCAACAGGCACTCGGTCGGCTGGTACCGCGGCCACTACCTCGCCGACCCCGGCGACGCGGCCCACCCGCTCGCGTCGCCGCTGCTCGCCGAGGACCTGTCCGGCCTGCCCCCGGCGTTCGTGATCACCGCCGGGCACGATCCGCTGCGTGACGAGGGCCTGCGGTACGCGTCTCGGCTGCGCGAGTCCGGTGTGCCCACCGAGACGGACGACCACCCGGGCATGGTGCACGGGTTCTTCGCCATGCCCGGCGTGTTCGACGCCGGCCGGCTGGCCCAGGAACGCGCCGCCGCCTTCCTGCGCCGCGCGTTCGGGCTCGACCCGGCGCACGCCCGGGCGGCGACGGGTGCCGACCATGGCTGACCCGGCGGACGGGTTCGTGCCACCGGCCAGCCTGGCCGAGTTCGCCGCGCTCGCCCGGGCGGTCCTGCCGGCCGACGTGTGGGACTTCGTCGACGGCGGCAGCGGCACCGAGACCGCCCTTGCGGCGAACCGGGCCGCGCTGGACCGGGTGGCGGTGCTGCCCCGGATGCTGGCCGGGGTGGACGACCCGTCCACCGAGGCGACGCTGCCCGGCGGCCGGGCCGCGTTGCCGGTGGCTGTCGCACCGATGGCGTACCAGCGGCTGCTGCACCCCGACGGCGAGCCGGCGCTCGCGGCGGCGGCCCGCGCGGCGGGCGTGCCGTACGTGGCCAGCACGCTGGCGAGCACCCCGATCGAAGAGATCGCGGCGACCGGCGCGACGGTGTGGTTCCAGCTCTACTGGCTTCGCGACCGCGCGCTGGTGGCCGACCTGCTCGACCGGGCGTCGGCGGCCGGCTGCGCGGCGGTGATGGTGACCGTGGACGTGCCGGTGCTGGGGCGGCGCCTGCGCGACGCCCGCAACGGCTTCGCGCTGCCGCCGCACGTCACCGCCGCGAACCTGCCCGGCGGCCGGGACGACCTGGCGCATCAGGGCACGCCCGGCGTCTCGGCGGTGGCCGTGCACACCGGCGCGGTCTTCGCCCCGGCGTTGAGCTGGGCGGACCTCGACTGGCTGCGGGCGCGTACCCCGGTGCCGTTGCTCGTCAAGGGCATCCTGGACCCGCGCGACGCGGTCCGTGCGGCGGACGCGGGCGTCGACGCCGTGGTGGTCTCCAACCACGGCGGACGGCAGCTCGACGCCGCCCCGGCCAGTGCGGCCGTGCTGCCGGAGGTGGTCGCGGCGGTCGACCAGCGGTGCGCGGTGCTGCTGGACAGCGGCGTCCGCGGCGGCGTCGACGTGCTGCGCGCGCTGGCGCTCGGCGCGGACGGCGTGCTGCTCGGACGGCCGCTGCTCTGGGCGCTCGCGGCGGGCGGCCGGGCCGGCGCCGAGGCGGCGCTGGCGCTGCTCGCGGGGGAGTTGCGCGACGCGCTCATCCTCAGCGGCTGCCCCGACCCGGCCTCGGCCCGGCGGCTGCGTACCCGGATCGGAGGCTGACGTGGAACCCGTCGACCTGGCCGTCTCGGCGCTGCACGGCAGCGTCGGCGACCCGGCGCTGAACTCGATGAACTTCCTCAACGAGGTGGCGCAGCACTACCCGGACGCGGTGTCGCTGGCGGCCGGGCGGCCGTACGAGGAGTTCTTCGACTCCGCGCTGCTGCACACGCACCTGGACCGCTTCCGCCGCCACCTGGCCGAGGAGGTCGGGCTGGACCGGGCCGGCGTGGACCGGACGCTGCTGCAGTACGGGCGCACCAAGGGCATCGTGCACCACCTGATCGCCCGGCACCTCGCCGTGGACGAGGGGCTCACCGTCGACCCGGAGTCGATCGTGGTGACGGTCGGCTGCCAGGAGGCGATGTTCCTGGTGCTGCGCGCGCTGCGGACCGGCCCGGCCGACGTGCTGTTCGCGGTGGCGCCCACGTACGTCGGGCTCACCGGCGCGGCCCGCCTGGTCGACCTGCCGGTGCGCCCGGTGGCCGGCGGGCCGGACGGCGTCGACCTGGCCGACCTGCGCGCCGGGGTGCGCCGGGCCCGCGCGGAGGGGCTGCGGCCCCGCGGCTGCTACGTGATGCCCGACTTCGCCAACCCGTCCGGCGTCAGCATGGACACCGAGCAACGGCGGCGGCTGCTGGGGCTGGCCGCCGAAGAGGACCTGCTACTGATCGAGGACAACCCGTACGGTCTGTTCCCGGCCGACGGTACCGACCGGCGGCCCACGCTCAAGGCGCTGGACACCGCCCGGCGGGTGGTCTACCTCGGCTCGTTCGCCAAGACCGTGCTGCCCGGCGCCCGGGTCGGCTACGTGGTCGCCGACCAGCGGGTGGGCGAGACCGACGGCACTGTCGTCCCGTTCGCCGACCACCTCGCGAAGATCAAGAGCATGGTCACTGTGAACACGTCACCGATCAGCCAGGCGGTGATCGGCGGCGCGCTGCTGGCGCACGACTGCTCGCTGGTGGCCGCGAACGTCAGGGAGCGGGCCGCGTACGCCCGCAACCTGCGCCACCTGGTCGACGGCCTGGCCCGGCGCTTCCCGGCCGGCGGCCCGGTCTCGTGGACCGTGCCTGCGGGCGGGTTCTTCGTGGTGGTGAGCGTGCCGTTCGCCGTCGACGACGCGCTGCTGCATCGCTCGGCGCGTGAGTACGGCGTGCTCTGGACCCCGATGGCGCACTTCTACGATGCAGGCACGCCGGTCGATGCGCTGCGGCTGTCGGTGAGCGCCGTCACACCGGAGTCGATCGATCTGGGTCTGGACCGGCTCGCCGCGCTGGTCACTGACACCATGGCCGCCGGAGTGACGCCGGAGTGTCAGGGTTCCGGCACAGTGCGTGTTTCCTGACGCCGTTCCTCTGTTGATAATGGACGAATGGTTGCCTGGGAGTACGCGTTGCTCGTTCGTCGGTATCAGGGTCAGGGTCGCAATTTCCACGTTTCGTTCGTGTGGTACGGCCCGGACGGGTCACGCACCGACGTGACGGCATACGGCGACACCGCTATCGCGCACCTCAACCGGGTCGGCCGGGAGGGCTGGGAACTGGTCTCCGCCGCCGAGGACGTGAACAACGTGCAGGGCAGCACCGAGGTCCACCGCTACCACCTGAAGCGCCCGCTGCGCTGACCCCTGAACCGCCGGCACCCCGGGAGACTCCTTCTCCCGGGGTGCCGCTTCGTGTCGGCCGGGCGCTCAGCCCAGGTCGACCGCCGGGTAGAGCGGGAACGGCGTGAGCAGGTCGGCGGCCTGCTTGCCGACGGACTCGGCGACGGCCGGGTCCAGCACGTACTTCGCCTTCGACGGTGCGCCGTCCGGGCCGGTGCCGGGCGTGGTCTGGCTGAGCACGGTGTGGATCAACTCGGCGGTGGCGTCCATCTCGGCGGCGCCGAGGCCCCGGGTGGTCAGCGCCGGGGTGCCGATGCGGATGCCGGAGGTGTACCAGGCGCCGTTCGGGTCCTGCGGCACCGAGTTGCGGTTGGTGACGATGCCCGAGTCCAGCAGCGCCTGCTCGGCCTGCCGGCCGGTGAGGCCGTACCCGGACACGTCGATGAGCACCAGGTGGTTGTCGGTGCCGCCGGTGACCAGCGTCGCGCCCCGGCGCAGCAGACCGTCGGCCAGCGCCTGCGCGTTGTCCACGATCCGCTGGGCGTAGTCGGCGAAGTCGGGGCGGCGTGCCTCGGCCAGCGCGACCGCCTTGGCGGCCATCACGTGCGGCAGCGGCCCGCCGAGCACCATCGGGCAGCCCCGGTCGACCTGGTCGGCCAGCTCCGGCCCGCAGAGCACCATGCCGCCGCGCGGGCCGCGCAGCGACTTGTGCGTGGTGGTGGTGACGATGTGCGCGTGCGGCACCGGGTCGAAGTCGCCGGTGAAGACCTTGCCGGCGACCAGCCCGGCGAAGTGGGCCATGTCGACCATGAACGTGGCGCCGACCGAGTCGGCGATCTCCCGCATGATCCGGAAGTTGACCTTCCGCGGGTACGCGGAGTAACCGGCGACCAGGATCAGCGGCTTGAACTCGCGGGCCGCCTCGGCCACCCGGTCGTAGTCGATCAGGCCGGTGGCCGGGTCGGTGCCGTAGCTGCGCTGGTCGAACATCTTGCCGGAGATGTTCGGCCGGAAACCGTGGGTGAGGTGCCCACCGGCGTCCAGCGACATGCCCAGCATCCGCTGGTTGCCCAGCTCACGGCGCAGCGCGAACCAGTCGGCCTCGGTGAGGTCGTTGACCTGCCGCGCCTGCGCCTTGCGCAGTGCGGGGGACTCGACCCGGTCGGCGAGGATCGCCCAGAACGCGACCAGGTTGGCGTCGATGCCCGAGTGCGGCTGCACGTACGCGTGGGACGCGCCGAACAGCTCGCGGGCGTGCTCGGCGGCGAGCGCCTCGACGGTGTCGACGTTCTGGCAGCCGGCGTAGAACCGGCGCCCGACCGTGCCCTCGGCGTACTTGTCGCTGAACCAGTTGCCCATCGCCAGCAGCGTCGCCGGGGACGCGTAGTTCTCGCTGGCGATGAGCTTGAGCGACTCGCGCTGGTCGGCCAGTTCCGCGGCGATGGCGTCGGCCACGCGCGGCTCGACGCCGCGGACGACCTCCAGCGCGCTGCGGAAGGCGGTGGACTCGGCGTTGCGCGACATGCGACCTCCAGGTGACGTGCGGAAGGCCCAGGCGCTCGGCATGCGTCCTCATGACGAGGCCGCTCCCCGATGGTGCTCCATCTCCACGCGCCAGTCACGGCCTGTGCCGATCCTACCGGCCCGGCCGGGACCTGCGGGGTTGGGCCGCCCGTCCCGGGGAGGCCCGGCCGACACGGAGTTCTTCGACCGGGCCGGCATGACCGGCACCCGGGTCGGCCAGGGGCCCACGGACGACCCCCGCACGGTGGCCGAGGACGCGTTCGAGGCGCTGACGAAGGGGGGAGCACAAGGTCGCCGCCGGCTCGCTGGTCAACAAGATCCAGGTGGCCGCCGGCAAGATCATCCCGGACCGGCTGAAGGCGGTGCCGGTGTCAGGCGACCACGGCGTCGAGCGACTTCTTCAGCGCCTTCGGGGCGGTCGGCGTCGTGGGCGCCTTCGGCCGCAGGTCGAGCATCCGCTGGCCGATCTCCTGGAGCGGGCTACGGCCGAGCGCCTCGCGGACCTTCGGGAACCACTCCTGCTCCTCCTCCTCGATGTGGTGCAGCACGTTCTCGATCAGCACCGTCGTCTTGGCGTTGAAGCGCTCGTCGCCGGCGTCCATCGTGAACAGCTCGAAGCAGAGCACGTCCGCGACGTGGTGCTCCTCGTACGACTCCAGCACGTCGTCCTCGACGTCGGGCACCAGCTTGCGGACCTCCGGGTACATCACCTCGTTCTCCAGGTAGGTGTGCACCGTGAGGGCTTCGAGGATCTGCCCGACGATCTTCCCGCGCTTGCTCGCCGGTCCCTCCTCGGCCTCCTGGAAGGCCTTGAACAGGCGGCGGATCTCCTTGTGGTCCTCCTTGAGCAGGACGATCGCATCGGTGGACACCGGTTACCTCCTAAGTCGGCTGACGGTGCCCCCCTACCCGGTGCCCCACCAGGACAAACAGACCGGGCCCGGCGTGATCGCCGGGCCCGGTCCACGCGGGTACCTGTTACTTCACCGCGTTGTACGCGTCCACGACGCCGGCGCCGTAGAACCCGTTGCGGTTCCCGCCGGAGCAGGTCGCGTCGTACGCGTTCGGGCCCGCCGGGATCAGCGGCACCGGGTTGTAGACGCCCGACGGGCAGGACTTCGCCACCGCCGTGCGCTCCAGGAACGAGGCCAGCTGGCCCGGGCTCATGCCCGGGTGCGCGGACAGCGCCAGCGCCGCGACGCCGGTGGCGTGCGGGCCGGACATCGAGGTGCCCTGCTTGTAGCCCCACCCGTTGGTGCGGGTGGCGGTGTTGAAGGTGGTGGACAGGATGCCGTCGGCGGACGTCGAGCGGGCGCCCTGCGTCCGGAACCGGGTGTCGCCACCCGGCGCGGTCACGTCGATCACGCCCTGGCCGTACGAGGAGTAGTAGCTCTTCTCCCCGGTCGGGCCGACGGCGGCGACGGTCACCACGCCCGGCGCCTCGGCCGGCAGGTCGAGGCAGGCGTTGGTGAGGTTCTCGCGCTCCTCCGGCGTGCCGTTGTTCGGGCTGCCGGTGTCGGTGATCTTGTGGGCCAGGTCGTAGTTCGAGTTACCTGCGGACGCGACGTGCAGCACACCCTGGGACTGCGAGTAGCGCAGGGCCCGCTGCACGGCCTTCCACACCGGGCGCTGACGCGCGTCGTTGCGGCAGTTCAGCTCCCACGGGTCGATGTAGTAGCTGTTGTTGGTGAGCTGGAAGCCGTGCTCGGCGGCCCACATGAACCCGCAGACCGCGGCCTCCGGGAAGATGTAGCCGTCGTCGTTGACCACCTTGACGGCGGCGACCTTCACGCCCGGGGCGACACCGGTGACACCGACGCCGTTGACCGCGGCGGCGATGGTGCCCGCCACGTGGGTGCCGTGGTCGCTCGTGGTGGGGTTCCACGCGGCCTCGGCGGTGTTCGGGACGCCGCCCACACAGGAGGCGCTCTTGTCCTTGGCGATCTGGGTCGCCAGGTCCGGGTGGCTGCTGGAGATGCCGCTGTCCAGCACACCCACCACGACCGACGGGCTGCCGCCGGTCACGGCGTGCGCCTGCGGGACGCGGATCTGGGGCATGTCCCACTGCAGGTTGTAGAGCGGCTCGGCGGTCGGGTCGCCGGTGGCCGCGGCGACGGCGGCGGCCGGCACCTCGACCGTCTCGCCCTCGTCCAGGGCGGTGCCCAGGCCGGCGGTGGAGGCGACCGACTCGACGCCGGCGCCCGCCACCCGGGTGGCGAAGTCCGGGGCGGACGAGCGCACGACCAGCACACCGATCTTGTCGTACGCGGCCACCACGGTGCCGTCGGCGGCCGCCACGCGGGCGGCGGCCTTGGCGGTGCTGTTGCCCTGCGGGGCGAGCACGATGTACGAGGTTTCCGGTCCGACGGCCGCGGCCGGTGCCGTGCCGCCGACGAGGGCGAGCCCGGCGCCGAGCGTCACTGCCGACGCCGCGGCGAGTGTCTTGCGACGGAGGTTGTTCACACAGACTCCCAGGGGTTCGTGCGGGTGGACCGCACCCCTGAGCGGGCTGCGGTCCGGGCGGAGGCACGGCGAAGTACCGGCCTCGCCCGGACCAGCGCCACCGCCTCCCGGGGTGTTACACGTGGTGGGATCCCGGTGACGTGGATCGTCAGACGGTGGCGATCGTGTAGGGGATCTCGTCCAGCAGTTCCCGGGCGAGGAAGCCGATCCGCCCGTACCGGGGGACCAGCCGCTGCCCGCTCACCGCGTGCGCGAACGCCGCCCAGCAGGCCGCCTGCGCCGGGTCGGCGCCCCGGGAGAGCAGGCCCGCGAGCAGCCCGGCCCGCACGTCGCCGCTGCCCGAGGTGCCCAGTCCGGCGTCCCCGCTCTCCTCCCGCCAGGCCCGGCCGTCCGGCGTCGCGATGTGCCCGTACAGCGAGACGACCGCGTCGTACCGGCCGGCCAGTTCCACCGCCTCGGCGTCCAGGTCGTCGCCCGGATCGCGTCCCAGCAGGTGCCGTGCCTCGGTCAGGTTGGGAGTGAGCACCGCCTTGCGGCTGGCCCCGGCCAGCAGCTCCGGCGCGTGGCTGAGCGCGCCGAGCGCGTACGCGTCGAGCACCAGCGCGGTCTCCCGGCCGGCCGCGTCCAGGACCAGGCGCAGCAGTTCCCCGGTGGCCTCGATGTCCGTGAGGCCGGGTCCGACCGCCACCACGTCGGCCTCGGCGACCAGGCCGCGGAGCAGGTCGCCCGGGTCGCCGCGGACCGCGCCGTCGCCGGTCTCCGGCAGGCCGATCACGAGCGCCTCCGGCACCTGGATGCTCAGCGACGCCGCAGTCGACTCGGCTGCGGCGAGCTGGAGCACGCCGGCGCCGGCCCGCAGCGCTGCCACCCCGGCCAGCAGCACCGCGCCGGGGGTGAACCGGGAGCCGCCGACCACCAGCACGGTGCCGCGCGCCTCCTTGCCGCCGGTGGGCACCGGCAGCGCCCAGTCCCGCAGCAGCGCGGGGGTGATCACGTCAGACCGGCTCGGCATTGACCTCGTCCTCCCTGGTGGGCTTCGCCCCCTGCAGGTGCAGGTGGGCGACGTCGTTGAACACCTCCGGCACGAGCCGGCCGGCGTCGTCGGCGTGCCAGGCGGTGACCGAGCAGTTGGCGATCACGTGCTCGCGGGTCAGCGCCATCAGCTCCGCCTCGGTGAGCCCTTCCACCAGGTAGCGCAGCAGGAAGACCAGCGCGTCGTGGCCGAACAGCAGCACCCGGCCCCCCTCGTGGTCGCGGCGCAGGTCGCCGAGCAGCGCCCGTAGCCGCAGCGCCACGTCGGTCCAGGACTCACCGCCGGGCGGCCGGTAGTAGAACTTGCCGAGCCGGGTACGCCGCTGCGCCTCCTCCGGGTAGCGCCGGGTCACGCCGTGGCCGGTGAGCCCGTCGAGGATGCCCAGCTCCCGGTCGCGCAGCCGCTCGTCGACGCTCGCCGGGATCCCGGTGCCGTCGAGCGCCAGCTCGGCCGTGCGCACCGCACGCAGGTACGGCGACACCACAGCCACGTCCGGCCGCCTCGACTCCGGCAGCCCGGCCAGCCAGCGGGCGGTCGCCCGTGCCTGCTCCTCGCCGGTCTGTGACAGCGGCACGTCCGCGTCCCGGTGGCTGAGGTCGATCAGCTCGGCGCCGGACGTCTCGGCCGCCGTGGCCGCCACGTTCGCCGTGCTCTCGCCGTGCCGGACGATCCAGAGCGATCCCAACTCCGCCATGCGGCTCCCGGTACCCGGGGCTCGGGACGGATAACCGTGCCGGCTCAGTCGAGCAGTCGTCTCAGAGCGTCGTTCAGCCGGGGCGCCAGGGTGGTCACGTACGTCGCCGTGAGGTGGCTGCTGTCCCGGTAGATCAGCACGCCACCGATCACCGGCGCGCATCGCTCGGTCGGACAGATCGAGTCGGTCAGATCGATCAGGTGCACGCGGGGTTGGTCGACCACCGCTCGCAGCATCGGATTGGCCGCTCCGGTGGCCAGGGCCACGTCACGGGGGCTGGTGCAGCGGGTCAGCTTGCGCGGGTTGGCGGTGACGCACTCGGGGATGTCCATCGACTGGTACGGGGTGTCCCGGATGACGGCGACGGGCACCTTCGCCGCGGTCACCTCGCGCCACGTGGTGCGCATCGCCTCGGTGAACCGGTCGGCCACCACCCGGTTCTCGACCGGCTCGCCGTTCTCCAGCACCACGTAGATGGTGTGGCTGACCACCAGCAGGTTGGGCTTGCGTTCACCGGTGAGTGCCTGCAGCACGGATCGGTTCCAGTCGAGGCATTCCGGCTGGGGGCGGTTCTCCCGGGCGATTCCCCGGTTCAGGAACGGGCACGCCTGCCGGACGTACGACTCCAGCCGCCAGTTGTTGGCGTCGGCGATGCCGCGCAGTGCCGGTAGCCACTGGTTGGCGTGCGAGTCCCCCACCAGGGCGACCCGGAAGGCCGAGTCGGCGTCACCGTACAGGCACGGGGACGGCTGCCCGCCGTCGAATCCCGCCGTGCACTTGTCCGGCCATGCCTCGGGCCCGTCCTTGAGCGCGGTCAGCGGGTCGGGGACCACCGAGGCGACCCGGTCGACCGGCGCGCCCGCGCTCTTGCCGCTGGTGAGCACGGCGGCTCCCGGCGGGCCGGCCGGAGCCGTCGCACTGGCGGTGGCCTGTGCCGTGCTGAGCGGCGGCAACACCACGGTGGAGACCGGCGCCTGCGGTGGCGGCCAGACGGTGAACTGGAACATCAGTCCCGCCGCTACCGCGACACCGGTGCAGGCCGCGCCGATCCGAAGGGCGGCGGCAGGCTCCCATTGCAGGGTCTTCGACAGCCGGATGGGGTTCTCCACGAAGCGGTAGGACAACACCGCGGGAACCGCGGAGAGCGACACGACAATCAGCCCTGCGACGGGGGTCAGCTCACCGAAACGTGCCTCGGCCACGACGAGCAGCGGCCAGTGCCACAGGTACAGGGAGTAGGAGACCGCACCGACGGCACGGAACGGGGCCAGCCCCAGCATCCCCGCCGGGCCCGCGCGTCCGGCGGCCACCGAACAGCCGATCACGGCCGCCGTGCCGAGCGTCGGCAACAGCGCGGCGGTGCCCGGGAACGGGGTGTCCGGGCCGAGGACGAAGGCGCCGGCCGTGACGGCGCCGAGACCGGCCCAGGCGAGCGGGGCGGCGAGTGCCCGGGGCAGGCGGTGGAGGGCGGTACCCGCGATGGCCAGTGCTCCGCCGAGCGCGAGTTCCCACAGCCGGGTGGTGGTGACGAAATAGGCGGGTCCGGGGTCGGACCGGGTCAGCCACACGGACCAGGCGAAGGACGGCACCGCCACCAGGACGAACCCGACCATCAGCAGGGCGGGACGCACGGCGCGTCGCCGGCCCGGCAGGGCCAGGACGAGTAGCAGGAGGGGCCAGACGAGGTAGAACTGCTCCTCCACGGCCAGCGACCAGAAGTGCTGGACGATGCTCGGCGCCTGATCCGCCGCCCAGTAGTCCACGGCCTGCGCCGCCAGGCGCCAGTTCATCCCGTAGACGGCGCTGGCCACCACGTCCCAGCCGGTCGCCGACCAGCGGGTCCGCGGAAGGAGGGTGTAGGCCAGCAGCAGGCTGACGACGAGCACCAGGACCGCGGCGGGCAGGAGTCGTTTGGCCCGGCGGGCGTAGAACGCCGTCAACGAGATCCGCCCGGTACGACGCAACTCGCCGACCAGCAATCCCGTGATCAGGAATCCGGAGATCACGAAGAAGACATCGACGCCGACGAAGCCTCCCGGCACCAGGTTGCCGGCGGCGTGACCGGCCAGCACCAGCAGCACGGCGATGGCCCGGAGCCCTTCGATGTCCCCGCGGAAGGCGGACCGGGGCGACCCGGGTTGATTGATGCCGTTTTCAGCCATGAAGCTCCACCTGTCCGTTCGTATCTCCTTGCGGCATAACGACGGACCAAGTGGGAGGTTGCCGGCGGACGCGGCATGCCCGCGGTGCCGGCCGCGACAGTCCGGTGACCGGGACTGCGCAGCCGTGCATCGACCCGGCACAATGTCCCACGACGCGGGACGGACGGTCCGGGTCCGAGGGAGGCGCACATGGCGACTGTGGTGCGGGGTCTGCGGGAGGCGCTGGTGCTATTCCTGATCGCCACGGTGGTGATCGCGGCGGCGGTCGGCATCTGGGTGGCGGTCGGCGGCGGGGACTTCACGCACCGGCTGGGGGTGGCGTTCATGATCGTCGGCGCCGTGATCGGGATGACCGGCGATCTCACGCTGAGCCGCATCGGCATGCTGCCGGCCCGCTCCACGTTCGGCCTGGCGCCCGAGCGGGAGGACGGCGGCGGCGGGCGGGTGCTCACCGGCGTCGGCATCTTCCTGTTCGTCTCGGTGCCGCTGATTGTCGTCGGCGCGCTGCTGATCACCTGAGCACGTGACCACCGTCGCCGGATCGGTCAGTCCTCCGGCGAACCGGGACTCACGAGGCCCGTCTCGTAGGCGACCACCACCGCCTGGACCCGGTCGCGCAGACGGAGTTTGGCGAGGATCCGGGCGACGTGGGTCTTCACAGTCGCCTCGGACAGGTGCAGCGCCTCCGCGAGTTCGGCGTTGCTCAGGCCGCCGGCCAGCAGGCGCAGGACCTCCGTCTCGCGCCGGGTCAGCGTGGCCAGGTCGCGGTGCACAGTCGCCGTCTGCGGGTCGCGGCGGGCGAAGCGCCGCACCAGCCGGCGGGTGATGGCGGGTGCGAGCAGCGCGTCACCGTCCTGGACCATGCGTACGGCCGCCACCAGATGTTCCGGTGTCACGTCCTTGAGCAGGAAGCCGCTCGCCCCGGCGGCGAGCGCGGCGTAGACGTACTGGTCCAGGTCGAACGTGGTGAGGATGATGATCCGGGGCGCCGCGACGGCCCCGGTGAGGATGCGGCGGGTGGCCTCGAGGCCGTCGAGCTCGGGCATGCGCACGTCCATGAGCACCACGTCGGGCCTGGTGCGGCGGACCGCGTCCACCGCCTCCGCGCCCGTCGCCGCCTCGGCCACCACGTCCACCCCACCGGCCGTGAGGATCATGCGGAACCCGGTACGGACCAGTGCCTGGTCGTCGGCGACCACCACTCGTACCGTCATGTCGCCTCCCACGGGATCACGGCCTCGACGTGGTAACCGGCGCCCGGCCGGGCGCCGGCGCGCAACGTCCCACCGTAGACGGCGAGGCGCTCCCGCAGCCCGATCAGGCCGCGCCCGCCCGACACCCCGGTGGCGGCCGGTGCGCCGGGCTCGGTGTTGCCGACCTCGATCCGCAGGGTCTCCGGCGAGTACTCGACGACGACGGTGCCGGCGGCGCCGGGCGCGTGCCGGACCATGTTCGTCAACGCCTCCTGCACCACCCGGTACGCCGTCAGCCCGACACCGGAGGTGACCGGCCGGCGCTCGCCGGAGATGGTCAGCCGTACCGGCACGCCGGCGTCCCGCATGCGTTCGATCAGCTCGGGCAGGCCCTCGATCCCGGGCTGCGGGTCCTCCGGGTCGTCCGGTTCGGACTCGGCCAGCAGGCCCATGACGTGCCGCAGCTCGGTGAGCGCGGACCGGCCGGTCGACTCGACGGCGAGCAGCGCCTCCCGTGCCTGATCCGGTGCGGCGGCGAGCACCGTCCGGGCGGCGCCGGCCTGGATGACCATCACGCTGACGTGATGCGTCACGACGTCGTGCAGTTCCCGGGCGATGCGGGCCCGTTCACCGGCGACCGCGTCGCGCAGCGCCTGCTCGTGGGCGCGGGCCTCGGCGGTGAGCCGCCGCCGGTCCTCACCCGCCCGTCGCCGCCACACGTGGTGGCCGCCCGCGGCGGCCACCAGCGGGGCCAGCACGACGAACGGCAGGTAGCCCGCGGACACCGTGAACGGCATCAGCTCCCGGAGGCCCAGGGCGAGCAGCGCCACCGCCGGGACGGACACCAGCGCCGGCAGCCGGTACGGGCTGTGCGCCGCCGCGCTGTGGACGGCGACGAGGCAGGTCAGCACCACGCACGGGTACAGGGCCGGCTGCCGTTCCCCGCCGGTCACCAGCACCAGTGACGCGGCGGCCATCGTCGCCCAGAGCACCGCGAGCGGATACCGGCGGCGCAGCACCAGCGGTGCGCACATGACGAAGACCAGCAGCAGTGCCCCGAGCGTCGACCCGGGCTGCGCGGGCTGCATCTCCGGCGGGACCGCCAACGGGGGCAGCGGCAGTGGCGGCGGCAACGGCGGGGGCGGGACGCCGACGTCGTCAGTGGCGGCCTGGAAGCACACCAGCCCGAGTACACCCGCCAGCGCCGCGTCGAGCAGCAGCGCCCGCCAGCCCGGCCTCGGCAGCGGTCCCGTCGCCACGATGCCTCTCACGAGCCACATTCTCGCCGCCGTACGCCGGCCGGGGCATCGGTCACGGTGTGCAGTGCGACTACATCGCAGGGATGACCCCGGGCGAAGATCCGCCTCCGGCGGTACGGGTGGTGCGTCGCCGGACCGATGCCCAGGCCTCGGATCCGCCCCTAACGTCACGGCGTCCAGTCGACAGGCCTGACCCGAGGGGCGACACATGACCGATCCGATGATCGACGTACGCGGGGTGACCCGCCGATACGGCGAGGGGCCGCCCGCACTGCACGACGTGTCGCTGACCGTCCGGCCCGGCGAGTGCGTGGCGGTGCTCGGCCCGTCCGGCAGCGGGAAGTCCACACTGCTCAACCTGCTCGCCGCGCTGGACCGGCCGGACGCCGGCACGGTGACCGTCGCGGGCACCCGGCTGGAGAAGCTGGGCGAGGCCGCGTCGGCCCGGTTCCGGCGCGCACACGTGGGCCTGGTCTTCCAGTTCTTCAACCTGCTCGACGACCTCACAGTGCTGGACAACGTCCTGCTGCCCGCCCAGCTGGCCGGCGCACCGGCCCGCGCGGCGCGCGAACACGCGGCCTCCCTGCTGGACTCGCTCGGCATCGCCCGGCACGCGCACGCGTACCCGGGACGCCTCTCCGGCGGTGAGCGGCAGCGCGTCGCCGTCGCCCGCGCCCTGATCAACCGGCCCGCGCTCCTGCTGGCCGACGAGCCGACCGGCGCGCTGGACACCGCCTCCGGGGAGGACGTCCGGCGCCTGCTCGACGAGCTGCACCGCAGCGGCCAGACCATCGTGCTCGTCACCCACGACCTGCGGCTGGCCGAGGCGTCCGCCGGCCGTACGATCCGCCTGCGCGACGGCCGGATCGAGGTGCGACGGTGAGCGGGCTGCGCCGGGTCGTCCGGTCCGGCGTACGGCGCCGCCGGGTGCAGACAGTCGTCGTCGGCCTGGTCACCGCCGCCGCCGTGACCGCCACGGTGCTCGGGGCCGGGCTGCTCGTCGCGTCGCAGGCGCCCTTCGACGACGCGTTCGCCGCCCAGCGGGGAGCGCACCTGACCGTGCGGGCGGACTCCGGTGCGGTGACGGAACCACAGCTCGCCGCGTCGGCCTCGGCGCCGGGCGTGGTGGCCGCCGCCGGTCCGTACCGGGTGCTGGTGGTCGCCTTCACGGAGCGCGGCGGGATGCGGACACCGCCGCTGACAGTCGTCGCGCGCACCGATCCGGGCGGCCCCGTCGACCGCATCGAGCTGGCCGGCGGGCGGTGGCCGACCGGTCCGGACGAGATCGTGCTGAGCGGCGGAGCGGTCCGCCTGCCGCCCGGGGCCCGCCTGACCACACGGGGCGGCGGAGAGTTCACGGTGGTCGGTACGGCCCGGTCGATCAGCGACACCGCCGGCGCCTGGGTGCTGCCGTCCGCCGTCGGCCGACTCGACGGGCCGGACACGGCGGACGGGTACCAGATGCTCTACCGGTTCGCGGACGCCCGCACCGCGACGGAGGTCGGCGCCGGACGGGACGCCGTGGTCGCGGCGCTGCCCCCCGGCGCGGTCACCGGCGCCCGATCCTGGCTCGACGTGCGGCAGCAGGCCGTCGAGGACGCGGCCGTCTTCGTGCCGTTCCTCGTCGCGTTCGCGCTGCTCGGCATCGTGATGGCGCTGCTGGTGGTCGGCACTGTGGTCGCCGGAACGGTCGGCGCCGCCACCCGCCGGATCGGCATCCTCAAGGCGCTCGGCTGCACCCCCGCGGGCATCGTCCGCGCCTTTGTCGCGCAGACGCTGCTCCCGGCCGCCGTGGGTGCCGTCGCCGGAACGGTCACCGGGAACCTGATCGCGCTGCCGGTGCTGGCCGAGACCGAGCAGGTCTACGGCTCGGCGAACACCACCATCGCCTGGTGGGTGACCGTCCTGGCCACCGGCGGGGTGCTGGCGGTGGTGACGCTGACCGCGTGGACGGCCGCGCTGAGGGCGGGCCGGCTCCGTACCGTGGACGCCATCGCGGTCGGACGGGCGTCCGGTCCGGCGCGGGGCCGGTGGGCGTTGCGCCTGGCCGCGCGGCTGCCGGTGGCCAGGCCGGTGGGCCTCGGCCTGGCCCGCCCGTTCGCGCGGCCGGCGCGCACTATCGCGATCCTGCTGGCGGTCGCGACGGGCGCGGCGGCGGTGACGTTCGCGACCGGGCTCGCCGCGTCGCTGCTGCGCATCCAGACCGCGCTCACCCAGGACGTCGCTGACGTCACTGTGAACGGCGACCCGGACGCCGGACCGGCCGCCGCTCCCACCGCCGATCCGGCCGCGGTGCTGGCGGCGATCGACGCCCAGCCGGGCACCCGCGCCAGGTACGGCCTCACGCAGGCACCGGGCGCCGTCGCGGGCGTCGCCGACCCGGTCTCCGTCACGACGATCACCGGCGACGCGGCGTGGGACGGCTTCGAGATGGTGTCCGGACGCTGGTTCGCCGCACCCGGCGAGGCCGTCGTCGGCGGACCCCTGCTGACCGCGACCGGAGCCCGGATCGGCGACACCGTCACGGTCCGGATCGAGGGCACGCCGGTACGCCTGCGCGTCGTCGGCGAGGTGTTCGAGTCCGCCATGGCGGTGTTCACCGGTACCGCCACGCCCACCGGCCGGAACCCGTTCGAGTACCGGATCGCGCTCGCCCCGGACACCGACGCCGGCGCCTATGCACAGGCGCTGACCGGCGCACTCGCCGGCCGGGGCCTCACCGCGCGGCCGAGCGGCGCGGAGACCGACCCGCTCCTGCTGGTCGTGGAGGGGCTGACCGCCACGCTGACCCTGCTGCTCCTCGCGGTGGCCGCGCTGGGCGTGCTCAACATGCTCGTCCTCGACCTGCGCGACCGGGTCCACGATCTCGGTGTGCACAAGGCGCTCGGCATGACGCCGGGCCAGACGATCGCGATGGTGGTCGCCTCGGTCGCCGCCGTCGGTCTGGTCGGCGGGCTGCTCGGCGTACCGGCGGGTGTGGCGATGCAACGGCTCGTCGTCCCGGCGATGGCCGCCAACGGCGGACTGCACCTGCCGGAGAGTCTGCTCGACGTGTACGGGCCGGTCCTCCTGGCGGCGCTGGCGCTGGGCGGGCCGCTGACGGCACTGCTCGGAGCGCTGCTGCCGGCGGGGTGGGCGGCCCGGACCCGGACCGCGACGGCACTGCGGAGCGAGTAGCGCGCCCGGCGGCGTCGCGGGTGTCGGTGGGGCCGGTTATGGTCCCCGCACACTGCGGGCGATCAAGGAGACGGTGTGCGCAGATTCGAGTTCGTGGGCGGCGGTTCGGCCAAGTTCTGGGAGGTCGGGCAGAGCGACGCGACGGTGACGGTCCGCTATGGATCGATCGGCGCGCAGGGCCGCACCCAGGTCAAGGAACTGGGTTCGCCGGCCGAGGCCGCCGCGCACGCCGACCGGCTGATCGCGGAGAAACTGCGCAAGGGGTACGCCGAGACGACAGCCGCGCCCTCCGCCGGGCACACCGGAACGCCCGCCGTCGAGCCGGCTGCGCCGAGCCGCGACCCGGAAACGGCCGGTACCGATCCGGCCGCCGCCGGTTCGGCCGGTAGCGTCCCGGCCGGGGCGCCGTCGGCCACATCGCAAGCCGGCGAGCTGCCGGACGAGGACGCGTTCGAGGTTCCGGCCGCCTGGCGGCGGATGCTGGTCCCGCGCCGGGGCGGCACACCCGGCCCGGGCCTGCCGAGCGCCGCGAAGGGCCGCGCCGCCGGCCGCAAGGTGCTGGACTCGGTGGCCGCACCGGTCGCCGCCACCGCACGGGCCACCGACGATCCGGAGCTGGGTCCGGCGCTGCGCGGCTACCTCGACGGCCAGCCCGGTCCGCTGGGCGGGGCCGCGCTGGTGGCGGCAGTGGCCGTGGCGCTCGGCTATCACGCGCGCGACCAGCAGGGGGTGGCGCTCGCCGACCTGCTGGCCGCCGATCTCGGCCCGGTCGGCGCGGCGGTCGCCGCGACCGAGCAGATCACCGTGGCGGCCACCGGGTCGGCGTCTCCGCTTTCGCTGGGCCGCGCCGAGGTGAACAAGGCGCACAACTACGGCCACTGGCGCCTGCGCCAGGGGGTGCTACGCCGGGTCCGCGCGCATCTCTCCGCCGCTGGCGACGACGACTACGCCGCGGCCCGCGCCGCGCTGGTCCCGTACCGGTCCGGTCCGCTGGCGGCGCGGGTGGTCACCTCGTTCCTGCTGCCGACCGAGCGGGAGTGGGTGGCCCAGGACGTCGCCGACGTGGCGCGCGAGGGGGGTCCGTTGCTCGCGGAACTGCTGCTCGGCGCAGTCGACGACGTGGACGCGATCCACACCCTCGCCGGGCACCTGCAGGTCTACCGGCTGATGTACGACCAGGCGCCGATCGTCACCGCCACCGCGGCGGTCGGGCCGCCGATCGCGCCGGTGCTGGCCGGGTGGTTCGACGACGAACACGTCGGCGCGGACGCGCGGCAGCGGCTGGTGTCACTGCTGGCCGCCCTGCCCGGTGACGAGCCGATGGCGGCGCTGCTCGACCGGCTGGACCGTAAGTACGTCCCGCCCGCCATGACGGAGATGCTGCGCCGCTTCCCGGTGCGCGGCGTGCGCCTGGTGTCCGCGGCCGCCGAGGGGCGCAGCCCGGCCGCGCGGGAGGCCGCCACCCTGTTGCGCGCGCACGTGCTGGCCAACCCGGCCGCCGTCGAGGCGGCGCTGCCGATGCTTGATCCGGCGCGGCGGGAACGGGTCGAGCGGATCCGCGACGACGCGTCCGCGTTGCCGGTCGCCGCGCCGGACCGGCTGCCGCCGGTGCTGGTGACGCCGCCCTGGACGGTCCGGCGCCCACGAGCCGACCCGCCTGTGGTGGGCGGGTTGAACCGGCCCACCGGGTCCGCGACGGCCTGGCTGCCGGGGGAGCGGGAGCGGTGGGCCGCGATCGTGCCCGGCTGGTCCGGCTGGTGGCGGGGCGACGACCTGAGCGTGTTGGCCGCCGAGGTCGCCGCCGGGCGGGCCGGATCGTACGAGGCGATCCACTTCTTCGTCCGGGCCACCGAGGAGCTGGCCCGGCCGCTGCTGCCGTCCTGGCGGCCCGACGAGTCCTGGGGAGCCGACGAGTGGATGTCCCGCCTCGCCGGCCGGTACGAGCTGGACGCGCTGCCCGCCGCCCTGCACCTGGCCCGCACCGCGCCGAAGAGCGTCGGCGAGGTGCTGCTGCCGTACACCGACGGTGAGGTCGCCGACCTGATGGCCGACTGGCTCGACCGGCTCAAGACGGGCCGCCCGGTCGCCCGCGCCTGGCTGCGGCGGCACCCGGAGTACGCCGTGCGGGCGCTGCTGCCTGCGGCCCTGGGCGAGCCCGGCCCGCGTCGCCGGGCCGCCGAGCGGGCGCTGCGGCTGGTCGCCGCGGAGCACCGTGGTGTGCTCCTCGGTGTGGCCCGGGAGCACGGCGAGGAGGCGCTCGCCGCCGCGACGGCGATGCTCGACGCGGACCCGCTGGCCCAGCTCCCGGCCCGGATGCCGAGCCTGCCGGCGTGGCTGGACCCGGCGGTGCTGCCGCAGGTGCTGCTGCGGGACCGCTCCGCCGCGCTGCCTGCCGACGCGGTCCGTCACCTCTGCACCATGCTCGCCATCTCCCCGCCCGGCGAGCCGTACCCG
Source organism: Micromonospora sp. CNZ297 (assembly GCF_007827625.1). Taxonomy (NCBI): domain Bacteria; kingdom Bacillati; phylum Actinomycetota; class Actinomycetes; order Micromonosporales; family Micromonosporaceae; genus Micromonospora; species Micromonospora sp. CNZ297. The sequence continues at coordinate 96,403 of NZ_VISU01000001.1, read as the reverse complement.
GGGGTGGAGGTCGTCCGCGCGGCGTGCGACACCGACTCCCTGGCGGAGTTCGCCTGGGCGCTGTTCGAGAGCTGGCAGAGCGCCGGTGCGCCCTCGAAGGACGGCTGGGCGTTCACCGCGCTGGGGCTGCTCGGCGACGACTCGACCGCGCGGCGGCTCGCGCCGCTGGTGCGGGCCTGGCCGGGCGAGAGCCAGCACACCCGGGCGGTGACCGGCCTGGAGGTGCTGGCGCAGATCGGCACCGACGTGGCGCTGATGCACCTCTACGGCATCTCGCAGAAGGTGAAGTTCCGGGGCCTGCGGGAACAGGCGGCGCGCAAGGTGACCGAGGTCGCCGACGGGCTGGGCCTGACGCCCGAGCAGCTCGGCGACCGCCTGGTGCCCGACCTCGGGCTGGACGCCGACGGCAGCCTCGTCCTCGACTACGGGCCGCGCCGGTTCACAGTCGGCTTCGACGAGCAGCTCAAGCCGTACGTGGTGGACGGCTCCGGCGCCCGCCGCAAGGACCTGCCCAAGCCCGGCGCCCGGGACGACGCCACGCTGGCGCCCGCCGCGCACAAGCGCTTCGCCGGCCTGAAGAAGGACGTGCGCACGCTCGCCGCCGACCAGATCCGCCGCTTCGAGGCGGCCATGGTGACCGGGCGGCGCTGGCCGGCCGCCGACTTCCGCCGCTACTTCCTGTCCCACCCGCTGCTCTGGCACGTCGTCCGCCGGCTGGTCTGGGCCACTGTGGACGACGCCGGTCAGGTGGTCACCGCGTTCCGGGTCGCCGAGGACCGCACGCTCGCCGACGTCGACGACGAGACGTACACGCTGCCGGACGACGCCACTGTGACCATCGCGCACCCGCTGAGCCTCGGCGCGGCGGTGCCGGCCTGGGCGGAGGTGTTCGCCGACTACGAGATCCTCCAGCCGTTCCCGCAGCTCGGCCGCGAGGTGTACCGGCTGGACGCGGCCGAGCGCGCGGAGACGCTGCTGCGGCGGCACGCGGGTGTCACGGTCCCGGCCGGGCGGCTGCTCAGCCTGGAACGGCGGGGCTGGCGGCGCGGCATGCCGCAGGACGCCGGCATCCAGAGCTGGCTGGAGCGCGAGGCCCCCGGCGGCCGGGCCGTGGTGATCGACCTCGACCCCGGCATCGCGGTCGGGGTGGTGGACATGTTCCCGGACCAGAAGATCGAGGCGATCTGGGTGAACGACGTGCCGCGCGGCGACTGGTTCCAGCGCGGCGGCAAGGTCCGCCTCGGCGACCTCGACGACGTCACCCTCTCCGAGGTGCTGCGCGACCTGGCGGAGGTGACCCGGTGACCGCGCTCGATCCGGCCGCCGAGCGGGCCCAGCGTCCCCCGGCCGAGGTGCGGTACGCCGACGAGCTGGCCGCGCTGGCCGCCGACGACAGCGACCCGCGCCCGCCGGGCTGGCGGCTGAGCCTGCGCGCCGCCCGCCGGTTCATCCTCGGCGACCCGGCCGCCGGGGTCCGGCGCAAGTTCGTCGGCGACCCGTCGCTCATCGACCGGGCGCTTGTGGCGCTGGCGACCAGCCGCGGCCTGATGCTCGTCGGCGAACCCGGCACCGCCAAGTCGCTGCTGTCGGAGCTGCTCGCCGCCGCTGTCAGCGGCGACTCCACGCTGACCATCCAGGGCGGCGCGGCCACCACCGAGGACCAGATCCGCTACTCGTGGAACTACGCGCTGCTGGTCGCCGACGGCCCGTCGCCGCGCGCGCTGGTGCCGGCGCCGCTGCTGCGCGGCATGGCCGAGGGACGGGTGGTCCGCTTCGAGGAGATCACCCGCTGCCCGCTGGAGGTGCAGGACTGCCTGCTCTCCCCGCTGTCGGACCGGGTGCTCGCCGTTCCGGAGCTGCCGGGCACCGACGCCATGGTGTTCGCCCGCGAGGGCTTCAACGTGATCGCCACCGCGAACACCCGGGACCGGGGCGTCAACGAGATGAGCGCCGCCCTCAAGCGGCGGTTCAACTTCGAGACCGTCTTCCCGATCCCCGACCTCGGCACCGAGCTGGAACTGGTCGAGGCCGAGGCGGGCGAATTGCTGCGCCGCTCCGGCGTGACCGCGCCGCCCCGGCGGGACCTGCTGGAGGTGCTGGTCACCACGTTCCGGGAGCTGCGGACCGGCATCACCGAACGCGGCGACGCGATGGAGCGGCTGTCGGCGGTGATGAGCACCGCGGAGGCGGTGTCGGTGGCGCACGCGGTCGGGCTGCGCGGCTGGTTCCTGCGCGGCGAGTCCGGCGACGCCGCCGACCTGGTCGCCTGCCTGGCCGGCACCGCCGCGAAGGACGACGCGGAGGACCTGGCCCGGCTGCGGCGCTACCTGGAGCAGCAGGTGTCCCGCCGCTCCGGCGCGCAGTGGCGGGCGGTGCACGACGCCCGGCACCTGCTGCCCGGGTGAGCGCCACCGAGGCGCCCGGCGGCGTCACGTTCCTCGGCGTCCGGCACCACAGCCCGGCCTGCGCCCGGCTGGTCGCGGCCACGGTGGCGCGGCTGCGCCCGGCGTACGTGCTGGTGGAGGGGCCGGCGGACCTGAACGGGCGGATGGACGAGCTGCTGGGAGACCACGAGCTGCCGATCGCCGTGTTCACCGCGCACCGCGACGGCACCCGGCGGCACGCCTCCTGGAGCCCGTTCTGCGCGTACTCGCCGGAGTGGGTGGCGCTGACCGCCGGGCGGGAGGTGGGCGCGCAGCTGCGCTTCATCGACCTGCCCGCGTGGCATCCCGCGCTGTCCGACCGCGCCAACCGGTACGCCGACGCCGACCAGCGGTACGCCGAGGCGGTGCGCCGGCTGTGCGCCACGCTCGCCGTGGACAACGTGGACGCGCTCTGGGACCACCTGTTCGAGATCGGCCCGGACGACGGGCTGGCCGAGCGCCTGGACACGTACTTCGACGTGCTGCGGGGCGAGTCGGCCGCCGGGGCTGACGACACCGCCCGGGAGGCGTACATGGCCCGCTGGGTACGCGCCGCCCGCCGCCGGGCCGCCGGCCGCCCGGTGCTGGTGGTGACCGGCGGCTTCCACCGTCCCGCCCTGGTCCGGCTGACCGTCGGCCCGGACGGCGCCGATCGGCACGGCACCGGCCCTTACGGCACCGGCCCTTACGGCACCGGCCCTTACGGCACGGGCCCGGACGGCACCGGACCGGAGGAGGACGACTGGCCGGAGGTGCCCGCCCCGGCTCCGGACGCGGTGGCGGGCAGCTACCTCGTGCCGTACTCGTTCCGGCGCCTGGACGCGTTCGTCGGCTACCAGTCCGGGATGCCGTCACCGGCGTACTACCAGCGGGTCTGGGAGGACGGCCCGCGCCGGGCCGCGGAGGCGCTCACCGAGGCGGTGGCGGCCCGGCTGCGTGCCCGGCGGCAGCCCGTCTCCACCGCCGACCTGATCGCCGCCCGGAGCATGGCCGGCGGCCTGGCCCGGCTGCGCGGCCACGCCCACCCGGGCCGGGTCGACGTGCTCGACGGGCTGGTGTCCGCACTGGTCACCGACGCGCTCGACCAGCCGCTGCCGTGGGCGACCCGGGGCATGCTGGCACCAGGTGCCCACCCGGTGGTGGTGGAGATGGTGGCCGCGCTCAGCGGCGACCGGGTGGGCCGCCTGCACCCGGACACGCCGCTGCCGCCGCTCGTGCACGACGTCGACGCCGAGCTGGAACGCCACCGGATCGATCCGCACGAGGCGGCCGAGCTGGACCTGACAGTCGCCGGCGACCTGGCCCGCAGCCGCCTGCTGCACCGGCTGCGGCTGCTCGACGTACCCGGTCACGTCCGGGAACGCGGCCCCCGGGTGGGCGCGGACGCGCTGCTCACCGAACGCTGGTCGCCCGCGCCGTCGGCGGACCGGCTCGCCCGGGTGATCGAGGCGGGCGGGTACGGGCCGACCGTGCTGGACGCCGTCACCGCCCGGATCGAGGAGCGGGTGACGCTGCTCGGCGCGGACGTCGACGCGCTCGCCACGACGCTGTTCGACACTGCGCTGGCCGGGCTGCCCGAGCACTCCACCCGGACGCTCACCGCGATCGCCCGTGCCACCGGCGCGGTCACCGACCTGCGGGCGCTGGGCCGGGCGCTCGCAGTGGCGCTGGCGCTGTGGCGGCACGACGGGCTGCTCGGCAGCGCCGGGACCGCCCCGCTGGGCGCGTTGATCACCGCCGCCGTACGCCGGGCGCTCTGGCTCGTCGAGGGCGTGCGCGCCACGGCCGCGGCGGCCGACCCGGGCCGGCTCACCGCGCTCGTCGCGGTCCGGGACGCGGTTCGCCACGCCGGCCCGGCGCTGGGGCTCGACCGGGACGGCGCGCTGGCAGTGGCCGGGCGGGTGGCGGCCGACCCGGCGGCCCCGCCGGACCTGCGCGGCGCGGCGCTGGGTCTGGCCTGGTCGCTGGGGGACGTGCCGGACGCGGCCCGCGCGGTCCGGGCCGTGGCCGCGCCGGACACGCTCGGCGACTGGCTGTCCGGGCTGTTCGCGCTGGCCCGGGAGGAGGTGGTCAGCGGCGACGCGGCGCTGCTCACAGTGGTGGACGAACTGCTCGCCGCGATGGGCGCGCACGACTTCCTGGTGGCGCTGCCCGCGCTGCGGCAGGCGTTCGGCTGGTTCCCGCCCCGCGAGCGGGCGGAGGTGGCCCGGCACGTGCAGGCGCTGCACGGCGGCGACGCGCCGCCCGGTGACCTGCTGCGGCTGGACGCCGACCCGCTGCTGGTGGCCGCCGCCCGCGCGGTGGAGGAGCGGGTCGACGCGGTGCTGACCCGGGAAGGGCTGTGGGAGGGGGACCGGACGTGACCGACCCGATGCGGGAACGCTGGCGGCTGGTACTCGGCGACGCCGCGCAGGACAGCCTGGGCGGCCTGTCTGCCGAGGCGGCCGGCCGGGACGCCGCGCTGGACTGGCTCTACGGCAGGGACGCGGAACTCGGCCGCCGCGACGTGCGGCGCGGCGGATCCGGTCCCTCCGCGCTGACCACAGTGGACTGGCTGGACGGGATCACCCGGCTGTTCCCGAAGGAGACGGTGCAGCGGCTGGAACGCGACGCGGTCGAGCGGTACGGCATCCACGAGGTCGTCACCGACCCGGCGGTGCTGGCCCGGGTCGAGCCGAACCCGGCGCTGCTGCGCGCGGTGCTACGCACCAAGCACCTGATGGACCCGCAGGTGCTGCGGCTGGCCCGCAAGCTGGTCGAGGCGGTGGTGCGGCAACTGGTCGAGCGGCTGGCAGGGGAGGTGCGGCAGTCGTTCTCCGGGCCCCGGGCGCGTCGCCCCAGCCGGTTCCGGCAGGCCCGCAACTTCGACGTACGCCGCACCATCCGGGCGAACCTGGCGCACTGGCGGCCGGACGAGCGCCGGCTGCACGTCCGGCAGCCGCACTTCTTCTCCCGTACCCGCCGCCACCTGGACCGCTGGCAGGTGATCCTGCTGGTGGACCAGTCCGGCTCGATGCTCGGCTCGGTGATCCATGCCGCGGTTACCGCCGCCTGCCTGTGGGGGCTGCCCGGCGTGCGGACCCACCTGGTCGCGTTCGACACCGACGTGGTCGACCTGACCTCCGACGTGGACGACCCGGTGGAGCTGCTGATGAAGGTGCAGCTCGGCGGCGGTACCGACATCGCCCGCGCGGTCGCGTACGGCGCGCAGCTCGTGGAGAACCCGCGCCGGTCGATCGTCGCGCTGGTGTCCGACTTCTACGAGGGCGGCGACGCCGGACGTCTGGTCCGGTCGGTGAAGCAACTCGTGGAGCAGGGCACGCACGTGCTCGCGCTCGCCGCGCTGGACGAGGAGGCCGACCCGGCGTACGACCGGGCCACCGCCCAGCGGCTGGCCGACGTGGGCGCGGCGGTCGGCGCGATGACGCCGGGCGAGCTGGCCGCGTTCGTGGCCGAGCACGTGGGCCGGTAGGGGGACCGGATGATCCGTGACGACCTGATCGCGCTCACCCCGGACGTGCTGGCCGCGCTGAGCAACAGGGGCCTGGTGAAGCGCGCCACGAAGGAGGTCGACGCCGGTGAGCGGCCCGCGCTCACCGAGGACGCCGACGGCGCGGTGCGTGCCGCGTACCCGGACGGGGTGGCTGTGACGCTGCCCGTGGGCGGCGGTCTCGCGGCCGGGATCTGCTCCTGCCCGGCGCCCGGCGTGTGCCGGCACCTGCTCGCCGTCGTGCTGACCTACCAGCGCACGCACGCCGACGCCCCGGACCGCGAGGCCACGCCGGACGGGGAGGCCGCCCCGGACACGGATGCCGCGCCGGGCCTGCACGCCGATCCAGGCGGGCAGGCTCCGGGCCCCGGCGCGTCGCGGGACCAGGAGGCTGCGCCGGGCAATGCGGCCGGGCCGGGCCGGGTCGCGGCGCCGGGCCGGGAGGGCGCCGCAGCCGGGAGTGAGCCGTGGCGGTGGTCGCCGGGCGACGTCACCGACGAGGAACTGGCCGCCGCGATCGGCGCGCCGGCGCTCACCGCCGCGCGACGACGGTTGCGGCGCGGCTACGCCGCTGTGGTCCACCGGCCGGACACCGCCGACCCGGTCCCGCGCGTGGAGCTGCCCACCGGCACGGTCCGCTTCCTGGTGCCCCGCCAGATCGGGTACGCGCGCGGCGACGCGGCCGACGACGGCGGTGAGGCGATCGCGCTCGCCGTGTGGGCGTGCCGGGCGGCCGACCGGGAACACCCGGACCGTCAGGAGGCGCAGGTACGCGTCGGCGGAACCGCCACCGTCACGGAGCGTCCGGCCCTGGACGCGGCGGTCGCGCTGGCCGCCGACGTGCTGCTGACCGGGGCCGCGCACCTGGGCTCCGGCGTGGACGCCCGGCTGGCGGCGACCCGGCGTGACCTCGACGCGGCCGGTCTGCGCTGGCCGCTGCTCGCCGTCGAGGACCTGGCCGGGCAACTGGAGGCGTACGCGGCGCGCGGCGCCCGGTACCGGCCGGAGACGTTCGCCGACCTGCTCGCCGAGTTGCCCGCGCGGCGACGCGCGGTGGTGAACGCCGGCGCCACCCCGGTGGAGCGTGTCCTCGGCACCCACGAGCCGGCGGAGACGCCGCTGCGGCGGGTACGGCTGACCGGCCTCGGTGCCCGGGTCCGGTGCAGTGGAGGCGAAGTGGGCGTGGACGTGGTGCTCGCCCACCCGGCGGCCGTCTCGGTGCTGGTGCTGCGCCGCGCCTACCCGGTCACCGACGACGGCCCGCCCACCGGGCACGAGCTGGCCGGGCGGCGCGTCACCGGCACCACGCTCGGCGCGCTCGCCACCGGCAACGTGGTCTCCGAGTCGGCGGTGCGCAGCGCCGCGCACCGGCTCCGGATCGCCGCCGGCCGGCTGGCCCGCACCACGGTCACGCCCGGCGCGGGGGAGTGGTCCGGCCTGCCGCCCGGCCTGCTCGCCCGCGACCCGGACGCGCTCGCCGCCGAGCTGGCCGGGCGGCCACCCCGGCTGCTGCGCCCCCGCACCGCCGCCGAGTCGGTGCGGGTGCTCGCGCTCGGCGAGGTGCGCGCCATCGGGTACGCGGCCGGCGAGCAGCGCCTGCACGCCACGGTGACCGGGGCCGACGGCGGCACGGCGACCGTCACCGCCACCCACCACGCCGCCGCCCCTGGTGCACTCGACGCGCTCGCGGCGGCGCTGGACGGCACACAAGGGCCGCCGCGTTACGTCAGCGGAACGGTCCGCCGCGGCGCCGACGGGCTCGTCGTCGAGCCGCTGGCGGTGGTCGCCGACGCGGTGGTCGTACCCGATCTGGCACCTGGGGTGGGCGACGGCCGGCTGACCGGCGCGGTCGACGCCCGGCCCGACCCGGTCGCCGTGGCGCTCGGTACGGCGTCGGCGCTGCTCGCCCAGGCCGCGCACACCGGCCTGCGGCACCTGCCGGTGGGCTTCCCCGACCGGCTGCGCGCGACGGCCGCCGCGCTCGGCGGAGTCGGCCTGGACCGCTGCGGCGCGGCCCTGTCCGGCCTGGCCGGGACGCTCGGCGCCGACCCCGGCGAACCGGCGGTACGGGCCTGGGTGGACGCCTGGATCCGGCTGTCGGTGACGGCGGAGTCCCGGTGAGCCGGTCCCCACGGCCGGGCCGGATCGCTACGGTGTGACGGTGGCGACCACGGCGGCGCAGGAGATCCAGGTGGGGGAGCGGCTGGTCCGCGTCTCCAGCCCCGACAAGCCCTACTTCCCGGAGCGCGGGCTGACCAAGCTGGACGTGATCAGCTACTTCCTGTCCGTCGGCGACGGCATCCTGCGCGCGCTGCGGGACCGGCCGACCATGCTGGAACGCTGGCCGCGCGGCGTGTTCGAGGGCGCGAAGGTCGCCACCCGGCAGACCAACAAGGGCGACGCGTTCTACCAGAAGCGGCTCCCGGCCGGTGCGCCCGACTGGGTCCGCACCGCGCACATCACGTTCCCCAGTGGGCGTACGGCCGACGAGGTCGCCCCGAGCGAGCTGGCGGTGGTGATCTGGGCGGCCAACCTGGGCACGCTGCGGTTCCACCCGTGGCCGGTGTCGAAGGACGACGTGGAACACCCCGACCAGCTGCGCATCGACCTCGACCCGATGCCGGGCGTGGACTTCGCGCAGGTGGTGCCGGTGGCGCACGAGGTGCGCGCGTACCTCACCGAGCTGGGCCTGGAGGGCTTCCCGAAGACCACCGGCGGGCGCGGCATCCACGTCTACGTCTCGATCGAGCCGCGCTGGAGCTTCGGCGAGTGCCGGCGAGCGGTCCTGGCGCTGGGCCGGGAGATGCAGCGCCGCCTGCCCGACCTGGTCACCACCACCTGGTGGCGCGACCAGCGGGACCGGCCGGTCTTCGTCGACTACAACCAGATGGCCCGTGACCACACCATGACGTCGGCGTACTCGATCCGGCCGACGCCCGCGGCGCTGGTCTCGGCACCGCTGGAGTGGTCCGAGCTGGACGACGCCCGCCCGGAGGACTTCGACGTGCTCAGCATGCCCGAGCGGTTCGCCGAGCTTGGCGACCCGCACGCCGGGCTGGACGGGCGGCGGTACTCGCTGGAACCGCTGCTGGAGCGGGCCGACGCGGAAGGGCTGGAGTCGCCGCCGGAACGCTGAGGCGGTCAGTCCCAGGGGCTCTGCGTGCCGTCGAACTCCTCGAACACCAGCCAGGTACGCGTGGACAGCACCCCGGCGATGCTCTGCACCCGGTCCAGCACCACGTCCCGCAACGTCGCGTTGTCCGGCGCCCGGACCAGCGCGAGGACGTCGTGCTCGCCGCTGAGCAGCGCCGCGTGCTCGATGTAGCGCACCCGGGCCAGCTCGGCGGAGACCTCCCGCCAGGTGTTCTGCTCGATGGTGAGCGCGATGTACGCCGACGTGCCCAGCCCGGCCGGCTCCGGCGCGACCCGCGCCGTGAACCCGGTCAGCACCCCGTCGCGCAGCAGCCGCTCCACCCGGGCGTACGCGTTGGTGCGGGAGACGTGCACCCGTTCGGCGAGCGTACGGATGGACGTCCGGGCGTCGCGGACCAGCTCGCGCAGGATCCGCCGATCCACCTCGTCGAGCGGCCCGGCCGAACGTCCCGTTCCGCCCGCCGCGCCCGGTGTGGCGCCGGTCTCCTGGCTCACCTCAGCCGCCCTCCTGTGCCATTCGTCCCGCGTTCATCCCGGATGTTGAGTCAATCATCCACGACCGGGAGCATAGGGCCACCACACGTCCAGGAGGTCCCCGCCGTGACGACCACACCCCAGGCGGTCCGCAGGGCATCCCCGCGCACCCGCCGGAAGTCCACCCCGGCCGCACCCGACCCGTCGGCCGACTTCATGCCGCAGCGGGAACCGGTCCGGCTGCTCGAACCCGACGGGACTCCGCTGCCGGCCCGCGACGACTACCCGGAGCCGCCGGTCGAGACGCTGCGCGAGATGTACCGGCGGATGGTCGTCGGCCGCCGCTTCGACGTGCAGGCCACCGCGCTCACCAAGCAGGGCCGCCTCGCCGTCTACCCGTCCGCCCGCGGCCAGGAGGCGTGCCAGATCGGCGGCGTCCTCGCGCTGCGCGACACCGACTGGGTGTTCCCCACCTACCGCGAGTCGATGGCACTGACCGCGCGCGGCCTCGACCCGGTCGAGGTGCTCACGCTGCTGCGCGGCGACTGGCACTGCGGGTACGACCCCGCCGCCACCCACACCGCGCCGCAGTGCACCCCGCTCGCCACCCAGTGCGTACACGCCGCCGGGCTGGCCTACGGCGAGTCGTACCAGGGGCGTGACACAGTGGCGCTGGCATTCATCGGCGACGGCGCCACCAGCGAGGGCGACTTCCACGAGGGCATCAACTTCGCCGCCGTGTTCAAGGCGCCCGTCGTCTACCTGGTGCAGAACAACAAGTACGCGATCAGCGTGCCGCTGTCCCGGCAGACCGCCGCGCCGAGCCTCGCCTACAAGGGCGTCGGCTACGGCGTACCCAGCGAGCAGGTCGACGGCAACGACCCGGTGGCCGTCCTGGCGGTGCTGGAGCGCGCGGTGGCGCACGCCCGCGCCGGCAAGGGCCCCTACCTGGTCGAGGCCCACACGTACCGGATGGAACCGCACACCAACGCCGACGACCAGACCCGCTACCGCGACGCCGACGAGGTCGAGGCGTGGCGCGACCGCGACCCGATCGCCCGGCTCGAGGCGTACCTGCGGGCCAGGGGCGCCCTCGACGACGCCGCCGTCGCGGCCATCGCGGCGGAGGCCGAGGAGTACGCCGCCGCGCTGCGCCGCCGGATGGACTCCCAGCCGACAGCGGACCCGCTGAGCCTGTTCGACCACGTGTACGCCGAGCCGACGCCGCAACTCGCCGAGCAGCGCGAGATGGTCCGGGCCGAGCTGGCCGCCGACGCGGAGGGGGACGCCTGATGGCCACCATGACCATGGCGAAGGCGCTCAACGCCGCGCTCGCCGACGCGATGCTCGACGACGACCGCGTGCTCGTCTTCGGTGAGGACGTCGGCCAGCTCGGCGGCGTCTTCCGGATCACCGACGGGTTGCAGGCCCGCTTCGGCGACAAGCGCTGCTTCGACACCCCGCTCGCCGAGGCCGGCATCGTCGGGTTCGCCGTCGGCCTCGCCATGTCCGGGCTGCGGCCGGTCGTCGAGATGCAGTTCGACGCGTTCGCGTACCCGGCGTTCGAGCAGATCGCCTCGCACGTGGCGAAGCTGCGCAACCGCACCCGCGGCGCGCTGAGCGTGCCGATCGTCATCCGGGTGCCGTACGCCGGCGGCATCGGCGGCGTGGAGCACCACTGCGACTCGTCCGAGGCGTACTACGCGCACACCCCCGGCCTGAAGGTGGTCACCCCCGCCACAGTGGACGACGCGTACTCACTGCTGCGCGCCGCCATCGACGACCCCGACCCGGTGGTGTTCCTGGAGCCCAAGAAGCTCTACTTCACCAGCGCCGAGGCGGAGCTTCCGGCCCGTACCGCGCCGATCGGCAGCGCCGTGGTGCGCCGCCCCGGCACCGACGCGACGCTGATCGCGTACGGCCCGGCCGTGCCTGTCGCGCTCGCCGCCGCCGAGGCCGCCCGAGAGGAGGGCTGGGACCTGGAGGTCGTCGACGTCCGCAGCATCGTGCCGTTCGACGACGCCACCGTCACCGCCTCGGTCCGCCGTACCGGCCGGTGCGTGGTGATCCAGGAGGCGCAGGGCTTCGCCGGTGTCGGCGCGGAGATCGCCGCGCGGGTGCAGGAGCGTTGCTTCCACGCCCTGCACGCCCCGGTGCTGCGTGTGTCCGGCCTGGACATCCCGTACCCGGCGCCGATGCTGGAGCACACCCACCTGCCCTCGGTCGACCGGGTGCTGGACACCGTGGCCCGGCTCCAGTGGGACGACCAGCCCGACACAAGGTGGGTGGCGGCATGACCGAACGCACCGAGCGGAGCGAGGGCCGTGAGGGCATGCCCGGCCGGCACACCATGACCACGGCTGTGGGGAACCGGGACTTCCTTCTGCCGGACCTCGGGGAAGGACTGAGCGAGGCGGAGATCGTCGAGTGGCGGGTCGCAGTCGGCGACGTGGTCACAGTGGACCAGACGGTGGTCGAGGTGGAGACCGCCAAGGCCGTGGTCGACGTGCCGTGCCCGTACGCCGGACGGGTCGTGGCCCTGCACGGCGCGGCCGGTGAGGTACGCCCGGTGGGCCAGCCGCTGATCACCATCGCCCCGCTCGACGACGCCCCCGATCCGCACGCCACCTACCGCGAGGAGGAGCGGGCCGGCTCCGGCAACGTCCTGATCGGCTACGGCACCGGCCACGGCGGCACGGGTCGGCGGCGGCGCCGTCCGCGGCTGGCGCTGGCCCCCGAGCCCGGCACGCCGGTCACGGCGGACCTGGCGTCCGGTCCGGCGGCCGGCTCTCCGGCTCCGGCGGGCTCACAGGCTCCGGCGGGCTCACAGGCTCCAGCGGGCTCTCCGGTTCCGGCCGGCCCGGTTCTGGCCGGTTCATCGCGTCCGGCGGGCTCGGTTTCGGCTGGCTTGTCGGCTCCGAACGGCACGGCCGCCTCGGCGGACCGCACGGCTGAGCCGGAACCGACCGGCGTGCAATCGGCGCCGCTCGTCATCTCGCCGATCGTGCGGCGGCTGGCCAAGGAGCACGGCATCGACCTGGCGTCGCTGCGCGGAACCGGGCCGGGCGGCGTGATCCGCCGGGCCGACCTTGACGCCGCCGTGGCCGCGCCCGCTGCTCCGGCGGCCCGGCTGGCAGCGGTGCCGGACGCCCCGGCCGCGCACGTCGGGCTCGCCCCGGCCGGCGACGGCGACACTGTCATCCCGCTCACCGGCATCCGCAAGGTGATCGCCGACAAGCTCTCCCGCAGCCGGCGGGAGATCCCCGAGGTGACCATCTGGGTCGACGTGGACGCCACCGGCCTGCTGGAGACGCGCGCCGCGATCAACGCGGCCACCCCTGACACGCCGGTGAGCATCCTGGCGCTGCTGGCCCGGATCTGCCTCAGCGGCCTGCGGAAGTACCCGCAGCTCAACGCGCACGTCGACACCGAGGGCCAGCGGATCGTCCAGTCCGCGGGCGTACACCTGGGCATCGCCGCGCAGACCGACCGGGGCCTGGTCGTGCCGGTGCTGCGCGACGCGCAGCGGCTCACCACCCGGGAGCTGGCCGCCGCACTCGCCGAGACCACTGCGGCGGCCCGGGCCGGCACGCTGCCGCCGGCGCGGCTGACCGGCGGGACGTTCACGCTCAACAACTACGGCGTGTTCGGCGTGGACGGCTCCACGCCGATCATCAACCACCCGGAGGCGGCGCTGCTCGGCGTCGGCCGGATCGTGGACAAGCCGTGGGTGGTGGACGGGCAGCTCGCCGTCCGCAAGGTGACCCAGATCAGCCTCACCTTCGACCACCGCGTCTGCGACGGTGGCGTGGCCGGCGGCTTCCTGCGCCACGTCGCCGACTGCGTCGAGCAGCCCGCCCTCTTGGTCGCCAACGTCTGACCCCGCCCTCCCGGCCCCGGCCCCGGCCCTCCCCACGGAGAGCCGGGGCCGCTTCCGTCCCCGCCGCCCGCCCGCTCGCGATCTTGCACTTGCGGCCCGCGGTGTGCCCGATTCGCACCCTTCTCCAGGGCCAGGGCCGAAACTGCAAGATCGCGCGGCAGTGGTGCGGGCGGCGCGGCGGCAGTGGTGCGGGCGGCGCGGCGGCGGTGGCGGGTGGCGCGGACGAGAGCCGGGCTCGGCCGGCCTGCGGCGTCCAGCGCCGCCCTTGCGAGATCGTTGTTCCGACGGGTGGGACCGGTCGAGATCTTGGTACGAAAGTGCCCCTATGGGGGCCGTTTCGTACCAAGATCTCGCTCTGCCTCGCGCCCGGCGGTGGGTGAGGGGGTGGGGAACCGGGCGGAGGGCGCGTGGGGCGCAACCGGGGACGGGAATTACCTGTCCGGCACAATTCGCGCAGCTGTTTCCGAGCAATTCCGCCGAAGGTGCCACGGCGGGATCCCAGGCCTACAGAATGTGGGCGAGAGGGTTCGGAAATGGGGGGCGAAATATGTTTGCGAGGCGCCGACTGACGCTTTTCGCGATGACCGTCGCAGCCGCGCCGCTGGCGGTCGGCGCGTGTACCGCCGGCCCGAAGTCGGTGACGAAGCGGGCCGAGGCCGCGCCGCCGTCGGTCGCCGTGACGCCGGCCGACCGCACCCGGGACGTGCCGATCAGCGCGGAGGTGGGGACGAAGGTCAGCAACGGCAAGGTGACAGCCGTCAAGCTGACCGACGACAAGGGCAACGCGGTGCCGGCCCAGCCGCGTGAGGACGGCTCCGGCTGGGTGCCGGACCGGCCGCTCGCCAATTCCCGGACGTACACCGCGGAGGTGACCGCGACCGGCGATTCGGGCAGGACCGCCACGCAGAAGACGACGTTCACGACAATGGCGAAATCCACCAAACCGGCAGTCACCAGCGAATTGTATTTCCGGCCGAATCAGACGTACGGGACGGCGATGCCGGTCGTGCTCGGATTCGACCCGCCGATTCCGAAGGAGGCGCGCGCGGACGTCCAGCGCCGGCTGTTCGTGAAGACCGACCCGCCGCAGCCGGGCACCTGGTCGTGGGTGGCCGACGGCAAGCAGGCCGAGTACCGGGCGCCGGACCGGTGGAAGCCGGGCACGAAGATCAGCGTGCGCAGCGCGTTGCAGGGTCTGCCCATCGGCAAGGAGGCGATCGGCGACTCCGACCGGGTCGCGAGCGCCAAGGTCGGCCGGCAGGTGACGCTCGACATCGACAACGAGGCCAAGCAGATGACCGTCTACCAGGACGGCAAGGTGCTCAAGAAGATCCCGGTCAGCCTCGGCAAGCCGAGCACGCCGACGTCGAGCGGCAACATGGTGATCATGGAGAAGCACGAGCACACCACGTTCGACACCCGCGGTGAGCCCAACGGCGGCTACGTGGTCGACGTGGACGACGCCCAGCGGCTGACCTGGGGCGGCGAGTTCATCCACTCGGCGCCGTGGTCGGAGGGCGACCAGGGCAGCACGAACGTCTCGCACGGCTGCACCAACGTCTCGGCCACCGCCGCGGACTGGCTGATGGGCTTCACGCAGGTCGGTGACCTGGTGACGGTCAAGGGCACCGAGGTGAAGCTCGACCAGGGCAACGGATTCACCGCCTGGAACGTCGGCTGGGACGAGTTCGCCAAGGGCAGCGCGCTGCCCGTACCGGCGGGGCTGAAGCCCACGCAGAGCGCCACGCCGCACCCGGGCGCGGTGGCCGGCGGGTCGTCACCGGCCCCGGCCCCCTCGCGGAGCAACAGCGGCGGCTGAACCTGGGGAGGAACGGCCAGGGGGCCGGCCCGCGTCCGCGCGGGCCGGCCCCCGTCGCGCTCAGTCCAGGCCGACGCGGGCCACCCCGGTGGCGGTCAGGCTGCCCAGCCAGAGGTGGCGGCCGTGCTGCCGCACACCGGTGACCATCGGGTACGCCCCGCTCGGGCCGTGCAGCGTGCGCAGCACCCGGCCGTCGCCGTCGACCAGCGCGACCAGCCCGTAGCGGCGCGGCTGCGGCTGCACCGCGCCGGGCAGCAGGGCCACGATCTGCCGCACCCGGGGATGCGGCAGCAGCCGTTCCATGGCCCGCAGCCGCGGGCTGGGCAACGCGACCCAGTAGGTGCCGTCGCCGACGCCGGAGATGTTGTCCGGGTACGCGGGCAGGTCGGTGAGCACCGTGGCCCGCCCGCTGGGCAGGTCGACCCGCAGCAGCCGGTGGGTGGCGGTCTCGGCGAGCATCAGCGCCGACTCGTCCGGGGTGAGCGCGAGCCCGTTGGGGAAGTAGAGCCCGTCCGCGACCACGTCGGTGCGCCCGGTGCGCCTGTCGTACGCGAGGACCCGCCCGTTGGGCCGATGCTCCAGCAGGTCGCGCTTCCAGTGCGAGAGCGGGAACCGGTCGGACGAGTCGGTGAAGTAGACGGTGCCGTCGCGCCCCACCGCCGCGTTGTCGGCCAGGTGCACCGGCGGCGCGGTCCCGGTCAGCTCCTGCACCCGGCCGGCCGGGTCGACCCGCAGCAGCCCTCGGTAGGCGTCGCAGACCAGCAGCCCGCCGTCGACCGGATCCCGCTCGATGCCCAGCGGCCGTCCGCCGGTCTCGGCCAGCAGCGTCGGCGGCGTGCCGGGCGGGGAGTCGGCCGGCCACCACCAGAGCCGGCCGTCCTCGTCGCCGCTGACCACCCGGCCGTCGCCGTCGACCACCACGTCCTCCGGGCCGTGGCCGCCGGCCGGCAGCGGCAGCAGGTCGGCCCGGTCGAGCCGGGTGTCAGCGGGCGACCAGGGGCCGGTGAGCGGCGGCGGCACCGTCGCCGGCTCGCGGACCGGCCGGATCAGCAGTGGCGCTCGCGGGCGGGGGACGACCATCGGCTCATTGTGGCCCGGCGGCGTCGCGCTGGGCAGCCCCCGACGGCGTTTCGCCGTTTCCCGCGCGACGTGGCGTGGCGGTTGCGGGATGACCCTGAGACGGCTCGGGGTCGGTTCCCGGACACTACCCGGAACCCCTGCCGCGAGGTCCGGAAATGTCGGTGGGCCCGGGTAGGTTTGGCCGCATGGTACACAGCGGTGAGCGCTTCCACGTGGTGACGGACGTGCACGATCACGTGGTCGAGCTGCGCCCGGTCGGCGAGATCGACATCGCCTCCGTGACGGCGTTCCGGGCGGCGCTCTGGGCGGCGCCGGCCCGGCCGGTGCTGCGGGTCGACCTGTCCGGTGTGCGGCTGCTCTCCGCCGCCGGGGTCCGCGCGCTCGTCGCCACCCACCTGCGGGTGCGGGCCCGCGGCGGCGAGCTGGTGCTCACCGACCCCGACCCGGTGGTGGCCCGGGTGCTGCGGGTGACCGGCCTGCACCGGGTGCTCCCGGTGCGCTGCACCGACCGCGCCCAGGATCCGTCCGGCCGCGCCCATGAGCTGATGGCCTGCGCGGCCTGAACGGCCGGCGGCCCGAGGGCACGCGGCCCGGGCGCACGCCGGGCCGCCGGCGCGGAAGCCGACGGCCCGATGTGAACGGCGTTGCGCTCAGCGCACGCCGAGCAGGTCCACCACGAAGACGAGCGTCTCGTTCGGCTTGATGACGCCGCCCGCGCCCCGGGCGCCGTAGCCCAGGTGCGGCGGGATGGTGAGCTTGCGCCGGCCGCCCACCTTCATGCCCACGACGCCCTGGTCCCAGCCGGCGATGACCTGGCCGCCGCCGAGCGGGAACTCGAACGTCTCACCCCGGTTCCACGAGGCGTCGAACTCGCGGCCGTTCGAGTGGGCCACGCCCACGTAGTGCACGCTCACCAGCTGGCCCGCGCGGGCCTCCGGGCCGTCGCCGACGGTGATGTCCTCGACGACCAGATCGGCGGGCGGCGCGCCCTCGATCGGGCCGATCTGGGGCTTGTCCATGAGCGGGTCTCCTCGGTGCTGACGGTGTGGTCACAGTCGATCCTGCCGGATCGCGACCGGCCGATACGCGCCGGTCCCCGCACACCGGCGTGGCGGGTACACGAAAGAGGCGGGCGTCGCCTGTCGGCGACGCCCGCCCCGGGGCGAGCTGGTCACTTCAGCCAGGGGAGACGCTGGACCAGGGGGAGCCTCGCCCAGGCCCGGCCGAGGCCGAGGGTGTTGCCGGCGCCCACCAGGGCCAGGCCGGCCAGCAGGCCCGCGTAGATGAGGTGGTCGTCCATGAAGGGGTTGTTCGCCGGGGGCAGCACGGCCGTCCACATCAGGACCAGGAGCAGACCGCCCGCGACGGCGGCGACCCGGATGCCGATGCCGAGCATCAGGGCGACACCGATGCCGAGCAGGCCGACCATGAACAGCCAGTCCGCCCAGGCCGCGCCGGCCAGGTTCTGGTAGATGCCCGCGAACGGTCCCTCGACGGCGTGTCCGAGGAAGCCCTTGGTGGGGCTGCCGCCGTTGATCCAGGCGTTCTTCGCCGGGGTCTCGTGGCCGAGGCCGAACATCTTGTCGAGGAAGGCCCAGAGGAACACCCAGCCCAGGGCGAGCCGCAGCCCGGCCCAGACGTACCGGGTGGCCTTCTGGCGGGTGGTCTCGGTGTGCGCCGCCGGAGCGATGGTGGCGGCGGGGGTCCGCTTGACGGCGGGGGTCCGCTCGATTGTCGCGGTCATGGTCTCCACGTCCCTTCCTGTGCCTCGCACCGCGCTTCCCGGTGGCACATTCATTCCACCGCCGCGCGGCGCCCGGGAGCAGGGCCGAGAGGTGCCCTCGTGACCGGGTCATTGGTCCCGTCCGTACCCGGTCCGGTCGGCCCCTCGCAGCCGGTCCGCCGCCCCTGACCAGGCCTTACGCCGGCGGCCTACCGTCGCAGGTGGAGACCCGGCACGAGGAGGTCGTGATGAGGACGTGGCAGGTTACCGACGTGATGACCAGGGACGTCGCCACGGTGACGGAGGAGACCCCGTACCGCGAGGTCGTCGACGTGCTGGTGCGGCAGCGGATCAGCGGTGTGCCGGTGGTGGACTCGTTCCGCCGGGTGCTCGGGGTGATCTCCGAGGCGGACCTGCTGCACAAGGTGGAGCGGTCCGGTCACCCGGACGAGCGGCGGGTCTTCGAGGGACGGCGCCGCCGTACCGCGCGGGAGAAGGCGGGCGCGCTCGTCGCCCGGGACCTGATGACCGCGCCCGCGGTCACCACCCACGAGCGGGCGTCGCTCGCGGCGACCGCCCGGCTGATGGACCACGAGGCCGTCAAGCGGCTCCCGGTGCTGGACGACCTGGGCCGGCTCGCCGGCATCGTCACCCGCGGTGACCTGCTGCGCGTGCACCTGCGTTCCGACGCGGAGATCCGCGAGGAGGTCGTGCACGAGGTGCTGCGGCGGGTGCTGTCGGTGCGCGACGGCCTGGTCACGGTCCAGGTCCGCGGCGGCGAGGTCACCATGGACGGGCGGCTGGACCGGCGTAGCGCCGTCGAGCTGGCCGGCCGTCTCGCCGCCCAGGTCGCGGGCGTGGTCGCGGTGCACAACGCGATCGGGTACGACGTGGACGACACCACGCTGATGGAGCTGGACCCGGTGCACGCCACCCCGGTCGCCTGAGCGCCGCCACCCGGGCCCCGCCGGTCAGGTGGGGCCCTCGGTGGCGAGCTGGGCGGCCAGCAGCGCGGGGGCCTCGGCCAGCGACGGCCCGTACCAGGTGAGGTGCCGGCCGGACACCAGCGCCGCCGGCACACCGGGGAACGCCTCCGGCCCGTCGTCGGCGGTGAACCGGTACGGCTCGTCGGGCAGCACCACCAGTTCCGGCGCCCGGGCGCGCAGCTCGTCCAGGCTCGGCCGGGGATAGCGTTCCGCGTCGTCGGCCCAGCCGTTGCGCACACCGAGCCGGGCCAGCACGTCCCCGGCGAACGTGTCCCGCCCCAGCACCACCCACGGCCGTCGCCACACCGGCACCACGGCGGTGCGGACGCGTCCCGGCGCGGGCAGTGCGGCCCAGGCACGGCGGGCCTCGCGCAGCCACTGCGGCTCGGCCGGCGCGCCGAGCGCGTCGACCAGCTCACCGAGCTGGTCGAGGGCCTCCGGCACGGTACGCGGGAAGGTGACCCGGACCGGCACCCCGGCCGCGCGCAGCGCCTCGGCGTCGGCCAGCCGGTTCTCCTCCTCGTTGAGCAGCACCAGGTCCGGCTCCAGGGCGAGCACCCGGTCCAGGTCCGGGTACTTCGTCCCGCCGACCCGGGCGACGTCCAGCCCGGCCGGGTGGGTGCACCAGTCGGTCGCGCCGACCAGCGCCTCCGGGCGGGTGGCCGCGACCGCCTCGGTCAGCGACGGCACCAGCGACACCACCCGCACCGCGTCTCCTCCCCTTGAGCCGGACCGCCGGTCAGCGGGCCGCCGCGGTCACGGCGTCGGCGGTCTCCGGCGGCAGGCCCGCCACCGGCAGGCCCTTGCGTACCGCCCAGTCGACTGCGGCGCGCAGGTCCGCGGTGGGCAGCGGCCGCCGGGTGGTCACCCCGACCGCCGCGTGCACTGTGTACGCCATGAACGGGTACGACCGGGCCAACGCGCCGATCGCGTCGTGCAGCCGGCGTACCACCTCCAGCGCGGCCGGTTCGTCGAGCCCCGGCAGGAGGAGCTGGAACTCGTTCTCGGTGACGCGCAGCGCGCGGTCGACCGGCCGCAGCACGGCGGTGATCGCGGTGAGCACGGCGTGTCCCTCGCGGGCGACGCCGCGGCGGCCGAAGCGTTCCGGCGAGCCGGGCGGCGCGTCCACCCGCAGGCCGACCAGCGCCACCGGCAGGGTGCCGGAGGCGGTCACCCCGTCCGCGCCGGACCACCGGGCCAGGCCGGGCTCGTCCAGCATCGTCTCGGCCGGCTCGACCGGCTGGTTGTTCCGGTCGCCGCGGCGGGCCAGCAGCCGCAGCGCCGCCTCGGCACGCGGTTCGCCGGGCCCGGCCGGGATGTCCCGCACCCGGGCGATCGCCTCGTCCAGCGCGGTACGCGCCGCGGCGGGCAGCCGCTCGGCGAGCTGTTCGCGCAGCCGGATCGCCTCGTGCAGCGCCTCGTCGCGGCGGAAGCCCCAGCGTCCCTCGAACAGCCGGCCGGACTCCAGCGTCGGCGCGGGCGCCACCTCGGCCCGGTCGTGCGCGACGAGTGTGGCGCCGAAACGCGGGCTCAGCGCCACCACCGTCCACTCCCGGGCCAGCGCCTCCGCCTCGTCCAGCGCCACGCCGTAGGTACCGTCGGGCAGGTCGGGCGGCGGTCCGCCGACCATCGCCACCACCGTCACGGCGGCGCGGCCGGCGATGCGCCGGTAGACCTCGCGCTCCCGGGCGAAGTACGGCAGCCGCTGGAACAGCGCGAGCACGACGAGAGGGCCGTCCTCGGCCTCGGCGAGCGCCGCGCGTTCGATGGCGTGGGAGACGGTGACGAGACTGCGTTTGGTGAACTGTTCCGGGGTCCGTCCGCTGGGCACGGGCAGAGCCTAGAGGGACGGGCGCGGTAGCGCACCGGTCGGCCGGACCGGTCGTGCCGCACGGCCTACACTCGGGCGTCGACCGGACGAGGGGGATCGGGGCGAGATGACGAGCACAGGCAGCGTGACCGCCTCCTGGCTGCGGCCGATCCCGCCCGGCGCCGCGCCGTCCCTGGTCCGTGCCGGCCACCTCGGCCACACCGGGCGGCGGCTCGGCGACCTGGTGCAGGGCCGCCCGCCCGGGGTCACCGGCAGCCAGTGGAGCACCGCCGGGCGGGCGTCGCTCGACCTGGTGGTCTGCGCGGCCGACACCGGGCTGCCGCGTTTCGCGGTGCGGTTCACCGTGCCCGCCCCCGACGGATCGGCCGCGCGACGGTCCGAACGGCTGACCGACGCGGTCTGCGTCGCCGTCGGCCTGCCGCTGGTGCGCGTCGAGTCGCCGACGCTGGGCGGCGCGGAGCAGGTCCGCCGGTTCGTCGAGTACGTGCTGGACGCGCGGGCGTACGCCGACGGCACCGACCCGGACGGCGGTGACACGGTCGGCTTCCGGGACATCATCGGCCGGCTGCCGGACGGCCGGCGCGGACCGGTGAACGACCTGGGCGCGCTGGCCCGGGTCGAGGCGGTCGAGGCGTACGTGGCGGGCCGGATCGCCGACCCGATCGTGCGCGGCCTGCACGTGCGCTGGACCGACGGTCCGGCGGAGGGCTGGGCCTGGGCCGAGGTGCGGCCCGGCCGTTGCCTGCTGGAGCGGGTACGGCTGACCTCGCGCGGTTTCTCCTGCGGCGTCGACCCGGGGCGGCTCGCCGAGGACCTGGCGGCTGTGGCGCTGGGGGAGCGGTTGCGTGACCTCGACGGTGCCGCGCCGTCCCTGCTGGACCGCGACGAGCTTCTCCGGCGGGTACGCGCGCTGGCCGCCCGGCGGGACTCCTTCGACGGCGGGTTCGCCTTCGATCACCTCTGCGCCGACTGAGCCGTCCGTCCTCGCCGGCGAGGACGGCGACTTTTCGATTTTTTTCCGATCTCCGGTTGAACCTTCGCCGACGGCGCTCCGTACCTCATCGGGAATGGACGCAGATCTTCCCCGCCGCGCCCGGACGGCGCGGAGACGGTGCGGAAAGGGCATCGTCGGCCATTGACGCGCGACTGAGCGTCGCAGTGATCTCACACCCCGAATTCGTCGGTCCGCCGGGATCACCAGTCAACTACCGGATCGTGAAGGAGAGCAATTCGATGCGCAGGTCCACACGGGCGCGCCGGTCATCCGGTAACGCGCGGAGCAAGCGGATGCTGGCGGTTGTCGGCACGCTCGCGGTCTTCGGCGGCATCGTCGCCGTCACCCAGATCTCGTCCGCCCAGGACCGGCGGACGACCACCCGCGCCGCCTCGGCGTCCTGCGTGCCCGCGAGCCCCGGGGCGACCGCCCCGGACGGCCAGGGCAGCACCACCCGTACCTGGCAGAACGGCCGCTGGGTCCGCAACCACTGGGGCGACGGGCAGATGTCGCCGGCCGAGTGCCAGCAGACCAACGCGGGCGGCGCGGGCGCCGGCACCCCGACCGTGGCCTGCCCGGACGTCCGGGGCCGGCTGCCGCAGGTGCCCGGTCAGGCCCGTGCCGAGGTGGACCGCACCCTGGCTCTGCTGGAGTCGCAGATCGCCGACGCGAACCGGCGGCTCGCGGCGGAGGGCCGCAAGGGCGGCGAGTTCATCAACAACGCGATCCTGCGTCCGCTCGCGGACAAGCGGACCGCGGCGCTCAACCGGATCGCCACCGCCATCGGCCGGGTCGCCCAGCGCCCGCAGGGCCTGGACCAGCTCGCCCAGTGTGCGGTGACCGACACCCCGCAGAACGGCGGCCAGAACGGCGGGAACAACAACGGCGGTCAGAACGGCGGCAACAACAACGGGGGCCAGAACGGCGGCAACAACAACGGCGGTCAGAACGGCGGGAACAACGGCGGCGGGAACAACAACGGCGGCGGCCAGAACAACGGTGGCGGCAACGGCCTGAACGTGCTCGCCAAGGACTGCTCCGGCAGCCAGCTCCAGGCGCACGACGGCTTCCAGAACGGCAACCGGTGCGTGAGCACCGCGTTCGGTGAGGTGGGCGCCGCGGCGAACAACCCGTCGCTGCTGATCACGCAGTTCCCGAACCAGGTGCGGCGCAACCAGCCGTTCACCCTCCGGGTCACCACCAAGAACCTGGTGCGGGACCGCTTCCTCGCCGCCGGCCAGGGCGGCTACTACCTGGAGAGCTCGCTGCTCAACGGCCAGGGCCTGGTGCGCGGCCACTTCCACACCGCCTGCCGCATGCTCGGCAGCACCCGGCAGCCTCCGAACCCGCAGGACGTGCCGGCCTTCTTCGTGGCCACCGAGGACGGGCGGGGCGGCAACCAGCCGGACGACGTGCTGATCCAGATTCCGGGCCTGGCGCAGTCGGGCGTGGCGCAGTGCGCGGTCTGGGCCGGTGACGGCTCGCACCGCATCCCGATGATGGAGCGGGCCAACCAGACTCCCGCCATCGACGTGGTGCGCATCCGGGTCAACTGAGCGGGCGAACGGCAGCGGCCGTCCGGGGGACTCCTCCGGGCGGCCGCTGCCGTTCCCGCGTACGGGCACGGTGGAAGGTGATCCCGGAAGAAATTTCGTGCCGGCGGTATCCGGCCGGATGAAAAGCGCTGACCGTAGAAAGCCGATCGGGCCCCCGCCGATTTCTCAGCGTGACCCCGGGATGCCCGACGGTGAACCGGTGGCGGTCAGCGGTTCTTGTACGCCTCGACCACCGACACCGGGATGCGCCCGCGCTCGGAAATCTCGAACCCGTTCTTGGCGGCCCATTCCCGGATGGCGCGGTTCTGCTCGCGGTCCATTCCCGAGGTGCTCGGCCGGGCGGTGCGGCGGGCGCCGCGGGCGACCTCGGTCGCTCCCCGGCCGATTCGCCTGCCAGCGCTGATGTACGGATCCAGCGCCTTGCGCAGGACGCCCGCGTTCTCGTCGGAGACGTCGATCGTGTACGCCACGCCGTCCAGGCTGAACTCGACGGTCCGATCGGCCTTTCCGCCGTCGAGGTCGTCGGTCAGAACGGTGATTACTTTCCTTGCCATCGCCATTACTCCCTGTGTCGGGCGGGGTGTGGCTAAGAGTTTGACCTACCGCGCGGTAATTCCGCAACAATAGCCGACTGTTTCCATTCGGCGGGTCGCGGTAAAGGGCGCCGCCATTGGGTGCGGAGCGCGGGAACGCGGCCCTTCGTAGTGGCGTGGGTCACAACCCGGAACAAGGGGCACGTTTTGTTACTTGAGCCAGACACGCTCAACCAACGTGATGGCAGGTGTTCGATGGCAACTCTTCCGGTACTCCCACTGACCGACGCCGTCCTGCTGCCCGGGATGGTCATCCCGGTGACCCTCGACCCGACCACCCAGGCCGCCGTCGACGCGGCCCGCGCCACCGGCGACAAGGAACTCCTGGCCGTACCCCGCCTCGACGGCGAGTACGGCTCCGTCGGCGTGGTCGCCACGATCGAGAAGGTGGGCCGGCTGCCCAGCGGCGAACCGGCGGCGGTCGTCCGCGGTCTCACCCGCGCCCGCATCGGCTCCGGCGTGCCCGGCCCCGGCGCCGCGCTCTGGGTCGAGGCGACCGAACTCGACGAACCCGCACCGGCGGGCCGCGCCCGCGAACTCGCCCGCGAGTACCGCGCGCTCATGACCTCGGTGCTGCAGCAGCGCGGCGCCTGGCAGGTGATCGACGCGATGGAGCGGATGACCGACCTGTCCGAGCTGGCCGACTCGGCCGGTTACGCGCCCTGGCTCAGCCTGACGCAGAAGACCGAACTGCTCGCCGCGCCGGACGTCACCGCCCGGCTGGAACTGCTCGTCGGCTGGGTGAAGGAACACCTCGCCGAGCAGGAGGTCACCGAGCAGATCAACAGCGACGTCCGCGAAGGGCTGGAGAAGTCCCAGCGCGAGTTCCTGCTCCGCCAGCAGCTCGCCGCGATCCGCAAGGAACTCGGCGAGGACGAGCCGGACGGCTCCGCCGACTACCGCTCCCGGGTGGAGTCCGCCGACCTGCCGGAGAAGGTCCGCGAGGCGGCGCTGCGCGAGGTCGGCAAGCTGGAGCGGGCCAGTGACGCCTCACCCGAGGCGGGCTGGATCCGGACCTGGCTGGACACCGTCCTGGAGATGCCGTGGAACACGCGTACCCAGGACAACATGGACCTGGCCGCGGCCCGGGCCGTGCTCGACGCCGACCACGCCGGCCTGGCCGACGTGAAGGACCGCATCCTGGAGTACCTCGCGGTGCGCAACCGGCGCGCGGAGCGCAACCTCGGCGTGGTCGGCGGACGCGGTTCCGGCGCGGTGCTGGCCCTGGCCGGTCCGCCCGGTGTCGGCAAGACCAGCCTCGGCGAGTCGGTCGCCCGGGCGCTGGGCCGCAACTTCGTCCGCGTCTCCCTCGGCGGTGTCCGGGACGAGGCGGAGATCCGCGGTCACCGGCGCACCTACGTGGGCGCGCTGCCCGGCCGGATCGTGCGGGCGCTGCGCGAGGCCGGCTCGATGAACCCGGTCGTGCTGCTCGACGAGGTCGACAAGCTGGCCGCCGGCTACTCCGGCGACCCGGCGGCGGCCCTGCTGGAGGTGCTCGACCCGGCGCAGAACCACACGTTCCGCGACCACTACCTGGAGGTCGACCTCGACCTGTCCGACGTGCTGTTCCTGGCCACCGCCAACGTGGTCGAGGCGATCCCCGGCCCGCTGCTGGACCGGATGGAGCTGGTCGCGCTGGACGGCTACACCGAGGACGAGAAGGTCGCCATCGCCCGGGACCACCTGCTGCCCCGGCAGCGGGAACGGGCCGGGCTGACCACCGACGAGGTCACAGTCGCCGACGAGGCGCTGGCGCTGATCGCTGGTGAGTACACCCGGGAGGCCGGCGTCCGGCAGCTCGAACGCGCTCTCGCCAAGATCTTGCGCAAGGTCGCGGTCGCGCTCGCCACGGACTCCGCGCCGGTGCACGTCGACGCCGGCAACCTGGCCCGCTACCTGGGCCGGCCCAAGTTCACCCCGGAGTCGGCCGAACGGACCGCAGTACCCGGCGTGGCGACCGGACTCGCGGTCACCGGCGCCGGTGGCGACGTGCTGTTCATCGAGGCCACCACGATGGAGGGTGAGCCGGGGCTGACGCTCACCGGCCAGCTCGGCGACGTGATGAAGGAGTCCGCGCACATCGCGTGGTCGTACCTGCGGTCGAACGGGCGGCGCTACGGGCTGGACCCGAACGCGCTGGCCGGGCGGCGGATCCACCTGCACGTCCCGGCGGGCGCGGTGCCCAAGGACGGCCCGAGCGCCGGCATCACCATGGTGACCGCGCTGGCCTCACTGGTGACCGGGCGGCCGGTTCGGCCCGAGTTCGGAATGACCGGCGAGGTGACGCTCTCCGGCCGGGTGCTGCCCATCGGCGGCGTGAAGCAGAAGCTGCTCGCCGCGCACCGGGCCGGCCTCACCGAGGTGATCATCCCGAAGCGCAACGAGCCGGACCTGGACGACCTGCCGGCCGAGGTGCGGGAGGCGCTGACCGTGCACACCCTGTCCGACGTGGCGGACGTGCTCGCACTGGCGCTGCGCCCGGTCGAGATCGGCACGGAGTCGCTGGACGGTCCGGCGCTCGCCGCGGCCTGACGACCGTCGCCCCGGCCACCGTACGCACGGTGGCCGGGGCGCCGTCGTGGTCCGCCCCCTGTGGTCTCCACGCCGACCGGCACGGAAGCCGGTCGCGCCGGGCTCAGCGGCGGTCGCGCCGCTCGTAGCCCCGGTCGCGGCGCTCGCCCGGCCCGTCACCGTCCCGGTCCCGGCGTACCGTCGCCTTGCGTCCCTTGATGGTGGTGCCGCGCAGCCCCGCGATGATCTCGTCGGCGACCCCCTGCGGCACCTCGACCAGCGAGAACCGGTCGGCGATCTCGATCGAGCCGATGTCCCGGCCACTGATGCGGGTCTCCCCGGTGATCGCGCCCACCAGGTCCTGCGGCCGTACCCCGGCCCGGCGGCCCAGACCGATGAAGACCTGGGTGGTGCCGCCGGTACGCGGGCGCGCCGGACCCCGGCGCTCACCCCGCCCGCCGGCCTCCGGGCGGCCCTCGCGCGGACCCCGGACCGGAACCTGCGGGATCTCCTCCTCGTCGTCCGAGCCCGGCGACGTCGCCTCGTGCGCCAGCTTCACCGCCGCCAGCGCCACCTCGACCAGGTCGAACTCGTCGGTGAGCGACTCCACGATCGCCCGGTACGGGTCGAGGTCGTCCTCCAGCAGGCTCTCCCGCAGCGCGCCCTGGGTCAGCTCCAGCCGCCGGGTACGCATGTCCGCGACAGTGGGGATCTTGTCGATGGCGATCCGCTGGCCGGTGACCCGCTCGATGGTCTTGAGCATCCGGTGCTCACGCGGCTCGGCGAGCGTGATCGCCACACCCTCCCGCCCGGCCCGGCCGACCCGCCCGATCCGGTGCACGTACGACTCCGGGGCGGACGGCACGTCGTAGTTGACCACGTGGGTGAGCTGCTCGACGTCCAGGCCACGGGCGGCCACGTCGGTGGCGACCAGCAGGTCCGCCGTACCGGCGCGCAGCCGGCCCATCACCCGGTCCCGCTGCTCCTGGCTCATCCCGCCGTGCAGCGCCTCGGCCCGGTAGCCCCGGCCGTTCATCGTCTCGGTGAGCCGGTCCACCTCCTCCCGGCTGCGGCAGAACACGATCGCCGCGGTGGGCGACTCCACGTCCAGCACCCGGCCCAGCGCGGCCGGCTTGTGCGCCCGGGCCACGATGTACGCGCTCTGCCGCACCCGGGGCGCCTCCCCGGCGACGGGCCGCTCCCGCTCGATCCGGATGCGGACCGGGTCGGTCAGGTGCTGCCGGGCCAGCCCGTCGATCCGGGCCGGCATGGTGGCCGAGAACAGCACCGTCTGCCGGCCGGCCGGAGCGTGCTCCAGGATCGCCTCGATGTCCTCGGCGAAGCCCATGTCGAGCATCTCGTCCGCCTCGTCCAGCACCACCGTGCTCAGCGCGCCCAACCGCAGCGTGCCCCGGGCGATGTGGTCCAGCGCCCGGCCGGGCGTCGCCACCACCACGTCCACCCCGTGGTCGAGCGCACGCAGCTGCCGGCCGATCGGCTGCCCGCCGTAGATCGGCAGCACCCGGGCGCCCAGGTCCTTGCCGTAGCGGTGGAACGCCTCGGAGACCTGCACGGCCAGCTCCCGCGTCGGCACCAGCACCAGCGACACCGGGTCGCCGTCGGCCCGCCCCACCGGCATCCGCTGCAACAGCGGCAGCGCGAATGCGGCGGTCTTGCCCGTACCGGTCGCCGCCTGGCCCAGCAGATCCTGCCCGGCCAGCAACGGGGGGATGGCCTCCCGCTGGATCGGCGTCGGTTCCTCGTAGCCGAGCGCGGACAGCGCGCCCAGCAACTCGGTGCGCAGCCCGAGATCGGCGAAGGCGATGCCGTCCTCGGCGTCGGCGGGAAGGGCGGGGTCGGTCGGGGTCGGTGCGGCGTTCATGCGACAAGCTTTTCATCACCGCCGCGCGGCGGTCGCGGCGACCGGGTCAAACGTTCGCCGCGCCACCTGTGTGCCGTCCCCTCCGGGTGATCCGGCGTGGCCCCGTGCCCCCGCCGGATCACCGGGACAGGACGGCCAGCAGCGTGGTGAGGCCCACTCCGACGTCGAACACCGCGCACCACAGCGCGTACCCGCGCGGTACCACCGCGCCGGTGCGGTGGTACCAGCCGTCCCAGGCCGCGTGGACGAGCCAGCCCACCCCGACGAGCACCCCGGCGACGTCGGCGGACGCGATCATCGCCACGACCGCCAGGCCGCCCCACACGGCCGCCCCGGCGAGCTGCGCCGCCAGCGCGCGCCGGTCGCCCCACTGCCGCCGCCAGGTGCCGATCAGCAGGTAGCCGGCCGGCAGGACCAGCAGCGTCCACGGCGCGAAGACGCTGGGCGCGAACCACATGTCCACCGTCATGAGCAGCCCCAGCCCGGCGGGCCACCCGCGCGCCACGGCCGCGGCGACCGGGTGCCGGCGCGGCGGCGCGGTGGCCGTGTGCCGGTGCCGCAGCGCCACCAGCAGCATCGCCGGCACCATCAGCAGGTGGCCGCCGAGCAGCAGCGTGTCGTCCCCGACCCACCCGGCCCACCAGGGCGGGAGCAGCAGCAGGAACGGCACGTACATGGCCGCCGACATCTCCGCGGTGGCGGCCCGGCCGTCTCCCCGGTACCACATCCACGCGGCCATGCCCGCCGCCATGTTCGTCGCCATCACCAGCGCGCCCACGTCCGGCCGCGCCAGCACCGCCGCACCCCCCAGCAGGTTCCCGCCCACCTGCCACAGCGGCCCGAGCAGCACCATCCCGGCCACCATCGCCACCACCATCCCGGCCAGGTGCCGGGTCCGCGCCCACCCGGCCCACCGCCGGGGTACGCCCACAGTCATCTCCGTCATGCCCCGACCCTGCCGCCGCCCGGCGCACCGGAGAAGGCGCGTCAGTCATCGGGAAACCGTGCGGATCGCACGGTCCGGCCGTGACGTTTCTCGGGGGTGGGCGGGGCGCCGCACGCCCTAGGATCGGCGGGCATGACAGTCGATTCCGCTGACCACCGGCTGCGCCGGGCCCGGCGGGTCACCCTGCTGTCGCTGGCCACGAACGTGTGGACCACGGTGCTGCTGCCCGTCGTCGGCCTGGCCCGCGAGCCCGACCCGGTACGCGTCGCGCTGGGCGCCGCCGGGCTGCTCGGATTCGCGGTCGCCCAGATCGCGGTGCTGCACGCCGCGGTCACGCCGTGGCTGCCCGTACCGGCCCGTCGTCGCCGGCACGCCGCGCTGATCGCGGCGGCGCTGCTCAGCCTGCCGCTGCTCGGCCCGGTCGCGGCCGGAACCTGGCCCACCTGGGCGTGGCTGGGCGCGTCCCTGGTCGGCATGACGCCGCTGCTGTTCCGGCCCGTCGTCGCGGTGGTGGCGGCGGCCGGCGTCCTCGCGGTGTCGGCCGTCGTCACCTGGTCGACGGGCGGGCCGGTGACCACGGCGCTGCTGGTCACCGGCGTGGTGGGCGCCGGGATCGCCGCGCTCACCTGGGTCCAGGTCTGGTTCTGGGACCTGCTCGTCGAGGCCCGGCAGGGGCAGGCCGCCCAGGCGCGCCTCGCCGCCGCCGAGGAACGGCTGCGCTTCGCCCGGGACGTCCACGATCTGCTCGGCCACGACCTGACGGTGATCGCGCTCAAGGCCGAGCTGGCGGAGCGGCTGGCGCCGCGCGACGCCGGCCGGGCCGCCCGGGAGGCGGCCGAGGCCCGGCGGCTGGCCGGCTCGGCGCTGACCCGGGTCCGGGCGGCGGTGCACGGCTACCGCGCGGTCGACCTGGCCGAGCAGGCCGCGGCGGTGGGGGAGGTGCTGCGTTCCAGCGGCGTCCGCACGACAGTGGTCCCGCCCGCCGGTGAGGTGCCCGCGGCGGTCGCCGCCGACCTGGCCGCCGTGCTGCGTGAGGCCGGGACGAACGTGCTGCGGCACAGCCGGGCCGGCTGGTGCCGGATCGAGATCACCCGGGAGGACGGCGTGGTGACGCTGACCGTACGCAACGACGGCGTCCGCGACGACGCCGGACCGGACCGGCTCAGCGGCGGTCTGCGCGGCCTGGCCGACCGGCTCGCCCCGGCCGGCGGACGGGTTCGGGCCGATGCCGCCGACGGCGTGTTCAGCCTGGTGGCGACGGTGCCGGTGACGCCGTGATCCGGGTACTGCTGGCCGACGACGAGGAGCTGATCCGGCTCGCCCTGGCCGCGCTGCTCGACCTGGAACCGGACATCGAGGTGGTCGCGCACGCCCGCGACGGGCGCAGCGCCCTGGACGCGGCGCTTGCCCACCGCCCCGACGTCGCCGTGCTCGACCTGGAGATGCCGCCGCCCGGCGGCGTCGAGGTCGCCGCCGAGCTGACCCGGGCGCTGCCCGGCTGCGCGCCGGTGATCCTCACCGGACACGGCCGGCCCGCCCAGCTCCGGCCGGCGCTCACCGCCGGGGTACGCGGGTTCCTCGCGAAGGGCGCCCCCGGCGGCGCGCTGGCCGACGTGATCCGCCGGGTGCACTCCGGGGCGCGTTACGTCGATCCCGCGCTCGCGGCCGACGCGCTCACCCTGCCGGAGTGCCCGCTGACGCCGCGCGAGCTGGAGACGCTGCGGCTGGCCGAGCTGGGCACCCCGGTCGCGGTGATCGCCCGGCGGACCCATCTGGCCGCCGGAACGGTCCGCAACCATCTCAGCGCCTGCGTGCAGAAGCTCGGCGCCGCCGACCGGGCGGAGGCGGTACGGCGGGCGCGCGAGGCCGGCTGGCTCTGACGTACGGGGCGTCGCGGGCGGCTGACGCCGACTAGCCTGATCACGTGCGGACGGTCGAACTGCTCTGCTCTCCCGAACTGGAAGCGGCGGTTCGCGCCGCCTGGGACCGGCTCGCCGCCGCCGGGCTGCCCAGCCTGGCCCGCAACACGCACCCGACGAACCGGCCGCACCTGACGCTCGCCTCGGTCGAGGAGTTCCCGCCCGGCGTCGAGCAGCGCCTGGCCGACCTCTGTGACGCGGCGCTCCCGCTGCCGGTGCGGCTGGGCCGGGTGGCGGTGCTCGACGGCAGCGCGCCACTGGTGTGGCTGGTCCGCCCGACCCCGCAGCTCGTCGCGCTGCACGGCGCGGTCTGGGACGTGCTCGCCGAGGCGTCCGGCGGGCACTCGTGGCACCAGCCCGGCCGGTGGGTGCCGCACCTGAGCCTGGCGCTGCGGTTCGGCGCGGCGGACCGGCGCCGGGCCCGGGCGGTCGCCGGGGCACATCCGCCGGCCGGGGCGTTCGTGGCGGCGCGCAGCTACGACGGCGACACCCGCACCATCAGCGAGCTGACCACCGCCTGCCCTCGTTCCGGCGGCTGAGCGGGGCCGCCCCCAGGGGAGGGGACGGCCCTGGACGTCAGCGGTGGAAGCGCAGGTAGTCGAACTCGGCGGTCACCGCTGGTGTGGCCCCGCCGTGCGCCACCAGCCCGATCCGCGGTGTCGTGTCCGCCGGGAACGTCCACACCGCGCCCCACGTCCAGTGCTTGCCGTCGCGGCTGGACCCGGCCCGGAACTCGTGCTCGCCGTTGACCGGGTCGACCCGGTGGGCCAGCCGCAGCCAGGTGGTGGTGCCGGGGGTGCCGACGATGCTGCCGCCGTACACCGGCTGACCGGCGAACGGCAGCTCGTAGCCGTACTCGACCTGACGGGTGTTCCAGATGGCCACCTGGGTCAGCCGGGCGAACCGGTCGTCGTCGACGTACGCGACCAGGCCCGCCTGCTGGTAGTTGCGCACGCTGTCCTCGCCCAGGTCGAGCGTCACCTTGGTCTCGGCGACGTAGTTCCCGGCCGGGGCGTCGCGCAGCAGCACCCCTGCGGTGTTGCCGGCCCCGGACAGGTCGGCGTCCTGCACCGGCCAGCGCAGCGCGCCGCCGGACACGGTGGCGGCCGGGTCCGGGCGTACCCACCGCCACGCCGGGTCGAGCCCGCCGGTGAACTCGTCGGAGTAGCCGCGCAGCACCGGTCCGACCCGGGGGTCGGGGACGGTGTGCCGCGCCGGACGGTACAGCCGGACGGCGCTGACGTTGTCGAACTCGGCCGGGCCGCCCTCGGCGCGCACTGACAGCTCACCGGCGCCGGGGCGGGGCAGCCGCAGCGACACCTGGGCGACCGGGTCGCCGAGGCGGGACGGGCTGAGCGTGGCGACGAGCTGCCGCCCGCGTACCTCGATGGCGAGATTGTGGCGGTCGCCCAGGTCGAGGCCGGGGGGCAGCACGGTGGTCGCGGCGCCCGCGCTCAGCCGGCCGCGCCCGACGCGGACGTCCACGCCGTGAAGCCGCAGCCCGGCGGTGGCCGCGCCGGTCAGCCGCAGGTCGGTCTCCGCGCGCAGGTCACCGCCGATCCGGGTACGCGAGGTGAGCGTGCCGCTGCCGGTCAGCACCCCGCCGGCGGCGTGCCAGCGGCACTGTTCGGCCCGCCAGCCGCGCAGGTCGGCGGTGGCGAAGCGCGCGTCGACCGGGCCGGTGGTGACCGGCGCGGGCCGGATGCTGTCGGAGGGACCGGCGCCCGCGTTGACTGTGGGCCACCCGTCGATCCAGTCGAGCCGGTCCAGGAGCATCGGCCGCTCGTTGACGCCGAACGGCTCGTCCAGGTACGGGTCGGCGCGGTCGATGGCGTGGTAGGCGATCCAGTCCTGCCCGGACAGGTCGGTGAGCACCGCGTTGTGCCCGGTGCCGATCCAGCGGTTGCCGTTCTGGGTGAGCACCGGTGTGCCGCCGGCCCGGGACACGTCGAGGCGCTGCCCGTCCCGGTCGGTGAACGGGCCGCGCGGGTCACGGGACCGGCCGACCTGGACGGAGTAGCCGGTGGCCGGCCCGGCGCAGCAGTTCGCGGTGGACGCGAACAGGTAGTACCAGCCGTCGCGGCGCAGCACGTACGCGCCCTCGAACTTGTTGTCGATAGCGACGGGCGTGGGCGTGCCGACCGCGCGCAGCCCGTCCGGGGACAGCTCGGTGACCGATATGCCGCCGTAGTAGCTGCCGTAGTAGAGCCAGTGGCTGCCGTCGGCGCCGGTGAGCTGGCTGGGGTCGATCGTCCACAAATAACCGCCGCCCCCGCCCGGTCGCGGCGCGACCACGGGCGTGTCGGCGAACGTCCACGGCCCGGCCGGGCTCGGCGCGGTGGCCACGCCGACCGCGGTGTCGAACGTGTCGTCGGAGACGCCTGTGTCGGTGACCGTCACGTACATCACCCACCGGCCGGCCACCCGCCGCACGTCCGGTGCCCAGAACGCGGCGCCGGGAGCGGCGTAGGCGGGCCGCTGGTCCGGGGCGAACGCGTCGCCGGCGTAGGTCCAGTCGACCAGGTCGGCGGAGCGGGCGATCGGCACGCGATGCGTGCGGCCCTCGCCCTCGCGCAGCGGGTCGGAGGTGCCGAAGGCGTACCAGAGTCCGTCGTCGCCGCGCACCACGACCGGGTCGGCGAAGGTGTCGGCGAACCCGGCGGAGACCGGGTTGCGGTAGCGGTCGGGCCCGGCGGCGGACGCGGGGGCCGCGCCGGCGAGCAGAAGCGTGAGTACGGCGGCGAGCGCGCCACCGCGGCGGAGGTGTCCCATCGGGCCTGCCCTCGGGGATAGACGGAGGTGCGGTGCCACCGTTTCTACAACGTTGGAGAGAGTGCTGTAAAGAACCCCCTGACCGTTCGGCGCGGCCCGAACCGTGCCCGTGTCAGCATGGGCCGATGACCACCGGTGCCGACGGCCGCGGACTCGCCGGGTTCGCCGCGCTGCTCGCCGACCCCACCCGGGCCGGCTTCTGCCTGGCCCTGCTCGACGGCCGCGCCTGGACCGCCGGGGAACTGGCCCGCGCCGCCGGGGTCGCCGCGTCCACCGCGAGTGACCACCTCACCCGGCTGGTCGCCGGTGGCCTGCTCGTCGAGCAGCGGCAGGGCCGCCACCGGTACGTCCGCCTCGCCGACCCGGGCGTCGCCCAGATCGTCGAGGACCTGGCCGCGCGGGCGCCCGCACCGGCGACCCCGCCCCGCACGTTGCGCGCCGCGTCGGCCGGCGCCGCCCTGGCGTACGCCCGCACCTGCTACGACCACCTGGCCGGGCGGCTCGGCGTGCTGCTGCACGACGCCCTGCTCGACCGAGGCGTCCTCGACCGCACCGGCGGCCTCGCGCTGACCGGGGCCGGCATGACCTGGCTGGACCGTCTCGGTGTACCGGTCGAACCGCTGCGCGCCACCCGGCGACCCCTGGTCCGCGACTGCCTGGACTGGACCGAACGGCGCCCGCACCTGGCCGGCGCGGTCGGGGCGGCGTTGTGCGGGCGCTTCCTCGACCTCGGCTGGACCGCGCGCGGCACCGGCCGGGCGGTACGGCTCACCGCCA
Source organism: Micromonospora sp. CNZ297 (assembly GCF_007827625.1). Classification (NCBI taxonomy): domain Bacteria; kingdom Bacillati; phylum Actinomycetota; class Actinomycetes; order Micromonosporales; family Micromonosporaceae; genus Micromonospora; species Micromonospora sp. CNZ297. Next base: position 61,594 of record NZ_VISU01000001.1, on the reverse strand, counting down.
CCGGGCGGGACGCGCTGGCCGAGGCGCTCGCCGTCGACCCGGCGCTGCTGGCCCCGCCCGCCTCCCGCGACACCGGCCCGGCGCGCGCCTGACCCGCCCGTGCCCCGCGGCACCCGTCCCGCCCGCGCCGGGCCGCCGGATGTGCCCGGCCGGATCGTTCGGTTCGGGCCGAACTGTCGGCGCCCTACGGTCGGACGATGGATTCACCGACGATCACGGCTGCTCCGGGCACACCGCCCTGCGGGCCGCCGACCTCGGACGACGGCGGCTGGGTGGTCACCCGGTACGCGGACGTCGTCTCCGTCCTGACTGATCCCCGCTGCGTGGTGCCGCCCGCCGAGCAGGCGCCGGAGGGCGGCCTGGCATGGCTGCGCGCCTCGGTGAGCCGGTTCAGTCCGCCGGACCGGCATGCCGCGCGGCGAGCCGTCGGGGTGGCGGCGCTCGACCCCCTCGACCCGCGGGAACTGCGTGTGGCCGCGGAACGGCTCACCGGGCGGATCCTCGACCGCGCCGCGACCGGGGACAACGGCGGTGACCGGGTGGACGTGACCGGTGACCTGGCTCGGCGCGTACCCCTCGTGGTGCTGGCGGAGCGGCTCGGCCTGGCCGACCCGGCGGCGGCCGTCGCGGAGGTGACGGCGGTGGCCGCCGCCTACCACCCGGGCGCCGAACCGGCGGCGGTGCGGCGGGCGGACCGGGCGGTGGCGGCGCTGCTGGCCATGTCGCCGCCCGCTCCGGCCGAGGTGACAGCGAACCGGCTCGGGCTGCTGGTGCAGGCCGCCGACGCCACCGCCGGGCTGATCGTGGCCGCCGTCCGGCACGGGCTCGCCGCGCCGGACGGGCTCGGGACCGACGCGCTGCTCGCCGAGGTGCTGCGCCTCGACCCGCCGGTACGGGTCACCCGCCGGGTCGCCGCCGACCCGCTGAGCCTGGGCGGCCAACCGGTGCGCGCGGGGGAGCGGCTGCTGCTGCGGTTCGACGCCGCCAACCGCGACCCGGCGGCCTTCCCGGAGCCGGACCGCTTCCGCGCCAGCCGGGCGAACGCCGCGCTGACGTTCGGCGCCGGTCCCCGCGGCTGCCCCGGGCAGCGGCACGCGCTCGCCCTGGCCGCTGGCGTGGTCGGCGTGCTGCGCCGCCGCTGCCGTCCCGCCCGCCCGACTCCTGACGTTCCGACGACCCGACTCGAGGTGATCCTGCGATGACCGACCGGTACCGCGCGTTCCGGGAGCTGCACCGGCCCGGCGACCCGTTGCTCCTGCCGAACGCCTGGGACCACGCCTCCGCCGCGGCGCTCGCCGCCCGGGGACATCAGGCGATCGGCACGACGAGCCTGGGCGTGGCGGCGGCGGCCGGGCGGCCGGACGCGGTCCGCGCCACCCGCACCGAGACGCTGGAGCTGGCGTACCGGCTGCGGAACCTGCCGGCGCTGCTGACTGTGGACGTCGAGGACGGCTTCCACGACGACCCGGCGGAGGTGGCGCGCTTCGTCGGCGAGCTGGCCGCGCTCGGCGTGGTCGGCGTGAACGTGGAGGACGGCCGCCCGGACGGGCGCCTGGCCCCGGCGGAGCACGTCGCCGCCGTGATCGCGGCGGTCCGCGCCGCCGTACCGCAGATCTTCGTCAACGCCCGCACCGACGCGTGGTGGCTGGGCGTGCCGTCGCCGCTGGACGAGGCGCGGCGGCGGGCGGCGCTGTTACGGGCCGCCGGGGCCGACTGCCTGTTCGTGCCGGGCGCGCCCGACGAACTGGTCGGTGTGCTCGCCGCCGAGGCGGGGTTGCCGCTCAACGTGCTGTACCGGCCGGGCGGCCCGGACCTGGCCGCCCTCGGACGGCTCGGCGTGGCCCGGGTCAGCACCGGCTCACTGCTGTTCCGGGCGGCCCTCGGAACGGCGCTGCGCCTGACCGACGCGATCGGCGCCGGGCGCGACGCGGGCCTGCCGGCACCGCCCACGTACGAGGAGGTGCAGGCGCTGGTGCCACCGTCCGCCACCTGATCGGGCGCATCGGGGGAGATGGGGCGATTGCCGCCCTCTCGGCTCATTACGGTGTGTGCAGGCCCAATCACGCCGTGTCCTGACCGAGAGGGGACGGAGACCATGCGAGTGCCCAGCCGCAGCCCCGGTCGCCAGCCCGGTCCCGCCGTCACGTCCACCGCTCCCGCCCGGCGGGTGCCCGCCGGTGGCCGGCGCGCCGGCACCGAGCCGGACCTGTCCGCGTACCGGGCGGCGGTGGCGGAACTCCTGGTCGAGGTGGGCGCGCTCGCCGACGCGCCGTCCACCACCGCCCGCCAGGTGCTGCTCGACCAGCGGCTGCGCGAACCGGCCATCGCCGCCGTCCTCGACGCCACGCCGCAGGGCCTGATCGGCGCCCGGGAGACGCTGCTGCTGGAGATGGCCCGCTACCAGCCCAACGCGCGCAGCTCGGCGCAGGACCTCACCGCGCTGGTCCGCATCTACCTGCTCTCCCGCGTCGATGTGCTCTGGTGGCGGGACAGCCCGACGTTCCTCACCGACGACCAGGTCCGCACCAGCACCGAACTGGTCGACCTGGAGTGGCTGCGCCGCCGCGGCCTGATCGAGTTCCGCTACCAGGAACAGCCCGCCACAGTGGTGGGACGCGGGCTGCGGGCGGTGCGGCGACGGGTGCGCCCGGACGCCACCCCGCGTACCGCCGGGCTGCTGTTCCGCCGGGCCCGCCGCGAGATGATCGCGTTCCTCAACGACCTGGCCCGGGAGTTCACGGCCGTCGCGCCGGACGGCACGCCGCCGCTCTGGGTGACCAGCCTGGCCCGCAGCGCCGAGCACCAGTACCGGCTGCGCCGCCTCGGGTACGCCGCGATGGTGCCCAGCGGGCACTGCCTCGGCTGGGCCGCCGACGTCGAACTGGAGTGGTACGACCGCTTCGGCGCCCGCCCGGCGCTCGCCGGGCTGCTGCTGGCCCGCCAGGACGCCGGCGAGGTGAACGTGGTCGACGAGGGACAGGCCTGGCACGTGTGTCTCGCCCCGGCCGCCCGTCGCCGGTACCGGCGGGCGTACGAGTCCGAGATGGGGGTGTGACCCGGTGTGCGGCATCGCGCTGAGCATCGGCCCCGAGGCGGATCCGGCCACCTTCCGGCGGATGCTCGTCGCGCTCGCGCCGCGCGGTGAGGTCACCGAGACCCGGCAGGAGAACGGCCTGCTCGCCGGCGTACGGCGGCTGAGGATCGTGGACCGGGAACGGTCCGTCCAGCCGTGGATGTCGCCGGACGAGCGGCACCTGCTCTGCTTCAACGGCGAGATCTTCAACCACCACGAGCTGCGCGCCGAGCTGACCCGGCTCGGGCACCGGTTCCGCACCACCGGCGACACCGAGGTGGTGCTCACCGCGTTCCGCCAGTGGGGCGAGAACGCGGTCCGCCGGCTGCGCGGCGAGTACGCGTTCGTGATCGTCGAGCGCGACACCGGCCGGACGTACCTGGCCCGCGACCCGCTCGGCGTCAAGCCGCTCTACTGGTCCCGCCTGCCCGGCTGCCTGCACCTCGCCTCCGAGGTCAAGGCGCTGGTCGGACACGGCGCGCCGATCGGCGAGGTGGCGCCCGGGCACCACGGCTGGGTCGAGCCCGGCCGCCCGGTCCGGGTCGGTCCGCACGTCGATCTGCTCACCCTCGGCGACGGCCTGCCGGTGATCGACGACCCGGACGAGGCGGCCCTGCTGGTCCGCGTCGCGCTCACCGACGCCATGCGCGCCCGGCTGGACACCGACCTCACCGTCGGCGTGGTGCTCTCCGGCGGTCTGGACAGCTCACTGGCGCTGCTGCACGCCCGGGAACTGCACCCGGACTGCGTGGCGGTCACCATCGGCGTGCCGGAGAGCCCGGACGTCGCGTACGCCCGGCGGCTCGCCGCCGACCTCGGCGTACCGCACGAGGTGATCGAGCTACGGCCCCGCGACATCCGGCTCGCCGACGTGCGCGAGGCGATCCGGGTCTCCGAGCTGACCGAGTACGGCGACATCATCAACGCGGTCGTCTCGGTGCCGATCTTCCGGCGGCTGCGCGAGCTGGGCGTCCGGGTGGTGCTCACCGGCGACGGCTCGGACGAGCTGTTCGGCGGGTACCCGATGTACCACCGGGTCGGCCCGGAGCGGTCCCGTCGCCTGTTCCTCCACAAGATCCGCAACCTGTGCCGGACCGAGCTGCAACGGGTGGACCGGGCCAGCATGGCGCACGGCGTGGAGGCCCGGGTGCCGTTCCTCGACCTCAGCGTCGTCGAGCTGGCCATGCGGCTGCCGCTGGACGTCAAACTGCGCGACGGGCAGGAGAAGTGGGTCGTCCGGCGGGCCTTCGCGGACGTGCTGCCCTCCTACGTCCGGCAGCGGCCGAAGAACCCGATGTCGTACTCGTCCGGGCTGCACGAGCGGGCCCGCCTCTACAAGCCGCTGTTCGCCCGGCTGCACCGCTCCTTCGGCTACGACCTTCTGGAACCGGTCCGCCGGGACTTCGACAGCGTGCTCACCCGCTGCGGCAACGACCTCGACCGGGCCATCGCCGAGGGCATCGCCCGGCCCGACTACACGGTGCTGGAACACGCCCGGGACCTGGTCGGCGCGGCCCGCTGGAACGCCGCCCCGATGGTCCGCCGGCTGGTCAACCCGCGCCGCACCCGAGGCGACGAGGCGCCCCTGCCCGGGTGAGCCCGGTCAGCGTCGCAGGTCCACGTCGGCGGCCATGCCGGAGACCGGGTCGACGCAGTGCACAGTCGGGCCCGGACGCAACCGGGCGTCCGAGGCGTACCGCCGGGCCAGCTCCCGCCCGGCGGCGGCGTCGCCGCGGTCGGCTGCCACCAGCAGCGCGGCGACCTCGTCGACGAGCGTGAGGTCGGCACCGGTCAGATCCTCGGTCATCGCACCGAACCCGTCCCAGAGCAGCACCTCGTCCTTGTGCCGGTGGGCCAGCTCCAGCAGCACGTAGTCGTGGACGAGCCAGTCGCCCCGGATCGGCAGCGACGGGTCCACGCCGTAGGTGCCGGGGTCGATCCGGCCCGCCCGGTACGCCAGCCACACCCGGGCCGCCGAGTCGAAGTGCCCCGCCTCCGGGTCGATGTCGTAGCCGTCGAACGGCCGCTCGACGGCCGGGTCCAGCTCCGGGTCGGACCAGACCCAGCGTTCGCCGTCCCACCACTCCGCGAGCACGTGGTCGTGGTGCCAGTCCGGGGAGAAGTAGCTCACGAACCCGATCCGGCTGCGGGCCGGGATCCCGTGCTGGCGCAGCGCCGCGACGGTGAGCAGCGTGTGGTCCCGGCAGCAGCCGGCGACCCGCTCGACGGCCGGGCGTTCGGCGGTCAGCGGCAGCGGGAACCGGGACTGGTCGGTGTCGAGGATGCGGTCCAGCCAGCGCAGGTTCACCTCGGCCCGGCGGACGTCCGGCAGCTCCACGCCACCGGCGCGGTAGTGGACGATCACGTTGCGGGCGGTCGCCGCGACGGTGGGCAGGTCGGCGGGAACGGCGTCGAGCAGCGCCGCGTGGTGGCGGGGATCGCTGTACGGGGAGTGGGTCCGGTAGTCGTCGACGTCCATCCGGTCATTGTCGGCGCCGGATGCGGCCCGCGGGTGCCCGCTCGGTGCGCATTTTCGCGGTACCCGAACGCCAGGTCCGATCACCGCCAGCGCCGCGGTCCGGGCCGCGCCAGGCTGGGACCGTGACGACCACCCGTACCGCGTTTCTGATCCGCCCACTGCCCGCCGGGACGCTCGCCGAGCTGCGTCGCACCGGCCGCGACGCCACCGGGCAGCCGCCCGAGCACCGGCGCGCCACCGGCGGCGAGCCGCTGCGCTGCTGCCTGCGCGACGCCCGGCCGGACGAGGAGCTGCTGTTGTTCGGGTACGCCCCGCCGCTGCCGCCGGGCCCGTACCGGGAGGTGGGGCCGGTGTTCGCACACGCCGCCGGCTGCGCCGGCCCGGACGACGTGACGGCGTACCCGTCGCAGTGGCGCGGACGGGAGCAGGTGCTGCGCGCGTACGACAGCCGGGGCCGCATCGTGGGCGGACGGCGACACGACGGCGGCGACCCGGAGGCGGTGATCGCGGAGCTGTTCGCCGACCCGGCGGTGGACCAGCTGCACAGCCGCAACGTGGTGTACGGCTGCTGGATGTTCGCGATCGTGCGGAGTTGACCGAGTCCCGGATGGACATCGGCGGACGCCTCTTCTAGCGTCGCAGTCATGCGGAGGACCCTCATCGCCGGCGGGCTCGCGCTGCTCCTGCTCGCCACGGCCTGCGGGGAGAGCCGCCGGTCCGGCCCACCGGCCGCGGCCGGCTCACCGACCGCGTCCCGGCAGGACCCGGCGCAGGTCGAGCGGACCCTGGCCAGCCTCCGCAAGATCGACGACCTGCCGATGTACGAGATGACGTACGACGGCGACTACGACCCGACCGCCGGGCTGGCCGGGTCCACGCCGCCGAGCCCGTTCGGCTGCTCGCTGTTCGCCGCGCTGGCCGACCGGGACCGGCCGCTGTTCGCCCGCAACTTCGACTGGGAGCCCAATCCCGCGCTGGTGCTGCGCACCGACCCGCCGGACGGGTACGCCTCGATCTCCCTCGTCGACATCTCCTACCTGGGCGTGTCCGCCGACCCGACCGGGGACCGGCGGCTGCTGGACGCGCCGCTGCTGCCGTTCGACGGCATGAACGAGCGGGGTCTCGCGGTCGGGCTGGCCGCCGACGACGGGGCCCGCGCCGAGCCGGTGCCCGGCCTGCCGAAGGTCGGCTCGGTGCGCATCCTGCGCCTGGTGCTCGACTCGGCCGCCACTGTGGACGATGCGGTCGCCGTGTTCCGGCGTTACAACCTCGACTTCGACGGCGGGCCGCCGCTGCACTACCTGCTGGCCGACGCGACGGGCGCGTCCGCTGTGGTGGAGTTCGTCGACGGGAAGCTCACCGTGGACCGGCGGCAGGGCCCGTGGCAGGCGCTGACGAACGTGCCCGCCGTCGGCGTGCCGGACCGGGAACTGCGCCAGGACCACAGGTACGGGGTGCTGGCGAAGGAACTCGACCGTACCGGCGGGGTGGTGGACGCGGCCGGTGCGCTGCGGCTGCTGAACGCGGTACGCCAGTCGCACACCCGCTGGTCGGTGACGTACGGGCTGCGCAGCGGCGAGGTGCGGGTGGTCACGGCGGGCGGCGGCACCCGCGACTACCGGCTGCCGATGAGCGACTGACCACGGCTGCGGCGCCGCGCCCCCTCAGACGATCGGCTGTCGATACCTGGCGGCGAGCGTGGGCAGGTCCGGCTCGCCGAACCGCTCGACGAGTGCCGCGAACCGGTCGACCTTGTCCGGGCCGAAGCGCCGCACGGCGACCGCGTAGGAGGCGGCGGAGACGAACGCCGGTGGCGTGGTCTTGCTGTGGAACTTGTCGGCGTACATCACGAGGTGTTCCTCGGCGGTGACGGCCGTGTAGTCGGCGGCCGGGATCGGCAGGCCCTGCCGGCGCACGTCCGCCCGGGTGATGCCGACGCCGGTGTGACGGGAGCAGAACCGGGCGATCACCTCGGGCAGCCCTGCCTCCCGTGCCAGCGCGTGGCCCAGCACGCCGTGCCGTACGTAGTTCCGCTCGTCGAGCCGCCCGGCCTCGTCGTAGAGGCGGTAGACCCCGATGTCGTGGAGCAGGCTGCCGGCCCGCACGAGGGCGGCGTCCGCGTCCGCACCGCTGCTGTCGAGCAGTTGTCCGGCGATGTCGCACACGATCCGGCAGTGCGTCCAGACGAGGTGCAACGCCTCCCGGGACGGCGCGAGCCGTTCGTGCAGAGCCCGGATCCGGGCGTCGCTCGGCACCGCCGTCCGGTCGTCGATCGTCACCGGCATGTGTCCGTTTCCCTCCCGGGACAGCACCGGGCCCGGCGCCCCCGTGAGGGGAACGCCGGGCCCGGCCACGGTCAGCGGGTCACCAGCTCAGGTAACCGGCCTGCGTCTGCACGTTCAGCTCGGGCACCAGCAGGAACTGCGCCAGCCAGGTGCGCGGGTCACGCAGCTCCAGCACGTCCAGTCCCTTCTGGATGTCGCTGGAGTAGATGTGGCCGTTGTACCAGTAGGCCGACCAGGACCCGCCGGTACGCAGCTGCGAGGCGTCCAGCGGCCCGCGCTCCCAGTAGGCGATCTCCTTGGGCTTGCGCGAGTCGGTGAAGTCCCACACCGAGATGCCGCCCTGGTACCACGCCTGGACCATGATGTCGCGGCCGGGCACCGGGATCAGCGAGCCGTTGTGGGCCACGCAGTTCTCCGTGTCCGCGTTGACGCGGGGGATCTTGTAGTAGCTGCGGAACTCCAGCTTGCGGGCGTCACCGCGGCCGGTGATGTCGTAGATGGCGTCCGCGCCGCGGTTCGGGCCGACCACCTCGTTGCAGGTGGCCGCGCCACCGCCGCCCAGCTCGTCGGTGAAGACGACCTTGGTGCCGGCGTTGTTGAACGTGGCCGAGTGCCAGAACGCGAAGTTCTCCGCGTCGGTGACCCGCTCGATCACCCGGGGCGCCTCGCGGTTCTTGATGTCCAGCAGGACGCCGTCACCCATGCAGGCGCCCGCGGCCAGGTCCTTCGACGGGTACGCGGTGATGTCGTGGCAGCCGGTGGTGGCCGACGACTGGCCCGGGATGCCCGGGTAGCCGCCGTCCGGGAAGAGGTTCGGCGTGGCGACCACGGAGGCCGTGGTGGGGTTCTTCACCGGCACCTTGACGATGGAGATGGAGTCGTGCGGCGGCTGGCAGTCCGGGAACTCGGCCCGCGGGCTGTACGAGGAGACGTACAGGTAGACGTTCCGCTTGTCCTTGCCGGGCACCAGCGTGTGGGTGTGCGAGCCGCACGCCGTCTCCACCGACTTGATGTAGCGCGGGTTGCGCTTGTCCCGGATGTCGAAGATCTTGATGCCCTCCCAGGACTCCTTCACCGACGCCGGCTGGCTGGTGCTGGCGCAGGAGTCGTCGCTGCGGGAGGAGTCGGTCGACAGGAACAGCAGGTTGCCGTGGACCGAGATGTCGTTCTGTGAGCCGGGGCAGAGCACCTGGGACACGATCGCCGGGCGGCTCGGGCGGGAGACGTCGTAGACGACGAACCCGTCGTAGTTGCCGACGAACGCGTACCGCCCCTGGAAGGCGATGTCGGTGCCGAGGGCGGCCGTGGTGTCGAACGGCGCCTGCTTCGGCAGGTTCGCCACCTGGCGCAGGTTGGGGCTGCTGGAGATCTCGTCGACACCGGGGACGGCGTTGTCCACGGTGGCCGGCGCGGCCTGGGCGCGGGGGATCTCCTGGGCGCTGCTCGGCGGCGCGGTGACGACGCCGGCGAGCAGCAGGCCGGCGGCGGCCAGGCTGACGATCCGGATACGAGACGTGCGGATGTTGATCATCGGCAACACCCTTCGAAAGGGGGTCATGATTCGCCACACCTTACCTATTGGAGACGGCCATCAATGTGACCTGGGTCACACTGGGGAACTTTCGTCTATGGATAGGATCGCTGTCACCTTGACCGGAGGAGGCGTCGTATGACCAGCCGGCAGGCGCGCGTGTGGGTGGGCGTCACAGCACTGGTGACCCTCGTCGTGGTCGGGGCGCTCGCGCTGACCGGGCGCGAGGACGCCCGTACCCCGGAGGCTGCCGGAACCGCCGCGGCGGCCGCGCCGAGCGCGAGCGCCGCCGCGTCGGCGCCGCCGGTGGTGGTCCCGGGACGCCCGGGGGAGCCCGCCGCGACCCGCCCCGCCGAGCAGGTCCGGGGCGCCACCACGCCGCGGTGGAACAGCCTCGACGTCTGGTACGTCCGGATGATGATCCCGCACCACGAGCAGGCCCTGGAGATGGCATCGCTCGCGCCCGAGCGCGCCGCCGACGCGCGGATCCGTGCCGTGGCCGAGCGGATCCGCGCCGCACAGGGCCCGGAGGTCGGCCTGCTGCGCGCCTGGCTCAGCACCCGCGACCTGCCCGCCGACGTGCCCGGGCACGACCACGGCAGCATGCGCGGGATGCAGTCCGCCGAGGCGATGCGGCGGCTCGCCGACGCCCGCGGCGCGGCGTTCGACAGGCTGTTCGTGCAGATGATGTCCGACCACCACCGGGGCGCGATCGTCATGTCCACCGACCTGCTGAAGGTCGGCGTCGACCAGCCGATGCAGGAGTTCGCCACCTCGGTGGCGGTCGAGCAGTCCGCCGAGATCACCCGTATGCAGGCCCTCCTGACCCCCTGACCTGGAGCGAACGGGGGAGGGCACAAGGGCGGGCCTAGGCTGGGGGATCGTGAACCGCCTGATCCTCGGTCCTCCGCTGCGGGGTGTCGCGTTCGACGCGGCCGTCTGCGGGCTCGTCGTGTTCTTCGCGCTGTCCGGGTACCTCGCCGGGCAGACCGGGCGCTCGGCGCGGACTGAGCACCGCCGCCCGGACACGGACGAGCCGGCTCCGCCGTGGGCGGGGCCGGCTCGTGGGTGCGTGGGTCAGGGCTGCGTGGCCGGCTGTCCGCCGGTGTCACCGCCGCCGGTGCCGGTGCCCGGGTCGGCGGTGGTCGGGTCCGGCGCGGGCGGCGTGGTGGGTGCCGTCGTCGTGGGCGCGCTGGACGGCGTGCTGCTCGGCTCGGCCGACGGGGCCGGCTCGTCCGTCACGCTCGGCTGCGCCGACGGGGTCGGGGAGGAACTCGGCGTCACCGAGGGTGTGGCCGACGGCCGGCCGCCCGGACCGACCGGGCGGTAGGTGTACTCGTCGTCCGCCGACGGCTCGTCGGCGACCGGCTCCGCGGCCGGATCGCTCGGCGCCACCGCGGGCGCCGTCTTGTCGATCTTCGTGGCCGGTTCGGCCGTGTCGTTCGCGGCGGCCACGAGCGCGCCCAGCGCGCCCATCGCCACCAGCACCGCGCCCAGCGCACCGACGAGCGTGCCGCGCCGGCCCCGCCGCCGCGACGTCGCCACCGCGGCACCCGGGCGGACCGCCGGCTGGTCGTCCCGCGACCGCGCCTGGCCCGCCGCACCGCGCAGCGCCACCGTCGCGGTCGGCGAGTCGGTACGCGCGGCCCGCGCCGCGTCGGCCATCGCCGCCGCGCTCGGGTAGCGGTCGGCCGGATCCTTGGCCAGCGCCCGCGACACCAGCTCCCGCACCGACGCCGGGATCTCCGCCGGCAGCTCCGGCGGCTCGTCGTCGAGATGGCGTACGGCCACCTGGAGCGGGTTGTCGCCGGTGAACGGCGGGCTGCCGGTGAGGCAGCAGTACGCGACGGCGCCGAGCGCGTACACGTCGGTGGCGCCCGAGACGGGCCGCCCGGCGGCCTGCTCCGGCGCCATGTAGAGGGCGGTGCCGGGCACCGCGTTCGTGCTGGTGATGCTCGTGACGTTGGTCGAGCGGGCCACCCCGAAGTCGACCAGGACCACGGTGCCGTCGTCCTGCACGAGCAGGTTGCTCGGCTTCACGTCCCGGTGGACGATGCCCCGGCCGTGCGCCGCGTGCAGGGCCTGCGCCACTTGGGCCACGATCGACATGGTCTCGGCGACCTCGAGGCACCCGGCGGTCTCGATCCGCCGCGACAGCGGCTCACCGGCGACGAACTCCATCACCAGGTAGTCGGCCCGGCCGCCGCTGGGCAGGTCGTCCTCACCGCAGTCGAAGACCTGCACCACGCCGGGGTGGCGCAGGGAGGCCATGATCCGGGCCTCGGAACGGAACCGGGCGATGAAGTCGGGGTCGGACACCAGGGCGGGAAGCAGGACCTTCACCGCGACCGGGCGACCGAGGACAAGGTCTGTGGCACGCCAGACGTCGCCCATGCCGCCGGTGGCGACACGGTCATCAAGGCGGTACCGACCGCTGAGTACGACGTCTGAGGACAGCACCCCCATACCGTACCCACAGCAGGCCTGAAGTATTTCCCGCGATATCGGCGGCCGGTCCGGCCGGCCGTTCGGCCGGGTGTCCGGCACCCGGGACGCCGATCGGCTGATCGTGATCGACCCGGTACGATCGGCCAGAAAGCGACGCGCCCCCGCGCTCCCGGCCCGCCGTACCGGCGGGGGTCCGATCCGGGGAGCGTCACGCCCGCCGTCGGTGTTACCCCGACACGCCGGTGGCGCAGGTAGACATTTCTCTCTGTTTCTCCGCCGTGCGGAGGCTTGCCGACGCATCCCGCCCGCCCCGGCGTCGGCCCGACTCCCGGCCGCCCCCGGACGCCGGTACGGTATGTCCCGCCGACGCCCGTGCTGCGCGCGGCAGTTTCCACGGCGCACCGCACCCTCGTGCGGGTGCCCGATCAGCTCACCGGGGGGCCGAGTGCGGATGGCGGTGTGGTCACTGGCACCCGTTGACGCCCGGCTCCGGGCCGTCATCCGGGTGGGGCGGCGCGCGTGACGGCCGAACTGAACGAGGCGGTCGCCGGGGCGCAGGCGGGCGACGAGGAGGCGTTCCGGTTCCTCTACCGCAGCCTGCAGCCCGCGCTGCTGCGTTACCTGACCGCGCTCGTCGGCGCGGACGCCGAGGACGTGGCCTCGGAGGCGTGGCTCCAGATCTCGCGCGACCTGCCGTCGTTCACCGGTGGCGAGTTCCGCGCCTGGGTGGTCACGATCGCCCGCAACCGGGCCATGGACCACCTGCGCCGGCAGCGGCGGCGTCCCTCCGTGCCGGTGCCCGTGCAGGCGCTCAACGACCTGGCCGCCGACGTCGACACCGCCGACCGGGCCGGTGAGGCCATCGCCACCGAGAGCGCGCTGGCGCTGATCCGTACGCTGCCACCGGCCGAGGCCGAGGCGGTGATGCTGCGGGCCGTCATCGGCCTGGACGCGGAGACCGCCGGGCGGGTGCTGGGCCGGCGGGCCGGCGCGGTCCGTACCGCCGCGCACCGGGGCCTGCGCCGGCTGGCCGCGATGCTGGAGCGCTCGGCGGCGCAGGCCGCGCCGGACGACACCCGGGACGCCGTCGCGTCGCGTCCCCGTACCGACCGCCAGGTGCCGCACGCGCCCGAGGCCGAGCCGGCGGAGGGCTGACGTGAGGGGAGACGACGGCATGCACGCTCGCCGGTCCGGCGGGCCCGCCGACCGGGCGGAGTCCGACCGCGTGCTCGACGCCGCGCGCGCCGGCACGTCGCCGGAGGCCGACGCCGACCCGCTGACCCGGCTGCTGTCCGCCGCCGCCGGACCGGCGGCCCCCGGCGAGGTAGCCGGGGAGGAGCGGGCGCTCGCCGCCTTCCGGGCGGCCCGCGCGGCGCGGGGAACGCAGCCGGCGGCCGGATCGGTGCCCGCACCGGTGGCCGCACCGCGCGCGCGGCGGCGCCTGCGCATCGCCGCCGCGTTGTCCGGGCTCGCCGCCACCGCTGTCGCCGGGGTGGCGTTCGCCGCGGTGCGCCTGGACCGCGAGCCGGAGCCGGTGGCCCCGCCCGCGACGACGGCCGGGCCCAGCAGCGCCGGACCGAGCGGCACCGGCCCGACCGGCACCGGCCCGGCCGTCACCGGGCCGTCGCGGCCGGCGCCGAGCACCCCAGCCGGTGACGCGTCCGGTGCGGCGTCGCCACCGGCTCCGTCGCCGACGCCGGCGCCGTCCGGAACGCCGAGCGCCGCGGCCGGGAAATCCGCACCCCCGCCCGGCGGGCCGCAGACGGCCGGCCACTGCCGTGCCTACCTGGCCAAGTCGGAGCGGCAGCGGGAGAAGGCGCTCACCAAGCCGGGCTACGCCGAACTGGTGGCTGCCGCCGGCGGCCCCGAGCAGGTGGAGAGCTACTGCCGGAACCTGCTGGGCGTGCCGGCGGACGACCCGGCCGACGCGCCGGAGCCGGCGCCCCCGGGCCCGGCAGCGGACGGCTGAGCCGCCGCGGCGCAATCAGATTCCGGACAAAATTTCATCTCCCCGGGCAAGCGGATCTCGTCTGCTAGACAGAGGATGGTGGGGCGGCGTCCCGTGCCGTCCCGGCCGGGCGCGTCGCCACGACGTCGTCGCCCATCGCCGAGGAGGAGCCGTCCCATGGTGATGTCGCCGGATCTGGACCGGGCAGTCGTCCTGGGGGACGAGGAGGCGGCCCGGGGCCACCTCGCCCGGATCTGCTTCAAGACCGGGCCACCCGCACTCGTCGGCGTCGAACTGGAATGGACCGTGCACGACGCCGCGGACCCGGCCCGGCCGGTCGACCGCGAGCGACTACGCGAGGCGCTGGGGCGGCACAGCCCCGTGACCCTCGACCCCACCAGCCCGGCCGACGAGCTCCGGCGCGGCGGCGCCGTGACCGTGGAGCCCGGCGGGCAGGTGGAGATCTCCGCGACACCGCGATCGTCGGTCGCCGCGCTCATCCTGGCCACCGAGGCCGACGTCGCCGAGCTGCGGGCCCGGCTGGACGCCGCCGGCCTGGTGCTCGGCCGCAGCGGCATCGACCCCTGGCGCCTTCCCCGGCCTGTCGTGGAGACCCCGCGCTACCAGGCCATGCGGTGCGCCTTCGACCGGCGCGGCCCGGCGGGACGGGCGATGATGTACAGCACCGCCGGCCTCCAGGTCTGCCTGGACGCGGGCGAACCGGAGCACGTGGCGCAGCGGTGGGCCGCCGCGCACGCCGTCGGCCCGCCGCTGCTCGCCGCCTTCGCCACCGCCGACCGGCACGCCGGCCGCCGCACCGGCTGGGCCTCCGCCCGGATGGCCACCTGGCTGGCCATCGATCCGGCCCGGACCCGTCCGGTCTGGTCGCCCGAGCGTGCCGACGAGGACCCGGTGGCGGCCTGGACCGGGTACGCGCTGGCCGCGCCGCTGCTGTGCGTACGCGGCGACGGCCCGGACTGGACCGCGCCGCCCGGTGTCACGTTCGCCGACTGGCTGGCCGGGGCGCTGCCCCGCCCACCGACCACCGACGACCTGGAATACCACCTCAGCACGCTGTTCCCGCCGGTACGCCCGCGCGGCTACCTGGAGCTGCGCTACCTGGACACCCAGCCCGGCCCGGAGTGGACCGTGCCGCTGGCGGTGCTGGCGGCGCTCTTCGCCGACCCGGCCACCACCCGGGACGCGCTGGCGGCGGCCGGCCCGGTCGCCGACCGGTGGCGCGCGGCGGCCCGGTGCGGGCTGGCCGAGCGTCCGCTGGCCACCGCCGCGGCGGCGCTGTTCGACCTGGCCCTGACGGCCCTGCCCCGGCTCGACCTGCCGGCCGGCATCCACGACGAGACCCAGCGAGCGATCCGGCGGCACCGCGCCGCCGCGGAGAGGGGACACCGGTGACCACCACCGAGCGACTACGCGACCGGATCGCCGCGGAACTGGAGCGGACCCGGGCCCGTACCGCGCTGCTGACCGACGCGGTGGACGACGACGACCTGGTCCGGCAGCACTCCACGCTGATGTCGCCGCTGGTCTGGGACCTGGCGCACGTCGGCAACCAGGAGGAGCTGTGGCTGGTCCGCGACGTCGGCGGCCGCGACCCGGTGCGCCACGACATCGACGACCTCTACGACGCGTTCAAGCAGCCCCGCAAGGACCGGCCGGCGCTGCCGCTGCTGCCCCCGGCCGAGGCCCGCGCGTACGTTCGTACGGTACGGGACAAGGTGTTCGACCTGCTCGACGGCATCCGCTTCACCGAGCGTCCCCTCGTCGCCGACGGGTTCGCGTTCGGCATGATCGTGCAGCACGAGCAGCAGCACGACGAGACCATGCTCGCCACCCACCAGCTGCGCGCCGGCGCCCCGGTGCTGGACGCGCCGCCCCCGCCGGAGCCCCGGGCCCGGGTCGGCGGGGAGGTGCGGGTGCCGGCCGGGCCGTTCACCATGGGCACCTCCACCGACCCGTGGGCGCTGGACAACGAGCGCCCGGCGCACACCGTCGACCTGCCCGCGTACGTCATCGACGCCGCGCCGGTGACAAACGGGCAGTACCGGGCGTTCATCGCCGACGGCGGGTACGACGAGCCGCGCTGGTGGAGCGAGGCCGGCTGGCGGCACCGGATCGAGGCGGACCTGAGCGCGCCGATGCACTGGCGGCGCGACGGGGACGGCTGGGCGTACCGCCGGTTCGGCCGCTGGTCGCCGGTACGCGACGACGAGCCGGTGGTGCACGTCTGCTGGTACGAGGCGCAGGCGTACGCGGCGTGGGCCGGCAAGCGGCTGCCCACGGAGGCGGAGTGGGAGAAGGCGGCCCGCTGGGATCCGGCGACCGGCCGGTCCCGCCGCTACCCGTGGGGCGACGAGGACCCGACCACCGAGCACGCCAACCTGGGCCAGCGGCACCTGTGGCCGGCGCCGGTGGGCGCGTACCCGGCGGGCGCCTCGCCGCTGGGCGTGCACCAGCTCGTCGGCGACGTGTGGGAGTGGACCTCCTCGCCGTTCCGGGGCCACCCGGGCTTCACCGCGTTCCCGTACCGGGAGTACTCGGAGGTCTTCTTCGGCGACGACCACCGGGTGCTGCGCGGCGGCTCGTTCGGCACCGACCGGTCCGCCTGCCGGGGCACGTTCCGCAACTGGGACTACCCGATCCGGCGGCAGATCTTCAGCGGTTTCCGCTGCGCCCGTGACGCCGGACCCGAGGAGTGAGCCGGCCCGATGTGCCGTCACCTCGCGTACCTCGGTCCACCCGTGCTCCTGCGCAGCCTGCTGTCCGACCCGCCGTACGGGCTGCTGCGCCAGTCGTGGGCACCGCGTGACATGCGTGGCGGCGGCACGATAAACGCCGACGGTTTCGGCGTCGCCTGGTATCCCGACGACGGCGACCCGGTCCGCTACCGGCGGGCCCAGCCGATGTGGAGCGACACCACGCTGCCGGAGCTGGCCGCCGTGACGCGGGTGCGGGCGGTGCTGGCCGCGGTCCGATCCGCCACCGTCGGCATGCCGCTGCACGAGACCGCCGCGGCGCCCTTCGCCGAGGGGCGGTGGCTGTTCAGCCACAACGGCGTGGTGAAGGGCTGGCCGGACAGCCTGGTCCCGCTCGCCGCCGGCCTGCCCGTGCGCGACCTGATCACACTCGACGTGCCGACCGACTCGGCGCTGCTGTGGGCGCTGGTCCGGCACCGGCTGCGGGCCGGCGCGCCACCCGACGAGGCGGTGGCGGACACCGTCGCGGCGGTCGCCGCCGCCGCTCCCGGCTCGCGGCTGAACCTGCTGCTCACCGACGGTACGACTGTGGTGGCGAGCACGGCCGGGCACGCGCTGTCGGTGCGCCGCGGCCCGGACTCGGTGCTGCTGGCGTCCGAACCGTTCGACGACGACCCGGCCTGGCGGGCCGTGCCGGACGGCCGGCTCGTGGTGGCGACCACGGGCGGGCTCGACGTGCGGGAGACGACCGCCGTCCGACGATCCGTACCCACCGCAAGAGAGGACACTCGATGAGCGCGGAGCCGCTGGAGATCCACCTGGAGCAGCAGGACCTCGACCGTGGGTTGCGGGAGGACGTGCGGGTCGGGCTGGCCGCGACGCCGAAGTGGCTGCCGCCGAAGTGGTTCTACGACGCCCGGGGCAGCGAGCTGTTCGAGGAGATCACCCGCCTGCCGGAGTACTACCCGACGCGGGCCGAGCGGGCGGTGCTGGCCGCGCACGCCGACGACGTCGCCACCATGACCGGGGCGAAGACGCTGATCGAGCTGGGTTCGGGCTCGTCGGAGAAGACCCGGCTGCTGCTCGACGCGTTCACCCGCCACGGCGACCTGGGCACGTTCGTGCCGCTGGACGTCTCGGTGAGCGCGTTGCGGTCGTCCACCGAGCAGATCGCCGCCGCGTACCCGGGGCTGCGGGTGCGGGGGATCGTCGGTGACTTCACCCGTCACCTGGACCGGCTGCCCACCGGCGGCCGTCGTCTGGTGGCGTTCCTCGGCGGCACGATCGGCAACCTGCTGCCGGTGGAGCGGGCCGAGTTCCTCACCGCGATGCGCGCGGCGCTGGAGACCGGCGACTGGCTGCTGGTCGGCACCGACCTGGTCAAGGACCCGGGCGTGATCGTGCCCGCGTACGACGACGCGGCGGGCGTGACCGCCGAGTTCAACCGCAACGTGCTCCGGGTGATCAACCGTGAGCTGGGCGCGGACTTCGACGTCGACGCGTTCCGGCACGTGGCGGTCTGGGATCCCGACCGGGAGTGGATCGAGATGCGGTTGCGCGCCGAGCACCCGGCCCGGGTGCGGGTCCTGGACACCGACGTGGTGTTCGCCGCCGGCGAGGAGCTGCGGACCGAGGTGTCGGCCAAGTTCCGGCCGGAGGGGATCGCAGCCGAGCTGACCGCCGCCGGGTTCGACCGGCGGGCGTTCTGGACCGACCCGGACGGGCTGTTCGGGGTGAGCCTGGCCCGGGCCGACTGAGGGCCGCCGTGGCCCCGCCCACACCCGGTGACCGGGGCGGCCGGTGATCGGCTAGGCTGGCGGCGCGAAGGGGAGTAGCCCCCAATGTCGTGGTCGACACACTGGTGCGTTCCGCATCCGGCCACGCGGCCCCGGTCTCCGGGGCGGGCGAGACCTTCGACTCAGGCTGTCGCAGCCGGGTCGAGGGCGCCCCCGTTCCTCCTCCCGGCTTGATCGGGAAGGTTCACATGGAGGGTTTCCTCGTCGCGCTGGTGGTCAGCTTCGGCGTCATCTTCGTCGCCGAGCTGGGCGACAAGTCCCAGCTCATGGCACTGACGTTCGCCACGCGGTTCAAGCCGGTGCCGGTGCTCATCGGCATCACGATCGCCACCGCCGTCGTCCACCTGGCCTCGGTGGCCATCGGGTACGGCCTGAACGCCGCACTGCCCACCGACTGGATCTCGCTCATCGCCGGTCTGGCGTTCCTCGGCTTCGGCGCCTGGACGCTGCGCGGCGACAGGCTGACCGAGGAGGAGAAGCGCAAGGCCGAGCGCGGCGGCCGGTCCGCCGTCATCGCCGTCGGTGTGGCGTTCTTCCTGGCCGAGCTGGGCGACAAGACCATGCTCGCCACCATCACGCTGGCCACCAAGTACGGCTGGTTCGGCACCTGGCTCGGGTCGACGCTCGGCATGGTCGCAGCGGACGCGCTGGCGATCCTGGTGGGCCGGATGCTCGGCCGGCACCTGCCGGAGCGGACCATCCGCTACGGCGCGGCGGTGCTGTTCGCCATCTGCGGCCTCTGGCTGATCTTCGAGGCGGTCTCCGAGCTGACCTGAGCGGAACCGACGTGAGTGGTGCGGCGGCGCCCGATGATCGGAGAGCGCCTCGGTGGGTAAGTAGCCCGGGTGAGCGCCGTGGCGGTGACCGCCCGGCGGAGGACGAATCGGCACGACCGGGAGGTTCCGCCCATGAGCAGGCACGACGAGCCCAACGAGTACGGCTTCGCCGGGGGCGCCACCGCGCCGGAGCCGCCGCCGGGCGGGCGCGAGGACGAGCAGGACCGCGCCGAGCAGGTGGCCGTGCCCGGTGACGACCTCACCGCCCCGGCCGCCGAGGCGCTCGAGGAACCGGAGCGCAAGCGCGAGCCGCGCCCGGCCGAGCGCCGGCGCTGAGGCGTACCGCGCCGACCCGTGCGGCGGGCGTGACCGGCTGGTCACGCCCGCCGCGCCGGTTCAGGCCGGGCCCTCCTGGTAGACGTCCGGGACGCCGTCGCCGTCGGCGTCCCGGCTCTCCCGTTCGCTGATCCGCCGGTAGACCCGGTTGCGGCGGACCAGCACCACCGAGGCCAGCAGCGCGGAGGTGAGCGAGCCGAGCAGTACCGCCACCTTGACGCCGTCCTCCTCCGGGCTGCCGGCGCCGAACGCCAGCTCGCCGATGAGCAGCGACACGGTGAACCCGATTCCGGCCAGCAGCGCCAGCCCGGCCAGGTCGGCCCAGGTGATCTCCTCGTCCAGTTCGGCCCTGGTGAACCGGGCGAGCAGGTACGTCGAGCCGAACACGCCGATCACCTTGCCGAGCACCAGCCCGGCGGCCACCGCGAGCACCACGGGGCTGGTGAGCACGCCGCCCAGGTCCACCCCGACCAGCGTCACCCCGGCGGCGAAGAAGGCGAAGACCGGTACGGCCAGGCCCGCGGAGACCGGCCGCCAGCGGTGCTCCAGCCGCTCGGCGAGACCGGGTGCGCCGTCGCGTCCGCGCAGCACCGGCACGGTGAAGCCGAGCAGCACGCCCGCCACCGTGGCGTGCACACCGGAGGCGTGCACCAGCGCCCAGGCGGTCACCGCGAGCGGGATCAGCGCCCACCACCAGGTCCGCCGCCGCTGCACGAGCAGCCCGAACGCGGCGATCGGCAGCAGCGCGGCGAGCAGCGGCAGCGGGTGGAACCCGTCGGTGTAGAAGACCGCGATGATGGTGATCGCGAAGAGGTCGTCGACCACGGCGAGGGTCAGCAGGAAGGCGCGCAGCCCCTGCGGCAGGTGGGAGCTGATGACGGCGAGCACGGCGAGCGCGAAGGCGATGTCGGTGGCGGTGGGGATGGCCCATCCGCGCAGGCCGTCGCCGCCGGCGCTGAGCGTCACCGCCAGGTAGACCAGCGCGGGCGCGATCATGCCGCCGAGCGCGGCGACCACCGGCAACGCGGCCCGGCGGGGGTCGCGCAGGTCACCGGCGACGAACTCGCGCTTGAGTTCCAGGCCGACCACGAAGAAGAAGATCGCCAGCAGCCCGTCGGCGGCCCAGGTGCGCAGGTCGAGGTCGAGGTGCAGGCCGGCGCCGCCGGGCCAGGGCACCCAGTGGCTCAGTCCGGCGTACGTGGCGCGCCACGGCGAGTTGGCCCAGATCAGGGCGAGCACCGCGCCGAGTAGCAGCAGGCCGCCGCCGACGGTCTCGGTGCGCAGCACGTCGGCCAGGAAGCGGGCCTCCGGCCAGGAGCGGCGGGACAGCAGGCGGGAGCGGTGCGGGGTGTGCTGGGGCATGCGGCGTCCGTTCGGAAGCTGGGGTCGGCGGAACCATCGCCGACCAGGCTTCCCGGCACACCTGGACCAACCCTAACGGGCGCCGCCACCGGCGGCGAGCCGAGCCGGCCGATGGGACGCCCGTCTCACCACCTGGGTGGGGCGTCCCGTCGGCCGGCGGGTCAGCGCTGTCCGGGCAGGGCCGGCAGGGACGCCCCGACCGGGTCGCAGAACGCGGCCATCCGCTTGATCAGCTCGTCCGGGTCGGCGTACGGGTCGAGCCCGCGCACCTCGTCCGGGTCCAGTTCGGGCACGGGGACGTGGGAGATGAGTGGGTGCAGCGGCCGGCTGTCCACCTCGTCGGCGCCGAACAGGTGCTCGTGCAGCTTCTCGCCCGGTCGCAGGCCGGTGAAGACGATCTCCGTCGGGCGGTCCGCCTCGGCGGCCAGCCGGCGCGCCACGTCGGCGATCCGGACCGGCTCGCCCATGTCGAGCACCAGCGCCTCGCCGCCCCGGCCGATCGTCGCGGCCTGGAGCACCAGGTGCACCGCCTCCTGCACGGTCATGAAGTAGCGGGTCACATCGGGGTGGGTGACGGTGATCGGCACCCCGGCCCGGATCTGCGCCTGGAACGCGGTGAGCACCGAGCCGCGGCTGCTGAGCACGTTGCCGAACCGGACGCTCAGGTATCGACCGTTGAGCCGCTGCGCGTGGTAGGCGGTGAGCCGTTCGGTGATCCGCTTGGAGTAGCCGAGGACGCTCGCCGGGTTGGCCGCCTTGTCGGTGGAGATGTTCACGAACTCGGCGACGTCCCGGCACGCCTCCAGCACGTTCAGCGTACCCAGGATGTTGGTCTTGATCGCCTCGCCGGGATGGCGCTGGAGCAGCGTGAGGTGCTTGAGCGCCGCGGCGTGGAACACCACGTCGGGCTGCCGGTCGGCGATCACCCGGGCGATGCCCTCGGCGTCGCGGATGTCGGCGAGGATCAGCTCCGGCCCGTCCAGCAGCGCGCGCCCGTGCAGGGACATCTGCAAGGCGTGCAGCGCGGACTCGTCCCGGTCGAGCATCATCAGCTCGTCCGGCTCGCAGCGGGCGATCTGCCGGCACAGTTCCGAGCCGATCGAGCCGCCGGCGCCGGTGACGAGCACCCGGCGCCCGGCCAGCCCGCCGCGCTCCACGCTCAGCTCGGCCACCCGGTGCGCGCGGCCCAGCAGGTCGGTGAGCTGGAGGTCGCGTACGTCGGTGGCGGCCACCGGGCGGTCGAGGACCTCGCGTACCGGCGGCAGGACCTTGAACGCCGCGCCGGCCTCCAGCGTGCGGGTCCGGACGTCGCGCAGCAGCTGCGGATCCGAGCCGCTCATCGAGAAGATGACTGTGCTCGCCCGGGTGGCACGGACGGCGGCGGCGATCTGTTCCCGGCCGCCGAGCACGCGCAGCCGCTCCAGCCGCAGTCCGCGGCTGTCGGGCGCGTCGTCGAGCAGGCCCACCGGCCGGTAGCTGCTGTCCGGGTCGTGCAGCAGCACCCGGACGAGCCGCTCGCTCGCCGCGTCCACCCCGTAGATCAGGCAGCGCTCGGCGTGTCGTGCGGCGGGCGGCCGGCGGTCGGCGTGGGCCCGCCAGACTCCCCGGGCGGTCGCCATCACCACGAGTGCGACCGAGCCGCCGATCAGCGGCGTGCTGGCCGGCACCGGGTGCTGCGTCCACGGCAGCAGGGCGACGAAACCGACGGCCGCGACGAGCGCGACGGTGGTGGCCAGGCCCTGCGCGTCGCCGGCGCTGCCGATCGGATACCGGCCGTAGAGCCGGGACCGCAGCAGCGTGAGCACGGCGTACAGCGCGGCGCAGGCCAGCGCCATGCCGAGCGTACGGGCGCTGGCGGCGGCGGTGAGGTCGAATTCGTACCGCGTCCAGGCGGCGCCGAGAAAACCTCCGCACCACGCGGCCGTGTCCAGCGTTAACAGGGAAAGGGTGGCGGCGCGGTGGGTGATCCGGCCGGCGGGTCGAACGGCTGTGATCGCGTCACGATCCATGGGCTGCCCTCTACGTCCTATCCGTATTGAAAGGATTAGACCGTCTGTGCCTGTTCGGTCGTTTACTGTCGTCCAGTCACGTAACGTCGTGAATAGGCGATTCGATCCTGCCACGGCGACTGGTGTTTTTAGGGGGCTTTCGTGCAGTTTCATCGGCAGACCGGCGTGTCGCGAGGGGGAGCGTGATGGACGTTCTCGGCTACCTGCGCCTGGTCCGACGCCACTGGTGGATCGTGCTGGTGACGGTGATGCTCGGTCTGGGCACCGCCGCGCTGGTGACGGTCCGGACGGCGCCTCGGTACGAGGCCTCGGTGACGTTCTTCGTCACCACGCCCAGCCAGGGGGTCACCGACGCCTACCAGGGCAGCCTCTTCCTCCAGCAGCGGGTGAAGTCCTACGGTGACCTGCTCACCAGCGACCGGCTGGCGCAGAGCGTGGTCGCCGACGCGCCGCTCGGCCTCACCGCCGACCAGGTGCGCAGCCGGATCCACACCACCGCCACGGCCGGCACGGTCCTGCTCAAGGCGACGATCACCGACACCGACCAGACCCGGGCGTTGAAGACCACCGAGACGCTCGCGACGAAGTTCACCGATCTGGTCCGCAAGGTCGAGACGCCGCCGGACGGCAAGGCCCCGCCGATCAAGATCGAGGTGGTCAGCGGTCCCCGCGTCACCTCCAACCCGGTCTCGCCGCAGCCCACCCGCAACCTGGTCCTGGGCGGTCTGCTCGGCCTGCTGCTCGGCGTCGGCCTCGCAGTGCTGCGCGGGGTGGCCGACGTCCGGATGCGCGACGGCGCCGGGCTGCAACGGGTGACCGGCAGTCCGCTCCTCGGCGAGATCCCGTACGAGACCGGCGCGCGGTCGGCGCCGCTGATCGTCGGCGACGCGGCCACCTCCGCCCGGGCCGAGGCGGTCCGCAAGCTGCGTACCAACCTGCGCTTCGTGGACGTGCACGAGCCGGCCCGGGTCATCGCGGTCACCAGCGCGTTGCAGGGCGAGGGCAAGACCACGATGGCCTGCAACACCGCCATCGCGCTGGCCGAGGCGGGCTGGCGGGTGCTGCTGATCGACGCCGACCTGCGCCGCCCCAAGGTCGCCGACTACCTCGGGCTCGACGGCGGCGTCGGCCTCACCGACGTGCTGGTCGGCGACGTCCAGGTCGGTGACGTGGTGCAGCGCTGGGGGGAGAAGTCCCTGCTGGTGCTGCCCAGCGGCGCCACCCCGCCCAACCCGAGCGAGCTGCTCGGCTCCAAGTCCATGGCGGACCTGCTGGTCGCGCTGCGGGACTCGGCGGACATCGTGGTCATCGACACCGCGCCGCTGCTGGCGGTCACCGACGGCGTGGTGGTGGCCGTGCAGGCCGACGGCGCGCTCCTGGTCACCCAGCAGGGGCGTACCTCCCGCAGCCAGGTCGCGGCGGCGGCGCACGCGCTCAGCTCGGTCTCGGTGCGCCTGCTCGGCTGCGTGCTGAACATGGCCAAGGTGGCCAAGTCGGACGCCTACCAGTACGAGGCGTACAAGGTGGTCGTGCCGCCAGCGGCGCCCTCCGTACCGGCCGACCGGGCCGGCACCCGGCGGGGCGCGAAGGCCGTGGGCGACCGGACGCAGGAACTCACCCGGCTGTCGCGATGAGTGCGAGCACGGGCCGGATCGACCGCTCGATCTCCTCGGCACAGCGCCGGAAGTCGGCGGGCGAACCGCCGATCGGGTCGCGCAGGTCCTCCGCGTCGGGGGCGGCGGGTTGCAGCCGCCCCCGGGCGCGGACCGCGGCCGACACCGCTGCCCGCAACGGCGTGCCCGCCTCCGCCTCGGCGGGGCGGGCCTCGGCGGCCAGCCGGGCGAACTGCCGCAGCGTGAACGTCCGGGTCAGCGCGGCCGGCGCCAGCGAGGTGCAGGCCGAGCGTTGCCGGCGGGTCGCGGTCAGCACCAGCGCCGCCCCGGTCAGGTGCTCCGGGCGCAGCCGGCGGGTGCGGAAGGCCGCCGGGTCCGCGCCGGTGGCCGCGGTCACCTCGACCGCGTACGGGTGCATGGCAGCACCGTCGATCGCGTCGGTCCCCGCGCTGGCCACCGCCAGCGGCAGCCCGGCCAGCATCCGGCGGGCGATGAACTCCGCCATCGGTGACCGGCACATGTTCGCGTGGCAGACGAAGAGCACCTCGTCGACCATCTGCACCCCTCTCGTCGGCACGGTCGCGACGGAGGGTGCCGCGACGGCGTTCTTCCGGCGGTCGCGGCCGGACGCAGAGGGGATGCGGGAATGGTACGCGCTGCGGTGCCCGGCCGTCCGGAAAGCCGCGCCGGGAGCGCGGTCATGAGGGTCGGCATCCTCACCTACCACTTCCCGCCGGAGCCGGCGTTCGTCCCGGGCAGCCTGGCCGAGGAGCTGGTGGCCCGGGGCCACGAGGTACGGGTGCTCACCGGCTTCCCGGACTACCCGGGCGGCCACGTCTATCCCGGCTGGCGGCAGCGCTGGCGGCACCAGACGCACAGCGAGCGGCTGACCGTGCGCCGGGTGCCCCGGTACGCCGCGGGCGACGGTTCCGCCCGTGCCCGCGCCGCGACCTGGCTCTCCTTCGCCGGCAGCGCCGCGCTCGCCGGCCGGGGCCTGCTGCGCGACGTCGACGTGCTCTACGTCTACGGCCATCCGGCGGTCACGTTCGCGGCCACCGGGCTGCTGCGGCTGCTCGGCCGTACGCCGACCGTGCTGCACGTGCAGGACGTGTGGACGGAGCGGGACGGGCGCTCGGCGCAGGACAGCGGGTGGCCGGCGCGGCTGGAGGCCGCCACCCGCCGCCTCTACCGGGAGTCGGCGGTGGTGGCTGTCGGTTCGCCGTTCATGGCGGATCTGGTCCGCGCCGGCGGGGCCGACCCGGGCCGGGTGCG
Organism: Micromonospora sp. CNZ297; assembly: GCF_007827625.1. NCBI lineage: Bacteria > Bacillati > Actinomycetota > Actinomycetes > Micromonosporales > Micromonosporaceae > Micromonospora > Micromonospora sp. CNZ297. The sequence continues at coordinate 35,952 of NZ_VISU01000001.1, read as the reverse complement.
CGCCGCGCCGAACTGGACCGACGAGCGGATCTTCCGGCCCACCCAGGCCGGTCCGGCCGTGCGGCGGCTGGTCCGCCGGGACGACCGCTGCCTGGTGATGCACGCCGGGACGATCGGCGCGCGCCAGGATCTGGAGACGGCGGTCCGCGCGGCGGCGGCGCTCGGCGACCGGATGGATCTGGTGCTCGTGGGTTCGGGTCCGCAGGAGCGGCGGGTGCGAGGGCTCGCCGCCGACCTCGGCGCGGACAACGTCCGGTTCCTGGAGCGACGGTCCGCGGTGGACATGCCGCAGCTCTACGCCGCCGCCGACTACCAGCTCGTGGCCCAGCGCGACCTGCCGGAGCTGCGTGGCCGGGTGCCCGGCAAGCTCCAGGCCGCGCTCTCCTGCGCCGCGCCGGTGGTCGCCTCCGCGGCGGGGGAGACGGCGGAGGTGGTGGAGCGGGCCCGCGCCGGTCTGTCCTGCCCGCCGGAGGACTGGGCGGCGCTGGCCGACCGCTTCTGGCTGGCCGCCGCCATCCCGCCGGCCGCCCGGCTCGACATGGGCAGGCGGGGACGTGACGCGTACCTGCGGGACATGTCGATGCGGGCCGGTGTGGACCGGATCGAGGCGCTGCTGCACGAGGCGGCCGAGCGACCGTCGAACCGAACAAAGTTCGCACACAGCAGTTAAATCGTTCAGAGTGTCGAATAATGCCTCGAACGGGCACTTTTTCATGCTAAAAAGCACTCGATCGCGAATTGTGTCTGATTCGACCGACGCATAGGGGGAATCCGTGAGCGGACCTGGTGCCACGCCCGTCCGGCGGCGCCGCTCGCGACGGCGCCGGCGCACCCGGGTCCGCCGGATCCTGCTGACCGGGCTGGTCGTCGTGTCGGTGCTGCTCAGCGCCGGCGGCTGGGTCGCGTTCCGGGGCTGGCAGGCCCGCGCTCACCTGGTGAACGCCGCCGGGCTGGCCCGGGAACTCAGCGCCCAGGTGCTCGACGGCGACGTGGCCCGGGCCCAGCGCACGCTCGCCGCATTGCAGGAGCAGGCCGCCGCCGCGCGCGGCGAGACCGGGGATCCGGTGTGGTGGGTCGGCCAGCAGACGCCGTACGCGGGGGACAACCTCGCCGCGGTGCGGCAGATCTCGGTGGCGGTGGACGATCTGGCCCGGCTGGCGTTCCCCACGCTGCTGCGCGTCGACCTCGCCTCGCTGGTGCCGAAGCAGGGCAAGCTGGATCTGGCCCGCCTGCGCGCCGTCTCGGCCGAGGTCTCCGCCGCCGACCAGGCGGTACGCCGGACCGCCGACCGGCTGCGGCAGGTGCCCACCGGTGACCTCGTGACGCAGGTACGCGACGCGGTCACCGCGCTGCGCGCCGAGCTGGACCAGCTCGGCGAGCTGACCTCGGCGGCTGACCGCGGCGCCCGGCTGCTGCCGCCGCTGCTCGGCGCGGACGGGCCGCGCAGTTATCTGCTGGTCTCGCAGAACCCGGCCGAGCTGCGCGCCACCGGTGGCATGTTCGGCGCGTACGCCGTCCTGCGCGCCGAGGGTGGGCGGATCCGCCTCGTGAAGCAGGGCAGCTCGTCGGACCTGCGCTTCTTCGACCCGCCACTCAAGGTCGACGCGGAGGCGAAGCGGCTCTGGGGCGAGCTGCCGGGCATCTATCCGGCGGACGTGAACCTCAACCCGGACTTCCCGGCCGCCGCCGCGCTCTACCGGGACATGGTGCGCCGCCGGACCGGCACCACTGTGGACGGGGTCCTGGCGGTCGACCCGGTGGTCCTGTCGTACCTGCTCGGCGTCGTGGGTCCGGTGAACGTGCCGGACGGGCCGTCGCTGGGCGCCGCCACCGCCGTACGGACGCTCCTCAGTGACTCGTACCGGGACCTGGACACGAAGGACCAGGACGAGTACTTCACCAAGGCCGCCTCGGGCGTCTTCGACACCCTGTTCACCAAGACGGTCGACCCGCGCGCACTTTTGACCGTTTTTACCCGTTCAATCAATGAACGTCGGATATTGTTCTGGAGTGTCCGATCTGAGGAGCAACGCGCACTGGCCGGCAGCCGACTGGCCGGTCAGCTCCCGGAGAAGGACTCCGTGCCGACTGTCGGCGTGTTCCTCAACGACGGCAGCGGCGCGAAGCTCGGCTACTACCTCAGGTTCTCGGCCACCGTGACGGTCGGCGAATGCCACCCGGACGGGCGCCGTGAGCTGCGGCTGCGGGTCACGGTGCACTCCACCGCCCCGAAGTCGGGCCTGAGCAAGTCGGTCACCGGGCTTGCTCTGGCCGGCGACAAGTACACCGCACGCACCTTCGTCTCCGTCCACACGCCCACCGGCGGCGCCGTGCTCACCGGCCGGCTGGACGGGCGGGACACCGCGATGGGCAGTGGCACCCACGGCCGCCGCCAGGTTGCGGTGGCGAACGTGGAGACGCGCCCGGGGCAGACCCGGACGCTCGACGTCACGGTGCTCACCGGCAAGACCGGCGCCGGGACGGCCGAGCTGGTGCACACGCCCACCGTCACCCCATGGACCACCCAAGTAGTCAACGCACCAAGCTGTGAACAGTAGGAGGGAAACCATCATGCGGCTATCCCGCATCATCATGGCGCTCACGGTGGGCCTGGCCGTAGCGGCCGTGCCGACCGCGGCCGGGGCGGCGCAGCCGCAGCCCCCGGTCTACCCGCCCGAGGTCGCGTCGCTGACCGTCTCACCGACCACCATCCGGCTCGGCGAGACGTTCACCCTGCGGGGTTCGAACTTCGCGCCGAACGAGTCGGTGCGGATCGACGTGGCGATCTCGGGCCTGCCCGCGGCCGCCCCGGCCGAGGGGACCGCGCGGCGCAGCGACGGCAGCACGGTGGCGATGGCGCCTGTCGCCTACACGCCCAACCGTGCCCAGCCGCAGCCGGCGCCGACCACGTTCACCGTGACGGCCGACGCCAGCGGCAACTTCACCGTCACCTACCGGCCGACCCGGCCGGGCCGGTACACGTTCACCGCCACCGGTCTGACGTCCGGACGGATCGCCAGCGCCACCGGCACCGTCCTGCCGCCGCGGCCGACCCGGCCGCCGCACAAGGGTGGACTGCCGGTCACCGGTGACAGCATCGGCACGCCGCTGAAGCTCGGTGGTGGCCTCGCCGCCGCCGGTGCGGTGCTGCTCCTGGCCTCCATGGCCTGGCGCCGCCGTCGCCTCGGCTGATCCGAGGCGCGCCGGGGACGACCCGGCTCGATCGTGAGTGCCCGCCGGACCCGGTCCGGCGGGCACTCACGTGTCCGGCCGACACGACACAATGAGCCATGGACGCGACACCGTGGACCGACCAGGCCGGCCTGCTCACGCTGCCCGGGGGTGCCACCGTGCGCGGACGCCGGGTCGCCGAGCCCGGTTCGCCCGCCGACTTCGCCCTGCTGCTGGCGCCCGGTCCCGAGCCGGAATGGCCGGTCCGGCGGGTCCGCTGGCCCGACTTCTGGATCCCGGCCGACCGCGCCGACGCCCTCGACGCGCTGCGGGAGGCGTGGCGGCGCGCGTACGCGGGGGAGCGGGTCGAGGTGGCCTGTCACGGCGGCGTCGGGCGCACCGGCACCGCACTCGCCGCGCTCGCCGTGCTGGACGGGCTGCCGCCCGCGCGGGCAGTGGCCTGGGTCCGGTCCCACTACCACCGGCGCGCGGTGGAGACGCCGTGGCAGCGGTGGTGGCTGCGCGGCGTGCGCTGACACCCCGGCCGGTCACCCACCGGGAGCGTCCGGTCGGCGCGGTGTCACGACACCGGTGAGCCGTCCCGACCTGATCATCGGGCTCGGTAGGGTGCCTTCTCATGAGAGCCCGGGCCCTGGCCGTCGCCACCGCCGTCACCCTGCTCGCCACCGGGACGCCCGCCCCGGCCGCCGCCGCCCCGGCCACCACACCCGCCGCCCCGGGCGCCGCTCCCGTACCCTGCCCGCGCCTGCCCGCCCCGAAGGTCAGCCGGCCGCCCCGCCCGGCACCGCCGGCCACGACGCCCGAACAGGCGGCGGTGGGCGGCGAGGCGCTGGCCGGTGCCGGGCTGGTCGTGCCACCGGGCAGCCCCGCGCCCCCGGCGGTCACCGCCACCACCTGGCTCGTGGCGGACCTGGACACCGGCGAGGTCCTCGGCGCGTGCGGCGCACACGTCCCCGGCACCCCGGCCAGCACCCAGAAACTGCTGCTGGCCGCCACCATGCTGAGCCGGCTGGACCCGAAGCACGTCGCCGTCGCCACCCGCGCCGACCTGGACATCGAGCCGGGCAGCTCGGCCGTCGGCCTGCTCGTCGGCGGCCGCTACAGCGTGGAGACGCTGTGGCTGGGCCTGCTGCTCCAGTCCGGCAACGACGCCGCGAACATGCTGGCCCGCCTCGGCGCAGGCAGCGCGCAGGCAGGCGTCGCCGAGATGAACGAGCAGGCCCGCCGGCTCGGCGCCGGGCAGACGCACGCGGTCACGCCGTCCGGCCTGGACGGTCCCGGCCAGTTCACCAGCGCGTACGACCTGGCGCTCATCGCGCGGGCCTGCTTCGCCGACGCCGCGTTCCGCCGGTACGCGCTCACCGAGCGCACGCAGATCCCGGCCCAGCCCGCGCTGAAGAAGGGCGGGTTCCAGATCCAGAACGAGAACCAGCTCATCTACCGCTATCCCGGCGCGCTCGGCGGCAAGACCGGCTTCACCGAGCTGGCCCGGCACAGCTACGTCGGCGCCGCGCAGCGGGACGGACGCCGCCTCGTGGTGACGCTGCTCGGCGCCGAGGCCCGCCCGGTACGCGGCTGGCAGCAGGGCGCCCAGCTGCTCGACTGGGCCTTCCGGCTGCCCCGGGACGCCTCGGTCGGCCGGCTGGTCGAGCCGGGTGAGCGGGACGCCGAGGCGGCGGAGCCCCGGCAGGCGGCGGCCGCCGAACCGAGACGTACCGCCTCCCCGCCGTGGCGGGGACCGGCCGGGACGGCGCTGCACCGCATCGGCGACGGGGACTGGCGGGTGATCGTGCCGGTCGCCGGTCTGCTGGCCCTCACCGTCGGCGGGTTGGCGGCGGTGCTCGCCGCCCGCCGCGGCCGATCCCGCCGCCGCGGACGCCGCCGCGCCTGACCCGGTCACCGGCGCCCCGGGCGGGGTCGCGTGGACACCGGTTCCGTGGGTATGCGCCCGGCATGGAGCACCCGGGCCGGATCGTGGTGGTCTCGGCGGACATCGGCGCCGGACACGACCGGGCTGCCGACGAGCTGGCGCACCGGCTGCGTGCGCGGGGCTTCGCGGTGGACCGGCTGAACCTCCTGCACCTGCTGCCCCACCCGGTCCACCGGGTGGTACGCGAGACGTACCGGGGCGTGCTGCACCGGCTTCCCTGGGGCTACCACGCGCTGTTCCGGCTGACCGGCAGCTCGCAGACCGCCGTACGCGCGATCCGCGCACTGCTGCGGCCGTTCCGGCGTCACCTGCGCCGCCGCATCCCGCCCGACACGCGGGCCGTGGTCACCACGTATCCGTTCGCCAACCAGCTCCTCGGCCCGCTGCGGCGCCGCGGGCGGCTCCGTGTCCCGGTGATCACCTATGTGACGGATTTCGTGGTGCACCCGACCTGGCTCGCGCCGGGCGTCGACGTGTACTGCGCGGTCCGCCACGCCGAGACGCACCAGGCCTCCGCCGCCGACGTCACCGCGGTGCAGCCGCTGGTGTCCCGCGCCTTCACCCGCACCGGCCCGGAGGACCGGCGGCGGGCCCGGCAGCGGTTCGGTCTCCCGGCCGAGGGTGTGCTCGCGCTCGTCGTCGCGGGCTCCTGGGGCGCCGGCGAGGTGGCGGCCACGGTGGCCGAGGTCGCCGCCGCGGGCGTCCGGCCGGTCGTGGTGTGCGGGCACAACGCGGCGCTGCGCCACCGGCTGCGCGGCGCCGGCCGGCACGTGCTGGGCTGGGTCGACGACATGCCGGCGCTGATGCGCGCCGTCGACGTCATGGTGGAGAACGCCGGTGGGCTGACCTGCCAGGAGGCGCTGGCGGCCGGGCTGCCGGTGGTCACGTACCGGCCCATCGCCGGGCACGGACGCGCGAACGCCGCGATCCTGGCCCGCGCCGGCCTGAGCCGGTGGGCTGCCACACCGCAGCAACTCGGGCCGGTGCTCGCGGCGGTGATCGGGACCGGACCGGTGGCCCCGTCCCGCGACGACGTGTCCCAGGACCCGGCCGGCCTGGTCGCCGAGCCGGCACGCCGGGCACCGCCCGCGGGCCCGGCCGGTACACGTCGCCCCCTGCTGGACCCGGTCGGCGACGCGGTCGCCGTCCTCGCCGCGCTGCTCCAGTCCACCGGCGGCCTGCGATGAGAGCCGCCACCCTCGCCCGGGCCGCCGCACTCGCGCTGCCGGCGGTGCAGGCGGCGCCGGTGGTGACGGCGCTGCCCGCCGTACGGCGGCTGCTGCTGCCCGGCCTGCACGGGCTCGGGGCGCCCGACCGGGTCGCGCTGACCTTCGACGACGGCCCGGACCCGGAGTCCACCGGCCACGTCCTGGACGTGCTGGCGGCGCACCGGGTCCGCGCCACGTTCTTCGTGCTCGGCGCGATGCTGCGGCGCCACCCGGCGCTGGGTCGCCGGGTGGTCGGCGACGGCCACGAGATGGCCGTGCACGGCTGGACGCACGACAACCTGCTGCTGCGCGGTCCGGCTCGCACGGTTCGCGATCTGACCCGCGCGTACGACCTGGTCACCGACGTGACCGGCCGTCCGCCCCGGTTCCTGCGACCGCCGTACGGCGTGCTCACCACCGCCGCGTTCGTGGCCGCCCGGCGGCTGCGCCTGCGGCCGGTGCTGTGGAGCTGCTGGGGCCGGGACTGGACCGCCACGGCCACCGCCGGCACCGTCGCACGCACCGTCCTGGCCGGGCTGGACGGGGGCGGCACGATCCTGCTGCACGACTCCTCCCGTACCGCCGCACCGGGCGCCTGGCGGGCCGGTCTCGCCGCGCTTCCGCGCCTGCTGGCCGAGTGTCGCCGGCGCGGATGGCACGTCGGCCCGCTCGGCGGCCACGGGCTCCGCGCACGCTGATCCGCGAGCGGGCGGCGGAGCCTACCGCGTGCCCGCGGCGCCGGAACGCGAATCCCGGAGCCGGTGACCCGTTCGGGTCGGCGTGGCTAGCGTCCGGGTCATGAGGACCTGGGGACCCTTCGTGGCGCTGGCCGCCGCCCTGCTGCTGCCGGTGCCGGCGACACCGGCCGTGGCCGCCGTCCGCTCGCCGGTACGCCGGCTGCCCGCCGCGCCGCCCTGCCCGAACGTGCCGGCCCCGTCGACCCGGCCGCCGCAGCCGCCACCGGCGCCCGACCCGGCCGCGCGGGCCGTCGGCGGCGCCGCGCTCGACACCGCCGGCCTGGTCGTCCCGCCCGCGTCGAGCGCGCCGCCTGCGGTGACAGCCACCTCCTGGGTGGTCGCCGACCTGGACAGCGGCGCGGTGCTCGGCGGCTGCGGCCCGCACGAGTACGGCGTACCGGCGAGCGTGCAGAAGCTGCTGCTCGCCGCCACCATGCTGCCCCGGCTGGACCCGCACCGGGAGGCGACGGTGACCGCCGGGGACCTGGCTGTCGAACCGGGCAGCTCGGCGGTCGGGCTGGTGGAGGGCGGGCGCTACCGGGTCGAGACGATCTGGCTCGGCCTGCTGCTGCGTTCCGGCAACGAGGCGGCCAACGCGCTCGCCCGCCTCGGCGGCGGCCCGGACGGGCTGGCCGGCGGGGTGCGGGCGATGAACGAGGAGGCGCACCGCCTGGGCGCCCGGCAGACGCACGCGGTCACCCCGTCCGGGCTGGACGGACCGGGGCAGTTCACCAGCGCGTACGACCTGGCGCTGATCGCGCGGGCGTGCTTCGCCGACCCGGCGTTCCGCAGGTACGCCGCCACCCGGATCGCGCAGATCCCGGCCCAGCCGGCGCAGCGGGCGAAGGGGTTCGCGATCTCCAACGACAACATGCTGCTGGACCACTATCCGGGCGCGCTCGGCGGCAAGACCGGCTTCACCGACCTGGCCCGGCACACGTACGTCGGCGCGGCCGAGCGCGGCGGGCGGCGTCTCGTGGTCACGCTGCTCGGCGCCGAGGTGACCACGCAGCGGGGCTGGCAGCAGGGCGCGGCGCTGCTGGACTGGGGGTTCGCGCAGCCCCGCGACGCCGCGGTGGGACGGCTGGTCGAGCCGGGGGAGCTGGACCGGTCGGCGCCACCGGCGGGCGGGGCGGCCTCGGCGCTGGCCGGGCAGGCCGGTCTGCGGGGCGGCGGGGCGGCACCCGGGCCGCGTCCCGGCACGGGCGTGACTGTGGCGGTGGGCGCGGTGCTGACGGCCGGGGGAGCGCTGCTGCTGGCCCGGCGTCGCCGTAACGCCGCCGCCGTCGCCCTGTCGGCCGGGTCGGCTCTACGGGAGCCGGAAATTCCGGAACAGGACTGAAGGGAGCGGCCCGGATCAGCGGTAGGCGGGCCCCGCTGTGCTGTCCCGCACCACGAGTTCGGTGGCCAGCTCGACCCGGGGCGAGTCGATCTCCTCGCCCTGGGCCAGCCGCAGCACCGTACGCGCGGCGAGCCGGCCCATCTCCACCAGCGGCTGGCGCACCGTGGTCAGCGGCGGTGAGGCCCACCGCGCCTCGGGCAGGTCGTCGAAGCCCACCACGCTCACGTCGTCGCAGACCCGCAGCCCGCGGCGGCGCACCGCCTCGTACACGCCGAAGGCCATCTGGTCGCTGGCGGCGAAGATGGCCGTCGGCGGGTCGTCCAGGTCGAGCAGCGCGCCACCGGCGGTGAACCCGGAGGCGTGGTAGAAGTCGCCGGGCTGCACCAGCCGGTCGTCGGCGGCGACTCCGGCGGCGGCCAGCGCGGCCCGGTAGCCGTCCAGCCGGGCCCGGCTGCACAGCAGGTGCGGCGGGCCGGCCACGAAACCGATCCGGCGGTGGCCGAGCTTGAGCAGGTGCTCGGTGGCGGCCAGGCCGCCGGTCCAGTTGGTGGCGCCGATCGCCGGCACGTCCGTGGCGGCCACGCCGGCCGCCGGGTCGACCACCACCACCGGCACGTTGAGGCGCCGCAACTGGGCCTGCACGGCCGGGCTCAGGTGCGAGGTCACCACGATCACGCCGTCGGACGCGCGGGCGCGCAGGTTGTGCAGCCACTGCCGGGTGGAGCTGGACTCGCGGTGGATCGCCGAGACGACGGTGCCCACCCCGGCGGCGTGGCTGACGTCCTCCACGCCGCGGATGATCTCCACCGCCCACGGGCTGTCCAGGTCGTTGAAGACCAGGTCGACCAGGTCCGCCCGGCGCACGGTACGGCTGCCGCGGCGCCGGTAGCCGTGGTGGCGCAGCAGCTCCTCGACCCGTTCCCGGGTGTCCGGCGCGACGTCGGACCGCCCGTTGAGCACGCGCGACACGGTCGGGACCGAGACGCCGGCCTCCCGTGCGATCGCGGTGATGGTCACCCTGCGCTCGTCGTCCGCGCTCACCCGTGTTCCCTTCGCCGGCTGCCGGAACCGACCGGTAGACCGTCCCGCCCCACGCACATCTTGCCGTACGCCGAGGGCTTGACGACAGGCCGGACCGGCTCTAGCGTTCGCACGAGTTGCGGAAACGTTCCGGAAATGCGCCCGTCATCTTCCGACGGCTCGCCGTCCACCCCCGACGAACGACGAGGAAAACCGAGGCGTGTTCACCGACCTGACCGAGGCCGAACTCCGCATCTACCGCAGCGACCTGCACGAGCCTCCGGACTTCGACGCCTTCTGGGCTGACACTCTGGCACAGGCGCGCTCCTGCGGCGACCCCGTGACGGCGACGCCGCTGCCCACGCCGCTGACCGCTGTCGACGTCTTCGACGTGACCTTCCCCGGCTTCGCCGGACAGCCGATCCGCGCCTGGCTGCGGGTGCCGCGCGGCGCGACGGAGCCGCTGCCCACGATCGTGCAGTACGTCGGGTACGGCGGCGGCCGCGGCCACGCGCTGGAGAACCTGCTCTGGTCCGCGGCCGGCTTCGCCCACCTCCAGATGGACACGCGCGGCCAGGGCTCGGGGTGGAGCCGGGGCGACACACCCGACGTCGCCGCCGCCGGACCGCAGGCGCCGGGCATGGCCACCCGGGGCATCGAGGACCCGAACAAGTACTACTACCGGCGCTTCCTCACCGACGCGGTCCGCGCCGTGGACGCCGCGTGCGAGCTGCCCGCTGTCGACCCGGACCGGCTCGCCGTACTCGGTCACAGTCAGGGCGGCGCCGCCGCGCTCGCCGCCGCCGCGCTGGCCCCGCAGGTACGCGCGGCCGTCGCGCACGTGCCGTTCCTCTGCGACATCCCGCGCGCGATCACGATCACCGACGCCACGCCGTACCGGGAGATCCGCGACTACCTCGCCGTGCACCGCGACCGCGAGGAGCAGGCGCTGCGCACGCTCGGCTACGTCGACGGCGTCGCGTTCGCCCGCCGCGCCACGGTGCCGGCCCGGTTCTCCGTCGCGCTGATGGACGAGATCACGCCGCCGTCCACCGTCTACGCCGCCTACCACGAGTACCGGGGCGACAAGGACCTGACGGTGTGGCGGTTCAACGGCCACGAGGCGGGCGGCATCGACGACGACGCCGCCGCTGTCGACTTCCTCCGTACCGTGCTGGGCGGCTGACCACCGGTTCCGCCGATGCCGGCCCGCCCGGGCTGGTAGACACGGCGGATGGGCACCGGCATGCGCGCGACGGCGGTCCTGGCCGTCGCGGCCGCGCTGCTCGCCGCCTGCCAGCGGCCCGCGCCGTCCCCGTCGCCGACCGCGCCGCCCTCACCCACCCCGGCCGGCCCCCGGGCCCCGGCGGACATCGTGGACCTCACCACCGTCGACCCCACCGTCCGCACCGACATCCGGTACGCGGGCCCGCACAACTTCGTCGGCCGTCCCGTCGACGGGTACGCCGAACCGCGCTGCCTGCTCACCCGCCCGGCGGCGCAGGCGCTGCACCGGGTGCAGACCGCCGCGCTCGCCGGCGGGCACAGCCTCAAGGTGTACGACTGCTACCGCCCACAACGCGCCGCTGACGACTTCGTCGCCTGGGCGAAACTCCCCGGCGAGCAGCGGATGAAGGGGGAGTTCTATCCCGGCGTAGCCAAGGACCGGCTGTTCGCCGACGGCTACATCGGCGCGCCCACCGCGCACAGCCGGGGCAGCACGGTCGACCTGACACTGGTCCCGGTCTCCGGGCCGCCGCAGGCCGCGTACACGCCCGGCCAGCCGCTCGTGCCCTGCACCGACCCGGCCGGGCGCCGCTTCGCCGACGACTCGATCGACATGGGCACCGGGTTCGACTGCTTCGACCCGCGCGCCCACACCGCCGACGCGCGGATCAGCGACACCGCCCGGAACAACAGGGACCTGCTGCGCCGGCTGATGTCCGCGCAGGGATTCGAGAACTATCCGCTGGAGTGGTGGCACTACCGGTACGTCGACGAGCCGTACCCGGACACCTGGTTCGACTTCCCGGTGGCCGGTTCGTCGCTGCGGTGACGCGGTCGTTCCACCATGATCGATTGCGGCTAGGCTCGGCGCTCATGGAGACCGAACGGATCGGCCCGCCGCTGCTCGCCGGCGAGCGGGAGTCGCTGCGCGCCTTCCTCGACTTCCACCGGGCGACGCTGGGCCTCAAGTGCGAGGGGCTGACCGACGAGCAGCTGCGCCGGCCGACGTCGCCGCCGTCCACGCTGTCGCTGCTCGGTCTGGTCCGGCACATGGCGGAGGTGGAGCGCACCTGGTTCCGCCGGGTCATCGCCGCCGAGGACGTGCCGCTGGTGTGGTCGGACAGCGGCGACTTCCAGCAGGCGTACGACGCCCGCGACGCCGACGCGGCGGAGGCGTTCGAGGCGTGGCGGCGCGAGATCGAGCACGCCCGGCGCATCGAGCGCGAGGCCGAGTCGCTCGACGTGACAGGTCACCAGGCACGCTGGGGCGAGGACGTCTCGCTGCGCCTGGTCATGCTGCACATGCTGCACGAGTACGCCCGCCACAACGGGCACGCCGACCTGATCCGCGAGGCGGTCGACGGCACCGTGGGCGTCTGAGCCCGCTCAGCGCCCGCGCACCGGTCAGCGCGTGCGCAGCGGCAGCCAGGCCAGCACGTCGGAGATCCGCGCGTCCCAGTACGCCCAGTCGTGGTCACCCGGGCCGAAGTCGACGGTGACCGGCACGTCGCGCTTCCGGGCCACGTCGAGGAACCGCATGCTGTCCTCGTACAGGAAGTCCTCGGTGCCGCAGGCGACGTAGAGCGCGGGCCGGTCGTCGCCGGAGCGCTCCAGCAGCCCCACCGTGTCGTCGTCGGCGGGCACCGGGCCGTCACCCCAGACGGTGCGCCACACCGCCGGGTCGACCGGACGGGTCGCATGGTGGCGGCGGCGCGTCACGTCCAGCGCGCCGGACAGGCTGGCCGCCGCCGCGAACCGCTCCGGGTGGCGCAGCGCCCACTTCATCGCCCCGTAGCCGCCCATCGACAGGCCCGCGACGAACGTGTCCTCCCGCCGCGTGGACAGCCGGAAGAACGACCGGCACACCTCGGGCAGCTCCTCGCTGAGGAACGTCCAGTACCGGTTGCCGTGCGCCTCGTCGCAGTAGAAGCTCCGCTGCACCTGCGGCATCACCACGGCCAGCCCGAGCGGCGCCACGTACCGCTCGATCGAGGTGCGCCGGGTCCACACCGTGTCGTCGTCGGTCAGGCCGTGCAACAGGTAGAGCACCGGCGGGTCGCCGTCGGAGGCGGCGCCCGGCACGCCGATCCCGGCCGCGCCGCGATCGGGCAGCAGCACCGTCATCGACGTGCCCATGCCCAACGCCTCGGAGAAGAAGTCACACCGGATCAGCGCCATGAGGCGGCAGCGTACCTCGGAGGGGTTCGATGAGGGCGTTCCTATTGCCCCGGGACCGTCGCACGGGAAAAGATGGCCGTGCGTGCCGGAAACACACTCGTAACCTGCGCGCTGCTGGTCTCTGTCACGAGGAAGTGGGAGTCAGTCATGAGCGACGTGTCGGCCGCACTGGGTGTGCGCCTCTACCCGGACCTGGTCGAGCCCGGCGGTCTCGCCCCCGCGCTCGTGGCGACCGCCGCCGCGCACCAGCTCGACGTGGGCGAGGTGACCGCGCCCGAGCAGGGGCGCAGCCGGTTCACCTGCGCCGAGATGACCTCCGCCCGGGGCGTGGTCTGCGTCAGCCTCGGCTCCCAGGCCCGCTACTTCATGATCGACCTGCGGGTGGACGGCGACGTCCAGGCCCGGGGCGACGCCACCGACCTGCTCCAGGTCGCGCAGGTGGCGGCCGCGTGGCGGGCCGGCATCACGCTCGCCGAGCTGACCGCGCGCTACCCGTTCATGGAGGAGATGCGGCGCCACCCGGTGGCGCACGCCGGGTGAGACCGGGCACCCCAGCCCTGCCCGATCCAGGTCGACCGCCGCTCCCGGACGCGTCGTGTCGATCTAGGGTGATGCGATGACCGCCAGGCGCGTGACGACAGTACTGTTCGACTTCGCCTGGACTCTGTTCGCCAGAGACTCGGAGCGTTGGGTGGGCAACGCGGCGGCATCGATCGACCGGGCATTGGCTGCTGGCGAGGCGCACCGTATTGCTGGCGACTTCGCGGCACTGTTGCGGGAGACGGCCACGGATCCGGCCCACATCGCCCGAGATCTGGATCCGCGAGTCTGGGATCGGGCGATCCTCACCGTGCTGGAACAGATTCCTGGGGTTGACCAGGCGCTGACATCGGTCATGCACGAAACACACGCCGAAGCAATCGAGCCGTACGCCGACACCGTCGCCACGCTGTCCGCATTGCGTGACAGCGGTGTTCGCATCGGCGTCGTCAGCAACGTCGGCTGGGACATCCGCAAGTGCTTTGTGCGGCACGGACTCGACGGCTATGTCGATGCGTTCGTACTGTCCTACGAGGTCGGCTTCGTCAAACCGGACCCTCGGATCTGGGGCGCCGCCCTCGCAGCCCTCCATACGGCACCGGGCCAGACCCTGATGGTCGGTGATCATCCCGCTGGCGACGGCTGATCGGTTTCCGCCGGCATACCAGCGCTGATCCTGCCAATGGTGGATTCGCCCGCGCAGAAACGCGGATTCGAATACGTGCTCAGGCTTGCCCAAGTTCCGTCCTGACGGGTCTGCCGCTGGCACTCACGTGAAGCCCCTCGTGAAGTTGATCTCTCGGCAGAGACCTCCTTCATACGAGGGCTTCACTCGCAAATTCACGTTGCCGCCGGTGCGCGGCGGCCGTACCGTGAGCGGCAACGTTCTGGTCCACCAGGGGAGTCCACCGTGTCGCAGCAGAACCGCACCCGCGCCGAGCGGCAAGCGCCGCGCGCCGGTGTCCTGCTGCCCGAATCGGGCACGGGCCGGCGACGGCAGTGGCAACCAGGGTGGTGGCGCGTCTAGCGCCGGCGCGACGATCCGCGCGAACCGCCCGCCCCAGACCGGAGCCGGGCGGTTCTCCGTGTCCGGGGTGAATCCGCCGACGGCGTCACGCCGCCGGAGGGCCGTTGGAGCAATTGGCAGCTCACCCGGTTCTCACCCGGGAGGCTACGGGTTCGAGTCCCGTACGGCCTACGTCAGACGGACATGAGCAAGGAGACGACGATGGGTTTCACCCCGCTGGCCGGTACCCGGGCACCGGTCCGGGTCTGGACCGACCCGTACGCGATCGAGGCGCAGGCGGCCCGGCAGCTGCGCAACATCGGCGCGCTGCCGTGGGTGCAGGGCGTCGCGGTGATGCCGGACGTGCACTTCGGCAAGGGCGCCACTGTCGGCTCGGTGATCGCGATGCGGCAGGCCGTGTCGCCGGCCGCGGTCGGCGTGGACATCGGCTGCGGCATGTCGGCGGTGCGGACCTCGCTGACCGCCGCCGACCTGCCCGACGACCTCGCGCCGCTGCGGTCGGCGATCGAGGCGGCGATCCCGGTCGGCTTCGCGATGCGTGACGACGCCGTCGATCCGCGCCGGGTCCGGGGGCTGGAGCAGGCGGGCTGGGACGAGTTCTGGCGGCGGTTCGGGACGCTGGACCGGAAGGTGGCGCAGCTCCAGACGCGGGCGCAGCGGCAGCTCGGGACGCTCGGCGGCGGCAACCACTTCATCGAGGTCTGCCTGGAGCAGGGTGGCGCGGACGACGGCCGGGTCTGGCTGATGCTGCACTCCGGTTCCCGCAACATCGGCAAGGAGCTGGCCGAGCGGCACATGGCGGTGGCGCGCGGCCTGCCGCACAACACCGACCTGCCGGACCGGGACCTCGCGGTGTTCCTCGCCGGCACGCCCGAGATGGAGGCGTACCGGCGGGACCTGTGGTGGGCGCAGGAGTACGCCCGGCGTAACCGGGCGGTCATGCTCGCCCTGCTCTGCCAGGTGGTCCGGGAGGCGTTCCCGCACGCCGGCTACGACGAGCCGATCTCCTGCCACCACAACTACGTGGCGGAGGAGAGCTACGACGGGGTGGACGTGCTGGTGACCCGCAAGGGCGCGATCCGGGCCGGCCGGGGTGACCTGGGCATCATCCCGGGCTCGATGGGCACCGGCTCGTACATCGTGCGCGGGAAGGGGAACCTCGACGCGTACTGCTCGGCGTCGCACGGCGCCGGGCGGCGGATGTCGCGGGGGCAGGCGAAGCGGACGTACAGCACCGCGGACCTGGCCGCGCAGACCGCCGGGGTGGAGTGCCGCAAGGACGCCGGTGTGGTCGACGAGATCCCCGGCGCGTACAAGGACATCACCGAGGTGATGGCCCAGCAGGAGGACCTGGTCGAGGTGGTCGCCCACCTCAAGCAGGTCGTCTGCGTGAAGGGTTGACCGGTGGGGCCGGCGTCGAGGGGGCGCCGGCCCTACCGGGTACGCCGGGCGACGCGTACGCCGATGGCGACCGCGCCGATGACGAGCAGTGCGGACAGGAACTGGAGGCCGGGGGAGTCGTCGGCCTCGCCGTACACGAAGCCGGTGACGCCGAGCACGACGGCGAGCAGGGCGACGACGACGGCCAGGTATCTCATCGGTCCTCCTCGTCGGCGACCCATTCGAGCAGGTCGCCGGGCTGGCAGTCGAGCACCCGGCACATGGCCTCCAGGGTGCTGAAACGGACGGCCTTGGCGCGGCCGTTCTTGAGTACGGCGACGTTGGCCGGGGTGAGCCCGACGCGCTCGGCGAACTCGCCGACGCTCATCTTGCGCTTGGCCAGTTCGACGTCGATGCGCACGACGATCGGCATCAGATCACCGCTTCCATGTCGGTGCGCAGGGTGGTGGCCTGGCGCAGCAGCGCGCGCAGGACGACCATCAGCAGCCCCAGCACGCTGACGCCGGTGACCAGCAGGAACAGCAGCAGCGGCAACCCCGGGTCGTCGGCGTTGAAGCCGACGTAGAGGAACACGCCGACGAGCACCACCCAGGCGGCGGCCACCGCCCAGACGATCCCGTCGACCCAGCCCAGGGACGCCTCGGTGAAGATGCGGTCGTTCTTGACCAGGGTGAGCAGGTGCCAGGTGCAGACGATCACCACCTGCACGCACAACACCCAGAAGATCGTCACCGTGGTGGCGGGCCACCGCAGGTACGCCATGTCCGGGTTCTCGCGCGCCATGTGCGCGAACTGCCCGGGCAGCGACATGGTCTGGAACAGCACCAGGATCGCGAACAGCAGGACCAGGAAGGCGCGGAGTGGTGTCACCGCGCGTTGCGCCGTCAACATGCATCGACTATCGCGCGAAAACTATCGAAAGTCAATCGGTATCACTCGCGCGACGGCCAACGGCGTACCTGACGTGCACCGCGTGGCGCGAGTGGTGCACGGCGCGGATCTCCAGGTCGACGTCCCGGTCGAAGCCCTCGAAGAGCCTCTTCCCGCGACCGAGGATCACCGGCGCGGTGGACAGGCCCAGCTCGTCGACCACGCCGGCCGCGAGCGCCTGCCGGATCACGTCGGCGCCCCCGCCGATGACCACCGCGCCGTCACCGGCCGTACGCCGGGCCGCGGCCAGCGCCGCCTCGAACCCGTCGACCATGAGGAAGCCGGCGTCCGGGTCGGGCTGGTCGGCGGTGCGGTGGGTGAGCACGACCAGTGGCGCCTCGAACGGGTTGCGGCCGCCCCAGGCGCCGGCGCTGTCGTACATCCCCCGGCCGCACAGCGCGGCGCCGACGCCCGTCAGCAACTCGTCGAAGTACGCGCGGTCCTCGCCGGTCATGCCGGTGCCGGGTTCGCGTGGCGTGTCGTACGTCCACGGCCCGCCCATCACCCAGTGGTGCAGCCGCTCGCCGCCGACGCCCAGCCCCTGGCCCGCGTGGTCGTCCGGACCGGTGACGTAGCCGTCCAGGGACACGGTGACGAACGCCCGCACCCGGCCCCGCGCTTCGCTGGTGCTCATGCTTCCTCCCGGAGATCGGAGAACACCGACCCGGGGCAGACCGCCCTCGCGCGGCGGACTCATCGGCGCCGCCGGTCCGACGTCAGCCGTACACCGGATGCTCGGCCTGGAACGCCAGCCGCCGGTCCGCGCCGGCGGCCAGCTCGGCGAGGACGTCGTCGAGGTCCAGGAACGTCTGCCAGCGCTCCTGGCCGGTTATGGCGGCGAGCCGGTCGACCACGAGCTGCTCCAGGTCGGTGACCCGGCGGCCCTTCCACACCTTGTCGGCGAGGCTGACCAGCAGGTCCTCCAGCTGTACGCCGGGGGAGTGCCAGGCGGCGTGGGTGACGGCGAAACGGGCCCGCTCCTCCGGTACGCCGAAGCGCAACAGCAGCTGGTAGCCCGCCTCCTCGTGCGCCGACCCGGGGCCGGTCAGCTCGCCGGGATGCTCGACCTTGCCGAGGTCGTGCACTGCGGCGCCGAACAGCACCGCCTGCCTGTCGAACGGCACCGCGCCGAACCGGTCGGCGAACGCGGCGGTCAGGTGCCAGGCGACGTCGTGCACCAGCCGCAGGTGCGCGCCGAGGCGCGGCGGGGCAGCGAGGGCGTCCAGCAGCTCGACCGCCACGCCGGGAAGCGGGAGCAGCGGCGGGTCGCCCGGTTCGGTGAGGGCGCGGCGCAGCGCGTCGGAGGTCATCGGGGCGAGCGTACCGGGCCGCCTCGGGCTCACCTCTGGTGATGGACGAGCAGCCGAGCGTGAAGCGGCCACTCGTCCGATTCCGGTGCGTCGATCCACTCGCGAGTGTGGGGGCCACGTCTCACACGGGGGTTGTCGAATGACCGCAATGAATCGTCGTGCCCTGCTGCGTACCGCCGCGCTGACCGGAGTCGCCGCCGCGACCGGGCTGGCCGTCGGGCCCCACGCCGCGTCCGCCGCACCCGCGTCCGCCGCCGACGTGGTGAACGGGTCGTGGCTGGTCAGCGTCGGCTGGGGTGTGCTCCAGGTCGACCCGGGCCGCACCACGCCGCGGGAGCTGCTGCCGAACGGGGACCACGCGAAGGCCTCGCCGGACGGCCGGTACGTGGCCTGGGTCAACACGGCCCGCTCGGGCGACGGCACGCTGGAGCCGTACGTGGCCGTGTACGACCGGGTCACCGGCCAGAAGCGCACACTGCTCGCCGACCCGTTCGGTGTCCGCTACGGCGCGCCGACGTGGTCGCCGGACGGCACCGAGATCGCGCTGGTCACCGGGCAGGGCAACGACCGGCTGATCGCTGTGGACGTGGTCACCGGCGCCACCCGCGTGCTGGTCGAGGGGCACTCCATGAGGGACCCGGACTGGTCCCGGGACGGCTCGATGATCGTCGTACGGTGGCGCAGCCGTTCGCAGGGCTGGCAACTGCGGGTGCTGGAACTCGCGACCGGCACGGTGCGGCCGATCTACACGCCGGTGGCGGGCGAGATGTTCATCTCGCCGGTCTTCATGCCCGACTCCGGGCGCGTCGTCTTCTGCACCAACCGCTGGCACCTGGACCGGGAGGTCTACAACCAGTCGCTGGCGTCGGTGCGCATCGGCGGCACCGGGCTGAAGAAGCTCACCGACGAGCCCCGGTTCTACCTGTCGCCGGTGTTCTCCCCGGACGGCCGCTACTGCGCCGCGCTGTCGATCCCGCCGGAGAACGAGTACCCGGACGGCGGCAACATCATCGTGTCCACCAGTGGCTTCGGCGAGCAGTGGTGGATCCCCGGCGACGAGTACGACGACAGCACCCGGCTGGACTGGGCGCGGGCGATCTGACGTAGCGCCGCGCGCACATCCGGTGGGCCGGATGTGCGCGCCGCCGGGCGTAACCGGTGCGAGGCTTGGTGCGGACGCCGCCGAAGGGGCCGGCGTCCGCTGTGGAGGGGTGATGGCCGAGCCGCCGACCGGGACGTCGTCGCACCGCGCGCAGGCGCACGGCAGGCACGCCAACCACCGCCGCTACCACGACGGCGCCGAGGTCGACGGGTACGTCGACGACCCGTACCACCGGGTGCGCCGCGCGGTCGCGGCCCGGCTGATGGCCGAGGGGGTGACCCGACGCGGGCCGGTGCTGGAACTGGGCTGCGGACCGCGCGGCATGCTCGACCCGGCCGCGCTGCCCGGCCCGGTGGTGCTCGCCGACACGGCCGAGACGGCGCTGCGCACGGCCCGCGCCGCGGCCCGCGGGCGGGCGCTGCCGGTCTGCCTGGACGCCACCCGCGGGCTGCCGTTCCGGGCGGGCAGCTTCGCCGGGCTGCTCGCCGGCGAGCTGATCGAGCACGTGTACGACCCGCTGGCGCTGCTGCGGGAGTGCCACCGGGTGCTGGCGCCCGACGGCCTGCTGGTGCTCACCACGCCGAACCTGGCGCCGGTGCAGGACCGGCTGGCGTTCCTCGCCGGGCGGGCGCCACGTCAGGTCGATCCGCTGCACCCGTACCTGTGGCTGCACATCCGCCCGTTCACCGCCTCGCTGCTGCGCCGGACGCTGCGCCGGGCCGGGTTCACGCCGGTGGCGCTGCGGTCCAACGAGGTCGGCTGGCGGTTGCCGGGCGGCCGGTGGGTGGCCTCGCGGCGGCTGGCCCGCGCCGCACCGGGGCTCGGCGGTTCGCTGATCTGCGCCGCCCGCCGGCACGGCGCACCGCCACCACAGCAGAACAGGGCGTGATGGCGACATTGACAGCGGGCTATCATGGAGGTTCCGTCGTCGACCGGGGGATGTCATGACGCGCCTGCTCGCCTGGGTCGTGACCAATCTCGACGCGTTCATCGGCCTCGTCCTGGCCCTCACGGTGTCCGTGCTCGGCCTCACCAACGCGGTCGACCAGGAGGTCGTCAACAGCGCGATCCTGCTGGTCCTGGGCCTGCTCGCGCAGGCGATGCTGCGGGACCGGCTGCGCCGGCGCACCACCGAGCGGGAGGTCCGCCAGGTCATCTCGGACACCCGCGACCGGCTGACCGACCTGGTGCCGCAGATGCAGGAGATCACCGGGCCGGAGGGCGCGCTGAACCGGGCCCGCGAGGCCATCGACAGCGTCTCCATGGTGCGCGTGCTGCACGGCAGCGAGGTCGGGCAGGCGCTCGCCGAGGCGCGGCGGCACACCGACCAGTGGAGCTTCAAGGGCGGCACCGGCACCTACCTGCGCGCGGTCACGCTGCCGGACTGTCTGGAACACGCCCGGCGGCGCAACGCCACGCTCACCGTCGCGATCGAGATCATCGACCCGACCGACGAGGAGGTCTGCGAGCGGTACGCGCGGTTCCGGCGCAGCCTCGACCCGGACGCGCCCGGCGAGCCGTGGACCGTCGACCGCACCCGCAAGGAGTCGTACGCGACCGTGCTGGCCGCCTGCTGGCACCTGCAACGCTCCGGCCTGCTCACCATCGACGTCCGGCTCTCCGCGCAGATGACCACGTTCCGCTACGACCTCTCCTCCTCCTGCGTCGTCATCACGCAGGAGAACCCGCAGACGCCCGCGCTGCGCATCGACCGCGGCGAGGTCTACTACAACCGTTTCAACATCGAGCTGGACTACAGCCGCCGGCAGAGCCGGCGCGTGCCGATCGAGGCGGCGGCCCAGGTCAAGCTCGACGACGAGCCGTCGGTCGAGCAGGTACGGCGGTTGTTCACCGCCCTCGGCCTGACGCTGCCCCGGTCCTTCGGCGACCGTGAGGTCGCCGGCATCATCGGCAAGGCCGTCCAGGCGAGGAACCCCTACTCATGACCAGTTACGCCGACCTCGAACGGGAGATCGACCGGGGCACCCGGCCGGAGATGCTGCGCGGCTGGGTGCTGGACGTGCTCGGCGACGTCGCGGACGGGCGGCGGCCGCTGCGCGCGGTCCGGCACCCGCTCGGCTTCACCTGCCTGCCCGTGGAACGCGACGGCCCGGACGGCATCTGCGTGCACGCCTGGCCGGCCGACCCGCCGCCGGTGCGCCCGACCACCTCCACCATGCACTCGCACAGCTGGGATCTGCTCAGCCACGTGCTGCACGGGACCGTCCGCAACGAGCTGATCGAGGTCGACGACGCGCCGGCCGATCCGGCCTGGCGGATCTACGAGGTGCACAGCCTCGGCGAGGTGGACGAGATGGCCGCCACCGACCGGCTGGTCACCGCGATGACCGCGACGGTGGAGACGCACTCCGCAGGCGACTCGTACGCGCTGCGCGCCGGCGGCTTCCACACCTCGGAGGTCGACGCCGGTGAGCCGGCGGTGACAGTGGCGCTCGGCCGGACCACTCCCGGCGCGTGCGACCTGAGCCTCGGCGCGGTGGACGGGCGCAGCCACCGGGTACGCCGGGACCGCTGCGACGCGGCGGAGACCGCGCGGATGGCGCGGGAGATCGCGCGACTGGTGGCACGGGGCTGACTGGCTGGAGGAGCCATGGACGTGGAGCCGAGCAGAGGCGGGCCCGACCTGCGCGACGCGCACCGGTTCGCGGTGGAGGCAGCGCAGGCGGCGGGCCGCCTGCTGCGCCGGGGCACCCGGGGGGAGGTGCACGCCCGGGCCAAGAACGACACCGGTGACCTGGTGACCGACCTCGACCTGGCCGCCGAGCGGCTGATCGTCGACCGGATCCGGGCCCGCTGGCCGGAGCACGGCGTGATCGCCGAGGAGGGCGGCGAGTACGCCCCGGACACCGCGTGGGCGTGGCTCGTCGACCCGCTGGACGGCACCAACAACGTGGCGATCGGGCTGCCCGCGTACGTGGTCGGCATCGCCCTGTGCGACAACGGCTCGCCGGTGCTCGGCGTGGTGCACGACCCGGTCGCGGGCCGGACCTGGTCGGCGGTGCGCGGCCGGGGCGCGTTCGTGCACGCGTCCGGCCCGGCCGCGCGGCCGCTGCGGGCCGCGCAGCGCCCGGTGCCGTCCGCGCCGGTGCTGGCCTGGACCCAGGGGCACGAGGTACGCCGCGACGACAGCACCGCCCGGGCGTTGAAGGTGGTGCTGGACACCAGCGCGCGCCGGGTGCTGCAACTGTGGGCGCCGTTGCTGTCCTGGGTGATGCTGGCCCGCGGCGACATCGACGGCATCGTCGGCTACCGTCCCGAGGCGGTCGACCTGCCGGCCGGGATGCTGCTCGCCGTCGAGGCCGGCATGGCGGTCCGCGCGCTCGACGGCGGCACTTTCGACGACCGGTACGGCTGCCCCGCCGACCGGCGCAGCTTCGTGGCCGGGCCGCCGGAGACCATCGACCGGCTGGTCAAACTGGTCACCGCGGCACAGTGGATCGAGCCGCAGGTCCGCCGCCTCACCCCGGTCGGTCTCGGCTCGGTCGGCTGGTGAGCCGGGTCGGCTAGCCTCGGCGGGATGGCCGCCAGACAGCTCAAGATCGGGCTCCGGGTCCGCGACCTGGACCGCTCCCACCGGCTCTACCTGCGACTCGGCTTCAAGGAGATCCCGCAGACCGACCAGACGAACCTGCGTTACCTCACGTTCGGCCACACCTGGCTGATCCTGTCCGACCTGCACCGCCACGGGCACCACAACGCGGAGCGGGAACGCGAGGTCAAGGCCGGGCCGCCGGGGCTCGGTGTCGTCCTCACCGTGCCCACCGCCGACCTGGACGCCACGTACGCGCTGTGGCGCGACGAAGGGCTGCCGGTGACGCTGGAGCCGGAGGACGTGGGATGGGCGCGGATCTTCTACGGGCTCGACCCGGACGGCTACGAGGTCATGTGCGAGCAGTTCCACCCCGTCACGGGCGCCTGACCGTACGTGCCGGATGTTGCCGCCTGTTCATACGATTCGATGCCACGCCGCCGTGGCTAGGCTCCTCGCGTGTTCTCGCTGAGCAGTCCACATCAGATGGAAACCGGCCGGCCGATCGGGCCGCGCCATGGGTGAGCCGGACGAGTACTGGACGGACGTGCGGGACCGTTGGTCGCGGGTCGTGTCCGCTGTCGACAACTCCGGCGCCGGCCACTCGGGTGGCGGGCGGGTGTCGATCGCCGAGACCACGCGACGACCCACGAGTGACATCATCCCGGTGTTGGTGGCGGGCCAGCGCGGGGTCGGGAAAAGCGCGCTGTACCAGGCGTTGCTCGGCGACAACGGCTACATCCGGCGGCGGGACGAGGACCATGTGCCGCACCGCCTCGTGCTCGCGGCCGGCCGGCGCCAGGCCCATGTGACGCTGGTGGTGAGCCCCGGCCAGACCGCGGGCGGCGACTACTCCTCCGGCGAGGTGGACAAGTGGGACGCCATGCTCAAGCCGCCGAACCACCCGACGGGCGTCATCTACGTCGCCGCCGCCGGGTACGACGAGCCGTGGGATCCCCGCGAGGTCAACGTCCTCGAGGAGCGGCGGCAACGGCGTGAGGACGAACTCCGCCGGCAGGTCGAGGCCCGGCTCTGGGAGCAGTGGCAGGCATCCCTCGACGCGACGCCCACCGAGGAGGAGCGGCGGGACCGGGCCGAGCAGATCGCCCGCGAGGTCGAGGCGGCGATCCCGTCGCCGTCCGAGCAGCTCTGGGCGCAGAACCGGAACGTCGAACTCGAACACTTCTCCCGGTTCTGCCAGAACCTGCTGCCCTGCTGGGTCGACAATCCGGCCGCCAAGGACCTCTGGTTCGTCCTGGCGGTCACCAAGGCCGACCTCTACTGGACCGACCAGCTGGGCCAGGTCGAGGAGTACTACCTGCCGGGCGCCGACGGTGAGCCCACATCGGACTTCCAGCGACAGCTGGTCACTCTCATCCGTGCCTTCGGCCACCGCAATCGCCCCCGGCTGGCTGTGCTGCCGGTCGCCGGCCGCCGGCAGGACTACCGCTTCATCCCTGGAGTCGGTGAGAAACAGGCGATGTTCGACGACATGAAGTTCGCCGCGGTGCAGCGGAGCCTCCGGACGACCGTGGGAGAGTTCTGTGGGCTGGGATCCTGAGCGGGGCGGTGACCTGTCCGGCCCGGAGTTCGAGCGGCTCCTCGGTGGCGCGGAGCACCTGCTGACCCGGGTGGACGCGGCGCGGGAGCGGCTGCGCTGGTACGAGGCACTGCGGGCGGTCGTCCTGGCCGTACTGGTCCTCGTGGGCCTGGTCGCGGCCGTGTCGGCGTCCGACTGGTGGACCGGGGCGGGCGTCGCGGCAGGTGCGACGGTGGTCGTCGCGTGGTTCGCCGGGACCTTCCGCCGAAGCGTCGTCAAGCCGCTGCTGAGCCAGATCTACCGCGACGAGAAGCTGATGGTCGCCACCGTGAACATGCTGCGCGAGCTGCTGCCGCTGCTGAGCCACGACGAGCGGTGGAGCGAGGTGAGGCAGGATCGAAGCCGCCTGCGTCTCGGCCGCTTCCCCATCGAGCCACGGGGCCTGTGATGGCGCGGACGGAGAACGCGGCAGGCGGTCGGCGCGAGGCCGGCATCTGGCTCGTCGCCGGACGTGTCGGTGTCGCGCTCGGCGTGGTCAACGGGATCGTGCAGGTCGTCCGAACCGTCGTCGCCGGGCGGGTGGGAATCCGTGGCGTGCTCACCGACGGGTGGGTGCTCGGCAGCGCGGCGCTGACCGGAGGCTTCGCTCTGGTGTTCGGAGCGGTGATGGTGCTGTACGCCCGCTTCTGGTTCCGGTCGAGCCCGTTCGACGACTTCCGCCCGGACCGGCAGGCCGTGCGCCGGCGCATCGACCGTGGCGGCTGGAGCCTGGCCGGGCTCGGCGCGGTGATCCTCGCCGCCACCGGGGCGGCCTGGTTGACCCTTCGCTGAGCGGCGCTCCGGCGGCTCAGGCGACCGGCCGCGACGGCACTCGGTCAGCCAGGAAATCGGTCCAGGTCCGCACGCCTCTCGCGGCGCCCGGCCGGGCGAGGTTCGCGCCTTCCCGGTACGCCCGGCCGGCCCGGCCGGGAATGCGCACCGGCAGGCGTGCCCGGCGCTTCCCGGCGGCGGTCAAGTAGCCGGTCAGCAGGTCACCGATGCCGTACGTGTCCGGCCCGGCCAGGTCGGGGACCAGCCCGGCCGGTGCGCCGAGCGTGAGTTCGGCCAGCCGGGCCGCCACCTCGGCCGCGTCGACCGGCTGCAACCGCAGGCCGCCCGGCACCGGCACCACCGGCAGCCGCGTCATCGCCGTCAGCATGGTGAACACCAGGTCGTGCACCTGCGCGGCGCGCAGCACGGTCCAGGGCACGCCGGAGTCCGTCACCGCGCGCTCGGCGTCGAGCTTGGACCGGATCCAGGCCAGCGGCACCCGGTCGGCGCCGGTCACCGAGATGTGCACCAGGTGGGCCACAGCGGCCCGGTGCGCGGCGCGGGCCAGGTGGGCGGTGGCACGGTCGTCGCCCTTCGCGCCGCCGGCCAGGTGCAGCACAGTGGACACTCCGCTCAGGGCGGGGCCGAGGTCCGCGCCGCTGAGCAGGTCGGCGGCCACGTGGGTGACACCGTCGCCGGGCCGCCCGCCGCGCCGGCTGAGCACGCGCACCGGGTGCCCGGCGGCGCGCAGCAGCGGCACGACGTGCCGGCCGATCGTGCCGGTGCCGCCGGTGACCAGAATGGGTGCGTTCATCGTCGTCCTCCCGTTGTCGGTGCTGCCACCTCGACCCGCGCCCGCCTGCCGACGTGACAGGTGTGACGGCTGTCACCTGTGGTCACATCGGTGACCCGGCGCGGGTCGAGTCGATGCGCGGGAGGGGAGGCTCAGGTGATGGACCTGGCGGAGCGGTTCGAGCGGGAGCGGCAACGGCTGCGCGCGGTGGCGTACCGGCTGCTCGGGTCGCTCACCGACGCCGAGGACGCGGTGCAGGAGACCTGGCTGCGGCTGTCCCGCACCGACGCGGACACCGTGGAGAACCTCGACGCCTGGCTCACCACTGTGGTCGCCCGGGTCAGCCTCAACACGCTGCGGTCCCGCGCCGCCCGCCGGGAGGACCCGCTGGACGTACGCCTACCCGATCCGGTGGTGGACACCGACGCCGACGATCCGGCGCACGCCGCGGTGCTCGCCGACTCGGTGGGCCTGGCGCTGCTGGTGGTGCTGGACACGCTGACCCCGGCCGAGCGGCTCGCGTTCGTGCTGCACGACATGTTCGGCGTGCCGTTCGACGAGATCGGCCCGCTCGTCGACCGCTCGCCGGCGGCGGCCCGGCAGCTCGCCAGCCGGGCCCGCCGCCGGGTACGCGGGCAGGCGCCCACGCCCGATCCCGACCTGACCCGGCAGCGGGCGGTGGTGGACGCCTTCCTCGCCGCCGCCCGCGACGGTGACCTCGACGCGCTGATCGCGGTGCTGCACCCGGACGTGGTGCTGCGCTCCGACGCCGGGACCGCCCGCGCCCGCCACACGGTCGTGCTCACCGGCGCGACGACTGTGGCGGCGCAGGCCACCACGTTCGGCCGGCTGTTCCCGCACGCCCGGCCGGTGCTCGTCAACGGCGCTGCCGGGGTGCTGGTGACCGCCGGCGACCGGCCGCTGTCGGTGATGGCGTTCACCGTTGCCGGCGGACGGATCGCCGCCGTGGACGTGATCGCCGACCCGCGCCGGCTGGCCGCGCTCGGCCTCGCCGGCTGACCCGGAGTCGCGGACCGTCAGTCGACCAGAACCAGATTGGCCATGTCGACCACCGGCCGGAATCCGAGCCGGGCGTAGAGCCGGTTCGACACCGGGTTGGCCTGGTCGGTGAACAGGCACACCCGCGCGCCCTCGGCGGTGAGCAGCCGGCACACCTCGGCGACGGCGTTGCCAGCCCAGCCGCGTCCGCGCTGCCCGGGTGGCGTGTAGACCGGTCCGACGCGGGCCACGCCGAACGACGGCGGATTCGCGGCGGTCAGGTGCACCGGAGCCCCCGACTCGTCGGTCCAGAACCAGACCCGCCCGTCCCGGATGCGGCGCAGCAACTCGGCGCGGTCGGGCGTCTCGTGTGCGCTGGTGCCGGGCGGGCGGCCCGCCTGCTCGTCGGCGTCGGCCGTGAACGCGCCGAACCACGCGGCGACCAGGTCGACCTCGTCCGGCCCGGCGGCCCGCAGCGCGCCGGGGACCGGAGCCGGTGGTGCCAGTTGGTCGAGCACGTGCAGCCGGGTGTGCTGGGCCACAGCGACCCGCCCGCCGTCGAGGCGTGCGACCTCGTCGGCGCAGGCGCGCGCGGCGGGCAGCGCGCCGTTCACCGCGCGGACCCGCTCGCCGCGCCGGTGCCACGCCCCGGCCAGCGCCACAGCGGCTGCCTCGGGCATCGGCAGCAGGAACGGCGGTCGCGGCGGGAACGGCGCGGTGCGCATCGCGGCGCCTACCACCGCCCCGGAGGCGTCGCGCACCACGAGCCACCAGTCGTCCTCGGGCAGCGCGGCGCCCTCGGCGCGGCGGGCCGCCATCCGCTGCGCGACGGTGGCGACGACCGTGCCGACCACCGGATCGGCGGCCAGGTACGCCTCGGCGGCGGCGAGGAACTCGCCCGGGTCGGTGCAGAAGTGCAGCGTGGGTGCGGCGGTCATGCGGGCACGGTAGCCACCGCCCGGGATCGGGCCGTACCGGTTTTCCCGCCCCGGCTCAGGGGCGATGCCGCGATGCTAGGCGCCGGGACCGACAAGAAGCGCCGTCACGGTGGCGGCGGTGGCGAGCACGGCGAGCGCGGCGCTGGTGGCCACGAACCGGCCCAGCGGTACGGCGACCCCGGCGGCCCGGCAGCGCTCGTACCAGATCAGTGTCGCCAGCGACGCCCACGGCGTGGCCAGCGGACCCACGTTCGTGCCGATCAGCAGCGCCAGCAACTGGGTGTGCCGGTCGGCCGCGATCACCGCCTCGCCGGCCAGGTACGCGGGCAGGTTGTTCACCACGTTGCTGAACAGCGCGCCGACCGCGCCCGCCCGCAGCGCCCCCTCCGCGCCCGGGTCGGTGCCGATGAGCGTGCCCATCACCGTGTCCAGGCCGTGCCGGCCGATGGTCTGCACCACCAGGAACAGCCCGGTCACGAACACCAGCAGCCGCCACGGCACCAGTGCCGGACGCAGCCGGTGCCGGGCCCGGACCGCGAAGCCGGCGACCAGGATCGCGGCGGCCGCCCCGGAGGCGATGCCGATCTCCACCCCGGCCAGGATCCCGGCGACGAACAGCAGGCAGGCCGCCAGCGCGGTGCGGTAGAGCACCCGGTCCGGCGGCACGTACGGCGGCGGCGGGACGAACGGGTCGGCCCCGGCGCGCGCCGGCCGCCAGTACCACCACCACAGCAGCAGCGCGGTCACCGCGACGGCGACCAGTTGCGGCCACCACATCCGGGCCGCCCACGGCACCGGGTCCAGGTCGACCCGGTCGCTGGCCAGGATGTTCGTCAGGTTGGACACCGGCAGCAGCAGGCTCGCCGTGTTCGCCAGCCACACGGTGGTCATGGCCAGCGGCGTCGGCGGCACGTTCAGCGCCCGGGCCAGCGCGATCATCACCGGCGTGAGCAGCACCGCCGTGGTGTCCAGGTTGAGCGCGATCGTGGTCACCGAGGCGAAGCCGACGCACAGCCAGAACAGGGCCCGGAAACTGCCCCGCGCGGTCACCGCCACCCGGGTCGCGAGCGCGTCGAACACCCCGGCCACGGCGGTCAGCTCGGCCAGCACCACCACCGTGCCGAGGAAGATCAGGATGGGGATGATCCGCCGCATCGTCGCCTCGGCGTCCGCGCGGGGGAGCAGCCCGGTGAGCACGAACACCACGCCGAGCACGGCCAGCCCGATCGCGATCCAGTCCAGCACGTGCAGGCGGCCCCAGCGGGAGCGGTCGGGCACGGCGTTCGGCGGATCGCCGGGGGTCTCCACGAGGGATGATCCTCGCACATGCCGGCGCGGGCGCAGGAGCCCGACGCGGGACGATCCGAGCTGCCGAGGGTGTCGATCTGTTGACCGTCGGTGGCCATAATGACCATGTGGTTGTAGGCGCGCACCCCACCCGGTCCGACCGCCCCATCGATTTCTTCATCAGCTACTCGCCGGCCGACGAACGCTGGGCCACGTGGCTGGCGTGGGAGTTCGAGGCGGCCGGCTATCGCACGTTGTTGCAGGCGTGGGACTTCGTGGCAGGCACCAACTTCATCGACTTCATGGACCGTGGCGTCCGCGAGGCCGAGGTGGTGGTGGCGGTGCTGTCCGAACGCTACCTGCACTCCACGTACGGCAAGCTGGAGTGGCAGGCCGCGCTGCGCGCCGACCCGGACGGCACCGGCAACAAGCTCGTCACGGTACGCGTCGAGGACTGCCCGATCGACGGCCTGCTCGCCACCATCACCTATGTGGACCTGGTCGGCGTGGACGACCCGGCGCAGGCCCGCAACCGGGTGCTCGACCGCATCCGGGAGGCGCTCGACGGCCGGGCCAAGCCGATGCGGCAGCCGGCGTTCCCGCACCACCCGGCCGACCCGCACGGGGTGCTCGCCGCGCCGGCCGCCGGCGCGCCCGCGCCCCGCCGCGCCCGGCGTACCCCGATCAACCCGCCGCCGTTCCCGCCCGCCGCGGCGGCGCCACCGACCGCCCGGGACACCGTCACCGTGCTCCAGGTCGCCGGGCCGCGCTTCGGCCGGGGCGTGATCACCCCCGGCGCGCCGGTCACCCCGGGCGAGGTGCAGGAACACCTGATGGGCGACCTCACGCTGCTGATGAACGACGGCGTGCCCCGGCCGGACCTGCTCGTCGTCGCCGGCAACCTCACCGAGTCGGGCAGCCCGCGCGAGTTCTCCGACGCGCTGAGCTTCCTCACCGGCCTGCGGGTGCTGCTCGGGCTGGAGCCGCACCGGCTCGTCGTGGTGCCCGGCCCGCGCGACGTGACGATGGCCGCCTGCCGCGCGTACTTCGCCACCTGTGAGGCCGACGACGTCGACCCGCAGCCGCCGTACTGGCCGAAGTGGCGGCACTACGCGCGCCTGTTCGACGACCTCTACCAGGGCCTCGACGACCGGATCTTCGACAGCGAGCAGCCCTGGACGCTGTTCCCGGTGCCCGACCTGCGGGTGGTGGTGGCCGGGCTGAACTCCACCATCGCCATCACCCACCGCGAGGAGGACCGGTACGGCTTCCTCGGCGAGGCGCAGTCCAGCTGGTTCGCCCAGCGGCTGCGCCACTACCAGCAGTCCGGCTGGCTGCGGCTGGGCGCGATGGCGCACGCGCCGGGGGCGCGCAGCCCGTACGCCGACGAGGTGCCGCCGGACCCGGTGTCGCTGCGCGACCGGGGCTCGGTCAACCGGCTGGTCGGCCCGATGCTCGACCTGCTGCTCTCCGACGCCGCGCCGTCGGCCCGGGTGGACCCGGTGGTGCCGCTGGCCGCCGCGCCCCGCGACGGCCGGGCGCAGGTGCTGCGGCTGGGCGCGGACGGGATGACCCGCTGGGTGCTCGGCCGCGACGACCGGCTGGACGGCGGCGCGGTGACCGCCGTGTCCTGGCCGCACGCCGAGGCCACCTTCGGCGCGTCCGGCCCGGCCCAGGTACCCGACCCGCGCCGTCCGGTCGCCGTCGAGGGGGCCACCCAGGGCGCCGCGGTGGCCGCCGCGCCGGTCGCACCGGTGCAGCGGCTGCTGGACCGGCTCGCCGAGGTCTGCGAGGCCCGCTACGACCGGGTGGTGGTGCGCCGCGTCGGCACCGACCCGCCGCACCTCTACATCAGCTACCGCTCCGACGGGGTGGTCCGTCAGCAACGCGTCGGCGCGCACGTGGGCACCCCCACCGCCGCCGATGTGGACGTCTTCGCCCGGCGGGTGCACGCCACCGACCCGGACATCGCCTCCGAGCTGGTCTACGACGGCGACCGGGTGCCGCGCGGGCTCGCCGAGGAGGCACAGCGGCGGGGCGTACGCGTGCTGCACCTGACCGAGTTCCAGGGCCTGCTCGACCTGCGCGAGTACGTCGCCGCGCAGACCGCCCGGCTCCAGGCGGACCGGCTCTACCCACCCGGGCAGTACGTGCCGCAGCGCTACCGCCACCTCGTCGGCGCCGACCAGCGCGTCCGCGACGACGTGGTGGACGAGCTGCTGGAGACCGTCTCCGCGCCGGACGGCCGGTTCGTGCTGGTGCTCGGCGACTTCGGCCGGGGCAAGACGTTCGCGTTGCGGGAGGTGGCCCGGCGGCTGCCCACCGCCGCGCCCGACCTGATCCCGATCCTGGTGGAGCTGCGGGCGCTCGACAAGGCGCACTCCGTGGACGGCCTGGTCGCCGCGCATCTGGCCAACCACGGCGAGCAGGTGATCGACCTCAAGGCGTTCCGCTACATGCTGCGCCAGGGTCGCATCGTGCTGCTGTTCGACGGGTTCGACGAGCTGGTCGCCCGGGTGACGTACGACCGGGCGGCCGACCACCTGGAGACGCTGCTCCAGGCCGCCGAGGGCAACGCGAAGATCGTGGTGAGCAGCCGTACCCAGCACTTCAAGACCAACTCGCAGGTGCTGACCGCGCTCGGCGAGCGGGTCGGCCTGCTGCCGCACCGGCGCGTGCTGGCCGTGGAGGACTTCACCCCCGGGCAGATCGAGGCGTTCCTGCGCAACCGGTACGGCGGCGACGAGCGGGCCGCCCGCGAGCGGATGGACCTGCTCGCCGGCGTCAAGGACCTGCTGGGGCTCTCCCGTAACCCGCGCATGCTCGGCTTCATCGCCAACCTGGACGAGGGGCGGCTCGCCGCCGTGGCCGGGGCGGGCGGCACGTTCAGCGCCGCCGCGCTGTATCGGGAGATCCTGGAGTCCTGGCTGGACTTCGAGGAGCGCCGCACCCAGGGCATCCCGGGCGCACCGGTCAGCCTGCGCCGGCCCGAGCTGTGGCAGGCGGTGAGCCGGCTGGCGTTCCAGCTCTGGGAGAGCGGCGAGGCATACCTGCGCCTGGCCGAGCTGGCCGAGTCCACCGGTCAGCTCGCCGGGCGGGCCGACTCGCGGCTGTCCGGCCCGCAGGCTGCGCACGCGGTCGGCGCGGGCAGCCTGCTGGTCCGTACCGACGACGGGTTGTTCGGGTTCATCCACACCTCGGTGATGGAGTGGCTCGTGGCCGAGGGGGTGGCCGAGCAGATCAACCGGGGCGAGGAGCCGGGCGCGCTGGCGGTCCGGTCGCTGTCCGCGCTCGCGGTGGAGTTCCTCGGCGACCTCGCCGACCCGGCCCGCTGCACCGCGTGGACCGCCCGGGTGCTCGGTGACGAGTCGGCGGGCGAGACGCTGCGCGCCAACGCGCTGCGGCTGTCCGCCCGGCTGCGCCTGCCCGACCGGGCCGATCTGCGCGGCGCGGTGCTGCGCGGCGAGGACCTGTCGCACCGCGAGCTCGCCGGGGCCGACCTGACCGGGGCCGACCTGACCGACGCGCGGCTGGTCGCCACGAACCTGACCGAGGCGCGGCTGGAGCACGCCCGGCTGCGCGGCGCCCGCCTGGACCAGGCCCGCCTCGCCGGGGCCGACCTGCGCGACGCGGAGATGGCCGGCGCCCGCCTGTTCCGTACCGACCTGCGGGGTGCGCGCGTGGCCGGCAGCAGCTGGCACCGCACCGCGCTGATCGACGTCAGCGCCGACCCGGCGCTGCTGCGCGCCCCGGAACTGCGCGGCGCCGTCGTCGCGCCGGGCCGTCCGGTCGCGCCGGGCCTGGCCCCGCCCGCCGTGGGCGTCGGATACGGCTTCGAGGTGGGCCGGCTGCCGGTGCCGGTGGCGTACAGCCCGGACGGCGCGGTGCTCGCCGTCGGCAGCGACGACGGCGGTGTGCTGCTCTGCGACACCGCCACCGGGCTGCCGGTGCGCACGCTCCAGGGACACCGGTCCCGGGTGTACGCGGTCCGCTACGACGCCGCGTCCCACCAGCTCGTCACCGGCTCGGCCGACCTCACCGTACGGCTGTGGGACGCCGACCACGGCGACGTGCGGCACGTCATCGAGGACGTCTTCACCGGCTGGGTGTGGCCGATGCTCACCGACGGCCGCCGCGGCCGCCTGGTGGTCGGCGACGCGGCCGGCGTGGTGCGGCTCTACGACACCCGTGGCGCCCGGCTGCGTCACGAGTGGCCCGGCCACTCCGCGCCGATCTGGGGCACGGAGTGGCCCGGCCACTCCGCGCCGATCTGGGGCACCTCGTTCAGCCCGGACGGGCGGCGCGTGGTGGTGGCCGACAGCGCCGGCACGGTCCGCGGCTGGGACATCCCCACCGGCAAGCTGGCGTTCGAGGTGCAGGAGCCCGAGGTGGTCTACCGGGTCGTGCACTCACCGGACGGCCGGCTGCTGGCCGCCGTCGGGCAGCACGGCCGCATCTGGATCCGCCGGGCCACCGACGGCGAGCTGCTGCGCGCGCCGCGCGGCCACGAGGCCGACGTGTACGCCCTCGACATCCACCCCGACGGCACGCTGATGGCCACCGGCGACACGCACGGCGCGCTGCGGCTGTGGGAGACCGAGACGGGCCGGCCGGTCCGGGTGCTCGGCCGGCAGCGCGGCGCGATCTACAGCGTCCGGTTCAACGGCGACGGCAGCCTGCTCGCCACCGCCGCCAGCGACGGCGCGATCCAGCTCTGGGACACCGACGACGGGCAGGTGCGGCACGAGCTGACCCGGCACCGCGGCTCGGTGTGGCCGGTGGTCTGGCGGCCGGACCAGAACCAGGTGGCGACCAGCAGCAACGACGGCACCACCCGGCTGTGGGACGTCCGCAGCGGGCAGCTCCAGCACACGCTGCGCGGGCACGGCCGCAAGGTCACCGCGCTGTCCTTCCGCGACGACGGCGAGGTGCTCGCCGCCTGCGGCAACGACGGCGTGATCCGGCTCTGGGAGCCGCGCACCGGCCGCCTGGTGCGGCAGCTCGCCAGCCCGGCCGACCGGCTGCTGTCCGTGGTGTTCTGCCCGGAGGAACCGCTGGTGGCCACGCCCAGCGGCGACGGCGGCGTGCACCTGTGGAACACCGACACGGGCGCCGACGAGCGTGAACTCAACGTGGACACCGACCACGTCTGGGCGGTCGCGTTCAGCCCCGACGGCGACGCACTCGCCACCGCCAACGACGACGACACGGTACGCCTGTGGTACCGCCGTACCGGCCGGCACTTCGCCACGCTCACCCCGCACCGGGGGCGCGTGCGCACCGTCGCGTTCAGCCCCGACGGCGAGACCATCGCCACCGGCTGCGACGACCAGGCGGTACGGCTCTGGGACGCCGCCACCGCCACCTGCCGGCTCACGCTCGAACACCACACCGACCGGGTCTACTCGGTCGGCTTCAACAGCGAGGGCACGCTGCTCGCCAGCGCCGGTAACGACGGCACGGCGGTGGTCTGGGACGCGGTCACCGGCGAGCGGCGCCTGGTGCTCACCGAGCACGACGGCCGGCTCTGGTCCTGCGCGTTCAGCCCGGACGGCAACCTGCTCGCCACCGCCGGCGACGACCTGGTGATCCGGCTGTGGGATCCGGTCACCGGCCGGCTGCACGGCACCCTTGCGGCGCACACCCGGCGCGTCTGGTCGGTGCACTTCAGCCCGGACAGCAGCCTGCTCGCCAGCGCCGGTGACGACGGCACGGTACGGCTGTGGGACGTGGCCGACCCCGAGCACGCCCAGTTGCGGACCACGCTCATCGGCCTGCCGGACGGGTGGGCGGCGGTCAGCCCGGACGGCCGGTACAAGCTGGACGGCGACCCGGGCGGCCAGTTCTGGCACGTCATCGGCACGTGCCGCTTCGAGGTGGGCGAGCTGGACCCCTACCTGACCCAGGTCCGCCGCCTCTCAGTAGACGCCCCCTTCTGACCCCCCCGGCCCCGGTGATCAAGGAGTTCGTGTCCGGCTCGGACGTCGTCTCCGACACGAACTCCTTGGTCAACTCCGGGCAGGCGGGGGAGACAGGGCGGCAGGTCCGGTCCAGCGGACCTCGCCGTCTTGCCACACGTCGGTCGGGGCCAGGCCGCAGGCCGTGGCCACCGCGGCCGACGCGCGGTGGTCGGGATGGATGTGGGCCACGAGGGTACGCACACCGCGCCGCCCCATCCAGCCGACCATGCCACGGGCGGCCTCGGTGGCGATCCCGCGCCCCTGCCACCGTGTTCCCACCACCCAGGCGATCTCCGCGACCGGTCCCGCGGTGGCCGGTGTCGCCTCGTCGAGGTGCCGGTGTCCTACCGCCCGCGCGCCCGCCGTGGCGGCGTCCGTCACCGTCCCGTGTGCCTCGGTGACTGTGGCCTGGACGAAGCCGGTCAGCCGGCCGCCGTCCCGGAGCCGGATGACCCAGTTGCACCACGACTCGGCCGGGTCGGGCGAGCCGGCGACAAGCCGTTCGTAGCGGGCCCGCAACGCCGCCGGGGTGGCGGGTTCGCCGCCGATGAAGGTGTGCAGCGCCGGGTCGGCGAGGACGGCTGCCATCTCCTCGGCATGCTCGACGCCCAGCGGCAGCAGGACCAGCCGGGCGGTGGGGATCGGTTCCGGCGTGAACCCGCTCATCGACGTCAGCGCGCCGGTCGACTCATCCATGATCGCGCTTCCAGTAGAGCGATGACCTGGTCTCGCGGGAGCGAAACGGACCTCACGGTATCCCAGACCGCCCAGAGAAACGCAACGCCGTCCGCGCCCGCCCCCTCAGGGCGGGCAGCCCCGGGCCGGCAGCCCTCGCTGATCTGTGAGTGGGGTTGTCAAGGGGTTTGGTGGTGGGTGGTGATGGTGCGGTAGAGCTGTCGGGCGATGTAGCGCTTGAGGCAGCGGGTGATTT